>NZ_LZHZ01000018.1 GCF_001667505.1 Mycobacterium sp. ACS1612
TTGGCCAGTTTCTTGACGATCTCGGCGTCGGTTTTGAGCGCCTCACCCACCAGCGAGGCTTCCACCTCGTCACGATCAGCCACCGAGACGTGGCACGGCAGCGCGTTGATGGCGTTGGCGATGGCCGTGACGTGGTCTTCGCCGATTTGCCCGCCCGCCAGCGCGGCGGCCACATAGGGCAATACCGGCGGCAGCGGTGGGCCGCACAGTTGGCGGCGCTCGGTGAGTTTGGCCGCGGTTTTCATCCGGGCTTTGACCTGACCGGGGGTGATCCGCAACCGCGCGGCCAGACTGTTGACCATCCTCGGCGCCATCCTCGGTTCATCGGGCGGGTCAGCGATCTGACCGAAGAACCGATACATCAATCCCCGATTGGTCCGCTGCTGAGTTTCCAACCGTTCGCTGAACCCGGCCCTGAAATCATTGCCGACTTCAGCCGAGCACAACTCCCGCATCTGGGCATAGGCAGCATCAACCTGATCAGCCAACGCGTCAAACCGCTGCCGCGCCGCCTCCCCGCTGATGAATTCGCCCATGACCCAACGCTATCCACCCCCGCCGACCAACCACAGTGCTCAACCCACCACCTGTGGACGAACGCGCACCTGGGGACAACCATCCAAAAATGTCACACCCCAGTGCTAGGCCGCGCAGGGGATGCTCGCCGCCAGCGAGGTGCCGACACCAACCGGGCTGTTCACCCAGAGGTGTCCGCCGACCGCTTCGACCCGGTCGACCAACCCGATCAAACCCGACCCGTTCGACGGGTCGGCGCCGCCCGTGCCGTCATCCTCGATGACCAGGTCAAGGTTGCCGTCGGACGCCTTCACCGTCACCTTCACCTCGTCGGCGTGCGCATGCCGAACAGTGTTCGTAAGCGCCTCAGCCACGACGTAATATGCCGCGACTTCGACCCGGTCCGGCAACCGGCACGGCACGTCCAGGTCGAGCTCCACCGGCACCGTCGACCGGCACGCCAGCGACCGAAGTGCCGGCGCCAGACCGCCTTTGGACAAGATGGCCGGATGGATGCCGCGCGAGATCGCGCGCAACTCCTCGGACACATCGCTGAGCCCCTGTACGATCTCGTTCAACTCGGTGCGCAGTTCACACTGATCCATCGGCAGCGACTGCTCCGTCACCCGAGCCCTCAACGCCAACGACACCAGCCGCTGCTGGGCCCCGTCGTGCAGGTCGCGCTCCAACCGCTTGCGCGCATCGTCGGCCGCCGCCACGATCCTCATCCGCGACGCGGTCAGGTCCGCCTTCGCCTGCGCATTCGCGATCGCCATCGCGACATACTTCGCGAAGTCCGCCAGCCGCGCTTCCGTCTCAGCCGGAAACGGTTGCGCACGAGACGAACTCACCACCGCCACGCCCCACTCCTGGCCGTCGACGATGATCGGCGCGGTTCTGCCGCCGACCAGTACCGTCGAAGCCACGTCACCATCCGACTCGTCGTGCGCCGCCACCAGCACCGCACTTCCGTCGAGTTCGTAACGGAACAACGCTGCCTGCTGCACGCGCAGCGCATACGCCAATTCCTTTGTCACCGTCGCGAACACCTCGCCCGGGGGGAGGCCTTCCGCCACGGCGGTGGCGACGCGGCGGAGTGCCGTCTGCCGCTCGGCTGTCCGCTCGGCCTCCGCGGCCCTGGCCCGCGCAACACCGGCCAACGAGTTCGCGATCAGCGTGATCACCAGAAAGACACCGATCACCACCCAGTTACGCAGATCCGTTGCGTCGAAAGTGTCGTCCGGCCAGTCGCGGAAGTAGCCGAACCCGAACGCGCTCACCACCGAAGTCACCGCGGCCAATCCGGTTCCCCACCCGATCGCCACCACCAGTGCGCCCAGCAGGTACACCACGCCGAAGGTGTCCATCGGCGCCAGACTCCGGAGTACGACGACAAGAACCGTCTCGCCCGCCGTCGCCGCAGCGGCAACCACCAAGCCCACCCACATCGGCGGCGCGGTCGGGCGCACCAGCAATGAGAGCAGGTGGCCGCCGGGCCCGCGCGTGGACATGCCCTCTGCATAGCTCCGTGCACTGCCAACTGCCTGTGAATAGGCTGTGGGACAACTGAATTGGATGTCAAGTGGCGCTAGCGGTAAACACGAATGGCCGCCAGCGCGGACGACACGCCCATCACGATCCGCCATCGTCTAATGGCATGGACACCAGCACCGGCGCACGTCTGGTCGGCCATGTCGTCGCCACCGCGATCCTCGTCGCGGCCGCGGTGGCAGTCACCTGGCAGGTCCTTTTCACCGGCCCCGCTATGGGGGCTAGCAGGTATGCCCAATGCCGGATACCCGGTAGCGGCGTTAGGGGGGCAGCCGTGCAGACAATGCCCCGGTTTCACACGAGAGTTGTGAGCAAACAACGAATTACGTTGCCGTCAGGAGTGCCGAATGCACAGTAGCACCGCAACACCCGAGTCCGGGGCCATTCGCGATGAGGCGCTGGCCGCGAGATTCGAACGTGACGCTGTCCCCTTGCTGGACTCCTTCTATCCGCAGGCCATGAAGATGACCCGCAACCGCACCGAAGCAGAGGATCTGCTTCAGGAGACCGCAGCCAAGGCTTTCGCCGGCTTCCACGGATTCCGCGACGGCACCAACCTCGGCGGCTGGCTGTACCGCATCCTGCTCAACACCCACATCAGCGGCTACCGCAAACAGCAGCGCAGGCCGACCCAGTGGCTGACCGACGAGATCACCGACGGCCAACTGCTGGCCGAAGCCAGGCACACCTCGACGGGTCTACGCTCCGCCGAAGACCAGGTGCTGGATTTGATGGGCGACACCGATGTGCGGGAAGCGATGCGTCAGCTGCCCGAAAAGCTGCGCACGGCGGTGTATTACGCCGACATCGAGGGCAGGCGATTCAAAGAGATCGCCGAATTGACTGGCGCCCCGATCGGCACCGTGATGTCACGACTGCACCGCGGCAGGCACCGGCTACGCACGCAGTTGGCCCACGTCGCAAGGGACCGCGGCTACGGCCTCACAGACGTCGCGTGATCAGCGCGGCGGGTCGCCCCGCCACGCGAAACTGTTGACGTACTTGCCCATATCCAAGGCGATTTGGAGATTGGCGCCCGACGGTTTGCCGCTGCCGAAGTCGGGACCGAACTGACGGAACGGTCCGACCGCGGCAGCGATCAACGCCAAGTCGTTCTTGACCGCAACCATCACCAGCACACGCATCTTCAGATAGCTGCTGTTGGCGCCCTGCGGCCAGCAGTCGGCGGCCTCGCCGTAACCCGGTTGGTAACCAACCATCGCGTTGGGAATCTTGTAGGCAGTGCGTGCGTCCGGAAACGTCCGTCTGATAAGGCTTTTGGCAATTTGCTCCGGCGACCGGTTGGCCGCGGGCTCGCTGAACAGCTGCAGCGTGCCGCCGTCACCTGCTTGCAGATCAGCCGTCACCCCGTTGGGCTTCGTGCTCACCTTGTACGCCGTGCCCTCGGCGGGGTACGACACCGAGAACGCGCCATCGGCTGCAGTGAACCTGGGATTCGTCTCCACGGGCGTGCCCGTCGGGGGGTGTCCGCAGCTCGGCGGGCACATGTATCGGGCAGGGGGCTTGCTTCTCAGCATCGTCACACCGACAAGCGCCACGGCGACGACGGCGATCGCGCTGAACCAGATCAGCAGCACGCGGAAACGCGAGTGACGCACCGGCGCAGCAGCGTACGTACCCGACGGAACTGCGTAGCCGGGGAAGAACTTCGACTCGCTCATCAGGCGCCGGACTCCTCATCGCTGCGCACCGGTCGCTGGTAACGCCGTGCCGACCGCGACGACCGCGACGACGCTCGCGTCGCGACACCGCACGCCGGACAGAACGCCATATCCGGGACGACGTGCCCGCAATGCGGGCACAGCAGCGGCTCGTCGGACTGAATCTCGTCGTGCGCTTCATGCAGCAACGCAAGATGCAGTCCGAGGCGCAGTAGGAACAGCGCCACCGCGGCCAACACCAGATAGATCACCAGCATCAGCACCTGCGGGAAGTGGGAGACATCGATCAAACCCAGACCCACGTACACCGCGAGCACGGCCACTGCGAAGAACACCAGCAGCGCACGCACCACGCCGGGACGTTGCTTCTCCTTACTCGGTGGCCGCTTGAACCACAGCGCGGCGCCGATCAATCCACCGGCCGCCGCCGCGGTAAGGGGTACCGCCACTCCCCTGATGCCCGCCTCGACGAGCAGGCTGTCCATCGGCCGCTTGCTCACCACCCCGGTGCCGAACTGCGGGGCCAACCGCGTCAGGGTCGCGGCCGCAGTCATGGACAGCGCACCCAGCGCCCCAATCATGAAGCCGTCCAACGCTTCCCGGGTCGGCGGGCCCAGCAGCCGAACGATCACCGCGGGCATCAGCATCAGGATCACCCCGCCAAGCGGGACGGCGATGCCGGTGCTCAACATGCGGGTCCCGACTACGCCCGCGCCCATGGCGATTCCGTACGACCGGGCCACCATCATCCCGGTCAGCATCACCCATCCCACGCCCAGCACCACGCCGATCACCACCGCAAGCACCCATGTGCGGGCAGGCAGGTCGTTGAATCCGTCGGACTCGCGCATGTAGAGCACGAACAGGAACGGGAAGCCCAGCGCAGAGACAGCGACCAGCGCGCCGGGCATCCGCAAGACCGCGAACGCGACCAGCGCCACCACCACCAACGCGAGGCCGATCCGGAAGATGTTGCGCGACCGCGGCGGAAGGTGCGGAAACAACGAACTCGCCAGCGCCGGCTGCAGCAGGTGTTCGCCCGGCGCCGCGCCGAAGTCGCGGATGCGCAGCCAGTCTGGGCCTTCGCCAGGACGCGGGGTGAGGTGACAGCCGCACAGCCCGCAGTACTCACCCGCCGGGACGTCGACCTTACAGATCCGGCACTCTTCGGTCGGCACCTGCTCGTCGGCAGTGCTCATTGGCTCACCCTCTGCACGACGAGCAGGTTGCGCACCAGGTTGTCGATGTCCGGCGTGCCGAGTCCGGTGACCAGGTCGAAGCCGGGGGCCGCGGTGTCGACGGCATTACCACCGAGCGTGACGTCACGGAAGCCGGGCAGCGGCGCACCGGCCGCCGTTCGATACAGCAGCGGGTTGAGGTCGCCGAGTTCGCGGCCGCCGTTGGCGAGCAAATACTGATTCATCACCGCGGCCAGACCCGCCCAGATCGGCGCCGACTGCGACGTGCCGCCACCGACGAGTTCCTGTTGGTTGAACACGATCCGCACGCCGGTGAACGGGTCGGCGACGGCGGCGACGTCCGGCGTCACTCTGCGGTCCGGGTCCTTGTCGGGCACCACGCCTTTCTGCCATTCCGGCCGGTCGAACAACGACGACACCCCGCCGCCGGTGCCTTGCGACAGCGGTACGTCGAACCAGGCCTGCTCGGCTTGCCACACGCCGTTCGCGTCCGTCGACAACGTGGTGCCGCCGACGTCGACCATCTCCGGAAGCGACGCCACGGAATCCAGACCCACATCGCTGGCTCCCGGTGGCGACGACCAGTCGTCACCGCCCTTGCACTCCAGACCCGCGAGGTCGCCGCTGGCGTTGAACGCCGTCGTGCCATGCGAATGCGCGGTCCGCAACGCCGACCGTGCGGGCGCCATGTCGGCGGCGGTGATCAGCTTGTCGCAACCCCAGCCGATGGAGAAGCTCCAAATCGCCCCGGGGAACTGCCGATCCGCATCCTCGAGCATCCGGCCGATCTTCTCGTAGCCGGCGTCGCCCTCCACAGTGGCTCGGGCGTTCCACACAACCTTTCGCGCGTCGGGCGCGACGGCGTGGGCGACCTCGAGATCCATGGTGGTCTCGCCGCGCGCTTCCTCCGGCTTGCCGCCGACCACGACCGGGGTGAACTTCGGCAGGTTGTATGTGGTGGCGAACGTGTCGAGGTCGGACTGCTCGAACCCGTCGAACGCGAAGAAGACGATCGTGGTGCCCTTACCGGTGTAGCCCTGTGCGGCCAACTTGTCGGCGTTGTAAGTGGTCAGCAACCGCGCGGGCGTCAACCCCTTGTCGGGCACATCGAGCGGCAGGATCGACGGCCGCGACGTGTGGTGCGGGGTGTAGCCCAGGATCCGCCCGAACTCGGTGACCTCGCCGCGAAGCGCTTCGGGAATCGACGGCTGCTGCGGCGACGCATAGAACACCTGGCCGCGTTGCCCGCGGTAGTCGTGCACCTCGACGTCGAACGCCTTCGCCACCCGCTCGGCGGCGCCCTCCACCACGGCCCACTCGTCACCCGGCCGCCACCGCACGTCGAGACCGTTGTCACCCGCCCAGCCGTACAGCGCATCCGGTCGACTGGTGTCGCTCAGTGCGGCGGTCAACTGGGTGTCCGCACGGTGAGACGGCCCCAGGTCGGTGGAGCTGGCCAACAGGTAGGCGTACGGCCCGCTGATCAATCCCGAAGTGCCGGACACCGTGGGGCGAAGATCGGAGACGAGCACGAACACCCCAACAGCGACAAGCGCCAGCGACGTGAAATGCCGGGCAACCACAGAAGCCAGCGTACGTCCGCGCTGGCCAGCGGGTGTTCTAGTTATCGCCGGGAATGGCGGTCGGCGCCGGCGGCGCCTTCACCGGCGGTGTGAACAGGTTGCCGCCGGTCGGGTTGATCGACTTCTCCGTCGGCGCCGGCGGCGGCGGGGCCGGCGTCTCGGCCGGCGTGGTCGTCGTCGTGGTCGTGGTGGTGGTCGTCGTTTCCGGCGCCTTTTCCTCTTCCTTCGCGCACGAGGCGGTCAAGCCGACCATCGTGACAATCGCGGCGCCACCGGCGACCGCCGCGATACGGCGACCCATCCGACCCATGATTTCGTCCTTCCCGACGTTTGCCAGCGGTTTTGAAGATCAAACTGGCTGACGAAACTCTACCTAGATGTGGCAGCAGGCGCACAGCGATTGCGCAGCGGGTGCCAAGGTCAAGGGTTGAATGTTGTCGCTCAAGGGTATTACCGTTTGTCGTTTCGTGTCGCCGTGCCCCTACGAAATGGTGGTCGCCGTGTACCAACAGATTCTTGATCCGGTTGCGCATTCTCTGGCGTGGAGCTCTTTGATCGCGGCGCTGCCGCTGCTGCTGTTGTTCGTCATGTTGGGTGCACTCAGGGTGACCGCCTGGGTGGCCTCGCTGGTGTCCCTGGCGCTGGCGATCGCGCTTGCGATTTTCGTCTACGGCATGCCGTTGGGCCAGACACTGCTGGCAGGCACGGAAGGCGCGGCGTTCGGGTTCTTCCCCATCCTGTGGATCGTGATCAACGCGATCTGGGTTTACCAAATGACCGTCGAGACAGGGCATTTCGATGTCCTGCGGCGGTCCTTCGCACAGGTCAGCGACGACCAGCGGGTGCAGGCCGTCATCATCGCGTTCTCCTTCGGAGCATTGCTGGAGGCGCTCGCGGGGTTCGGTACTCCGGTTGCCGTGACGTCGGTGATGTTGATGGCGCTGGGGTTCCGGCCGCTCAAGGCCGCGGCGCTTTCGCTGACCGCCAACACCGCGCCCGTCGCGTTCGGCGCGATGGCCACCCCGATCCTCACGCTCGGCAAGGTGACGAATCTGCCCAGCGACACCTTGGGGGCGATGGTGGGCAGGCAGACGCCGATCCTCGCGCTGTTCGTGCCGCTGGTGCTGGTTGCGATCGTCGACGGTTTGCGCGGGCTGCGAGAGACCTGGCCGGTGGCCCTGGTCTGCGGCGTCGTGTTCGGGATCGCCCAGTACGCCACCTCGAACTTCCTCTCGGTACCACTGGCCGACGTGGTCGCCTCCCTGCTGTCGGCGGCCGCGGTGGTCGGCATGGTCCGGATCTGGCGCCCGCGCACTGAGCATGCGACCGCGGTGATCGCGGGCGGCGCGGCCGACGGACCGACGTCCGAATTCGCGCACCGCGTCGAGAATCCGGACGATCGCGGCGAGGTGATGAAGGCCTACGCGCCCTACGTCATCGTCATCATCGTGTTCGTGATCTGTCAGATCACCGCGGTGAAGAAGTTGCTCGACAAGGCGACTGTGAAGTTCGACTGGCCCGGTATCCATGTCGTCAGTACGACGGGAAAGCCTGTGTCGCTCAACCAGTTCACGCTGAACCTGCTGACCACTCCCGGCACCCAGATGCTGATCGCAGGACTGATCACGATGGTCGTGCTCAAGCTGTCGGTGTCCCGCGCGGTCAAGGCGTACGGCAGCACTTTGTTCCAGTTGCGCTTCGCGATCGTCACCGTCATGTTGGTGTTAGCTCTGGCGTTCGTGATGAACCTGTCGGGTCAGACCATCACCCTCGGCACGTGGATGGCGGGTGCGGGCGGCGCCTTCGCGTTGCTGTCACCCATACTCGGCTGGCTCGGCACCGCCGTGACCGGTTCGGACACGTCGGCGAACTCGCTGTTCGGGGCCTTGCAGGTGACAGCGGCCAATCAGGCCGGGCTGTCCGACGTTCTGATGGCAGCGTCGAACAGTTCGGGCGGCGTCCTTGGCAAGATGATCTCGCCACAGAACCTGGCCATCGCCGCGGCCGCGGTGGGCATGAACGGCAAGGAAGGCGACATCTTCCGTCGCGTCGTGGTGTGGAGCCTGGTCTTCCTGGCGGCGATGTGCGTGCTCTCAGCACTGCAGGCGTCGGTTCTGGCCTGGATGGTGCCCTGAGTCAAACCGGCTGTGCGCCAGGCAGTTTCAGGAGGCCTGGACGGCTGTCAGCGCCTCGTCGAGCGTCGGGAACAGATCGAAGATCTGGTCGAGGCCGGTGAGCTGAATCGGTCGACTGGTGGCCGCGCTGTTGGCGACCACCGCGAACCGCGCGGACTCGCTGACGTTGTTGTGGGTCGCCACCAACGCCTGCAGACCGGCCGACGCCAGGAATCCGACGTCGGTCAGGTCGATGACGAGTCCCGTCGGCTTCGATGCCAGCGCATCCTCGATGGCGGCTTCCAGCGTGGGGACCGTGGCCAAGTCGATATCGCCGTCGACTCGCAGCACCGCGATCCCGTTCTGGTAGGCGAGCGCGGTGGCGATCGCTTCGTCGGCGGGCATGGGGAAAGCCTAGTAGGCAATCGCGGTTGACGATTGGCGACTTCGCCGGTTACCTGCCAGGCGTGGGCGCTAATGTCGGCTCAGTGACTCGTGCACTTCGACCGTGCGCGAGCGGAGTTGGGAGGCTGAATGTCTGAATCGACCACAGATTTTCCCGCTGTCACCACCAAGCTCGTCGGCGAGGATCTACTGCCGCAACTCGTCCAGCACCTGCGTCAAAATCGCACCGCCCTGCGCGAGGAATGGGCGCGCCGCATCACCGAGGCCGAGCTGCTCACCGCGATGTCGCCGGAGGAGATCTTCTCCGAGGCGACCACCGTGTACGACAGCTACGTCGAGGTGCTCGAGACCGGTAGCGTCGAAGCGCTCCAGGACTATGCGCGCGACCTGTCCGAACGCATCATCCCGCGAGGCGTGGAAACCGACGAGGTGGTCGGCATCGTGCTGCTGCTTCGCGACGTGCTGGCCCGCTCGCTGTTCGAGAAGTACCAGACCGATTTCGACCTGCTCAATCGCGTTCTGGACGCCTACGAACCGGCAGCCAACCGCATCGCGAACACCGTGGCCGTCGGCTTTGTGCAGGAGCGCGAGCGCATCATCCGCCAGCAGCAGGAGGCCATCCGCGAGCTGTCCACCCCGGTGCTGCAGGTGCGCGAACAGTTGCTGATCCTGCCGATCATCGGTGTGCTCGACAGCCAACGCGCCCGCCAGGTCACTGAGCAGTTGTTGCGGGCGATCCGCGCCAACCGCGCGAAGGTGGTCGTCATCGATATCACCGGTGTGCCGACCATCGACTCCACCGTCGCCAACCACCTCGTGCAGACCGTCGACGCGTCGGGTTTGATGGGTGCCAGTGTGATCATCACGGGCCTGTCCTCCGACATCGCGCTGACCCTGGTGACGATCGGGCTGGATCTGTCGAAGATGAATGCGGTCGGCGACCTGCAGGGCGGTATCGAAGAGGCCGAGCGGCTGCTCGGCTACGAGGTGACCCGCACCGGCGAACAGAACGGATGACCAGCGCCAAGCGCTAACCCCCATGCCTGTCCCCATTCTGAAACAAGGCGCGATCCTGATCGCTTCGGTGCAGGCTGCCCTCACCGACTCCGACGCGGACCGGCTGCGCCACGACCTGATGGAGCGGGTGAGCCGCTACCGGGCGCACGGCATCATCGTCGACGTGACCGCGATCGACGTGATGGATTCGTTCGCAGCCAGGTCGCTGCGCACCATCGCGCACATGACCCGGTTGCGCGGAGCGGACACGGTGATCGTGGGCCTGCAGCCCGAAGTGGCGTTCGCGATGGTGCAACTCGGTCTCGTCTTCGACGACATGTACACGGCGCTGGATCTCGAAGAGGGCCTCGCGTTCCTCAACCGGCAACTCGAGTCGCGCCAGCCGACGATCGGACGCGACGGTGCCGATTGACGCCGGAATGACTCCGAAAGATGAAGTGATCGACGTCAAGAATTCCGACGACATCGTCGCGGCGCGCCAGGTAGGACATCGGCTGGCGCGCGACCTCGGGTTCTCACTGACCGATGTCACGATGATCGCCACCGCGATCTCCGAAGTCGCGCGCAACATCACAAGTTACGCCGGCTCCGGCGCGATCCGGGTGGGCGTCGAGGAGCGCGACGGCCGCACGGCGCTGGTGGTGCGCGCCGAGGACGAAGGACCTGGCATCGCCGACATCGAACGGGCGCTGGAGGACGGCTATTCGACCGGCAGGGGGCTTGGCCTCGGGCTGCCCGGTGCGCGACGCTTGATGGACCGCTTGGTCATCGACTCGAAGCCCGGCCGCGGCACCGTCGTCGAGATGTGGAAGTGGATCCCGGCAAATGCGTAGACAAGGTCAGATCGGGCCCATCGAATGGGCAACGGCGCGTCGCCCGCTACCCGGCGAGATGGTCTGCGGCGACTACCCGATCGCGGTCGACGTCCCAGGCGGCGCCGCACTGTTCGGGGTGGCCGACGGGCTGGGCCACGGCGCCGCCGCCGAGACCGCGGCGCTGCGTGCGGAAGAAGTGGTGAACCGTTGTCGCAGTGAGCCTCTCGACGTGTTGCTGCAGCTGTGTCACCGCAGCCTCGGCGACACCCGCGGCGCTGCAGTCACTTTGGCGCGCATCGACTTCGGGTTGGGCACGCTGAGCTGGATCGGCATCGGCAACGTGACGGCCGATCTGGTGGCCAAGCGCCCCGGTGGCGCGCAGATCCGGGCGTCCGCGCTGCTGGCAGGCGGCATCGTCGGCTACCGCATCCCGCACGCGCTGACCACCCATCAGGTGTATATCTCGCCCGGTGACCTGCTGGTCATCGCCACCGACGGCATTCTCGAAGACCACATCCAGGACATCGACTTCGCCGCACCCGCGACCGCGATCGCCGAGCACATCCTCGACGCGTACAGCAGGGAGTCTGACGACGCGCTGGTGCTGATCGCGCGTCACCGGGGCACCTCGTCATGACCGACCCGAAGACGAACGCCGACTTCCATGCCCAATACGCGGCCGCATTGAGCGCCTACCTCGCCGACAAGGGCGAGGACACCCTTGCTGTCGGCCACGAGTTGGGTCGCCGCGCATTGGCCGAGCAGATCAGCATGCTGGAGATCATCGAAAACCACTCCCGCCTCGTCGAGAGCGCGGGTACGAAGGCCGACGCATCCGTTGCGCTGCAGTTCTTGCTGCAGACCCTTGCGGCGCTGGACGTCGCGACGCGCGGATTCATCGACGGCACAAGACGATACGAACAACAGCGGGCCCGCGCCGAGGATCTGGCCGACCGCGACGAGTTCCGCACCGCGTTGGTCAACTCGCTGCAAGAGGGCTTCTTCGTGGCCGACGCAACGGGGGCGGTCACCGAGATCAACGAAGCTTTCACCGACATCACCGGCTACGGGCCCGAGGGTCTGCCGTATACGTGGCCGCCGCCGTGGATGGGCGACGACACCGCGACGCGCGACCAGTTGGCGCAATTACTCGCGCATGGCGCCCTGGAGGCGGAAGCGCCGGTCCGGCACCGCGACGGGCGCCTCATTTGGGTGGCGATGAGCGTGAACGCAGTCGCGTCGCCGAATACCGAACACGGCACCTTCGTCGGCACCATCCGTGACATCACCGCCGCGCGGGCGGCGACCGTTCGCGACCGGGCGGTGGCCCGACTGGCCACCGCGGTGAGTGTCGCCAAGAGCGTCGGCGAGGTGCTGTTCAGCACGCTCGACGAGTGCCGCACCGCGCTTCGAACGGCGCGGGTCGTGGCGGTCATGTGGTCGACCGACGAGCAGGATCCGAGCGTGCACCAGTCCGGCAAGCCCCCGGTGCTGCACTGGCACGACCTCGACCCGCGGCTGCGTCGGTGTCTCGACACCGCACGCACCTGGCTGCCGCTCACCGTCGAATCCATCGGCTGGACAACCGATTCCGATGTCGCGCACGGCATGGTGGCCACCCTGTCGCGCGACGCCGCGCTGTGGCTGGAGTTCGACAGTCCGCGCGTCGTCGCCGCCGAGGACACCCAGCTGGTGACCGCCCTTGTCGGACATTTGAGTCTGGCCATGCAGCACGTCAGGCAGTTCGAGCTGGCCCGCGACACGTCGTTGACGCTGCAGCGCTCGATGCTCGCACCGACCGAGCTGCCCCCCGGCTTCGCGGTGCGCTATGAGCCTGCCGTGTCGCCATTGGAGATCGGCGGCGACTGGTACGACGTGTTGCCGGTCGCCGACGACCGCATCGGCATCATCGTCGGCGACTGCGTCGGACGGGGGTTGGCCGCCGCCGCGGTGATGGGTCAGCTGCGCAGCTCGGCCCGCGCGCTGCTGCTGACCGGCGCATCGCCGTCGACCCTGCTCGAGCAACTCGACGCGGTTGCCGGTCTCATCCCCGACGCGTTCTGCACCACCGTGTTCGTGGCGATGCTCGACACCCGCTCCGAGACGCTGACGTACAGCAGCGCGGGCCATGTTCCCGCGGTGCTTGCCGCACCCGCCGCGGCGCCGGTGATGCTGACCGACGCCAGATCGGTACCGCTGGCCGTGCACAGGGACGAGCCGCGGCCGCAGGCCACCGCCGCACTGACCGGTGGATCGACTCTGCTGCTCTACACCGACGGTCTCGTCGAGCGTCGCCACGAGTCGATCGACAAGGGGATCGCCCGCGTCGCCGAGGCGATGGCGCAGACGATGCAGCTGCCGGTCGACACAGCCGCCGAAGTGATACTCGACAGACTGGCCCCCGACGCTGGCTACGACGACGACGTCGCGATCGTCCTCTACCGCCATCCCGGTTCGACGCTCGTGATCGAAATCGACGCGGCGCCAGCGCGGTTGACCGATATCCGGCATCAGCTCCTTGCCTGGCTGCACTCCGCTGGAGTGTCCGAGACGTTGGCAGGCGACATCGTGTTGGTGGTCAACGAGGCGTGCAGCAACAGCGCGGAGCACGCGTACCGGGGACAGCAGGTGGGCCCGATGCGTGTCGAGGCCACGCGCGACGCCGATCACATTCACATGCAGGTGACGGACTCCGGGTCGTGGAAGACGCCGCCTGCGGATCCAGGAACCCGCGGCAGGGGCATTCTGTTGATGCGGTCGCTGAGCGAACAGGTCGACGTCGACGGCACCGCGCACGGCACAACCGTGCGCATGCGGTTCGCGGTCGGATAAGTTCAGGCAGTATCCGCTCGAGGTGTCGGAGGTGCAGGTGACCAGCGTTTCCGGCGCCGGCGCGCGCCGACCAGCCCCGCTGAGCATCCGGCTGCCCGCCATTCCCGCGAGCCTCGCCGTCGTCCGCAATCACCTGCGTGGTTGGCTGCCGACCACCGCCGTGACCGCGGCCGCCGCCGCCGACGTGCTGCTCGCCGTCGGAGAGGCCGCGTCGAACGTCGTCGAACATGCGGTGCGCGGCGCGCCCCGCGCCGTCACGTTGGAGGTGACGGGCCGGGTCACCGAAACCGGACTAGCGTTGACGGTCAAGGACAACGGCCGCTGGCACGCGCCGCCGAGTTCGAGCGCCCATCGCGGGCACGGCAGCAAGTTGATGAAGGCACTCGTCGACAAGGTGACGATCACACCGTCTCCACAGGGAACCACGGTGGAATTGCACAAGGAGCTCCATCCATGACAACCAGTCAGTTTCGAATGTCCGCAGCGGAGGCCGAGCAACCGCCGGTCGTCACCGCCCGCGGGGATATCGACCTGGCCAATGTCAACGAGTTCTCCGACGTGCTGACCGCCGCTGCCGCGGGCAGCGACGCGCTCACCGTGGACCTGTCCGAGGTGACGTACTGCGACAGCGCGGCGGTGCGGGCTTTGTTCTCCGTCGCGGCGACCACCAAGCTAAGCCTCATCGTGCCCGCATCAGGGTCGATCACGACGCTGCTGAGCATCTCCGGGCTGGACCGGGTCGCGACAGTGGCGACCCGCGACTGATTCCCGCGACTCCCGATGGCCCCCGCTGACTTTCGCCCCCAGTCACATCCCCAGTTGGTGGCGTTGATGCACCGCATCCTCGAGCGGATGCAGGCCGATCTCGTCGATGCGCTCGGGTTCGCGATCGTCATCCACGACAAGCGCCACGATGAACCGCCGTCCGTGCTCGCGTCGGTCGGGGTCGGCGCAGACTTCGCCTCCGTGCAATTCGAAGGCGTCGGCGGACCCGTGCCCGATGCGCTGGCCTACCAGGTGCCGGTGCTCAGCATCGACCTCTGGGCCGACGACCGCTGGCCACAGCTCACCTCGGCTGCCATGAACTCCCTTGCACCACAGCAGGAATCCTGCTGGGAGGAGTGCCGCGGCGTTGCGGCCGTGCCGGGCGTCTGGGCCGACGACGCGACGGTCGTGGTCTGCTGTGTGCTCAAACAGCCCGCCAGCGCCGCCACGGTGACCAGCCTGATCACCTACGAGCAACTGGTGTCGGCGGCGCTGATCACGTCGGCCGCCGAAAACACCTCGGCCATTGCGGATATCATCACCGTGCTGCAATCACGCGGGGCAATCGAACAGGCCAAGGGCGCGTTGATGGGCCTGGTGCGGTGTGACGCCGAACATGCGTGGCGGATGCTTCGCCGCGCCAGCCAGGAGTTCAACGTCAAGCTGCGTGAACTGGCGGTGGCACTCGTCGAACACATCAGCGGTGCACCCGCCGAACAACCCGACACCGGAACGCCGATCACCCCCGACGAGCGTACCCGCGAGGCGGCCAGACTGATGTGGGCGGCGTTGTCGAAACCACCGGAGCCGCCGTCATCCGAGTAATTCCGCGCCCTGACTCGCCCTGGTGCGCGCGATCGTCGGCGCGTTGTAGCCGGCGTCGCGGACCGCTTCGCGGATCGCGTCGGCGATGTCGGCGACATTGGCGACCGGGGCCAGCGCGATGACGCAGCCCCCGAATCCGCCACCCGTCATCCGGGCCCCCAGCGCGCCTGCCGCGACGGCGGTGTCGGCGATCAGATCGATGTGGTCCGTGGTGATCTCGAAGTCGTCGCGCATCGACGCCTGCGACGCGGTGAACAGCCTGCCGATCGCGGTGTAGTCGGATTCCTCCAGGGCGGCAACGACTTCCAGCACACGCTCGTTGTCGGTGAGGATGTGGCGGGCGCGCCGGGCATCGACGGGATCGGCGACCGCGGCCAGTGCCGCCACGCCGCTGTCCTGCACCTCCCGCAGCGACGACACACCCAGGTCCGCAGCCGCCCGTTCGCAGGACGCCCGGCGTGACGCGTACTCGCCGCCCGCGTGTTGATGCGGTGCGCGCGAATTGATCAGCAGCAGGGCGACCTCGGCGGCATCCGGGTCGAACACCACGGGGCGCACCGCCGGTTCTCGGAAGTCGATCAGCAACGCCTTGTGCGGCGCGCCGCACAGGGACGCCAGCTGATCCAGCATGCCGGTGGGTGCACCCACGTAGTCGTTCTCGGCCCGCTGGGCGAGCCGCGCAAGCTCGATCCGGTCGAGGTCGATGCCTGCGGCGGTGGTCAAGGCGCCGAGGACCGCACATTCCAACGCGGCCGAAGACGATACGCCGGAACCCATTTCGACGTCACTGGCGATCGTCATGCTGCCACCCAGGATGCGGTGCCCCGCCCGCGCCAGCGACCAGACCACCCCCGCGACGTAGGCGGCCCATCCGCTGACGTCACCAGGTGCGGTGGCAATCGGAATTGAAACGGTGCCGTCCTCTTGATCGCTTCGCACTGTCAGTTCGGCGCCCTCGTCAGGTAGATAGGTGACGACTGTGCGTTCGGGCAGGGCGATCGGCAGCGCGAAACCCAGGTTGTAGTCGGTGTGTTCGCCGATCAGGTTGATCCGGCCAGGCGCCGCGTACCGGATCGCAGTCATGCGCCGACCTCACAGGCTCGGTCGGACCATTCAGTACTGATGATTCGCTCGCAAGCTTCGCTCATGCGAGCGCCCGCAGTCGCTCGGCCACACTCTCTGGGGTGACGTCGCTGATGAACGCGTCCATCGCGGACTCGGAGCCTGCGAGGAACTTCAACTTGGTGGCACTGCGCCGCACCGACATCAGCTCGACGTGGAAGTAGCCCTCCCGCTGATCGGCGGAGCCGGTGTACTGGTGCAGCGCCGAAATATAGGGCAACGCAGTGGGATACATGCGGTCGAAGCGGGAAAGCACGTCCAGGTAGATGCGCGCGAAGCCGTCGAGTTCGGTGTCGGTGAGGTCGACAAGGTTATGCACGAAGCGATTCGGGTAGATGTGCACCTCCACCGGCCATCTGGCCGCAAACGGGACGAACGCGGTGAACAAGTCGGTCTTGGCGATGACTCGGCTGCCGTCGGCGACCTCGCGGGTTAGAATGTCGGTGAAGAGGTTGCCGCCGGTGCGGTCCGCGTAGGCACGGGCCTCGCGCATCATCTCCGCCGCGCGCGGTGGCAGATACGGATAGCCGTAGATCTGACCGTGCGGGTGTGTCAGCGTGACGCCGATCTCCTCACCGCGATTCTCGAAGCAAAACACGTAGGCGATGCCGGGACGGGCCATCAGGTAGGCAGTGCGGTGCCGCCATGCCTCGACGACGAGGCGGGCATGCTGTTGGGTCAGCCCGCTGAACGAACCGGTGTGGTCACTGGAGAAGCAGATCACTTCGCAACGGCCATGCCCCGCAGCCGATTGGAGCAGATCGCCGTTGGGTGTCGGCAGTGTGAAGGGCGCGGCGCCCGCGCCGGACAGGCTCGGGAAGCGGTTCTCGAAGACCGCGACGTCGTAGTCGGCCGCGGGGATCTCACTGGTCAGCCCGGTCGGCCCGGGGCACAGCGGGCATTGGTCGGCCGGCGGTTTGTAGGTCCGGTCCTGCCGCAGGGCTGCGATGATCACCCACTGGCCGGTCTGGCGGTCGAACCGCAACTCCGACTGCTGCTCACCGCGCGGCGGTAGCGGGCGGCGGTCCGGCACCGGCGCAGGCGTGTGACCGGGCAGCGCGAACAACAACAGTTCGCGGCCGTCGGCGAGCGGCCACCTGGCTGGGTCGGTCATGGGAGCACCGCGGCGATCGTGAGGCGCCCGACGTGTTGTTCGATGATGCCGCGGTCGGCGACGGACAGCCCGTCGTCGACGATCAGGTTGTCGACACGTCGCATCCTGGCGAACACATTGGTCCCCACCTCGCGGTACTTGGTGTGATCGGCCAGCACGGTGAGCTGTGCACCAATCCCGATCAATGTCCGATTCGTCTGTGCCTCAGCCATATTCGGTGTCGTCAAACCCGCCTCCGGATCGAACCCGTGCACGCCGAGATACGTGCCGTCCACCCGGAACGACCCGATCGCCGCATCGGCGACCGGTCCGACGAGCGCATCCGACGGGGTGCGGACACCGCCGGACAGATACACCTGCGGGGCGTCGGCGGCATCACCTCCGGGATCGGTGAGCAGCTCGAACACGCTCAGCGAGTTCGTCACCACCGTTATCGACGACCGGTGCCGCAGCCTGCGCGCAAGTTCGGTGGTCGTGGTGCCCGCGCTGATCGCGATCGTCATACCATCCTCGACGGTCTCGGCGGCCACCGCCGCGATCGCCGCCTTTTCCGCGCGTTGTTGGCCGGCCTTCACCGACGACCACGGTTCCTCACCGCGGTTGTGTCTGGCCACCGCGCCACCGTGCACCTTGCGCAGCAGGTTCTGCGCGTCGAGTGCGTCGAGGTCACGCCGGACCGTCATCTCCGACACGTCGAGTTCGGCGGCCAGGCCGGCGACGCGGACCGCCCCGTCGGCGTTCAACGCGCGCAGGATCGCGTATCGGCGTTCGGCGGCGAGCATGAAACCGCACAATATCAAACACAATTTCCCGGTTTGGCCCAGATTGCCCGGTTGGTGCTGTTAGTTTCTGGTTGTTTGTGACCGAACCTGTGCTTACTCCGACTCAAAGGAGTTGATTACCGCAGATGACCGAGAACGTGCTGCGCCTCAACCTCGGCTGGCTCGACTACATGCTCGTGGCCATCTATTTCGTCTTCGTGCTCGGCATCGGCTTCATTGCCCGCAGTCAGATCTCGACCAGCCTGGACTTCTTCCTGTCCGGTCGCCGGTTGCCCGCCTGGGTCACCGGCCTGGCGTTCATCTCGGCGAACCTCGGCGCCGTCGAGATCATGGGCATGTCCGCCAACGGTGCCCAGGTCGGGTTGTCGACCATGCACTACTACTGGATCGGCGCGATCCCGGCCATGCTCTTCCTCGGCGTGGTGATGATGCCGTTCTACTACGGCTCCAAAGTGCGAAGCGTGCCCGAGTTCATGCGGCGGCGCTTCGGCCCTGGCGCTCACCTGGTCAACGCGATCAGCTTCGCCACCGCTCAGGTGCTGATCGCCGGCGTCAACCTGTTCCTGTTGGCAACGGTGATCAATGCGCTGCTCGGGTGGCCGCGTTGGTTGTCGCTGATCGTCGCGGCGCTGGTAGTGCTCAGCTACATCACACTGGGCGGCCTTTCCGCGGCGATCTACAACGAGGTGCTGCAGTTCTTCGTGATCGTAGCGGCGCTGGTGCCGTTGACCATCTTCGGGCTGATCAAAGTCGGCGGCTGGAATGGCTTGAAGGACAAGGTCATCGACACCATGACCGACGGCAAAGTGACCGCAACGACAAGCGAGCAGCTGACCACGTGGCCCGGCACGGCGCTGTCCGGTTTCTCCAGTCCGGTGTGGTCGGTGATCGGCATCGTGTTCGGCCTTGGATTCGTGTTGTCATTCGGTTACTGGACCACCAACTTCGTCGAGGTGCAGCGCGCGATGGCGTCGGATTCCATTTCCGCGGCGCGACGCTCGCCGATCATCGGATCGTTCCCAAAGATGTTCATTCCGTTCGTGATCATCGTGCCCGGCATGATCGCCGCGGCATCAATCGGCGACATGATCCGGCTGAAAACCACTGGCGAGGGCGACATCACGTACAACGACGCGATGTTGCTGATGATCCGCGACATCCTGCCCAACGGCTTGCTCGGCGTAGCGATCGCGGGTCTGCTCGCCTCGTTCATGGCGGGCATGGCCGCCAACATCTCGGCGTTCAACACGGTGTTCAGCTACGACATCTGGCAGGACTACGTCGTCAAGGACCGACCGGACAGCTACTACATCGCGGTCGGCCGGATCGCCACCATCGCTGCGACGATCCTGGCCATCTTCACCGCGTTGATCGCGGCGGGCTACTCGAACCTGATGGACTACCTGCAGACACTGTTCGGGTTCTTCAACGCCCCGCTGTTTGCGACGTTCATCCTCGGTATGTTCTGGAAGCGGATGTCCTCGACCGCGGGTTGGACCGGCCTGGTGTCCGGGACACTTTCCGCCATCTTCGTTTTCATCCTCTCCAAGGTCGGTGTGATCAGCCTGCCCGGTCAGGGTGTGCCGTTCGTCGCCGCGTCGGTGGCCTTCGTCGTCGACATCGCCGTCAGCATCGCCGTCACCATGGTCACCACGCCGAAGCCGGCCAGCGAGTTGGTCGGCCTGGTGTACTCGGAGACGTCGAAGGACGTCTTCTCCGATCCGGAGAGTGCCGGAAAAGCCTGGTACTACAAGCCCGTTCCGCTGGCCGGGCTCTCCCTTGCCCTTGTCATCGTGCTCAACATCGTCTTCCACTGATTAGAGGAAACCCAGATGCGACACCTGTTCGACGTTCGCAACATCATCGGTGCGCTGCTCGGCATCTACGGCATCGTGTTGACCATCGCCGGCTTCGCCCCCGGTCTGCTCGGTGACCACCACAGCTCCGCCACCGACAATCCCGTAGACCTCTACGTCGGCACCGATGCCAACTGGTGGGTGGGACTGGTGCTGATCGGCGTGTCGGCCGTGTTCATCGGTTGGGCGCTACTGCGGCCGGTGAAGATTCCCGAGTCGGACTCGGAGCCGACCGAACCGCGGCAGCACTAGGTGCCTCGGCGCGCCACCGCCGCCTCGAGTTGCTCTTCGTAGGCGCCCTCGTCGCGTCCGAGCGCGATGGTGGCCGCCACCATCGCGACGGTGCTGATGGTGATCAGTACCGCGTCGAGTTGGCTGACGTCCAGGTTCTCGCCGAGCACCACCGCGCCGAGCAGCACGGCGATCAGCGGCTCGAGCACCAGCATCGTCGGCACTGACGTCTGCAGTGATCCCGCGTGAAAAGCGGACTGCTGCAAGAACGTTGCGAAAACCGCGATCAATACGAGCAGATACGGCACCGGCGTGATGAGCAACGCGTGCAGACCTTCGTAGATCAGCACGTGCATCAGCAGCTTGGTCAGCACGGCGACGACACCGAACAACACCCCGACCGCCAGCGCGAGCAGCACGGCCCGTTTCCATCCCAACGTGCGGGTCGCCACGATGACGCAGGCGCCGACGGCGGCCGTGCAGATCACCGCGACCAACGCCGACAGCGGCAGCGACGCCTCGTAGTCACCGGGTCTGGTCTTGGCCAGCACCACGAACACCGCGAGGGCCACGGTCAACACCAGCGCCCACACCCATTCGCCGCGAGTGACGCGCCTGCGGGCCATTCGTGCGCTCAACGGCAACGCGAACAGCAGCGCGGACACCAGGATCGGCTGCACCAGAAGCAGCGAACCCTTCGCAAGCGCCAGTGCCTGGAAGCCGTAGCCGGCGACCGCGGCCGCGGTGCCTGCCCACCACAGCGGCCTGCGCAGCAGTGTCAGGAACATCACCGAACTCACGCCGTGCTCCTGGGGCACGTCGACGGTGGCGCGCTGACGCACCACAATGCCGATCGCCAGAAAGACGGCGGCGAGCAAGGCGAACAACACCGTCAGACCATGGCCTACCAAGCGTCGAGTTCCTTTCAGGCCACGGCCACCACATGAATAAGAACAACATATTCGTCGGGGCCGCCCAAGCGCGAGGCGATCTCGAGATGGTTTCGAACTTGCCTGGCCGGGGCATAGAACCGCGCATGAACGTGCGACGGTTGATTCTGCTGGTGGGTGCGGTCGTGTTGGTCGTCGGGGTGATCGGACTGCTGATGCCCGTATCGGTGCCGGGGCCCGACGGTGGCGACATCGGGTGCGGTAATGCGTTGGCTCAGGACTCGTCAGCCGCGCAGCAGGCCGACAATCAGAACCCGGCCAACCTGCCGATCATCAATCAGGTCGTCCCGCACACCAACTATGCGGCCGAATGCTCCTCCGCGGTTTCCAGCAGGCGCTCATGGACGATCCCGGTGGCCGTCATCGGCCTGGTTGCGATTGCCGGTTCGTTCTTCGTCGGGGGCAGGACTGGCGCCAGGACTCCCTAGCTGGCCTCGCGGTTGTCGACCAGATGCACGTGCGGCTGACGCGGCTCCTCGGGAGCGAGACGGTCGTTGACCCGCTCGACCACCGAGTCCACCCGGTTGACGGCTCGGTCGCAGAGGTCTCGCACGCGGTCGCCCGCGGCGTCCACGTCGTCGGCCGCACTCAGTAGGTAGGCCCTGACATTGACCCGCAACCGCTCACCCGCCCGCCGCACCCGACGGCGCAACCGGTCGTCGATCTCGACGGTGACGTAGGGCAACACCTGAAGCTTCATTCGCGCCTCCCCTTCGTGGATGCCTGGCCTCAGCGTACTGGGCATCGCAGGCGGGAGGGCTCGGCGGCGGGCTACGAGCCGGAGTCGCCGCTGTCGGCGCTGTCCTTGTCCTCCTGCGCCTTCTGGATCGCGGCCCTGCCCTCCGGGCTGCCTGCCGAATTGCCCGGGTCCTTCGCGGTCGCGACGGTGGCGTTGCAGTTCAGGTAGACCAACACCGTGTCGGTGACGGGGCTGAAATCGTCGCCCTTGATCCAAGGCGCCGACTGGGAGTGGCTGACTATGCAGTCGTCATCGGAGAGGGTGTCCCCGGCCCGACTCGCGATGACGGCCTTCTTGCCCGCATCGCTGATGGCTTTCGAAGCGTCGCCGTAGGTCTGACCGCTGTAGTCGTCGGCGGCGGCGACCCCGGAACCGAAGAACGCCAGCGACGTCGCCGCCGCACCGACAACGGCGATCCCGTAAACGCCGAACTTCCTCATGTGCGTCCTCCGTGTGATGTACCTGTGGTTGTCCTTCCGAGACACTGGGTGTCTGGTGGTCAGGACGTTAGAGTCACCGCCTGGCAGGACGCTGGTAAGAAATATGCAATCTCCTGCCAATTTCAGGTCGCCCTTGACGCCCGATTTGGACCGTCAGGTCTAACCGACCAGCGACTTACGCGTTGACTACCTGCTTTTTTGGACGATATAGTTCAGTTCTCTACACAGATAGGACACAGCATGATGTCTGGCCGTACGGCTCGTCGCCTCGCCGCAACCGCGGCCATGGGCGCCGTCATCGGAATGGGCGCACTGACCGCCTGCGGTGAGGGCGAAAAGGCACCCGAGACCACCACCCCCACCACCACGACCACCACCAGCGCGACGACGTCGGCCCCCGCGCCTGCGCCCGCGCCTACGGAGAAGTCGATCAACCCGACCGGTGGAAACCTGTTTTCGCCCTCGGTCAAGGCGCCTTCCGCGCCGACTGCCATTCCTGGCAACAAAGAGAACACCGGATAGGTCGATCTCGTCCAATTCGCGACGCCGGCACCGTCAGCGCACTGCGGTGCCGGCGGTCGCGTAGGACGCCACATGGCCGATGGCCATGTTCAACGCCGACTGCATCAGCCGCGGGTCGCGGCCGGTCTGCGACAGCAGATAGCCGCCTTCGACCGCCGCAAGTAGCCCTGTCGCAAGGGATTTCACGTCGATGTCGGCGACGAGCGCGCCGGCCTCACGCATCCGCTCCAGCGCTGCGCCCAGCAGGTCGCGCCATTGCGTGAAGTGTTCGGCAAGCGAAGCCCTTGCCTTGTCGTCGGTATCGGACAGTTCGGCGGCCAGCGAACCGAGTTCGCACCCCCACAGCCCGCGTCGAAGCGCACATCTCTGCACCATCGCGTCGCGCCAGGTGTACAGCCCGCGGAAGGAATCCACCTTCTCCAACCGAAGCCGCTGCCACGACAGGATCTCGTCGGCGCGCATCGTGATGACCTCGTACACCAACTCCGATTTGTCCTCGAAGTGTTGGTAGAACTGGGATTTACTCGTCGCGCTTGCCGCCAGCACGTCGTCGATGGTGGTGGCTGCCACGCCCTGCACATGCATCAACTCCGCGGCCGCAAGGACGATCCGGTTGCGGGTAGCCGCGCCGCGTGCTGTCAGCTTCGGCCGCGTTGCAGGATCGGTCGCCGGCACCCATTCACTTTAACCCTGCGGATTGGAACGTTTGGTCCGATATCGCTTGCGGGAGCGGACGCCCGGCGGTTTCCTCGATGGTCAGGATCGTCGCCAGCGACGCGATCGCGGCCACCACGACGTAGTACGCGGGTGCGACGGCGTCGCCCGTCTCGGCGGTCAGCCAGGTGACGACGTAGGGCGTGGTGCCGCCGAACGCGGCGACGCAGACGTTGTAGCCGGTGGAGAAGCCGCTGTAGCGGACCCGGGTGGCGAACAGTTCGACGCCCGCGGCGACCGCCGTCGACGCATACACCGCCTCGATCACCGCCAAGCCACAGTGTGCCGCGATCGCCGCCGCCACCGAACCGGAATTGAGGAGAAGGAACAGCGGATAGCCGAGCACCGCGAAGGCCGCCGCGCCCGCGATCAGCATGGGCCGTCGGCCGACCCGGTCCGACAGCGCGGCCAGCGGGAGGATCAGCACCAGCGCAACCAGACTGGCCAGGGTGATCGAGACGAACGCCGTGGTCTTCGAGAACTGCAGCGTCCTGATGAAGTAGGTGGGCAGGAACGTGAACACGACGTAGTAGCCGATGTTGTAGATGATCATCAGCCCGATCACCTGAAGGATCGGCCGCCACGCGGTGCCGACCGCCTCCTTCAGCGGCGACTTCGCAACCTGCTTGGCCTTGCTGAGTTCGGCGAACTGCGGGGTGTCGTCGAGTCGCAGCCGGATGTACAGGCCGACGAGCCCCAGCGGGCCCGCGAGCAGGAAGGGGATGCGCCAGCCGTAGCTCTCCATCGCGGCGGCGGGCAGCAGCGCCTGCAGCAGCGTCACGGTCACCGAGCCGATCAGGAATCCGAGCACTCCGGACCACACCATGAACGTGACCGTCAGGCCGCGGCGTCTGTCCGAGGCGAATTCGGCCAGATACACCGCGCCGCCGCCGTACTCGCCGCCGGCCGAGAAGCCCTGCAGACACCGGAGGAACAACAGCAACAGCGGCGCGGCGACGCCGATCGTCGAGTAGGTGGGCAGCAGGCCGATCGCCAGCGTCGCGCTCGCCATCAGCAGGATGACGAGCGCGAGGACTCGCTGTCTGCCGATCCGGTCACCGAGCGGTCCGAACACGAATCCGCCGACAGGACGCATGAAGAACGCCGCCGCGAAGATCGCGAACGTGTTCAGCAGCGCCGCTGTTTCGTTTCCGGAGGGAAAGAAATTCGCCGCGATGAAGGTGGCCAGGAATCCGTAGATCGCGAAGTCGAACCACTCCACCGCGTTGCCGATCGATGCGCCGGTCACTGCCTTGCGAACATCCTGTGGCACGAAGACTCTCCCGAAAGTAAGCGTCCCGCTGAGCAATTCGCTTACGGGAGCGCAGGTCGCCTCCCTGACAAGATAACCGGCTCAGTTCGTCCAATAGGGCCGAGTCATCAGGACGAAGAGCACAAGCACCGCCAGCGGAGCCAGCAGCGGCACCCACGGCAGTTGGAACGGAAGCGACACCGCGGCAAGGCCAGCTGCGGTGAAGCCTGCGGCGCCGAGCACACTCGGTGCCGCCACCGCCGCGGTGTGCCGCAGCACCAGATACGCCGCCGCACACAACCCGGACGTCGCGGTCAGCACCGGCGGGGCATCGGCGAGCACGAGCACTGCGACAGTCGCCAGCACCGCGAGCGCGGGGGCAGGACGAAAAACGCTGCCCGCCAACACCGCGACGGCGGCGAAGACGGCGGCGAACAAGGCCGTCCTGTCCGCCTGCACCGCCGCCGACGCGACCATCAACAGCCCGAACGATGCCGAGACCGCACGCGCCTGCAGTGTCATGTCAACGCCGCCCTCCGACGCACCGAGCGGCGCCGGTCGGGCACCAACTGCATCGCCTGATCGAGGGTGGCGTCGCCGTGCCACGCGACCACGTCGACTCCGATGGTCCGCATATCGCGGTACATGAACGACCGCTGCAGCGACCACATCCGGGCCACCGGGCCGTCCTTGTCCTCTTCGAACGGGGCGCCTTCGAGCACGTCGACGGCCACCACGGTGTGACCGCGTTTGCGCAAATCGATGAGTGCGAGTGCGAATTCGGTGTCGAGCAGGGTGGAGAACGCGACCACGATCGCGCCGGGCGGGACCGCTGCCCTCGGCGCGAGAGTGCCTGGTGTGTCCTCGAATCCGTCACCGGCGGTCAGCATGGCGTCCAGGATTCGGTAGAACTGCCTGCGTCCGATGTCGGCGCCCAACCACCGCGGGTGGCGGTCACCGAGCACGACGACACCCGCGCGGTCACCGCTGCGCAGCGCGCTCTGCACCACTTGCACGGCGCCGCGGGCGATCCGGTCGGTTGCGGCGGTAGCCGGACCCGGCGGTTGGGGGTAGCCGTCGATCATCACCACCACGTCGGCGGCGCGGTCGGTCAGGCGCTGCGTCACGTGCAGACTGCCCCGCCGCGCGCTGACGGGCCAGTTGACGGTGCGCAACTGGTCGCCGGTCACGTACCGCCGGACGTCGGCATATTCGACGCCAGGACCGATGCGCCGGGTCAGGTGGGTGCCGAGGCGGTCGAGCAGTTCGGTGCGCGGCAGCGCGGTGGACTGCGGGGGCGCCAGCGGGAACACGAACACGTTCGCGGCGTCGGCTACACCCGTGCCGTGCAGAAGCCCGCCGCGGGCAAGGACATTCACGCGCGCGACGACGGGATAGCGGCCCCACCTGTCGGCCGTGGCGGTCACGCTCTGACGGTGCGAGGATTCGACGGTGTGCAACCGCATGCCGTCCACCGCTTCGAGCGTCAGGCCAATTGCTGTCTCGGCGTTTTCACTCGTGGCCCACACCTCGACCCTGGTGTCTTCGGATTCGAAGCAGCGCTGGGCCGACGGCTCGGCATGCACATGCACCGTCGGGACCTCGCGTTGCCATCCGATGGACGTCAGCACGCCGACCAGCGGTGCCGCGAACGCGACAAGCTGCCAGTAGCCGCCGATCACCGCGACCGCGAGGGCGGCCGCAGCACACGTCACCAGGGAGCGTGTCAAAGCCGAAGGCCGCCAGCGTAATTCGACGTCGACCGTGCGGGTTTCAATCATCCCTTGGTCCTCGGCACCGGCAGCCTGCGTAGCAGTTCCTCGACGACATCCGACCCGTGCACGCGGCGCACCCACATCTCCGGTCGGAGGCTGATCCGGTGCGCCATGGTGGGCACGGCCAGCGATTTCACGTCCTCGGGTATCACATAGTCCCGTCCGAGCAGCAACGCCCGCGCGCGGGACAGTTGCACCAGGTCGAGTTCCGCGCGTGGGCTGGCGCCGACGGCCACCTGCGGATGCTGACGCGTCGCGGTCGCCAGCGACACCACATAGCGCAGCACGTCGTCGTGCACCGTGACCTGCTCCACCGACTCGCGCATGGCGAGCAGATCGTGGGCGTCGACCACCTGTTGCACGGTCGGTTGCGCTGACCCGCGGTCGAGGCGCCGCCGCAGCATGGACGCCTCCTCCTGTTCGGACAGGTACCGCAGTTCGAGGCGGATCGCGAAGCGGTCGAGCTGCGCCTCCGGCAGCGGGTAGGTGCCCTCGTACTCGATCGGGTTGTCGGTGGCCAGCACGATGAACGGGGCCGGAAGTCGGTGCGTGACGCCGTCGATGCTGACCTGGCCCTCCGCCATCGCCTCCAGCAGCGCGGCCTGGGTCTTCGGCGGTGTCCGGTTGATCTCGTCGGCAAGGAGCAGGTTGGTGAAGATAGGTCCCCTGCGGAATTCGAAACGGCCTGATTGCATGTCGTAGACGGTGGAGCCGAGCAGGTCGGCGGGCAGCAGGTCCGGGGTGAACTGGACGCGGGTGAACTCCAGACCCAACGCCGCCGCAAAGGACCTGGCGATCAGCGTCTTGCCGAGGCCGGGCAGATCTTCGATCAGCACGTGGCCGCCCGCGAGCACCGTGGTCAGGATCAGGGTCAGCGCACCGCGTTTGCCGACCACCACCTGGCCGATCTCGTCGAGCACCGCTTCACAGTGCGCCGTGGTAGTGGCCGCGGGCAGCCCCGTCATACTTGCTCCAACCGTCGCAGGATCTCGTCGAGCGCGGCCCGACCCGGCCCTGGCTCGCTGTCGCCGGTGCGCGAGACGTTCTGTGGGTCGACCCACGCCCACAGTTCCGCGCCGAACAGCATGGTGCCGGTGGCGTGAAAGGCGTTGCGGTTCCTTGCCTCTCGTTGCCCGGTGGCCAGCTCGAACTGCCGTGCCAGCATCGGGCGCAGGTGCCGGTCCCAGTCCCTGCGGGTCGACTCGGATCTGCCGACCAATGTCTCGGTCCGAGAAAGCCAGCGGCGCAACGACTCCGCGGCGTCATTGGTGGTCGCCGAATCGTGGTAGCTCGGTTCACGCACCAGGTAGAACCGGAGGGCGAGAAACACCAGCGCGACCATCGTGCCGACGACGCCAAGCACCCACTCCCGGTCAAGCACCGCGACCGCCATCACCTCGGCGAGTAACACGACGAACAGACCGGCGGCCACAAGCTTTTTCATGCCATGCTCCGCAGGTCGGTGAGCACCAGGCGCAGCGCGTCGACCGCGTCGTCGCGGTGGCCCTCGTTCATCACGTGCGGTGAGAACCGTGCTTCCTCAAACAACTCGACAAGTCGCGTCGCGCTGTCGGCGTTGAGCGCGTGGCGACCGACCGCCCGGGCCAACACCTCCGACGGGGTGTCGCAATCCAACGGGGCGGCGCCGGGCACGCGGGTGAGTTCACGTTCCATCGCGGCGTAACACGCGATGATCGCTTCGCGGGGCTCACGGCTGAGGTCGCCGATCTCGGCGAGCCCGACTTCGGCTGCGCGCGCCAGTGATTCGGCGGCGCCCGGTTGACTGGGCCGGTCGGGGGTGGGGCCGGAGGAGGGCGCCGGCGACGGTAGCCGGCGCTGCCGCCGCGAGGCGACGACGGACCCGACGACGATCAGCGCCATCAGGATCACCATCGGCGGAACCAGGTAGCCGATCACGTCGTGCCCCTGGCTGTCAGGCGAATCTAATTGCGGGGCGGTCGGATTGGTGGTCGGCGGCGCGGTTCCCGGATCGGCGACCTTCGGGGTGCCCGACGGCGGTTGGCCCGCGGGGCCGCCGACGTCCAATCGCATCAGCATCATCATCAGCAGCACCCAGGCGATGATCACCGCCAACGCGACCAACGAGAACCGCCACGTCGGGCGGCCCATGGTGACACCGCTGAGCGGCAGCGTGCCCGGCCCCGGTCGCCGCGCCTGCCCGTTGCGCAGACGCACCACGACCGCGACGCCGATGATCGCGACCGAGATGCACAACAAAGCGATGTCGACGATCAACGCCACCGGGCTTCCCGGCGACCGCTCCCGGTCGACCGCCTTGGCGCTGCCCGGCAGGTAGCCCCGCAGTGCCCACGCTGTGACGAACAACAGCACGATCACCGCGACCGCTCGCGCCGTCGGCTTCTCCATACCGTTTCCATCCTGCCCGTAGGTGGACCCCCGCGGCGCTCGTTTGGAGGGCTATCTTTGGCGCTGTGACCAGCACGCTGCAGGACCCCCGAGTGGCGTCCGCCCTCGACCGGATGTACGCCCAATCCACCGAACAGTTCGCCCAGCTTCGGGAGAGGCCGGGCGACTTCGAGCGGCTTGCCAAGGCCAGTGCGCAGGAACGCGCCGACGCACTCAGCGACTTCTATTTGCCCGTCACCCCAGAGGCGGGCCGCCTGCTGTACACGCTGGTGCGCGCGACCCGGCCGAGCACCGTCGTCGAGTTCGGCATGTCGCTGGGCATCTCGGCCATCCACCTGGCGTCCGCGGTACGCGACAACGGCACCGGCCGGGTCGTCACCACCGAACTCAGCGCGGCCAAGGTCGCGACCGCCAAACAGACGTTCGCCGCGACGGGCCTCGACGATCTGATCACCGTGCTGGAAGGCGATGCGCTGAAGACTCTCGACGGGGTCGCCGGTTCGGTCGAGTTCGTGCTGCTCGACGGTTGGAAGGAGGCCTACCTTCCGGTGACCAAGCTGCTCGAGCCCAAGCTGTCGGCAGGGGCGCTGATCGTCGCCGACAACACCTCAATGGACGATGCCAAGCCGTATCTCGACCACGTCCGCGACCCTCAGAACGGCTATGTCAGCGTCAACTTCCCGGTTCGTGGGGGCGACGACAGCATGGAGATCAGCTGCCGCGCAGTCACTTAGACCTCAGCTGCGCTTTCGCCTCCTTGACCGCCGCCGCGGCGTCGCGGCTGGCCTGCTTGCCCTTTTCGTAGGCGTCTTCGGCGGCCGCCAACGCGGTCTCGGCATCCTCCAGTCGCCTGCGGGCGTCGTCGCGACGCAGCCTCGCGGTGGCGACGTCGGATTGCAGTTCGGTCAGCGCCGCGTCCGCGTCGGCCTTGGCGCGTTCGGCGGCGGCGAGGGCGGCACGCGCCTGTTTGCTCTCGTCGGCCTTCGGTTCGGGCTCGGACACTGCAGCGGGCTTCTCACCACGCGGCTTACGGGTAGGCGTGAAAACCATTGCAGTGTCGCCGAATTCGCCGAAACCCGACCATTGCTCGGCCTTGGTCAGCCTGCCGAGGCGGGCCGCGACGTCGGGGTCGGCGACGGCAGCCTGCAGGGTGCCGGTCACGTCGTCGCGCACTGCGGCGGTGGGGTCGGTCAGCTCGGCCTCCTCGAATGCGGCACGGGCCAGGTCGTCGACGAGGCGGCGTTGTTCGCGGGACAGCTCGCGGATGCGGTCACCCGCCATCGACGAGTGGGCGTCCTTCAAGCGTTCACCGAGATCGGCGAGGCGGGTCCTGGTATCGGGCTCGCGGACCGCCAGCCGGTTGACCACCCAGGCCGCGGTCGTCGGCTTCCGCGCGGCGGAGATCGCCTTGGCCGCGTCGGCGTCCCCGCGCTTCTTGGCCGCTGCGGCCAGCTTCGTGCGCAGCGGGGTGAACTCGTCGGGCTTGGCCTCGTACAACTGGTCGAGCTCGTCGCCCATCCCGTCATGATAGGGACCAGCCTGGCTCACGGCCCCTGGCCGACCTCGCGCAACCAGCGCGCGGTGATCTGCCGGTAAGCCTGCTCGCCGATGCTGCCGCGACGGCCGTCATAGACGTGGTCGGCGTAGGGCACCGCCACCAATTCCACGTCGACCCCGGCCGCCTTCGCCCGGTCGACGAACCGGTAGGTGCCTGCCACCGGCACCAGGTGGTCGGCCTCGCCGATGACGATCAACGTGGGCGGCGCGGCCGCGGTCAGGTGGCTGTCGGATGCGATGGCCGCGTAACGGCCAGGGAACTGGCGCGGTGAGCCGCCGGTGTACGCGCCCACCATCTCGCGGGACTCGCCACCCAGCGCGGGATCCGGGTTGTCGTAGAAGCCGACGGGGTCGACGACGGGATAGACCGCAGACACCGCCGCCACCTTCGGCATGGTGCCCCCGCAGGACGAGTGCAGCCGCCCCGCAGCGGCGAGGTAGGCGGTGTTGATGGCGAGGTTTCCGCCCGCCGAATGTCCCGACACGGACAGCCGCGCCGGATCGCCGCCGTATTCGTGTGCGTTCGCGACCACCCACCCCAGTGCACAGCCGATCTGGTCCTGCGTGACGTTCCACAGGTGCCGGTCGGCCGATGACAGCGTGTAGCCGACGCTCACCACCAGCCAGCCCTGCTCGGCGAACCACCGCAGGTCTGTGCTTTGGGCTGTCAGGTCGCCGGCGACCCACCCGCCGCCGTGGATGTATACGAAAACCGGTGCGCGAGAGGTGGTTTCCCGGGGGCGGAAGACCGCCAGTCGCAGCGGCGTGCCCTCGTAGGTGCCATAGGTCGCTTCCTCGTCCGGCGCCGCGTATCTGGGCACCCCGATGCCGAATGTGTCGATCAATCGGATGTCGGCGCCGGCGTGTTCGACCGCCGCGATCATTCTGGCGTCGATGACCGCTGCGCCCGCGACGGTGAGGGCGGCAACGACAGCCAGTGCGGCGCCGATGCGACCGCGACGCACCCACCAGTGGATCAGCGCGAGGACCCCGCCTGCGACCGCGGCAACCGTCAGCCAGGGCAGGTACCAGGGCACGTAGGCGGTCGCCAACCCGAGGTAGGGCACGCGATAGAGGTAGGTGCCCAGCACGGCCACCGCGGTCGGCACCACCAGCAGGGCCGCGACGGTGATCACAACAGGCACGATTCATCTTGGTCCACAGCGTTGGATGTAACGATGTCTTCCGTGGACAGTCGTCGAGGTCTTCGCCCCGCGATCGTGATCGGCGCATTGGGCGTGGTGTTCGGCGACATCGGCACCAGCCCCATCTACACCCTTCAGACCGTCTTCGATCCTTCAGACCCGCATCCGGTGCCGATCTCCACTGCCAACGTGTACGGCGTCGTGTCCACGATCTTCTGGTCGGTGATGATCATCGTCACGCTGACCTACATCACGTTGGTGATGCGCGCCGACAACAACGGCGAGGGCGGCATCATGGCGCTGATCACGCTGCTGCGCCGATGGACAGGAAACCGCAGCCGCCGAACCGCGATGATGCTTGCGGCGCTGGGAATATTCGGCGCGTCGCTGTTCTTCGGCGACAGCATGATCACCCCCGCCATCTCGGTGCTGTCCGCTGTCGAGGGTCTCAAGGTCATCAACCACGACTTCGAAGACTTCGTCGTCCCGATCACCGCGGCGATCATCGTGGCGCTGTTCTCTGTGCAGCGGCACGGCACCGCGACGGTGGGGCGGTTCTTCGGACCGGTGATGATCCTCTGGTTCACCGCGATCGGCGCATGCGGAGTCCACGGGATCGTCGACAACCCGGACATTTTGAGAGCGTTGTCGCCGACGTACGCTGCCACATTCCTGTTGAGCCACTTCCACATTGCGTTCTTCTCGCTGGCGGCGATCGTGCTGTCGGTTACTGGCGCTGAGGCGCTCTATGCCGACATGGGCCACTTCGGCCGCAAAGCCATCACGGCCGGTTGGCTCGGCCTCGTGTTGCCAGCCCTGACGTTGAGCTACTTCGGCCAGGGGGCGTTGGTGCTCGCCGACGAGTCGAAGGTGCGGGCGCCATTCTTCCTGCTCATTCCTGAGTGGGCACAGATTCCGATGGTGCTGCTCGCGACGGCGGCCACGGTCATCGCGTCGCAGGCGGTGATCACCGGCGCGTTTTCGGTGGCGTCGCAGGCGGCCCGGCTCGGCTACCTGCCGCGGTTGCGCATCGAACACACCTCGGCGTCCACCATCGGCCAGATCTACGTGCCGTGGATCAACGGCGTCCTGACGGTGATGGTGCTGATCCTGGTGTTCGCGTTCCGTAGTTCGGCCGCACTGGCGTACGCGTACGGCATGGCCGTAACAGGCACGATCACGATCGTTGCCATCCTGTTCTTCTACTACGCCAGGACCCAGTGGCGTTGGTCGCTGTGGGTGGTACTGCCCCTTGGCGGCTTCATCCTGCTGGTCGACGCGCTGTTCTTGGCGGCGAATCTGACCAAGGTGTTGCACGGAGCGTGGCTGCCGTTACTCATCGCAACCGTCTCGTTCACGGTGATGACGACATGGCAGAAGGGTCGCGAAATCGTCACGCGGGCAAGGGAAAAGGCCGAGGGCCCGCTGCGCGAGTTCGTCGACGGGCTGCGGGATTGCCAGCCACCGCTGGTCCGGATGGCAGGCACCGCGGTGTTCCTCAACCGGGGCAACGAGACAGCGCCCTTGGCGATGCGGGCCAATGTCGAGCACAACCGCGTGCTGCATCGCCACGTGGTGATCATGTCGATCGACACGGTGCCGGTCCCCCGGCTGCCCGACGGCGAGCGGATGACCATCGACGACCTCGGCTACAAGCGCGACGGCATCATCCACGTCAGCGCCTGCTACGGCTACATGGAGCGGCCGGACATCCCGCACGCGTTGACACTGCTGGACCCGGCGCACACCGAAGGCCATATCGACGTCGAGACGGCGTCGTATTTCCTGTCCAAGCTCGAACTGGTGACGGGAGAGGAGCCGACGATGGCGCCATGGCGTAAGCGGCTATTCATCGCGACCTCCTACATCACCTCCGATGCCGCCGCGTATTTCAACCTGCCGTTGGACCGCACGGTGGTCATCGGATCGCGCATCGAGGTCTAAGAGTCGTCGTCCTTCTCGCCCTTGTCGTCTTTCTCGTCCTTCTCGTTCTTGTCGTCCTTTTCGTCCTTGTCGTCTTTCTCGTCTTTCTCGTTCTTGTCGTCCTTGTCCGTCTTCTTGCCGGTTTGACCCAATTCGATCGTGGCCCAGTGGCCCGGGGACACCAGTACCGACCAGTCGCCGTCACGGCGGCCGAGCTTGAGGACACCGTCATCGATTTCCCACTTGGTGTCGTCGTCGTAGGTGTCTTCTTGTCCGTCGATGTATGTGAGTTTGAACGCCATACGTCCGGATACCCACATTCGCCTCGACTCAGCCCAACGGCGACAGTCCCGCAGGGCCGAGCATGTAGGCCCGGTGTCCGCACGGCCCGGCGGTGGCGATCTCCAGGACGGACTTGCCGACCTGCTCGGCGGTGAGCGCGGGTGGTAGCGACTGCACGAACTGTTCGACGTCCACTTCCTGCCGCGCCGCGTAGGCCGCCACCGCTTTCGCGCCGAGTGCAGTGGCAGGCGTCAACGACGGCAGCACCGACACGAAGTCGATGTCGAGGCCGGCCCGTTCCGACTCCAGCGCCGCGTACTCGGTGATCATCCTGACGGTGGCCTTCGCGCCTGCGTAGCCGCCGCTGAGCGGCGACCCGTTGACCGCCGCCCCGCTGGACACCGCGACCACCGTGCTGCCTGGCGCGAGCGGTCGCAGCAGCGCTTCGCGGATCCAGTGAAACGCCTGGGCCACATCGACATTCCAATTCAAGCTGAACGACTCCCACGTCTGCTGTTGCAGCGGACTCATCTGCGGTGCGGCACCTGCGCACAGCACAACGGTGCGCGGTGCGTACTGGTCGATGAGCCGGTGGGCGGTGGCCGGGTCGGCGGCGTCGGCGGTGACTGTGCCGCCGCTGCGGGCGACACCCACGACGTGTGCTCCGGCGGCGGTGAATGCCTCCGCGATGCCTCGGCCGAATCCTCTGCTGGCGCCGGTGACGATCGCGGTCGATCCGGCAAGGGCGATGGTGTGTTGGGTCATACCGACTCAGAGACACCGCACCGCGCGAATTCATCTGGAGCCGGCCGATGAATTCGGCCCGCCGCAGGCATCTGTATTGGGTGTATTGGGGAACATGCTTCGCAGAGGAGGACGCTGTGCCCGCCCAGCAGGAATTCATCGATCAGGCGGCGCCTTATCGCGCCGAGTTGATCGCGCACTGCTACCGGATGCTCGGCTCGGTGCAGGACGCCGAGGATCTGGTCCAGGAGACGTACCTGCGCGGCTGGCGGGGGTACGAGGCTTTCGAGGGACGGGCGGCGTTGCGGACATGGCTGTATCGCATCGCGACCATGGCGTGCCTGCGGGCGCTGCAGCATCGCGCCCGCCGGGTGTTGCCCGCCGGACTCGGCGCGGGCTCCGTGGACCCGGACGTCGACATCGATGCGAGCAGGGCCGGATATCCGTGGCTCGAACCGATACCCGACACGTTCACCCCCGAGGTCGCGGCGGCCACGCGGCAGAGCATCCGACTGGCGATCGTCACCGCGCTGCAGGAGCTTCCTGCGAGGCAACGCGCGGTGTTGATCCTGCGGGACGTGGTGCAGTTCAGCGCCGCCGAGGTGGCCGAACTGCTCGAGACGACACCCGCGGCGGTGAACAGCGCGCTGCAGCGGGCACGGGCCCACCTGGCCGAGGTGGCACCGAACGACGACGACGTCACCGAACCGGAGGACCGTGAGTTACTCGCGTTGGTCGAACGCTATTGTGCGGCGTTCGAAAACGGTGACATGGCCGCGTTGACTGCGCTGCTGAAGGATGACGTCAAACTCGAAATGCCGCCATTTGCAGTCTGGTTCAGGGGCCGGGATGCGGTGACACGATTCCTCTCTGCGCGGGCGTTCACCGAAGCGGGTGCTGTGCTGATGGTGCCCACCTCCGCCAACGGGCAACCCGCGGTCGCCGATTACCGCCGCGACGCCGCGGGGGCGCTGCGGGCGCACGCGATCCATGTGCTCACCGGAGGCCGGGACGGACTATCGGCCATCACAGTGTTTCTCGACCCGAACCTGTTCGGCGTGTTCGGGCTTCCGTCTATGCGTTAGACGGTCAGCGCCGGAACACGACCCAGCGCATCGCGGTGTACGTGTAGAGCGCCTCGCACGCGCCCGCTGCGATCCGCGCGGCGTGATACTCGATACCCAGTGCCACCAGCCCCTTGGTGACACCGAGGATGAACGCGAGGTAGTTCACCGCGGCCACCACCACGTAAACCGCGAATTGCGGCCCCACTGCGCTGTGTGAGCGGAAGTTGAAGATGCGGTTCAGGAAGTAGGTCAGCGTGCATGCGCATGCGTAAGCCATCGTCACCGCGGTGGCTAGTGGCACCCGCAGACCGCCGTGCAGCACGGTGAGGAGCACCAGGTCGACAGCGAAGGTGCAGCTGTTGAGCAGGACGAAGATCAGAAAGGTCGGCGCCACAACGGAAGCCCGCCGGAACGGAAGGCGCATGCGCACCTTGCCACGTTGGCATCTCGAGGTGGCCGGCGACTGAGCGCCGGGCGAACGTCAGGTGATGCCGAACCGGGTGAGCAGGTCGCTTGTCCGCCATCCGATCAACGCGACGAAGAGCACCAGCAGCGCTACCGACGTCGACGCCTGGATCAGGATGCGCCGCTCGCGAGGGGCGTAGGCGTATGCCGCCGCGACCACCGCGCCGGTGACCAATCCGCCGATGTGGCCCTGCCAGCTGATCTGCTGTCCGCCCAGCGCCGGGATCACGAACGTGAACGCGAGGTTGAGCACGATCAGCCCGACCACCCAACCGACGTTCAGGTTGAGCCGCTTACTCACCACGAAGTAGGCACCGAACAACCCGAACACCGCGCCCGACGCGCCGGCGGTCGCGGCGCCCAGCGGCGAGAGCAGGTACACCAGGACCGAACCGCCCAATGCGCTCAACGCGTACAGGGCCGTGAAACGCATTCTGCCAAGCCAATTTTCGAGCGGCACGCCGATCACGTAGAGCGCGTACATGTTGAACAGCAGGTGCGCGATGCCGTAGTGCATGAAGGCCGACGTCACCAGCCGGTAGTAGTCGCCGTCGGCGACGGCGGGTGCGAACAGCACGAGTTGGCGCTGAAGGCCTGGTGTCACCGCTTCCAGCACAAATAGCAGCACGTTGACGGCGATCAGCGTGTAGGTGACGACGGGGGTGCGGGCGCCTTGGCGGGCACCGGCCACCGTCTGCGGCTGACGCACCGATTGAGCGCCCGCGTTGACGCATTCGGCGCACTGGTGGCCTACGGCGGCGTTTCGCATGCACTCCGGACAGATAGGTCGGTGGCAACGCGTGCAGCTGACGTAGGTGACGCGGTCGGGATGTCGGTAGCAGGTCGGCGGCGCCTGCGGCGGGGGCGGATACGTCACAGCGTGCCGAACAGTTCGATCCAGTTGCCGTCGGGGTCGGCGACGAACATCCAGCCCATGCCGGGCACGGGTGCGAACTCCGTCATCGGTTCGACGATCTCGTAGTCGGAGGCGGCGAACGCCTCGGCCACCGCGCGCAGGTTCTGCACGCCGATAGTGAAGTACCTGACGCCGGCCTGGGCGCGACCGCCGCCCGACGCGACCGGTTGCGGTGGCGGCGGGTCGTAGGTCACCAGCTTGACCACGTTCTTCCCGAGCGAATACCGCCGTTGCGATCCGCCCGGGAATTCGACGTCGCCCTGGCACTCCAGTCCGAGGAAGCCCTCGTAGAACGCGATCATGGCGTCGGAGTTCGTCGTCACGAGGCCGACTTCGATTCCGGGCGAGAGCAGGTCGAACCGCACGGCCACGAGACTACCTATGGCCGACGACCGTCCCTGTGGCCGCTAGGTGCAGGGAATGCCGTGCGGTCCGCCGATCCAGTGACCGGGCGGCGAGTGCCACGGACAGAAGTTCGCGACTTCTCCCGGTCCCGGCCATACGTCGACATCCGGCACCCAGTCTCCTGGCCCGGGGATCCACGGAATGTTCGGGCCCCAGCCCGGATCAGCCTGGCCGGCACCGGCACCGAGTCCGATGGCGCCAACGCCCAGCGAAGCGGCGACGGCAACTGCGGCTGCAACTTTCTTCAACATCATCGTTGCCCCCTCTCGGTGCAGGGCTCACTGTCGACGATACGTCCGGCATGAACGAATCGGCACCGGCCGTTGGCCGCGAATTTCACGGGCTTGACCCGCCGTACGCTCAGCGCGTGGAAGAGATAGCCAAAACCGACATCCTCGCAGCGCTGGACGACAGCGGGAGGCGGTTCGTCTCGATGGTCCGCGGACTTGATCCGGGTCGCGCCGCGCGACCGGTACCCGGGCTTGGCTGGACGGCCGCGGAGACTGCAGCGCACGTGGTGACCGTGCTCGGCAGGCTACTCGGCGATCGTCGACGCGGCGCCACGAACCAGGAGGTTGCCGAGCTGAATGCGACCTGCCTCTCCGAGTACACCGACCGGGACATCAACGATGTCGCCGACCACCTCGATGCGAATCTGCGTACGGTGATCGACCGCGTCTATCCCAGAGTCGACTTCGATCGTCAGTATCCGTTCCACGGTGGATCAACGATCTCGGCCGGCGGTGGGGCCCGGTGGATCCTGTGCGAGCTGCTCGTCCACGGCTACGACATCGCCGCCGCAAGCAATGATGTGTGGGAGATACCGGCCGCGCAGGCATCCATCGCAATTCGTGGCCCTGCTGAGTCGATGAACCGGCTGCTCGAGAGCGCGACCTCTACCCGGCTCCGAGTGCATCTGGGACACGACGACACAGTTGAATTCGTCTCAGCCACAGGACATTTGCCCGGCGGAGACGAACCGGTCGACGCGAAGCCCGACGAGTTGCTGCTGGCTTTGTTCGGACGGATCGAGGTATCCGATCCGCGGTTGGCCGCGGTTGTCGCCGAACTGCCGACGATGTGAAGCGAAGCCCGGTGCAGCCTCACGCACCGCGGGCACCGCGTTGAGCACCTGCATCGCGGTCGCCACGTTGGCTGACCGCACTGTTCGGCGATGCCGGCAGGCCGGCTGAAACTCGCCAGCGATATGAAGTGTGTCCGCATCGACGGATCGCCTTCGGTGGTCAATGTCCAGCCCTTCTTCGGGGCGCGGTCAGTGGTCGGCGTACTCACCGCCGACGAGCGCTGAGATCATTTCGGCGCCGACCGCGCGCGTGCCCCATTGGATGACTCGGTACGGCGTCACAACGAGGCACGCTACCGCGCCGCGAATAACAATTCGGTCACTATGTGGATCACGATCAATTAAGGGTGCCCGGCAAATCCTGAGAGTTTTCAAGATCTCCGAGCCGATCTGCCGATCCGCTTATCGAATAACGACCATTTTGAGGTCTATCTCACCCCGTTGAACTGTAACGTTTACACCCCTCCATCATCGGCTGCGCCAAGCCGGTTTAGGCACTTTTGCATTCGGCTACCTTGGTTTTCAGGGACGGGGGAAACAGCGACGAATCGCAATTCGAAGGAAGAAATTGATCATGAAATTCAGTGGTATCACTGCGCGCCGGCGCGTCGCCGGTGTCGCCGCGGGCTGCCTGCTTGGGGGCGTAGCTGCAGCAACCATCGCCGCACCCAATGCGGTCGCGGCGCCGGACTGCTCGGCAGCCGGCGTGTCCAACATGGTCAGCTCGACGCTGGGCTCCGCCCGCGGTTACCTGAACACCCATCCGGGTGCCAACCAGGCCGTCGGCGCGGCGTTCAGCCAACCGCGCGACCAGGCGTCGGCGACGCTGCGCGGTTACTTCACCGCCAACCCACAGGAGTACTACGACCTGAAGGGCATCCTGGCGCCGATCGGTGACACCCAGCGTCAGTGCAACGTGTCGGTGTTGCCGCCGGAGCTGGCCTCGGCCTACACCGAGTTCATGGCCGGTTAGCCCATCACACGACGACCGCCCGCCGCAGCCCCTCGCTGTGACGGGCGGTTTTCGTTAGCACGGCTTGCGACTACTCTGTGGGCATGAAGCCGACAAGAGCCGCCGTCGCGGCAGCGCTCGTCTTGGTTGGCTGCGCGGCATCCCCGGCGGTCGCGTCCGCCGATCCCACCCCGACACCACCGCCGCCGCCAGGACCCACGACCACCATCAACGGTGACGGCACCTTCGCGGTCGGCAAGGACATCCAGCCCGGAACCTACGCCTCGGCAGGCCCCGTCGGCGACGGCGCCTGCTACTGGAAGCGCACCAACGGCACCGACATCGTCGACAACGCGTTGTCGAAGAAGGCGCAGATCGTGCAGATCGACCCCACCGACACGTCGTTCACCACCAACGAATGCCAGCCCTGGCAATTGACCGATCAGCCCGTGCCCCAGAGCGGCCCTGGTGACCTGATCGGCGCGCTCGGTCAGTTGGGCCAGATCATCGCCCGCAACCCGGGCACTCCCCCGCCCGCCAATCCCGGCGGCTAGCGGATCTTTTCGCCGTACACCCGCTCGACCGTCATCGCCATCAGCACGCGGCGGTCGGACACCATCACCGCGCGGTACTCGTCCCAATCCGGATGTTCACCTGCGGCCGCGCGGTAATAGTCGACGAGCGCTTCGACCTCCTGGCCGTGCGGGTCGCTGCCCGGACCCGTCAACGTGACCGTGCCCTCGGCCGTCGCCCACGCCCAACCGTCGGAACTGGTGACCTCGAGCGCCGCACGGGGATCGCGGCGCAGGTTGGCGGTCTTGGCGCGGCCTTCGGTCATCGACACGTAGATGACGCCCGCGTCCCGGTCGTAGTACGGGGTCACCGGCGACAGTTGCGGCAGGCCGTTGGTCTTGATGGTGGCCAGCACGCCGAGCCTGCTCTCGGCGATCAGCGTGTGGGGGTCGAATGTGATGGTGGTCATGTCAACCGGCAACTCACGATTGCTCCTCCGCTATTCCGTACCCTGGCGACGTGGCCGATCTGCATCCCGGCATTGCCGCCCTCGCGCCTTTGATCGGCACCTGGTCGGGCCGCGGCGACGGCGAGTACCCGACGATCGAACCATTCGGCTATCTGGAGGAAATCACGTTCAGCCACGTACCGTTTCTTGTCTACGGCCAGCGCACCAGGGCCGCCGACGACGGCCGTCCGCTGCACGCCGAGACCGGATACCTGCGGATGCCGTCGGCGGATCGCGTGGAACTCGTGCTGGCCCATCCCACCGGCATCACCGAGATCGGAGAGGGCACGCTGACGACGGCCGGAAACACCATGGAACTGGAGTTGACCGCGACGGCGATCGGCCGTACCTCGTCGGCCAAAGAGGTCACCGCGCTGAGCCGTTCGATCCGTGTCGACGGCGACCAGTTGACCTACACGTTGCGGATGGGCGCCGTGGGCCTGCCCCTGCAACATCACCTGGCGGCGACGCTGCGGAGGAACGCCGCATGAGCGACGGCAGGATCCGCGTCCCCGCCGACCTGGACGCCGTCACGGCGATCGGCGAGGAGGACCACTCCGCGATCGATCCGGCGTCCGTCGACCGCATCTGGCAGGCCGCCCGGCACTGGTATCGCGCGGGCATGCATCCCGCGATCCAACTCTGCCTGCGGCACAACGGCAGGGTGGTGCTCAACCGGGCGATCGGCCACGGCTGGGGCAATGGACCCGACGATCCGCCCGACGCCGAAAAGACAACTGTCACAACGGAAACCCCGTTCTGCGCGTATTCCGCCGCCAAGGCGATCACCAGCACCGTCGTGCACATGCTGGCCGAGCGCGGCGTGTTGTCGCTCGACGACCGGGTGTGCGACTACCTGCCGAGCTACACCAGCCACGGCAAGGACAGAACCACGATTCGGCACGTGATGACGCACAGCGCGGGAGTGCCGTTCGCGACGGGACCCCGACCGGACCTCAAGCGGATGGACGACAGCGCGTACGCCCGGGAGATGCTCGGCAATCTGAAGCCGATCTACCGCCCCGGCCTTGTGCACATCTATCACGCGTTGACCTGGGGCCCCCTGGTCCGAGAGATCGTATCGGCGGCCACCGGCAAGAACATTCGCGAGGTGCTGGCAACCGAGATCCTCGATCCGCTCGGCTTCCGATGGACGAACTACGGCGTCGCCGACGCCGACGTCGACCTGGTCGCCCCGAGTTACCCGACCGGCAAGCCCCTGCCGCCGCCCATCGCGGCCGCGTTCCGCACCGCGGTCGGCGGCACGATGCACCAGATCATCCCGTACTCGAACACCCGGCAGTTCCTCACCGGTGTGGTGCCGTCGTCCAATACGGTGTCCACTGCCGACGAACTGTCCCGCTTCGCCGAAATCCTGCGCCGCGGAGGCGAACTCCACGGAGTGCGGATCATGTCCGCGGATACCCTGCGGGCTGCGACGAGGGAGTGCCGCAGGCTGCGGCCGGACATCGCGACCGGGCTGATGCCGCTGCGCTGGGGCACCGGGTACATGCTCGGCTCGAACCGGTTCGGCCCGTTCGGACGCAACGCACCAGCCGCGTTCGGGCATACCGGGCTGGTGAACATCGCGGTGTGGGCCGACCCCCAACGCGGACTGGCGGCCGGCCTGATCAGCAGCGGCAAACCGGGCAGGCACCGCGAGGCGAACCGCTATCCGGCGCTACTCGACAGGATCACCGCGGAGTTTGCCCGGACACCGGTCAATGTTTAAGAATCGGCCGATCGGGAACAGCCGAGGTAGCCGCCGGACCACGCGAAATGGCCGACGGTTTCAGTCATGTTGGAGGTAAATCGTGTCGGGCCAGTCCGCAGCCAGTCAGTGCACCATCGAGCGCAGGCTCGTCGATGAGATCGAGGTGCTTTCCGTAGCGGGCGTGGTCGACATGCTCACCGCTTCGCAAGTCGAGGAGGCGATCGCCACCGCCGCCAAGGACGGACCGCGTGGGGTCGTCGTCGATCTTTCCGCCGTTGACTTCCTCGCCTCAGCGGGCATGGGCATTCTGGTCGCAGCGCGCGAAGAGTTGCCCGCGGACATGCGATTCGCGGTCGTCGCCGACGGTCCCGCCACCAGCCGACCGCTCAAGCTTGTCGGAATCGCCGAGGTCGTCGGCCTGCATGCCACACTCGATGAAGCACTTGCCGCGTTAGCGGCATAACTGGGCCGCGAACAGGGTAGCCAGCAGGCCGAGATGTCAACTTCTGAAACGCTCTGCAACAGCCCACAGTTCGCGCGCATCGACGCCGCCGCTGACCCCGCGACCGCCTCTGCCATCCGACGTGAGTTCTCGGAGTGGTTGCATCACCACTTCGCGCTCGACGCGGCGAAGGCGTGCGATGTAGTGCTCGCCGTCAACGAGGCGATGGCCAACGCCGCGGAGTACGCCTACGCGACCGCCGACCAGCCCGGCGTGATGCAAGTCCGGGCCCACTACGACGAGAATGCGGCCACACTGACGGTGACCATCGAGGACCAGGGTGCTTGGCGGGACACCGATCCGGGCACCCGGGAACTCAAGCGGGGCCGGGGAATCCCGCTTATGCAGGCGTTGGCCGACCAGGCCACCGTTGACACGTCGCCCAGCGGCACCCGCGTCAGCCTGGAATGGACCGGGGTCGACGCGGCCCGCTAGAACTGCGGTAGCCGCACCACCTGGACGAAGAATTCGTCGATCTGCCGCACGGCGCTCATGAACTGGTCGAGGTCCACCGGCTTTGTCACGTAAGCGTTGGCGTGCAGCTTGTAACTACGCAGAATGTCTTCCTCCGCCGAGGACGTGGTGAGAACCACGACCGGGATGTGGCACAGGTCGGGATCGGATTTGATCTTCTCGAGCAATTGCCGCCCGTCGTACTTGGGCAGGTTGAGGTCGAGCAGAATCAGATCCGGGCGTGGCGCGTCGGTGTACGCACCACGTCGGTAGAGGAAGTCCAGTCCCTCCTGGCCGTCGTGCGCGACGTGCAACGTGTTCTTGATCTTGTTGTGTTCGAACGCTTCCCGAGTGATCAGCTCGTCACCCGGGTCGTCCTCGACAAGTAGCACGTCGATCGCCCGGCCCTCCCCGGCTTGTGACGTCATTCAGTACTTCCTTCCAGCGTGGCCGCCGGCTGCGGTTCCGGTTCGGCCGTCGGTTGAACGGGCAGGGTGAATTGAAACCGGGTACCCGCGGTGTACGAGGAATCAATCCAGATGTTTCCGCCGTGGTGTTCGACGATTTTCTTGCACAACGCGAGACCAATGCCCGTGCCACTGTAGGCGTCGCGGCCGTGCAGGCGTTGAAAGATCACAAAGACCTTGTCCGCGAATTCCTGCGGGATACCGATTCCGTTGTCGGACACCGTGAAGATCCAGTCGGTTTCGTCGTCGCGGACCCGCTGCTCACACTCGACGACGATCTTGGGCGCCACCCCTTCTCGGCGGAACTTGACCGCGTTGCCGATCAGGTTCTGCCACACCATCGCCAACAATGTCGGGTCCCCGTCGATATGAGGCAAACCCGCTGTGGGCGTGACGATTTGGGCGCCGGATTCCTCGATTGCCGTCGACAGGTTGCCGAGGGCCGCGTTCAGTGTGGCATTCAGGTCGACGTCGGTGTACGTGGCGTTGAGCCGCCCCACCCTGGAGAAGGTGAGCAGATCATTGATCAGCACCTGCATGCGTTTGGCACCGTCGACCGCGAAGCCGATGTACTCGATGCCGCGCTCGTCGAGTTTGTCGCCGTAGCGCTTTTCGAGTAACTGGCAGAAAGAGGCCACCTTGCGCAGCGGTTCCTGAAGATCGTGGGATGCGACGTAGGCGAACTGCTCCAGTTCTGCGTTCGAGCGCCGCAATTCCATGGTCTGCTCGTCGAGTGCCGCGCTGGCCGACTTCGACGCGTCGAGTTCGTCAACAATGCGCTGCCGCATGTCTTCGACGTCGGCCGCGATGCCGCCAATGTCCCTGGGGCCGCTGATCGCAATGCGTTCGCCGAAGTTTCCTTCGGTGATCCGCCTGCACGACGCGGCCAGGGCCGCCAACGGCCTGGTGACCACGTTGCGCACCAGCACGGCCAACAACACCGTCATTGCCAAGAACGTGACGATCACACCGATGAGCACCGCGTTGCGCCAGTTCCGTGCCGCCTGCAAGGCCTCGACGCCTGCTTGTCGCGCCGCACCCAGGTTCTGATTCTGCACGTCGAACAGCGCTCGCAGACGGTCGAATTCGGCCTTGCCGCGTTCGGCGGTAGCGTTGTCCACCACCGACGGCCTGCCCGGGGTGACGGCGGCGATCAACGGGTCGGCGTAATTCGTTCGCCATTGAGCGGCAGCCTGTTCGATGGCCTCGAGGTCGGCGACCGCTTCACGGTCATAACCCATGCGCGCGCGGATGCCGTCTGCCGCCGCCTGTTCGGTGCGCTGGCCGGCCAAATACGGTTCGAGGAACTGCCGGTCGGCCGCGATCGCATATCCTCGCAGCGCGGTCTCCTGATCGCGCAGCGCCGCCTGTAGCTGGTAAGCGGCCACCCGCGCGGGCTGGATGCTGTCGATCAACTCGCTGGACACCCGGTCGGTGCGGTACAGCAGGATGCCGCCCGCGACGGCGCCTGCCAGCACCACCGCGCCCATCACCGACAACAGCAGGTTCTGCCAGCCTTGGACGGTCAACCGTTGCGATTCCGTGGGTGCCGTCATCGCGGCGCCCGCTCGACACGCACCACCGCGATGTCGTCGGTGTGCCCGCCGTGCGTCCGCGCCCGCGCTTCCACCTCGCCGATCAGTGCGTCCACGAACGCGGCGCCGGGCAGCGCGGCCAGTGAGCGGGCCAGGTCGAGCAGACCGCCCTCGCCGAGACGTTCATTGCCCCGGCCCGAGTGGCCCTCGAACAGGCCGTCGGTGAGCAGCAGCAGGCCGTGGCCGTCCGGCAGTTCGAGTTGGTTGACCGGCCATTCGCGTGCGCCGAGGCCCAGCGCGGGCCCCGCGGGCGGTTCGATCCACCGCACGTCGTCTTTTCCGTGCATCAACATGCCGGGATGCCCAGCGCGCACGGCATCGAATCGTCGGCTGTCCGGGGCGAACGCCAGGCTCAACAGCGTGGCGAAGATGCCTTTCGACGGGCGTTCGGTGAGCAGGATCCGCTCCAGCTGATGCATCCGCTCGTTGCCGCGCAGCCCCGCGAACGTCAGCGCGCGCCAGCCGATGCGAAGTGCCACGCCGAGGGCCGCCTCGTCCGGCCCGTGCCCGGCCACGTCACCGACCATCACGTGCACCGTCCGGTCCGGCGTCTGGACCACGTCGTAGAAGTCGCCCCCGAGCAGCGCATACGCCCGGCTCGCGCGGTACCGAGCGACGACGTCTACGCCCGGGTCGTCGAGCAGCAGCGGCGAGGGTTGCAGACCGCGCTCGAGGCGAGCGTTCTCGCCGGCCCGCAACTGGCTGGCATGCAGTTCGACCGCGGTCAGCTCGGCGCGTTTGCGCTCGATCGCATACAGCAGCGAGCGACGCAGGGTTTCCGGATCCACCCGGCCTTTGACCAGGTAGTCCTGCGCGCCGGAAGCGACGGCGGAGACACCGAAGTGCTCGTCGTTCAGCCCGGTAAGCACCACGATCGGAATGGCCGGATCGCTCTTGCTGACCCGCTCGAGTGCGTTGATGCCGGTGGCGTCGGGCAGGTTCAGGTCCAGCAGCACACAGTCCGGGCGGCGGCGCACCAACAACCGCTCGGCTTCGGAAATCGAAGGCGCCCAGGCGAAGTCGATATCGACGGCGGCGTCGGCGATCAATTCCTCCACCAGGAGGGCATCGGCCCGGTCGTCCTCAACCAGCAGCACCGAGAGTCGGCCGATGCCGGGCGCGCGGGCGACTGCGGAGGTGTCCTGCGGGTAGTGCGGGGCGCGCATCGGTTATCACGTCCTTTTGCGTAACGTCACCCCGGCCGCGCTGACCCTTCTTCAGTGAACTCCCCGACCATACAGAGTCGGCCCGGACAGTCTCATCCGACGCTCACAGATTATGCGGTAGCGCCCTTTGGCAGTACGCTTTGCCGCGGTTCCCCGTCGCCCAGGAGAGAGAATGCCCACGCAGTTCGCCTCACGGAGCGTTTCCGCGCAGCCCTTCCGCAGTGGTCGTGCTATTCGCCGGGTGCCCGGAATGACCGCAGGTCAGTGCTTCGAAATCGAGGTGAGCCCCGAAGTCACCGGCTGGGTCATCCGTATTCCGGAGATCGGCGGTGTGACTCGTGCCAGTCACCGGGTCGCCGTCGCGGTGGCCGCCCGCAAGTACATCGCCGCGCACACCGGCATCCCGATCGGCTACATCACGGTCGTCGTGCGCGATTGAGCCCAAGAAACATGACAAGAGGGGCGCCCGATGGGGGCGCCCCTCTTGCTTTTGGGGGGGTCTTGATCAGCGGCCGTTGCCGAAGCTCGGTGTCACCGAACCGACCGTGGCCTGCTGCTGGATGTCATGCACCCACTCGTGGTGAGCTACGTCCGCCTGGGCGGCTCCGGCGAAGCCGAGGACCGCGGCGGTCAGTCCGCTGGCAATGACTGTGGCAAATCCGAACTTCTTCATTGTGGTGCCCTCTTCTGTGTGTGCCTTCTTTGTTTTCAACCGGTCTGACTGCTTAAACACACAGGTCAAGGCTTTAATTCCGATGGCAGTAATTGATCGGCGGTTGGCAGGAATCGAGCCGTTTCAGACCAACGGCCGGTTCTCCCGCACACCCCGATAGATGCCCCAGCGGACGATGAGCGGCATCAGCACCCGGTCGAACGACCACGCCGGGAAGGTGAACGCGCGGCCGTTCGGGGCGAACACTTCCAGACCGTCTGGCTGGATGCCGACGACTGAGCCCCACCGCCGTTTGGGCGGGCGGTAACTGCGCATCGGCCTGCCTGCGAAGGACGCGCGGACATTGTGCGCGAGCAGCCCGTCGGCCCTGTTGCGGGCCGAACTGCGCAGCGGGTCCGTTGCGGCGACGTCGCCGACCGCGAACACATCCGGGTGTCCCGGCGCCTGAAGCTGCGGGGTGACCCGCACGAAGCCGTCGTCGTCGAGCAGTTCGGTGGGCAGCCATCCGGTGTTTGGTCGGACCCGGCCGATCGCCCACAGCACCGCGTCGGCGGACGACTGCGGCTGCCTGGTGCTCCATTGCACCGGATCGCTGGTGATCCGGTCGCAGGCGAAGCCGTCGGGGATCACCGCGCGGTGCCCCGGGTGCAATTGCACGCCGGCCTCGTCGAGCCTGCGCTGGACGCGCTCCCAGGCGCGCGGGTGGTGGTCGACGAGGGCCCGTTCGTTCGGGAAGTACAGGTCGACCCGCTTACCGGGCCACGTCCTGGCGACGTTGACGGCGCTGCTGATCGCGGCGGCTCCGCCGCCCACCACGATCACCGACTCGGCCCTGGCGAGCCGGTCGTGCGCGGCGCGAAGATCCGCCGCGATCTCGTCGGCGGATTGGAAGTCGGGTCTGCGCCAGAACCCGTTGCTCACCCCGGTCGAGATGACCAACGCGTCGTACGCCTCGGCGGACGTCGAGCCGTCGTCGTGGCGCACAAGGACTTTGCGCGCCGCCAGGTCGAGGCCGGACATGGTGCCGTGCACGGTGCGGACCCGGTCGAGCCCGCGGAACTTGTCGAACGTAACCCAATTGGCGCGCGCCCACTCCTGGGGCCGCGACAGTCGCCAGCCGAGTTCCTGTCCGCTGACCAATGCCGGTTTGGCCGAGATTCCGACCACATCGGCGTGCCGAGCCAACCGGATTGCGGTGAGAACGCCGCTGTCACCAAGCCCGGCGATCACGACCCGACGCTTTTCCATTCCGACACGCTGACATAGAAAGAGGGGCACCCGCTACGGGATGCCCCTCTTCAAGATTCGTTGGTCAGCGGCTCTGGTGCACGCTGGTGTCGACGTGCGGCACGGACACCTGAGGCTGGATGTCGTAGATCCAGTCGTGGTGGATGTTGTCGGCCTGCGCCGGACCTGCCAGGCCGACAACGGCGGCGGCGAGGCCACTGGCGATGATGCTGGCGAATCCGAACTTCTTCATTTCGATGCCTTCTTCTGTCTGTCCCGTCGGCCAGTTTTATAACTGCCTTGGCCGATCTGACTGGTTAAACCAGCTGCTCAACGGATTAATTCCGCTGGCAGTAATTGATCGCTGGTTGGCAGGATCCTGCGGGTTCAGGCCGGACCGACAACGTGATTTTGCATGTGGTCGAACACCACTTCGGTCCGCACGCCCGCGACTTCTCGTCGCTTCGTCAGCGAGTCGAGCACGAAATCCCGCAGCGCCTCGGTGGACTCGACGGCGACGAGGATGAGCAGATCCTCGGGTCCGGTGGTGACGAACACCTGCAGGGTCTGCGGCAGGCCGATCACGAAATCCCGGAAACCCTGGATGATCTCGCGGGACTGCGGGCGGAGCCGGACGGTGATCATGCCCTTCACCGGCCTGCCCATCTTGGCCGTGTCGGTGCTGGCGTGAATGCCAGTGATCACCCCGCGCGACCGGAGGGCACGGACCCGTTCCAGCGTGGTCGACGGAGCGACGCCAAGCATCTGCGCGAGATCCCGATTGCTGCGCCGACCGTCGGTCTGCAACGCGGCGACGATCGCCGAATCAAGTTCGTCCACTGGCGCTCCCAATGCTGATCTGCCGAATTATATTCGGTGATCGGCTGGCTGAGCCGCTAGAGCGAATACCTTTTCCGGCCATGACTGCTCAACTGATCGAAACACCGCCTGTCCTTGTCACCAAGATCGCCGTCGTCGTCCGCGATGACCTTCCGGTGTGGCAGAAGCTGAACATGACCGCGTTCTTGGCCAGCGGGGTGGCAGCCGCCGCGCCGGAGGCCATCGGCCGCAACTACGCCGACGCCGACGGGACCGGGTACACACCGATGTTCGGACAGCCGGTGCTGGTGTTCGCCGCCGACAACGCGCGCCTGGCCCGCACCTTGGAGCGGGCGTTGTCACGCGGCGTGGTCCCGACGGTGTTCACCACCGAGTTGTTCTCCACCGGCGACGACGACGCCAACCGGGCGGCAGTGGCCACGGTGCGCCGCGAGGACCTCGACCTGGCAGGCCTTGCCGTCCGCGCCGACCGTAAGACCGTCGACAAGATCACGTCGGGTTTGCGGCTGCACCCGTGATCAACTGTCGCGCGAGCGCGGGCAGGTCGTCGGCAACGTACGCCGGCTGCGGCAGGGCGTCTAGCCGCAGCGGCGCGTTGCCGGGCCGGGTGATCAACGCCCCGGCAAAGCCCGCGCTCTGCGCCCCGATCAGGTCCCACACGTGCGCCGCGACCATGAGGCAATCGCCCGGCGGCACCTGCAGATCGCGGCACACGTAGTCGTAGACGTCTCTTGCCGGCTTGAAAGTGCGGCATGCGTCAACACTGAGCTGCCGCTCGAAGTAGCCGCCGAGGCCCGCGTTCTGCAGCGGACTGAGCCCGTCCGGATTGGGCGGCGAGTTGGTCAGCGTCACGAGCCGAAAACCGTTGTCGCGCAGCAACTCGAGTCCCTCGATGACGTCGGGATGCGCGGGCATGGTCAGCATCGCCTGCTTGAGTCGGGCCAGGTCTGCGTCGGTGACCGGCTTGTCGTGTGCTTCACCGAGCATCCGCAGTACACCCTGGCCGAGGGTGAAGAAGTCGAGGTAGTTTTCCGTCAAGGCGGCGGTCATCGAATACGTCACGAGTTGACCGAACCACGTCCGCACCATCGGTGTGTCACCGAAGACCTGCTCGAAAACGGTTGACAGTGGGTCGAGTTGGATCAGGGTCTCGTTGACGTCGAACACCAACACTTTCGCGGTCATCGGTGGCCACGCTCCTGTAGCACCCAGCCGTTCCCGTCCGGATCGACGCCAGGGACGTATCCGCCCGCCCACTGGCCGTCGCGAGAGTCGGTCACGCAAACGCCGATTTGGATTGAGGTGCTGGACCCTTCGGGCGTCAGCTGGATGACCCGGAAGGACGGTGCGGGCGCGTAGTCGACATCGAGGCCGAACCCCACCCTGTCGCGGTAAACCGGCAGGATCACGACTTCAAGTAGCGCCTTCATCGGACCTCAGACTTTCTGCAGGATCTCGTCGACGACGAGACCGCGGTCGACTCCGTGCGGTACCACGTTCTGGCCGGGTTCCAGGTGCAATTGTTCGCCGTCGAGGTAGACGTCGATCTTGTCAGGCTCGAACGACAGCATGTTGCTCACCCTCGCCACCTCCGGCCACGCCTCGATGTACGACCATACAGCGCGCTTGTGGGTACCGATTGTGTAATAGCTGGCTAATCCCTTGTAGGGACAAAAGGTTTGGTGCTCGATGAGCTCCAGCGCCGATTCGTCCACGTCGTCGCGCGGCACATACCAACGCGGCGCGAAGCCGGATTCGTAGAGGGCCAGTGGTCGATGGGTGTCGGCGATGATGTGATCGCCGTCGCGCACAACGAGGTGGCGTGAGGTGGAACGGATGTCGATGCGATGGTAAAAGTCGGCGGCGTGTCCGCCGATGCGCTCGTCTTCCTCGTAGAACGCATCCATCGCTCGCCACGCGAACGCCACGCGGCCGGCCAGTACGGCGGCATGCTGCGGCAGCGAGTTATGTTCCCACGCCGCATGATTCGCCTCGCGTCCGCCGCCGTGAACTGTGAACCACTGGGTGTCACCCAGATCCCGATGCGGGGTCACCCTGTCCTCTGATTTGAGGGCGTTCGGTTCGATATCAGTTTTCGGGAAGTACGCCACAGGATATCGACCGGGCTCGTGCAGGAGCACAACATCCTCACTGTCGACGATGACCTGGTCGCCGAATTTGACGCGCATCCTGCGGCGCAGCGGTTCGGCGTACAGGATCCGCTCGGGCATCGGCTGCGGAGTCAAGAAATGCCCGACCGAGGCGGTAGCGAGTGGGCCTTGTTGCCACGCGAGTCCCATGACCTCGTCCTCTCACAAATGGGTTGTATGGCCCAGTATTGTGGGCGCATCAACCCAGTCCTGTCCAGGGGTGATTACGTCAGGACCTACGGCGCGGCGCGAAGGAGCGTACGTAGTCGACCGCGGCGTTGACCGCAGCGCGCATCGGTTCGACGGTGTCGGAGGCGTACGTGAGCATCGCCCCGCCCTGGTGAGCGATGACCAGTGCCGTCGCGAGATGGCGTGGATCGGCGTCCTCGCGGAGATCACCGCGGTCACGCATCATGGTGAGCCCCGCGCGGAAAAGCTCGATCCACTGGTCGTATCCGGCGGCGAGATCGTCGTGGATCTGCTGGTCGGCTTCGAGTAGTTCCCCGGCCAGCGCGCCGTACACGCACCCGCCACGGCGGTACACCTTCTCAGCATCGACCACACAGGCGGCCGCCCATGCCTGCAGTGCGTCGAAACTGTCCAGCCGCCCCAATTGCGGCTGGGTATGGAACCGCTGCACGTCCTCGATCCTGGTGGCGATCACTTGACGGGTCAGGTCGCGCTTGTCGTCGAAATAGTGGACCAGTTGCGATCCGCTGACTTCAGCGGCGGCCCGTACGTCCTCGAGGCTGGTGCCCCCTACGCCACGTTCGAACATCAACTCCGCGGTGGCGTCGACGATGCGTTGCCGTACCGCGAATCCTTTGCGGGTGAATCTGTTCTCGCCGACCTCGGCGTGGCCGACTGGTTTGCGGGCCGACCTGCCACGCGGCCGGCGCGGCGGGCGGGGTGAGCGCTCGGCCGGATCCTTGGCGAAGATCCGCAGATAGTTGACCGCGTACCGAACCGCGTCGGCGTGGGGCCATTCCTCTCGGTAGGCGTATGCGACGGTGCCCCCGCCCTGATGAGCGGTGACGATCACGATCGCCACCCCGCGCGGGTCGGCGTCGGCGACCAGAAGGCCGCGGTCCTTCATGCCCGCAACGGCCTCCGCGAGCAATTCCACCCACTTCCAGTAGCCGGCCGCGAGCGCCTCACGCGTGGCCGCGTCAGACTTCATCAACTGTCCGGCCAACGCGTGGTAGGTGGGCGTCCCCTCGTAACCGATCTGCCTGAGGTAGCGCATGTTGAGGTCGATCCACCGCTCGAAGTCGTCGAACGACTGCAGGCCACCGAGTTTGGGCTGCCGGTGGAAGTCCAGTACAACGTCGGTCTGCCTGCCGATCACCGCTCGAATCAACGCCTGCTTGTCCCCGAAGTAGTGCGCCAGCTGAGACCCGCTCACCGATGCCGCCTTACGTACGTTCGCCATGCTCAGCGAGGACAGCCCGTTGGCCAGAATGAGTTCGGCGGCGGACATCACGATCCGCTCGCGGGTGGCGCGCCCTTTTGCCGTCAACGGTCGGTCGTCGGCGTGCGCCACGGCGTCAGATTAACTGCCTACGCTGTGATTGTGGGCCAGCTGGCCCATTCCTGTGGGAGTCGCCGGTGTTACGTTGAAGATCGAACCGCTGACATGAGGAGGCAGCATGACTGCCAGGCTGGTTTCCGTGAACGTCGGCATGCCGAAAGACGTGTCCTGGAACGGTAAGACGGTCCGCACCGGGATCTGGAAAGCCCCGGTCGACGGACCCGTCATGGTTCGCAGGCTCAACATCGACGGCGACGGCCAGGGTGATCTCGCCGGTCACGGCGGCGAGCAACGCGCCGTAATGGTGTACCAGACCGAGTCGTACGACTACTGGCGCGAGTACCTGGACCGCGACGATCTGGTGCCCGGCCACTTCGGCGAGAACTTCACCGTCACCGGGATGGCCGACCACGACGTCTGCATCGGCGACCGCTACCGGATCGGCGAGGCCGAGTTCGAGGTCACCCAACCCAGGGTCACCTGCTTCCGAGTCGGCATGCGCATCGGCGAGCCCGACATGCCGAATCTGCTTGTCGCGCACCATCGACCAGGGTTCTACTTCAGGGTCATCACCGAAGGCGCCGTGCAGACAGGCGACGATATCGTGCTGACGCGCCGGGGCAGGCACCAGCTCAGCGTCGCCGACGTCGACGCGCTGCTGTACCTATCCGGCCGGGACAAAGATCTACTGAACAAGGCCGTCGACGTGCCTGCCCTCAGCCCGGGGTGGCAGCAGTCGTTCCGCGATATGCTCACGGCGAGTGAAAAACCCAGCGTGCCAAGACAAGTCGGATGGCCGGGGTTCCGGCCGCTGCGAGTGGCGGCTACGCATCGTGAGACCTCCACGGTGTTGTCGATCAGATTGGAGGCGGCCGACGGCGGTAGCCTGCCTGCCGCGCTGCCTGGTCAGTACCTCACGGTGAAGGTTCCCGATGCAGGCGATCCGGCGCCGACACGCAGCTACTCGCTGTCAGGGGCACCGGGCGCGGAGTACTACCGAATCAGCGTCAAACGCGAGGAGCACGGCCACGTCAGCCGCTGGCTGCACGACCACGCCGAGGCGGGCGTCGTGTTGGACTGCGCGGCGCCGCGAGGCGACTTCTACCTCGTCGAAGACACCGGTCCTGTGGTCCTGGTCTCCGCGGGTGTCGGCGTCACACCGGTCATGGCGATGGCGCACGCGTTGGCGGCCGCGAAAAGCACTCGCCAAATCTGGTGGCTGCACACGACGCAGACCGAAGCGACGTACGCGTTCGCCGACGAAGTCGCGGCGCTGCTCGCAGCACTGCCTGACGCGCACACGCACGTGTTCTACACCCGCGCGGCCAACGCGCCCGCGCGGCTGGACCGGCAATCGGTGGCGGCGCTGGGGGTGCCGACCGATGCGACCGCCTACCTGTGCGGCCCCGGCGCGTTCATGGCCGACATCCGCGACGCCCTCGTGGCCGCGGGACTCGACCCCGCGCACATCCACACCGAGTTGTTCGGCGCGTTGCCGCCGATCAATCCCGGCGTCGTGGGCGCGCCGCCTGCGACCCGGCCACACCCACCCGACGGTGCGCCGGGCACGGGGCCGCGGATCACCTTCGCCCGCAGCGGGCTCACCGTCAACTGGGCGCCCGCGTACCGCACGCTGCTCGAACTGGCCGAGGTGTGCGACGTGCCGACCCGGTACTCCTGTCGCAGCGGCGTCTGCCACACCTGCCTGACCGCGGTGATCGAGGGCACCGCCGACTATGTCGAGCCGCCGCTCGACGCGCCGGCGGACGGCTCGGTGCTGTTGTGCACGGCGACGCCGCACACCGATCTCGTCCTGGACCTCTGAGGCTACGGTGGACGTGTGCAGCAGCGACGACTCGATCCACCCGCGGGACCGCTGGTTGCTGACGATGACGGCACTCTGCTGCACGCCCGGGGGATTCGATACGGGCGCGCAGCGCGGTTCGCGGCACCGCAGCCCCTCGCCCCGTGGTCCGATGTCATCGACGCCACCGCCCGCGGCCCGGCGTCCCCGCAGTTGTCCTCCCGGTTGGAGTGGGTGACGGGCCCTGTCGTCGACGGTCTCGCCCAGAGCGAGGACTGCCAGGTTCTTTCGATTACCGCTCCGAGCGATGCCGACGGGTTGCCCGTGATGGTCTGGTTCCACGGCGGCGCATACGTATCCGGCAGCGGTGAAGCGCCGAAGTACGACGCGGACGTGCTCGCGCGCGACGGTCGCGTCGTCGTGGTCCGGGTCAGCTACCGACTCGGTGTGCTGGGCTACTTGAGCCCCAGCGGCGTGGACAACCTCGGACTGCGTGACCAGATCCTGGCGCTGCAGTGGGTGCGCGCCAACATCGCGACCTTCGGCGGCGACCCCGAAAACGTGACCCTCTTCGGCCAGTCCGCGGGTGCCGACTCGGCGTACTCGCTGATGTTGTGCGAGCACACGGCGGGCCTGTTCCATCGCGTGATCATGCAGAGCGCACCACTGGGTGTGCTGCACGGCCGCGAGGCGATGACCGCCGCGATGCGCTCGGCTGCCGCTTCGGTCACGACAGGCGAAGTGCTCGATGCCCAGACCGCGGCCGCGGCCGCCGCCGCACGATTCGGACTTGTCAGCGGCATGCCGTTCGCTCCGATCATGGGACGCGATCCGCTGCCGCCTCAGTCGCAGACCGATGCGCGGTTGGCCGATGCGGCGCGGCGCATTGAATTGCTCATCGGCTACACCCGCGACGACGGCGCACCGTTCGTCGCCATGGATCGCCGCATCGCTCGGCTGAAACGCTATGGCCCCGTTGGCCGTATCGCCGAACGCGCCGCCTCGGCCGTGATGACACGCCGTGCGTTCGCCAAGCCAGCGCAGCGTCTCGCCGACCTGTGGCGTGAAAACGGCGGCCGCAGCGCGACATTCCGCGTCGACTGGGCACCGTCGTCGATGGGTGCGTGCCACTGCATCGAACTGCCGTTGCTGTTCGACGCATCGGCCTGGGCGGGCGCGCCGATGCTGGGCGGCCGCCAGGTCGACGGTCTGCTTGCTGAGTCGATGCGCCGCAACTGGACTGGGTTCGCGCACCGCGGCGTCAGTGGACTCGATTCGGCCACGCTGCGGTTCGGCTAGTCACGGCGCGATCGCGTCGATCGCGCGGTAGATCCGCTGCTCGCTGACCGGCCGTGCGGTGCCGAGTTGTTGCGCCCACAGGCTCACCCGTAGCTCCTCGATCAGCCGCTCGATATCGCGGACATCTTCGGCGGCGCCGCGGGCAGGCGAAAGGGCTTGCCGGAGTTCGTCGTAGGCGTCCTCGACGGCGTGTACCCGCTGCATCCGGTCGTTATCACCCCTGACGTCGCGCGGCAACCGCTCCAACCTGCGGCCGATGGCGGCCAGGTATCGGGTGAGGTCGCCGAGATGCGCCGCGCCGGTGGCGGCGATGAATCCGCGCGGCAGCAGCCTGTCGAGTTGTGCCCGGATGTCGGCGACCGCGTCGGCCTGCGCCTGCGATGGGTGGGTGGGGATCGCCACCTGTACCTCGTTGGCCACGGCGAGCACCTTCTCGACCCGCCCGACGATGTCCACCGTCGTCGAGGCCAGTGCGCCCGCCACCCGCTGCACCAACGCGGTGAACTCCGCGCGGTTCCACACCGGGGTCGGCGCCAACGTCGCGACCGCGGCGTCCGCGCAGTCGTCGAGCAGCGCGGCCAGCGAGCCGTCCGGATTCGAGCCAAGCAACAATCGGGTGCGAGGATCTAACTGTCGCTCAACGGTTTTCACCGGCGACGCGACCGTCAGCCGGATCAGCCGCCGAACGCCTGGGCCCATCGCCACATCCTGTTCGGCTTGGTTCGCGAACACCCGCACGTCCACCGCACTGCCTGCGTCGACGAACGCCGGATAGCCGCGCACGGTGTGACCACCGGTATGGCGTTCGACGACGCGCGGCAACTCGTCGAGGTCGTCGGGCCAGCCTCGAAGGCCGGTGCATTCCATGCCGTCGGCGACCGCGGCGGCCACCGCCTGTCGTGTCGGCGCCGCCAATCGATCTTGCAGGGCACCGAGATCCTTACCGCGCGCCACCTCGGTGCCGTCCGCCGACTCGACCGCGAAGGTCACGCGCAGGTGCGACGGCAGCTTGTCGAGGTCGAACGCGTCGATCGGGACCAGCACCCCCGACAGCCGTTGTAGCGCCCGCTGCAGCGATTGCAGCAGCGGTTCGGTGCCCGGTTCGAGACTGGCCAGCACGGTGCGGGCGGTGTCCGGTGCGGGAACGAAGTTGCGTCGCAAGTCTTTCGGCAACGATCGGATCAGCGCGGTGACGAGTTCCTCGCGCAGCGCGGGCACATGCCAGGCGAACGCGTCGCCGCCGAGGCGCGCCAACACCTCGACCGGCACGTGCACGGTGGTGCCGTCGTCCTCAGCCCCCGGCTCGAACTTGTAGCTCACCGGCAGCGACAGGTCGCCCGCCTGCCATGCGTCGGGCCGGTCCTCGGCGGCGTCTTCGGTGCGCAGCAGATCGTCGCGGCCCAACGTCAGCAGATCCGGGGTGCGGTGCCGCTGCTTTTTCCACCACGCGTCGAAGTGCCGGGCCGAGACCACCTCGGCGGGGATACGCGCGTCATAGAACGCGTAGATCTCGTCGTCACCGACGACGAGATCGCGGCGACGGGCCCGCTCCTCGATCTCCTCCAATTCCTCACGCAGCCGCGCGTTGTCGCGGAAGAAGTGGTGTCTGGTCCGCCAGTCCCCCTCCACCAGCGCGTGCCGGATGAAAAGCTCACGCGCAAGCTCGGGTTCGATCTGGGCGTAGTTGACGCGGCGGCGCCGCACCAGCGGCAGGCCGTACAGCGTCACCCGCTCGAAGGCCATCACGGCGCCGCGTTCGGCTTCCCAGTGCGGTTCGCTGTAGCTGCGCTGCACCAGATGGTCGGCGATCTTCTCGATACCCTCGGGTTCGATGCGCGCCGCGATCCTGCCGTACAGCCTGGTGGTTTCCACCAGTTCAGCGACGACCACCCAGCGTGGGGGCCGCTTGGTCAGCACCGACCCGGGCGCCAGCACGAACTTGGTGTTGCGGGCGCCGGTGTAGTCCCGCGAATCGCCTTCGCGCAGCCCGATGTGTGACAGCAGGCCGGCCGTCAGCGCCGCGTGGATCCTGGCAGGGTCGGCGTCCTCGTCGGTTTCACGGATGCCGATGTCGCGGGCGATGCTGCGCAGTTGGCCCGTGAGGTCCTGCCACTCGCGGATCCTCAGGTAGTGCAGGAACTCTTCGCGGCACATCCGCCGAAACGCATTGCCGGAGCGCTCTTTTCGTTGCTCCCGCAGGTAGCGCCACAAGTTCAGGTACGAGATGAAGTCGGAGCGCTCGTCGGCGAAGCGAGCATGCTTCTGGCGAGCCGCCTCCTCACGGTCAGCAGGCCGCTCACGCGGGTCGGGAATCGACAGCGCGGCGGCCAGCACCAGCACTTCACGCACGCATCCCTCGGTGTCGGCCGCCAGGATCATCCGGCCGATCCGCGGGTCGACGGGTAGCCGCGCGAGGCGGCGGCCGACGTCGGTGATGGCGCCGTCGCGATCGAACGCGCCGAGTTCCTGTAGCAGCAGCACCCCGTCGCGGATGCTGCGCTTATCGGGTGGATCGAGGAATCCGAACTGTTCGATGTCGCCGAGTTGCAGTGCCGCCATCTGCAGGATCACCGCGGCGAGGTTGGTCCGCAGAATTTCGGGATCGGTGTACCGGGGCCGGGATTCGAAATCCTCCTCGGAGTACAGCCGGATGCATACGCCCGGTGCCACGCGGCCCGATCGGCCCGCACGCTGCGCCGCCGACGCCTGGGAGATCGGCTCGATCGGCAACCGCTGCACCTTGGTCCGGCGACTGTATCGCGAGATGCGCGCGGTGCCGGGGTCGACGACGTAGCGGATGCCCGGCACGGTCAGCGACGTCTCGGCGACGTTGGTCGCCAGCACCACCCGGCGGCCGGAGTGCGGAGCGAACACCTTATGCTGCTCGGCGGTCGGCAGCCGGGCGTACAGCGGCAACACCTCGGTGTTCTTCAGGTCGCGTAATGCGTCTGCGGTGTCGCGGATTTCGCGCTCACCGGACAGGAACACCAGCACGTCGCCTGGCGGCTCTTGCTCCAGTTCGTGGATCGCGTCGACGATGGCCTCGGTCTGGTCGCGCACCTCGGTGCGGACGATCTCGTGGTCGGGGTCGTCGGGGTCGTCGGGACTGCTCAGGCCGTCGTCTGCTGCAACCACGACTTCCAAAGGGCGGTAACGGATTTCAACGGGATAGGTGCGACCGGACACCTCGACGATCGGCGCACCGTCGCTGGGTCCATGTTCGGCACCGCCGAAGTGGGCGGCGAACCGTTGCGGCTCGATGGTCGCCGACGTGACGATCACCTTGAGGTCAGGCCGCCGCGGCAGCAGCTCGCGCAGATAGCCGAGCAGGAAGTCGATGTTCAGGCTGCGCTCGTGCGCCTCGTCGAGGATCAGCGTGTCGTAGCGCAACAGCCGGCGGTCGCGCTGTATCTCGGCCAGCAGGATGCCGTCGGTCATCAACTTCACCAGCGTGCGGTCGCTGGCCTGGTCGGTGAAGCGCACCGTGTAGCCGACGGCGTCGCCGAGCGGGGTGCCGAGTTCGTCGGCGATCCGCTGCCCGACGGTGCGCGCCGCCAGTCGGCGGGGTTGGGTGTGGCCGATGGTGCCGCGGATGCCGCGCCCCAACTCCAGGCAGATCTTCGGCAGCTGCGTGGTCTTACCCGATCCGGTCTCGCCCGCGACGACCACCACCTGGTGTTCGGCGATGGCCCTGGCGATCTCGTCGCGCCGCGCACTGACCGGCAGATCGGGATAGGTGATCGTCGGCACGGCGGCCCGGCGGGTGGCGACCAGCGCCTCGCCGGCGGTCACCTGCTCGGCGAGTTGCGCCAGCTTCTCCTGGCTGACCCGGCCGCGCAGATTCTTCAGCCGGCGGCCGAGGCGGGCGGCGTCGCGGATTGTCAGGCCGTCGAGACGCTTTCGAAGTTCGGGAACGGACGGCTCGGACACTCCGGCCAGGCTAGCCGTTGGCCGGTGACCAGTAGTCGAGCATCTCCGCGAACGTCTCGAAGGCGGGCGCCGACGCGCCGTACGCCGCCTCGAGGTGGATGCTCAACGGGAAGCCCAGTTCGGCGACGCCGTCGACGACGCGCTTGTACAAGTCGACCATCATCTTGCGCTTCTGCGCCGGGTCGGTCTCCGCCAACTGCGTGACGAATGCCTGCTCGTCGGCGACCGCGGCGTTGCCGGGGTCCTGGATCAGCCAGTTGATCAACCCGACGCGCGCCTCGACCTTGGGCACGAACCCGAAGGACAGCAGTATCTCGGGCCGGTGGTCGGTGGTTTTGGCGAATTCGGTGAGGAAGCCGACGATCGCGTCGGAGTACAGCAACTGTGTCATGCCGTACGTAGCGCCCTGATCGCATTTGAAGTTGAACCGGCCGTGTTCGCCCTCCCGGGTCGGAATCAGGATGGCGCCGCGGTTGGGCACAAGCTCGGTGTAGATCGACAGCGCGTCGGTGGGCGCGACCCCCGAGCCCTCACCGTCGTTCATCGTGCGCGGCACCCCGACGAACGCGATGCCGTCGAAGCCCGCGTCGCGCAGGTTGGTCAGCCGGTGCCGCAGCGCGGATTCATCCATGAACGCCGTGACCTGAGTACACAACCCCTTCAGGCCCGGCAGTTCGGGTTTGATGACGTTCCAGAAGTCCAACACGTCCATCCGGGGCTTCATCTCGATGGGACGGTCCTCGTCCTCCTCGATCATCCCGGGGATCATCACGTGTCCGATCCGGTCGTCGATGCCGGTCTCCTTGGCGAAGCGCACCACCTTGCGCGCTTCCTCCACAGCCTGTTCGGGGCCGAGATCGGCGTTCGGGGGTACCAGCTCGAACGCGACGGTGTTGAGGGTCAAGAGGTTGCTCCTCATTGCGCGATTGTCTGTCCGTCCGGAAGGGCGTCGGTGACCGCCGGGGAGGAGCAGAGCTCATCTACTGCTTTTCGAGATTAGCGGCTCTACTCATCTCGTCAGCCATCGCCCGCACCGCGTCTGGCAGTGATTGCATCCTCGGCGCAATTCTGCCAGGCCCGGTACAGATCCTGCCAGCGGGATGACCGCGTTCTACCTGGGCGTTCCACCGACTGGGTGGAGTACCGGGTTCGCCGGCCATCCGAGAAACTTGGCCAACGAGGAGCTTCGAATGAAGAAGATCACCTTTGCCACCGCCACATCCGGCGCGCTGGTGGTGTTGGCAGTCGCACTTGCGGGCCAGGCCGCGGCGGACGCAGGCAGCGGTTCGAATGTCGTGGCGCCCGCACCGGTCTATCCGCAGTCCGCGTACGGCGGCACGAATCCATACACGCCGTACGGCGTCGACCCGTACGTTCCCTACGGCGTATGGGCTCAGCACTAGCTGGCCTTGATTCGCATGGCGTGAGGCACAATTGGGGCATCCGATGGTGCCCTCGAGATGTTCTTGGCGCTTGCCGGCCGGGTGTTTCGCCCTGCTGGCGCTGCTGACCGCCTGCGGCACGGACGGTTCGGCCACACCGACGAGGACGGCCACCGCGACGACGGTGCCCGCGGCGACCACATCAATCCCCGCCCCGGCGGCGGCGCCCCCGCAGCGCAGCGAGAAGTGGATCGACCTCCAGGTCGGACAGTGTCTGGCCGACCCGCCGCCAACCGATCCGAGCGTCGTCACGGTGGCGGTCGTCGACTGCGCGCTGCCGCACGCCGCGGAGGTCTATCTGCGCACCGATGTCGAGGTCAACGCCGCGATCGCCGACGTAGCGGATCAACGGTGCCGCGCGGGACTGCAGCAGTACACCGGGCAGGCACCGGGGCCGCTGGCGATGACGTACCTGATCGACTCCAAGCAGGACCGGACGTCGGACAACCCGATGCCGAGCACGGTCATCTGCCTTCTGCAGGCGGCAGGTGGCGGCCCATTGACGGGTTCAGCGCACCGCTGAGTCGAGAGTTACTGCATCACAAAGTTATTCGGTGCCGGCGGAGGCGGCGGCGGGTCCGGCAGACACAACCCGGTGTTGGCGTAGTCGAAGTACCGGCCTGGCAGGCAGAACGGCGCGCAGTGGTCGGTGGTGCCCGTCTCGCCGTCGGCGCACGCGGTGTTGACCGCGGGCGGTGCGGTGATGGCGGACGCCATCGCTGCCGTCAACGCCAACGCGGACAGCGCCGCGATCACAACCCGTCGCATCGGCTCAGTCTAGGTGCGACAACACCCGTAGTCTGGGTGAAGTGAGCATTGCTTCGAATGCCACCGTCGTTTTGGATGACCGGTTCGCCCGCGAATTGCCCGAGATGGCGGTGCCCTGGAAAGCCCAGGAGCCGCCCGAGCCTCGTCTGCTGATCCTCAACGAGCGGTTGGCCGCCGATCTGGGTCTGGACGCGGCGTGGCTACGGACGCCTGACGGTGTGCGATTCCTGGCCGGTGTGGCGGTACCCGAGGGCGCCACCCCGGTCGCGCAGGCGTACGCCGGTCATCAGTTCGGCGGGTACGTCCCGCGCCTGGGTGATGGACGCGCACTGCTGCTCGGGGAGATCGCGCGGCCCGACGGTGCGCTTCGCGATGTTGCGCTCAAGGGTTCAGGCGCGACTCCGTTCGCCAGGGCCGGTGACGGCCTGGCCGCAGTCGGCCCGATGTTGCGCGAGTACGTCATCAGCGAGGCGATGCACGCGCTCGGGATCCCCACCACCCGGTCGCTGGCGGTCGTCGCGACGGGTCGCGACGTGCTCCGGGAGACCCCGCTGCCGGGTGCGCTGCTGGTGCGGGTGGCGAGCAGCCATCTGCGGGTCGGCAGCTTTCAATACGCCGCCAACGCGGGGGATGTCGACCTGGTACGCCGACTGGCCGAGCACGCCATCGCCAGGCACCATCCGGCCGCCGCTGAGGCGGCCAACCCGTATCGCGCACTGTTCGAGGCGGTGGTCGCGGCGCAGGCGTCCCTGGTCTCGCAGTGGATGGCTGTCGGCTTCGTGCACGGGGTGATGAACACCGACAACATGACCATCTCCGGCGAAACCATCGACTACGGGCCATGCGCGTTCATGGATGCCTACGACCCGGCCACGGTGTTCAGCTCGATCGACAGCTGGGGTCGCTACGCGTACGGACAGCAGCCCGCGGTCGCGGCGTGGAACCTTGCCCGGTTCGCCGAGACGCTGCTGCCGCTGTTCGCCGAGGACGCCGACGACGCGGTCACGCTCGCCCAGGAGTCACTCGACGGGTTCCGCAGTCGGTACACGGCGGCGACGACGACGGGAATGCTGGCGAAGCTCGGGCTGCGCGACGTCGACGACGAAGTGGCCGTCCCGCTGCTTTCCGACCTGCTCGACCAACTCGAGCAGAGCCGCGTCGACCACACGTCGTTCTACCGGCACCTCGGACGGGCGGCCGGCGGCGACACCGAGCCCGCGCGTGGCCTGTTCGTAGACCTCGCCCGGTTCGACGGTTGGCTGGCGCGCTGGCGGGCGTTGGGGCCGGACGCCGACGCGATGGACCGCGTCAACCCGGTGTACATCCCGCGCAATCACCTGGTCGAGGAAGCGTTGTCGGCGGCCACCGCCGGCGACCTCGATCCGCTGACACGGCTGCTCGACGCCGTCACCACGCCGTACGACGTACGGCCCGGTCTCGAGCGCTACGCCGAGCCGGCGCCCGACGACTTCGGCTCCTACCGAACCTTCTGCGGCACCTAGGCGCGAACGGCGCGGAAGGGTCAGTAGTGGTAGGTGTCTGACGGCGCAGGCATGTGCACCGGCTCGTCGTCGAAATGCGACACCTCGATGCCGTAGGACCGTGCGAGCTCCAGGATCTTGGTGGCCCTGGCGATGCGCGGCAGGTCGGACCCGTTGCGGATCTCTCCGCCATCCCGCTCGAACTCCGCGAAAAACTCTTTCGCCCAAGCGATTTCGTCCTGCGACGGGGACAATCCCTCGTTGACGACGGCGCACTGGTCGGGGTTCAGGCAGATCTTGCCGGTCATCCCGAACTCCACCGACACCGCGGTGGCCTCGATCAGCTTCAGTGGGTTCGAGCCGATGGTCGGCCCGTCGATCGCGCTCGGCAGATGCGCCGCCTTGGCGGCGATGGTGAATCGGGACCGGGTGTAGGCCAGCGTGGCAGGGTCGTCCCCGAAGCCGGTGTCGCGGCGGAAATCGCCGATGCCGAACGCGAGTCGGAATGTGCCCTTCGCCGCGGCGATCTCGGTGATGCGTTCCAGGCCGCGGGCCGTCTCCACCAGCGCAACGATCGGCACGTTAGGCAGCCGCTTCGCGGTTTCGGTGACGTGGTCGACCGACTCGACCATCGCCAACATGACGCCGCCGACGGAAGTGTCGGCGAGTGCCTTCAGATCGTCGGCCCACCACGGCGTGCCGAACCCGTTGATCCGCACCCAGTCCGAGTTGCCCGCGGCGAGCCACTGCACCACGTTGTCGCGGGCAGTGGTCTTGTCCTTCGGCGCGACGGCGTCCTCGATGTCGAGGACGACGATGTCCGCGCGCGAGTGCGCGGCCGCCTGGAACCGGTCTGCCTGCGCGCCGTTTACCAGCAGCCAGCTCCTCGCCAGAACCGGGTCGAGGCGCGAACCGACGTCGGCCGGATCCGGCGCGTCGGTGGTGACCTGTTCAGACATGGGTCAATGCTGGCCTAAACGGTGGCGGCAAGGCAAAGGGGGGTGGTAAACCTCCGGCATGGCCGAGCGTGTCACCTTCCTCAGCTCGACGGGGCCCGCTCTGGCAGGCATCATCGACCGGCCCGCTGGCGAGCCGCGTGGCTGGGGCGTCTTCTCGCACGGATTCACCCTCGGTAAGGACTCGCCTGCCGCGGCGCGCATCTGCAAGCAGCTCGCCGAGGACGGCATCGGCATGCTGCGCTTCGACGCCCTTGGGCTCGGCGATTCGGAGGGCGACTGGGGCGACGGCTCGTTCACCGTGAAGGTCAACGACGTGATCCGGGCGTGCGAGTTCATGGCCGACCAGGGCACACCCGTCGACATTTTGGTCGGGCACTCGTTCGGCGGTGCGGCGGTGATCGCCGCCGCACGGCAGTGCCCAGCGGTGTCCGCGGTGGCCACCATCGGCGCGCCGATGGACCCTTCCCACGCCGAACAGCAATACGACGCCGTGGTCGACCAGGTGTTGTCCGAGGGCAGCGCGCAGTGGATGGTGGGCGGACGCTGCCTGACACTGAAACGGGCGTTCGTCGAGGACGTCCGCGCGGCGGCGCTGCACGACAAAATCCGTGGCCTGAAGATGCCGCTGCTGATCCTGCACTCCCCGACCGACAACACCGTCGGCATCGCCAACGCCAGCGAGATCTTCCGCACCGCCCGTCATCCGCGCAGCTTCGTCTCCCTCGAAGGATCCGAGCACCTGCTGACAGGCCCGGGGCAGGCGCGCCGCGCCGCGCGCATCATCGGCGCATGGGCCGACGCCTATCTCGGGTAGGCGTTTGGGGTCCAAACGGGCCGGGTATCCAGCCGCGGCATTTGCGAAGCGACGTTGTTCGGGAGTCTGCAATGAGTGTCATCGGTCGGGTTGTCGGCGCTGCGGTCATCGCGGTTTCGACGGTTTCAGGCAGTGTCATCAGTAGTGCGGGTGCGGCGGCCGCGCCGTGTCCCGACGTCGAAGTGATTTTTGCCAGAGGCACTTTCGAGCCCGCGGGCGTCGGCGGAACAGGGCAGGCGTTCGTCGATGCGTTGAGCAGTCGGCTCGCCGGTAAGTCGGTCGACGTGTATCCGGTCAACTATCCGGCGTCGCTGGACTTCGCGACCGCCTCCGACGGTGTGGTCGACGCAAGCAACAAGGTTCGCGACGTCGCGAACAGTTGCCCGGACACCAAGATCGTGCTCGGCGGCTACTCACAAGGTGCGGCGGTCGTCGCGTACACGACCGTCGATTCGGTGCCCGACGGTTTCGCGCTTCCTGCGGGCATCACCGGGCCGATGGCCCCTGAAGTGGCAAAGCATGTCGCGGCGGTGGCGTTGTTCGGCAAGCCGTCGAGCGGTTTCCTGCAGATGATCTACACCGGGGCGCCGCCGATCACGGTCGGGGCGCTCTACACGGGCAAGACGATCGACCTGTGCATCCCCGAGGACAACATCTGCTCGCCGACCGGCACCGACAACGCCGCGCACAACCTGTATGCGGCCAACGGGATGACGGATCAAGCCGCTGACTTCGCCGCCCAGCGGGTCAGGCCGAACGGGTCGAGAACATAAGAACCGAATATCTGCGGGCGTCCGGGCGTTGAGTCAGCCGTGGAAACCTGGGATGCGATCCGAGCGCGTCGAAACGTCAGGAACTATCGGCCCGACCCGGTGCCCGACGACGCTCTGCAGCGAATCGTGGAGGCGGGCTGGCGCGCGCCCTCGGCGAAGAACCGCCAGCCGTGGGATTTCGTCATCGTCACCGATCCTGGGCAACTGCAGGAACTTTCGACCGTCTGGCCAGGCGCTGGCCACATCGCGTCGGCACCCGCTGCCATCGTTCTGGTCGCCCCGGTGCCGCCCGACGAGCGACGCAAGCTGCTCGACCAGTACGACCTGGGCCAGGCCACGATGGCGATGACCGTCGCCGCGACCGACCTTGGCGTCGGCACCGGCCATTCCTCGGTCGGCGATCAGGAGAAGGCCCGCGCGATTCTCGGAGTGCCCGCCGACCGCATCGTCGCCTACATGCTCGGCGTCGGCTATCCGGCCGACCGCCCGCTGAAGCCGATCGCCAAACCCGACCGCAGGCCGATCGACGAGGTCGTGCACCGCGGCAAGTGGTGACTCAGGACAGCACCAGCTAGGCGATGTTGACCAGGACGAGCCAAGTTCATCCGTCGAGCTCACCAAGAATCCCACGCTCGATGGCGGCGCGGGAGCGCTCCGGCAGCACGATCAGACCGTCCAGTTCCCGCGCGGCGACGGCGTAGGCCTGCTCCCGTTCCTGCCGCGTCGCGCCCTCGTCCACCGCGACCCGCAAGGCGCTGCGGGCCCGGGTCAGCCGCTGCTGCTCCGGCTTCGTGAAGTCGTTGCGCCGCTTGCGTATCGCTTCGCTTTCCGCGACGTCGAAGGCCGTCACGTAGTTCTCGACGGCGTCCAGGTACTCGCGGGCGGCGTCACCGTCCTGGAGCAGATCCTCGACGTTGGCGGGCCGCAGCAGATCCGCCCGCAGCTTGGCCCGGTGGAAACGCTCGGTCAGCGGGTTGCGCATATCGGTCATCAGCGGGAAGTCGAGTAGCTTGCCGACGTCCAGTTCGTAGTCCAGCCAGCGGGTATCCGTTCGGTCGTGCTCCTTGATCGTCCGGGTGATGGCACGCCACTGCGCCGCCCGACTGGTCACTGTCGTCGCCGCGGCGCCCACTGACTCGCGGTCCTGCTGCTGACGGTCGCGAGCAGCGGAGATGGCCTTCACTCCGGCGAACCCGAGACCGATGAGCGGCACGACGACTATCAGCAACTCGACGAGTCGGACCAGCAACAGCCCCATGACGCCAGGATGCCATTGCGCCGCGACTGCGCGTATTCTGGGTTGCTCAACCCAATCTTGTCTGGAGGCCGGCATGCCCAATGCACTCGCCGTCGTACGTGAACAGTCCAGTGACCAGAGCATGCGCGCGATCATCCTGACCAAGTTCGGTGGGCTCGACAGCTTGGTCTACGCCGAAATCCCGAAGCCGCTGCCGAAGGACGGCGAAGTCGTGATCGAAGTCAAAGGCTTCGGCATCAACCATGCGGAGATGCACATGCGGCGCGGCGAATGGGCCGAGGCCGCCGAGGTCAGCGGCATCGAGTGCGTCGGCGTCGTCGATTCGTGTCCCGGCGGTGAGTTCCCGGTGGGCGCCAAGGTGGCGGCACTGATGGGCGGTCTCGGGAGAACCATCAACGGCAGTTACGCCGAATACACCCGGGTACGCGCCACGAACGTCGCACTCATCGAATCCGACCTGCCGTGGTCGCAACTCGCCGCGCTGCCCGAGACGTACGCGACGGCGTGGACATGCCTGTTCCGCAACCTCGAACTCGGGGCCGGGCAGACCATCCTGATCCGCGGCGCGACTTCGTCTTTCGGGCAGGCCGCAGTCAAGATGAGTGTGGCCGCGGGTGCACGGGTCATCGCCACCACGCGCAGTCGCGAACGGTTCGGACTGCTCGAGCAACTCGGGGTGTCGCGCGTCGAATTCGAGGCGCCGGATCTGGCGGGCCGCATCGCCGAGTCGAAACAGCTGGACGCGGTGCTCGACCTGGTCGGCAACAGTACGATTCTCGACTCCCTCGACATGCTGCGCCGCGGCGGCAGCGCATGCCTGGCGGGGTGGTTGGGCGGACTCGATCCGATCGGCGACTTCAACCCGTTGGCGCGGATGGCCAGTGGGGTGAATCTGAACTTCTTCGGCAGCTTCGTGTTCGGCACACCTGGTTTCCCGCTGTCAGATGTGCCGTTGCAGGACATCGCGCAACAGGTGGCCGACGGCCGACTGGAGGCCGCACCGTCGCGCGTGTTCCCCTTCGACCAGATCCACGAGGCGCACCGTGTCATGGAGTCCGGCGAGGCAGGCGGGAAGATGGTCGTGGTGCTCGACTAGCTACCCCGCCAGCGACAGGCGTCTCGCGGGGGCCAGCCAGGTCGCGATGTTGCGGACGTAGTCCTTGAAGATGTCGAGCCGGGACGGGTCGGCCTTGATTTGCGTGCCCGGCACCTCGGTGACGAAAGTCGGTGCGCCGCAACCAAGATCCCAGTTGTAGTCGGCGAAGTGATGGAATGTCGATTCGGCGATCGCCCGGCCGATGGTGCGACCGTCGGGTGAGCGTTCACCGTCCAGGGCGACGGCGAGGTTGAAGTGCCGACCGGTCGCGGTGCTGCGGCCCCGCGCGATCGTGGTCGCGAATGGTCCAGTCGCCGATACCAGGCCCTCGTGGGGGTGAGCCGGGAACCATTCGATCCGTCCGCTTGCCGTCCTGTCCGTTCGCAGCAACTCGTGCACCGGTCCGTCGACGAGCACGGGTTGATAGTCGCCGTTGGCGCCGGAGTGGTAGTTCGGCCACGAGATGGCCGGGGTGTCCTGGTCGTCGCACATCGTGGCAGGGTCGATGCTCTTGTCGTGGAACTCGTTGACCACGCCCAGTGAGCCGAGTCGGCTTATGCAGCAACCCAAGTCCTGATGGTCACGTGCGGTGAGCACACCTCCGCCGTTCTCGCGGAACTGGCGTATCGCGTACGCGTCGGCGGCCGACAAGCCGTCGCCGACGTCCACGGCCATCAGCCACAGTTGGTCGTAGCCGAGGTCGTCGAGGTGGCTGAGCACCGGATCGTCTCCGTCCCGATTGGCCCGGTTACGTGCCACCACCTCGTGGCCAGCGGCGCGCAGCTCGTCGGCGAGCAGTGAGAACCGGGCGACGTCCCAGTCGTCGGAACTCTCAGTGATCGTGGTTTGCAACAGGATTCGTGACATCAGGACCAACTCCGTTCAATCGACTTCGGCGGCAGTGACGCGTAGATGCGCCCTGGCGGCCAGTTCCTGGTCGTCGACCAGGGTCAGCATCGGCCGGCCCGAATCACCCGCGAAGGTTGGCCTTCGAGTTCGAAGAGCATCTCCCCCTCCAGCATGGCGTGCGCCCCCTCGGGAAAGAACGGCGGTTGTACCTCCTGCACAACCGACAACGCGTTTTCCCAGTCGGGGTCATACTTCGTGGGCATCGAGATCTCTCCTTGTTTTCCGTCAGACCGCCGTGCCGCCGCCGTCGACGTGCAGGGTCGACCCGGTGATGAACGTCGACCGCGGGGAGGCGAGGAACAGAATCGCCTCGGCGATCTCCTCCGGTTTGGCGGTGCGGCCCAGCGGCAGCGCACGACCCAACTCCTCGTTGGTGTCGCCCCATTCCGCCTCGACGCCTTCAGTTTTCGTCGGGCCGGGTGCGACGCTGTTGACCCGCACGCCGTGTGGGCCGAACTCCGCTGCCCACGTTCGGGTCAGTGATTCCAGCGCCGCCTTGGATGCGCTGTACGCGCCAGCACCGGGGACTCCTCGTGACGCGACCATCGTGGTGACGTTGATGATGCTGCCGTGTCCGCGTTCGACCATCCCCGGTACCAGTCCGGCGGCGAGGAAGTAGCTGGCGCGGACGTTGGTGTCGAAGGTCTTCTCGAACGACGTCACGTCCTGGTCGACGGTGAGCGAGGCCGGGAAGCTGGCCGCGTTGTTCACCAGGATGTCGATGTTCCCGACCTGGACCACAAGCGATTTCACCGACTCGATGTCCGACAGGTCGGCCTGGACGAAGCGCACGCTGCCGTCGATTGCCGCTGCGGCCGCCTTCCCCCGCTCGGCGTCGCGTCCCGAGATGACGACCGTCGCGCCTTCATGTGTCAGCAGCCGCGCGGCTGCCAGGCCGATGCCAGCCGTTCCTCCGGTGACCAGGGCCGTCTTGTACGCCAACTCCACTGCTGACTCCTATGCGACTTGTGATTCGATGTCGGCCAGCGCGATGCGCAGCCGTTGCCTGCCCCGCGATGCGCGCGACATCACGGTTCCGTGCGGGATGCCGAGGATCGCGGCGGTTTCCGCGTATGTGTAGCCCTGGACGTCGGCGTAGAACACCACCGAACGGAAACCGTCCGGCAGTGCGGCCATCGCCGTCTTGATCACGTGGTCGGGCAGCGCATCGAGCACCTCGGCTTCGGCGGACCGGTGCGCAGCGGTCGTCCGCGCGGCGCCGTCGGCCAGGTCGCGCTCGGTGATCACGTCGACGGGGACCTCACAAGGGCGGCACTGGCGGGCGCGGAAGGCGCTGATCCACCGGTTCTGCAGGATCCGGAACAGCCACGCCTTGAGGTTGCTGCCGTCGTGGAACGTGTGGAACCCCGCGTAAGCGTGCATGAGTGCGTCCTGCAACAGGTCTTCGGCGTCAGCCTCGTTGCGGGTCAGCCGGCGGGCCCGGCGAAGCAGCACGCCGAACAGCGGTTCGGTTTCGCGGGCGAAGCGCGCAGCGAGGTCGGCATCGGGTCCTGGCATGCAGACAGACTCGCGCGCATCGAGATGAAGCGAACCCTTGGTTCTCCGTAGTCGGTGGTCCGTAGTCCGTAGTGGACCGCTAACCGGTCAAGGTCTCAGCCGCTTCGTCGAGGACCTGTCTCAACCCGTCGATCCGGTGCGCGCGCCGGCCCAGGAACACCCCGTCGAAGCCGGGGTGCAGTGCGCGCAGCGTACCCGGTCCCGCCGTACCGCCGTAGATCAGCCGGCCCGCCCCTGCGGCCAGCGCGGGCACGGAGGTCTTCAGCGCCTCGCCGACACGTAGGACGTAGCCGGTGTCGGCCGGCGCGTCGGCGCCGATCGCCCACTGCGGTTCGTACGCGATCACCACGGGTTGGCCCGCTAGTTGATCGGTCACCAGTCGGGCCTGCCGAACCACCTCGGCTGCGGCACCGTCCGGGTCGTGGACGGCCTCGCCGACACAGATCAACGGCACCAGCCGGTGCCGCGCCGCCGCCGCGGCTTTGCGGTTCACCATGTCGTCGTCCTCGCCGAACAGGGAGCGGCGCTCGGCGTGGCCGATTTCGGCGTACTGGCAACCCATTTCGGCCAACAGCGCGGCGGTGACTTCGCCGGTCGCCGGGCCGGCTTCGGCCCAGCTGACGTCTTGGCTGCCGACCCGCACCCCGAAACGGCCGAGGGTGTCCAGCGCCCGTTCCAGCAGCGGGAACGGCGGCATGACGGCCACCTCGACGGCCGCAGGTAGCGGGTGCTCGGTCAAGAGGTCGGCGACACCGGCCATCCAGTCACGGGCCTGCGCATAACCGAAGTAAGCCTTGAGGCTCACCGCCACCAGAACAGCTTTTGACGCCGACAACTCAGTCTCCCAAGGTATTTCGTGCTAGCTGGCCCAGGAGACAGTGCGCAGCTGCCTGCGCGACTTGATGCCGAGCTTGGCGAAGACCTTGCGCAGATGCCATTCGACGGTGTGAGTGCTGATGAACAGCTGCGCGCCGATCTCCTGATTGGTCAGCCCGTCTCCGGCCAGTCGGGCGATCTGTGCCTCCTGCGCGGTCAGCTCACCACCTGAACTGTGCGGCTTGTTGCGCACCGTCTCACCAGTCGCAACCAACTCCCGACGGGCGCGCTCGGCGAAAGCCTTGGCACCCATCCTGGTGAACAACTCATGGGCGTCGGTGAGTTGGCGTCGAGCGTCGATCCTGCGGTTGACCCGGCGCAGCCATTCGCCGTAGTGCAGATGGGCCCGCGCCAGGTGCACCACGACGCGGGTGCGGCCGAGGTGTTCGATCGCCTCGGAGTACAGCGTGTCGGCGTGCTCGTCGTCGGCGACAAGGGCTTGCGCGTTGGCGAGCGCGCCCAGCCCCCAATCCGTTTCGCTCGCGCCGGTGTGCGCCTGGAATCGCGCTACCGCGGCCGCGGCAGTTTCGCTGTCGCCACTGTGCGACGCCGCTTCGATCAGCTCGAACAACCCCCAGCCGTGGAAGCCGAGATCCTCGTAACGACTGGCCTCCGCGGCGGCCGCGGCGGCCTGGTCATACCGGCCGAGACCGTTGTAGAGCACCGCCGTGGCGTATCCGGTGAGCCCCAACAACCGGCCTTCCCCCCTGGCAATTCCGTCGGCGGTCGCCGACTCGATCGCCTTAACCGCCTCCGCCGCGTCGCCCCGCCAGGCCGACAGCAGCAGCGAGTGATACCTGACCGGCGACAGATGGTCGGTCGAGCCCGAGATCGAATTCGCCTCTTCGATCAACGTCGCCGACGCGGCGAATTCGCCTGCCAGCAGGTGCGCGCCCGCCCGATACACCAGTGCGCGTGGCAGCACGTCGAGTGCGCCGGCGTCGCGGGCCTGGCGCACCACCGCGGCCGACAATTCCTCGATGATGGCCTCGTCCCACACCTCGTGGGCCGCGGACTCCTGCAGGATCGGAAACGCGGGCACCATCCAGCGCCGCACCTGCAGATCATCCGAATGCGCCAGTTCGCACATCGCATCCAGCGCGACGCGCAGCGGGCCGGCGCCCGCACTCACCCCACCGGTGATCCGCTCCGCGATGCCCTTCAACATCAAGTCGATGCTCCGCGGCGCGGCGGACGACCGGTCGATGACGGCACCCGCTGCCGCTGCCGCATCCGCGAGCGCACCAGGTTCACCAAGGCGTCCGGCGTACAACATCGCGGCGATCGATTCCGCATACGTCTCGCTGGCGGCGTAGTCGTCAAGGTTCTCCAGTTGCTTTGCGGCATCGAGCAATTCGCGCGCGGTGGCGAAGACGCTCGGCGCACCGGCGTGACCTCCGCGGCTGCGGGCGAATTGCATCTGTGCGCGCAGCCGAGCCACCTCGGCTTTCTGCAGATCCGACAATTGCCCCAGTTCGGCGATCGCGAGCAGTTCGTATGCCGCCTCGGGTGCTGCCGCGTCCCGTTTGGCGCGGGCGGCCGCCAGCGCCCTGGCGCTACGTTGCGCAGGGTCGGACGTCAGCGCGGTGGCGCGTTCGAGGAACGCCGCCGCCGCGGCGACACCCCCTCGGCTCTGCGCGCGACTTGCCGACGCCTCCAACTCCGCGGCCACGCAGTCGTCGGGTCCCGCCGCAGCATTGGCGGCGTGCCATGCGCGGCGGTCCGGATCCGACTGCGGATCGGTGGCGTCGGCCAACGCCCGGTGGACAGTTCTGCGGTCGATCAGACCGGCAGCGCGGTAGGCGGCCGATCGCATCAGCGGGTGGTGGAAGCGCATCCGCGGACCGAATTCGATCAAACCGGCGGCCTCGGCCGGCGCCAGCGCGTCCACCGGGATGCCCAATTGCGCGGCGGCGCGCAGGAACAACGCCGCATCCCCGACCGGTTCGGCGGCAGCCAGCAGCAGCAGCCGCTGCGTGGGCTCGGGCAGCGACTGGATGCGGCTGACGAAACCGTCCTCGAGGGCCGCCGCCGACGACCGCTTACCGGAGATCCAGAAGCCGCCCGCGAGCTCGGTGGCCGACACACTGCGTGGCACCTCGAGGAGGGCAAGTGGGATTCCCCTGGTCTCGGCCACGATGCGGTCCCGCACGCGTGGGTCGACGCTGCCCAGCAGCACCGAATCGAGCAATTCCCGCGCGTCGCCGTCGGACAGTCCGGTGATCGGAAGTTCCGGCAGCCCGGACAGCGCCTCGGCGCCGCGGTCTCGTGCCGCGAACAGCACCGCGACGGGTTCGGCGAGCAGACGGCGGGCCACAAACGACAGCGTCTGCACCGACACCGCGTCCAGCCACTGCGCATCGTCGACGATGCAGAGCAGGGGCCGGGTGGTGGCAGCCGCAGCCATCAGCGACAGCACCGCCAGCCCGACCAGGAAGCGGTCCGGTGGTGCCCCCACCCCGCGGCCGAACGCGACGTTGAGCGCTTCGCGCTGCGGCTCCGGCAGTTCGTCGAGGTGCTCCAACAGCGGCGCGCACAGCTGTTGTAGCCCGGCAAACGCGAGTTCCATATCCGATTCGACACCCGCCACACGCACACAGCGGAACTCCGACGAGTTCTCGGATACGTAGTCCAGCAGCGCCGTCTTCCCGACGCCTGCCTCACCGCGCAGCACCAACACCTGGCTGGTGCCGGATCGGGCGGTCGACAACAGACCCCGCAGCGTCTCGCATTCGCTGTCGCGACCGCGAAGACGTTGCCCCCCATCCTGACTCGACATAGACACCACCGCGCTTGTTTGCAGTGGTGACCTTACCGGTAAGCCGCCCCGGCTCCGCGACCGCCCCGATCATGATCAGGTAATGTTCGCCAATTCGCCTGCAGTCCAGTCCGATTCGGGCTATGCCGTGGCGGCGGTTTGCAGCAGCCACTCCTCGAACCGGGTGTCGAACAGGGTCGCGTCCTGCGTGGGGCACAGCGTGCGCTCGCCGATGTCGATGCCCCAATACTGTGCCTTCGGGTCGGCGATGACCTCGCGGGTATCACCGCGGGCGGTCAGCGCGGTCCTGATCAGGTCGGGCAGCAGAACTGCCTCTGGCCCACCTATTTCGGTGATGCCCTTGACGGGTGCGTTGACGGCGGCGATGGCGAGCCCTTCGGCCACGTCGGCGGCGGCCATCGGCTGGAAGTACGCCGGTGGCATCCGCACCACGCCGTCGACCGTCGCCGAGTCGGCGAGCGTGTTGACGAACTCGAAGAACTGCGTCGCGTGCACCAGGGTGTATGGGACCGGACCCTCGGCGATCAGCTTCTCCTGCAGGAGCTTGCCCTCGAAGTAGCCGCTGTGCGGGGCCAACCGTGCGGTGCCCACCACCGACAACGCGACGTGGTGGCCTACCCCGGCGTCCTTCTCGGCGGTGAGCAGGTTAGTGGTGGCGGTGCGGAAGAACTCGATGGCCGCGTCGTCGAGCGTCGGCGAATTCGACACATCGACCACCACCGACGCCCCTGCCAGGACCTCCGCCAGGCCTTCACCAGTGAGTGTGTTCACCCCGGTCGACGGCGCCGCGGCGACCGCCTCTTGACCGCGGCGGATCAAGTTGTCCACCAGCTTGGATCCGATGAGTCCGGTGCCCCCGATGACGACGATTTTCATGGCGATCCTTCCGTTGTCTGACCTTCCTGACGGCCAGAACGGGTGGACGCCCGCGAAGTCATCCCGCGGGGCCTTGATGCGTTACTTGATAGCGACGACCATCGAGTCCGGGCCGGCGAGGTGCTCGACGAAGCTGTTGCTGAAGCCGGTGTCGGCCATCCAGCCACGGCAGTCGGCGCCGGTGAAATCGAATCCGGTGGGCCCCCCGATCAGCATATTGAGGCTCATCAGCAGTCCGAACGCGTTGTGCCGCCGCTCGTCGTCGATGAGCGCCTCGTAGACGATCAACGCCCCGCCGGTGGGCAACGCGTCGTATGCCTTGCGCAGCAGTAGCCGCTTTTCGTCGAGATCCCAGTCGTGCAGGATGTGGCCCATCACCAGCACGTCGGCGGTGGGTAGCGGGTCGGCGAAGAAGTCGCCGCCGATGAACTGCAGGCGGTCGGTCAAACCATGTTGTGCCACATAGGAGTTGAAGATCGGCCCTACGGGCGCCAGATCGAATCCGCCGCCAGTCAGATGGCCGTGCGCGGAGGCGATGGCGACGGGCACGGCGCCTTGCGCGCAGCCGATGTCGACCACACTGCGGTAGTCGCCGAAGGGGAACTTGGCCGCGATGGCGTCGCCCGCGGCCCGACTCAGCCCTGTCATCGCCGCGGCGAAGCCCGCGAGTTTCTCTGGATCGGCGTAGAGCGTTGCGAAGAAGTCCCCGCCGGTCTTGGCCTCACTCTGCGGCTGCCCCGTCTGTAGCGCCTCGGTCAGCGACCCCCAGAACCGATACAGCCGAACACTGGACATCTCCAGCACGCCACCCAGGTAGGTGGTTTTGCCCGGGTCGAGGAAGAGGTCGGTCTCCATCGTGTTCGTGTACCTGCCGTCCTCGCGGTCGAGCATCCCGAGCGCGACGAGCGCGTCGAGAAGTCGCGCGCGCCGCGCGGGTGCAGGCCCAACCGGTCCCTCAGTTGCTCGGCGTCCAGCGGTCCCGTCTGCGCCAGCAGGCCGAAGATTCGGAGTTCGACGGCACTCAGCAGCGCCCGCGAAGCCCAAAAACCGAAGCCCAGTTGCATGATGCGGTCTGGCGCCGGCGCGTTTCGTCCACTCATTCGACTTCCGCCTTTGGCGTCAGCATGCCCGAAATCGAGTTCCTGGTCGCCGGATTCACCCGATCACAGCCCTGGCTTCTGTTCGGCGTGATCGGCATGTTGACGCAGTGTGGCCGCCCGCAGCGTGAGGTGGTTGCGTTCCGCGACGTTCTGCGCTTGTTCGGCCGCCTTCGCGTAAAGCTCTGCGGCCGTTATCAATTCGCCTGCCTGCTCGTGCAAATAGGCCGACGACGCGGTGTATCTCGGCAGTCCGGTATCGACCTCGGCGAGCGCGGCGAGGCCCGCGTGCGGGCCGTCGGCCTGTCCCACCGCCACCGCCCGGTTGAGCTTCGCGATCGGACTGTCGGTGAGCCGGACCAGTTCGTCGTACCACTCGACAATCTGTACCCAGTCGGTCTCGTCGGCGGTCTGGGCATCGGCGTGCAGTGCGGCGATCGCCGCCTGCGCTTGGTACTCCCCGAGGCGATCGCAGGCAAGCGCGGCCTGCAACACCGCGACGCCCTCGGTAATCAGGTCGCGGCGCCACAGGCTTCTGTCCTGATCGGACAGCGGGACGAGGCTGCCGTCGGCGCGGGTCCTGGCCACACGCCTGGCGTGATGCAGCAGGAACAGTGCCAGCAGCCCCGCCGCCTCCGGGTCGTCGGTGGCCGCGGCCAGCTGTCGGGCCAGCCGGATGGCCTCGGCCGCGAGGTCGACATCGCCGCTGTAGCCCTCGTTGAAGACCAGATAAAGCACCTTCAACACCGTGCGCAGATCTCCCGGCCGGTCCAGCCGGACGTCGGCCACCATGCGCTTGGCCCGGCTGATCCGTTGCGCCATCGTCGTTTCCGGCACGAGGTAGGCCTGCGCGATCTGGCGGGTGGTGAGCCCGCCGACCGCCCGCAAAGTCAGCGCGACTGCCGACGCGGGACTCAGGCTCGGGTGCGCACACAGAAAGTAGAGCTGCAGTGTGTCGTCCGCGACCTCGGTCGGACCTTGCGGCGGTTCCTCGGACATCAGGTTCTCGCGCTGTCGCCGCGCGGCGTCCGAGCGAACCACATCGATGTAGCGCCGCCACGCGGTGGTGATCAGCCAGCCCTTGGGATCGTCCGGACACCGATCCGGCCACACCTCGATCGCCTTGAGCAGCGCCTCCTGCACGGCGTCTTCGGCGGTTGCGAAGTCCGCGCCCCGGTGCACGAGCGCCGCCAGTACGCCGGGGATCAGCTCCCGCAGCTCGGCCTCATTCATTCCATGACGGTTGGCTGATGGGTCAGAAACGGCCGCAACTCCAGCCACTCGTGGATCGGTTTGCCGCCTGCGCCTGGCGCCGCGGACAGTTCACCCGCCAACTCGACAGCGCGCTCATATGAGTCGACATCGATGATCATCCAACCCGCGATCAGGTCCTTGGTCTCGGCGAACGGGCCGTCGGTGACGGGCGGCTTGCCTTCCCCGTCGTGACGGACCCACACCCCGTCCGGCGCGAGGGCCTGGCTGTCGACGTACTCGCCGCTGGCCTGCAGCTTGGCCGCGAAGTCGTTCATGTACTTGATATGCGCCTCGACCTCGGCTGGCGCCCACTGGTCCATCGGCACGTCGTTCACGGCTGCCGGAGCGCCGCGGTAGTGCTTCAACATCAGGTATTTGGCCATGATTTCTCCCTTCGCGCTGGCGACCCTAGTTGGTCGCCTACCCCAAGGACGGAGCCGTCATTCGGATCTCGACATACGGCCTCCCGGAGTCAAGTCCCGGGGAAAGCCCGGGGTCACCCGGGCGGTCGAACTGCCAGGGTGAAGCCGAACTCCACAGAACTGAGGACGATATGGACAGCAGCGCCCTGACCGCATTCGCGGCGGCCGTCTCGAACAGCGTTGTCACCGATGTCGACGTCTTGACCGCACGTGGCCGCGACTACTGGGGCTTCGGCGGCGTGCCAGGTATCGCGGTCCGGCCCACGACCCGCGACGAGGTCGTCGCCGTGGTGAAGATCGCCGCGGCGCACGGCATCCCCGTGGTCACCCGCGGCGGCGCGTCGAATTGCAGTGCGGGCATGATGGCCGCACCGGACGCCAGCGCGGCCAGGGCACCATGACGCCGCTGACCACACAGGAACGTCACATCACCAGGCTTGCCCGCGAGGGCTACACGAACTCCGCGATCGGTGCTCAGCTGTTCATCAGCGCGCGCACCGTCGAGTGGCACCTGGGTCGCATTTACGCCAAGCTGGGCGTCACATCACGCCGCGAATTGCGCAGCGTCGCTCTGCAACTGGTGTGAGTTCAGCCGCGATACTGCGACACCTGTTCGGCGTACTCGTCGAGCAGGCGCAGCGAGTCGTCCAGCGGCTTCGACGGCAACATCAACGCGACCTGGCCGTAGCCGAGTTCCTCGGCGGCGTGCCAGTAGTCGGGGTCCGCGGGTGTACCGAACATCGCGAGCGGGACATCGTGGCCCGCGCCATCGCGCATTTGACCGATGCGCCGTTTCAACGCCTCGACCGGCAGCGGGTTGGAGATCCAGCCCGCTTCGTGGCGGATCACCCTCTTGACGGTGGCGTCGGAATCTCCGCCGATGTAGATCGGCGGGTGCGGTTTCTGGACGGGTTTGGGCCGCATGTAGGACGGCTCGAAGTCCACGAACCTGCCGCGGTATTCGGCGGGCTCGCTGGTCCACAGCGTCTTGATGGCCTCGATGCGTTCGTCAAGCAGCTTGCCGCGCGTCTTCGGATCGGTGCCGTGGTCGCGCATCTCCTCGAGGTTCCAGCCCGCGCCCACCCCGAACACGAACCTGCCGTTGGAGATCAGATCAATGCTGGCGGCTTCCTTGGCGGTGATGATCGGGTCACGCTGGATCAGCAGCGCAACCCCGGTGAACAACTCGATCGTCGAGGTCACGGCCGCGGCGGCGGCCAGCGTCACGAACGGATCCAGGGTCCGGTAGTAGATGGAAGGCAGTTCGCCGCCGAGCGGATACGCCGACTCCCTGCTGGCGGGGATGTGCGTGTGCTCGGCGATGACAAACGAGTGGAAACCGCGCTCTTCGATCGCGCGGGCCAGCGACACCGTGTCGATGGTGTCGTCGTTGACGAACGTGGAAACCCCGATTTTCATCTGCACGCCACCAGGCTAGCCCCGGCCCGCTGTGACTTGACTGGGGCCAACGCTCAGCGCCGCCAGAACAGATGGTGTGTCACGCCGCTCGGGCTAGGCACGACGTCGTGGTGGAAGCGGTCGTCGAGTTCGTCCGGTGAGTGCCACAACCGCGAGCCCGACCCGATCTCCACCTCTGACACGGCCACATGCAACGTGTCGACAAGGTCGGCGCACAGGAACTCCCTGATGGTGCTCGCGCCGCCGCCGAGGCGGACGTCTTTACCGTCGGCGGCCGCTCGGGCCTTGGCGAGGACGGTAGCAGGATCGACGTTGACAAAGTGAAAAGTCGTGTCGGACAACGTGAACGACGGCCGTTCGTGATGTGTCAGCACGAACACCGGGGTGTGGAACGGCGGCGTGTCACCCCACCAGCCCTTCCAGTCGTGGTCACGCCACGGCCCGCGCTGGGGACCGAACTTGTTGCGGCCCATGATCTCTGCGCCGATATTGTTGGTGAAGTCCCGCGTGAAATAGTCGTCGAGGCCCCTGCTGCCGCCCGGGTCGGTACGGTTGGGCCAACTCGCCGTCGCGCCGGCCCAGGAGAACATCGAGCCCGGGTCGGCGTCGCCAAAGGGGTGCTCCAGGCTCTGGTTCTCCCCCGCCCCGAATCCGTCCCTCGAGACGTTGAAGTTCTGGACTCTCAATAGTTGCACCACGTTTTTGTCTCCTCGTCGTAGACATGTAGACATGCCCATGATCAGACCACCGCTCGGCACAGCAGTCATCGCTGTAGAGTCTTCGCGTGTCTGAAAGCTCAACGGTGAAGTCGATAAATGCCCGTCTCGCTGCGGAATTGGCCGTCGGTGAAGGTCAGGTGGCCGCTGCTGTGCGGTTGCTCGACGAGGGCGCAACCGTCCCGTTCATCGCCAGGTACCGCAAGGAGGCGACCGGCAGTCTCGACGACGGCCAACTGCGCGTGCTGTCCGAACGCCTGCAGTATCTGCGGGAACTGGACGACCGTCGGGAGGCGGTGCTGGCCTCCATCCAGGAACAGGGCAAACTGACCGACGAGTTGAAGGCCGACCTGCTGGCCGCCGACACCAAGGCGCGCGTCGAGGACATCTACCTGCCGTACAAGCCGAAGCGGCGGACCAAAGCGCAGATCGCTCGCGAAGCCGGTCTCGAACCCCTCGCCGACCGGCTGTTGGCCGATCCGAATCTGGTGCCCGAGGAGGCGGCCGCGGACTTCCTGAACGCCGACGTGGCAGACGCCGCGGCGGCATTGGACGGTGCGCGGCATATCCTCGCCGAGCGTGCCGCCGAAGACGCCGAACTGGTCGGCGCTGTCCGCGAGAAGTTCTGGTCGAGTGGTTCGCTGAAGACGGCGCCCTGGTCTGCGGATGCCGCGAAAAGCGATGCCGCGCAGAAGTTCCGCGACTACTTCGAGTATGCGGAGGCGTTGGAGAGCATGCCGTCGCACCGCGTGCTCGCCGTGATGCGCGGCGAGAAGGAAGAGGCCCTTGCGCTGACGTTCGACGGCGGCGACGACACCGAGTACCAGGCCATGATCGCCAGGACGCTCGGCATCGACATGACGGCCAACGCCGCCGCGACGCCGTGGCTGGCCGCCACCGTCGACTGGGCGTGGCGCACCAAGCTGATGATCTCTGCCAGGGTGGACGCCCGCATCCGGTTGCGGCAGCGCGCCGAGGAGGAGGCCGTGGCGGTGTTCGCCAAGAACCTCAAGGACCTCCTGCTCGCGGCGCCCGCGGGTAACCGCACCACGCTGGGCCTCGACCCTGGCTACCGCACCGGCGTCAAGGTGGCGGTCGTCGACGGCACGGGCAAGGTCGTGGACACCTGTGCGATCTTCCCGCATCAGCCTCAGCGGCAATGGGATTCGGCGAAAGCGGTGCTGGGCGCGCTCGTCGCGCGGCACGGCGTCGAATTGATCGCCGTCGGCAACGGCACGGCGTCGCGCGAAACCGACGCGCTGGCTGCCGAACTGATCGCCGACATCCGGGCCGCCGGAGGCAAGGCACCCGTGAAGGCCATGGTGAGCGAGGCAGGCGCCTCGGTGTATTCGGCGTCTGCCTACGCGGCGCACGAGTTGCCGACGCTCGACGTCACCCTGCGCGGCGCGGTGTCGATTGCGCGGCGACTGCAGGATCCGCTGGCCGAGTTGGTGAAGATCGAACCGAAGTCGATCGGTGTCGGCCAGTATCAGCACGATGTGACGCCCGGCACGCTGGCCCGCAGCCTGGACGCCGTCGTCGAGGACGCGGTGAACGCGGTGGGTGTCGACTTGAACACCGCGTCGGTCCCGCTGCTCTCCCGCGTCTCCGGGGTATCGGAGTCGCTGGCCGAGGCTATCGTCGCGCATCGCGACCAGTCCGGACCGTTCCGCAACCGTAGGGCGCTGCTGAAGGTTCCTCGGCTGGGTCCCAAGGCATTCGAGCAATGCGCGGGCTTCCTGCGGATCCGTGGCGGCGACGACCCCATCGATGCGTCCGGCGTGCACCCCGAGTCGTATCCGGTGGTCCGCCGCATCCTCGACCGCTCGGGTATCACCCTTGCCGAACTCATCGGCAACGAGCGCACGTTGGAATCCCTTCGGCCCGCTGACTTCGCCGACGACCGGTTCGGCATCCCCACGGTGACAGATATCCTCGCCGAACTCGAGAAGCCGGGACGAGATCCGCGACCAGCGTTCACCACCGCCACCTTCGCCGCCGGTGTGGAGAAGGTGGCCGACCTCAAGGTCGGCATGGTATTGGAAGGCGTGGTCACCAACGTCGCGGCGTTCGGTGCGTTCGTCGATGTCGGCGTCCATCAGGACGGCCTCGTACACGTCTCCGCGATGGCCGACCGCTTCGTGTCCGACCCGCACCAGGTGGTCCGGTCCGGACAGGTGGTGCGCGTGAAGGTGCTCGACGTCGATGTCGAGCGCCAGCGGATCGGACTTTCGCTGCGGCTCAACGACACGCCACCGCAACATCAGGGCAAGCGGCCCGATCAGCAGCAGAGCAAGAGGCCTAAGCCGAACCGCGGCAGGGATTCTGGACGCCGCGACTCGGCGCCGGCCAGCGGCTCAATGGCCGACGCTCTGCGCAAGGCGGGTTTCGGTGGCTGACCGCCGCGCGTCGCCGGTTTCGGCATCGAAGAAGTAGGTTCGGTCCTGCGGTAGCGCAAGCCCGACCTGCGCTCCGTTCGCCAGTTCGGTGCCCGCCGGCGCGTTCACGATCACAGGTACCTGCTCGGTCGTGGACAGCACGCCATCCCCGGAGACCTTGACCTGCGCGGTCACCAGGGCATGGCTGCCCAGAGGTTCGACGAAATCCACGCGGGCGGGTACGGTGCCTTCGGCCGGATCGGCGCGCAACTGCAGATGTTCAGGGCGCACCCCGACGGTCACCGGACCGTCGGGCGCCGAAACGGTTGTCACCTGTGTCCCGCCGAGGTGCAGGACGCCGGAGCGGATCACACCCGGTATCAGGTTCATCGGCGGACTGCCCATGAAAGCGGCGACGAAGGTGTTGGCGGGGCGGTTGTAGATGTCGTCGGTGGTGCCGATCTGTTGCACTTCGCCGCCCGCCATCACGCACAGCCGGTCGCCCAGCGTCATGGCCTCGACCTGGTCGTGCGTGACATAGATCGACGTCACGGGTACTTCGCGGTGCAGCCGTTTCAGATCACCTCGAACTTGGTTGCGCAGCTTGGCATCCAGGTTCGACAGCGGTTCGTCGAGCAGGAACGCCTGGGGTTTGCGGACCAGCGCACGCCCCATCGCGACGCGCTGCCGCTGACCGCCCGACAATTGGCCGGGTTTGCGGTCGAGCAGTTCCGTTATCTGCAGCAATTCCGCGGTGTCCCTGACTCGTCGCTCGACCTCCGCGCGGGGCGTCCGGCGCTGCCGTAGCCCGTAGGCGAGATTGCGGTACACCGACATGTGTGGATACAGCGCGTAATTCTGGAACACCATCGCGATATCACGCTCACCGGGCGCCAGGCTGTCGACGACGTCCCCGCCGATCCGGATCTCACCCGACGTCGGCTTGTCCAACCCGGCCAGTAACCGAAGCGCCGTGCTCTTGCCGCACCCCGAGGGGCCGACCAGGACGAGGAATTCGCCGTCGGCCACCGTTAGGTTGAGCCCGTTGAGCGCCGTCACTCCCCCGGCGTACCGCCGCGTGACATCACGAAACTCCACTTCGGCCACCGCAATACTCCCTTCAGCCCTTCAGGCCGGTATTGGCCACCGACTGGACGAAATAGCGCTGAGCACCGATGAAGACCAACAGCATCGGCAGCAAGCTCATTACATTGGCAGCCATCAACAACGGCCATTTCACCCTGTGTGCGCCCTGAAAGTAACTGAGCCCCAACGGAACCGTCATCTGGTCATGCGACGTGATCACGATCAGCGGCCACAGGAAATCGTTCCATGACGTCAACACCGTCAGCGCTGCCAGCGTCGACAAAGCAGGCAACGACAGCGGCAGCACGATCTTGAACAGCACACCGATCCGCGACGTGCCGTCCACGCGGGCGGCCTCCTCGAGTTCGACGGGCACGGTCTGGAAGAACTGCCGAAGGAAGAAGATGCCGAATGCTGTGGCGAGATTGGGCAGCATCAAGGCGCCGATGTGGTCGATTCCCAACCCGGCCCACACGTTGTCGCCGAACCATTTGACGATCAGGAACACCGGAATCATCGTGACCTGGAACGGCACCATGAGCGTGGCCATCAGCGTGACGAAAAGGGCTCCGCGGCCGAGGAATCGAATCCTGGCGAAGGCGTAGCCCGCCAGACTGCAGACGACAAGGTTGCACACCAGCACGACGAAGGTGACCATCAGGCTGTTGAGGAAGAAGTGGCCGAACGGCGCAGCGGCCCACGCTTCGGAGTAGTTCTCGAACCGCGGATGCTCCGGCAGTAGGACCGGCGGGAACCGGTTGGCTTCGCCTTCGGTTTCCAGCGAGGTGATCAGCATCCACAGCAGTGGGACGACGAGAATGAAACTCAAAGGAATGAGCACCAGGTGCCACGGGCTGAACGGCAGCCGCAGACGCGTCCTGCTGGCAGGCGCCGCCGCCGGCGTGAGCAGCTCGTCGGTCCCCGGGGTCGGGAGGGTGGACAGTTGAGGCGTTGTCATCACGTGCGCACATGCCTTCGCGCGATACGGAACTGGACGGCGGTGATCAACAGAATCACCACGAACAGCGCGTAGGCCATCGCCGCGGCATATCCCGCGTCGAACTGGACGAAGGCCCTGTCCCACAAGTAGTACACGATGACTGTGGTGGCGCGCAGCGGCCCGCCGCGCGTTGTCGCATAGACCTCGTCGAACAGTTGCAACGCGTTGATGGTCAGCCAGACGACGAGAAACAGATTCGCCGGGCCCAGAAGCGGCACCGTGATCGTGCGGAAGCGAGTGAATGCAGATGCGCCGTCGATCGCCGCCGCCTCATGCAACTCGGCTGGAACACCTTGCAGCGCAGCAAGGTACACGATGACCGAGAAACCGGTCCAGCCCCAGATCGTCATCGCCACGATCACGAACAGAGCCTGCGACGGCGATGCCAAAAACGGCTGCGACGGCACTCCCACCGCGTTGAGGGCGGCGTTGACCAGACCGTAGTCGCGATCCGTCAGCCACAGAAAGATGATGCCCTGCGAGATGGTCGACACCGCCATCGTGATGTAGGCCGTCGTCCGGTAGACGGAGATGAACCGGACCGAGCGGTTCATCGCCGCGGCGACGAACAGCCCCACCACCATGGTGCCGGGAACGAACAACGCGGTGTAGACGATGGTGTGCTTGATCGCCTCGACGAAGACCGGATCGCCCGCCAGCTTCCGGTAGTTGTCGAGACCCACCCACGGCGTCTCCGGTGTCAACAGGTCGGAGTGCTGAAACGACAACATCAACGACATGACGACCGGCAGCAGGCCGAATATCCCGATGAGCACCGCGCCTGGGCTCACCAACATCCACCCGGACAGGCTCTCCGAGCGACCGAGACGGCCCAGCGACGCGGACATCTCCGGGCTACTTGCCGGCCAGTGCGGTGTCGGCGGCCTGCGCTGCGGCGTTCAACGCCGATCCCGGCTGATCCTTACCAAGCATGACGGCGACGATCGCCTGACCCAGCGCTTCGGAGATGGCGGGATACTGCTCGACTGTCGGCCTGACCTTCTTGACGTTGTTCAGGTTCTCCACGAATGTCGCGCTGCCAGGCAGCTTTTCATTCATCTTCGCGACCAGCTCCTGATCCGCGCCCACGGAGGTGCGTGTCGGCAGATCGCCGGTACCCAGCGAGAACGCCTTGACCTGCTCCGGCGCGGTCAGCCACTTGACGAAGTCGAGCGCCGCCTTTTTCTTCTTGTCGCCGTTGTTGAACACCACCCAGTTGTCCGGCCCCGAGATCGTCTGGTGGGCGCCGCCGGCACCGGCGAACGTCGGCATCACCTGGACGCCGTACTGAATGTCACTCAGCGAGCTCAGATCCCAAGGCCCGGTGACCAGCATCGCGACCTTGCCGCTGTTCATCAGCTTCGGTCCGTTCTCGTTGGTGGTGTCCAGGTACAACGACTTGTCGGTGACCGCCATCTGCTGCAGCGCAGTGAGCGCCTTGACACCGGCCTCCGAGTTGAATACTGCGTGCTGGTTGTCGGGCGACAGTATGTCGCCGCCGGCCTCCCAGAGCATCGGAATGTAATGCCACACAGTGTCCTCGCTGCCGTCGGCCGGGATGAGCCAGCCATACTGGCCTTTCGACGGGTCGGTCAGCTTCGCGGCCGCCGCGCGGAAGTCGTCCCACGTCCACGTCGGTGACGGCGGTGCCACCCCGGCGTCTGCGAAGAGCTTCTTGTTGTAGACGATCGCGAGGTTGTCGACCAGGGCCGGTACGCCGACGACCTTGTCCCCCACCGTCGCTGCCGCACGCTCGGCCGGATAGAAGTCGTCCCATTTCCAGTCGGGTGCCGACACCACGTCGGACATGTTGACCAGTTGCGGGATCTTGGCGATGTTGGGCGACCAGGACCCGAACATGTAGGCGACGTCGGGTGCGCTGTTGCCCCGCACCGCGGTCAGAACCTTCTGCAGCACAAGGTCATTGCTGGAGTACAACTCGCTGACCTTCACGTCCGGGTGCGACTTGTTGTACTGGTCGAGCAAGCCTTTGAAAACGTCGCCCTCGGTGTCTTGGTACCCGTGCCACACCACGATCTCGGTCGGACCGGAGGATGACGAGCCGCCACCGCCGCAGGCGGTGACAACGAGCGCTATTACAGCTACCAGAGCGAGGCACAGCCGGCGTCGGTTCACGGTAGTCACTCCTTTGTCATGAGCGCAGTGGCTCGGGTAGTAGGTCACCGTGCGCGAGCGTCAGTTCGTCGCACAGCTGCCAGATCTGATCGACGGTCAGCGTGGCCGCGGTGTTCGGGTCGACCATGGCCGCCGCGCGCACCAGGCGCGGGTCGCCGTCCACGGCGGCGCGTACCGCCAGATCGACGGGCCCGAGGAAGCTGCGGTTGAGTGCCGCACACTGCGGCGGCAGGTCGCCGACTCGCATCGGATGAGCGCCCAGCGCGTCGAGCAGCGTGGGCACTTCGACGGCCAGCCCGTCGGGCAGGTTGGTGATCAAACCCGCATTGACGACGTTGGCGGAGATAACGCGTGAGGTGCCGGTCTCGAGCGAGTGGATCACCTGCGGTGCGTACTCGGTGGATGTGGTGTCCACCGCAAGAGTTTCGGCTTCGTTCAATTCGGTTCGAACCCGGTCGTATTCGGCGAGGTTTCGCTCACTGATGGCGACGTACTCACCGACGTTGATCCGTAGCCGTTCGATCTCGTCCGGGTGCCGGACATACCAGGGCACGTACTCGCTGGAGTGCTCGCTGGTCTCGGTCGGGTAGTAGCCGAGGCGCCGGTACATGTCGACCCGGACACGGCGGCGCAGTTGCGGGTCGTCGGCGATTCGCTGGTCCAGCAACGGATACAGATTTTCGCCGGCACGCTCCCACCGCAGCACCCAGGCCTGGTGGTTGACTCCTGCCGACCAGTAGGACACCTCGTCGTACGGCACGCCGACGAGTTCGCACAACCCGACCATGGTCCAGTAGACGGAGTGGCACAGCCCGAGAACCTTCAACTTCGGAGCGACGTGGTGCAGAAAAGTGACGTTCATGGCCATCGGATTGGTGTAGTTCAGCAGCCACGCGTTCGGACATACCTGCTGCATGTCGCGGGCGATGCCTGCCAGCACCGGGAATGTCCGCAGGCCGCGGAAGATTCCGCCGATGCCGATGGTGTCGCCGATGGTCTGGTTCACGCCGTAGGCGGCCGGAATCTCGAAGTCGCGCAGGGTGGCTTGGTGCATGCCGACCTGGATGACGTTGATGACGTAGTCGGCGCCGTCCAGTGCGCGGCGGCGGTCCAGGGTGGCGACCACTTCAGGTTGGGCTCCTGCCGCCTTGGCGGTGGCCCGTGCGATCGCCTCCGCCGTCTGCAGGCGTTCTGTGTCGATGTCGTGCAAAACGACTCGAATCGAGGCGAGTTCGGGGAACGACAGGATGTCGCCGAGCAGTTCGCGGGTGAATTCGACGCTGCCCGCACCGATGATGACGACGGTCGGTTTCACTGCGCTGACCGGTGTTCGGTGGGACTCGGCGCGTCGGCAACGACCGCTTCGGTGAGGGCCTCGCCGCGTTTCTCGTCGGCATACACCATCAACGTGGAGCCGACGAGAGCCAGCACGATGCCGATCGCCCCGTAGGGGGTTGGCAGGGTCTGGTAGGCGATCAGCGAGATGATGACGGTCAGCGCAGGAGCAAGGGCGTTCGTCGTCGGCGCGACGATCGAGGCCTTACCGCGGGCGAGGGCCATCACCAGAAAGAGCGCGCCGACGGCATTGAGGACCTGGGTGATCGCCGTCAGTGCGGGTGCCTGCCAGGGAAAGTCGGTGGGGATGCCGCCGAGTGAGATCAACGCGACCGGGACCAGCAGCAGCCCGCTGATGGTCATCCAACCGAACGTGGTGGCCTCGTTGACTCCGATCGTCGCGGTCTTTCGCATGAAGTATGCCTGCACGCCCCAGGCCACGCAGATCAGAATCGCCAGCAGCAGCCACGGGCCGGACGACCCTTCGGACTCACCGCCGGTGATGGTGAACAGCACGATGGCCGCGAGCGCCATCACGAGGCCGACGGCCGCAAGAACCGAAAGTCGTTCGCGGAGAAGCACCATCGCCATCAGCACGGTGATTGCCGGAGAGATCGAGATGATCGGGAAGATGAGATAGGCCGGCCCCATGGTGAGCGCTTGGAAGAGCACAAGCTGGCCGCCGGCCCCGGTGAGCCCGATCAGCAAGCCGTAGATGGTGGCGGCTGGCCTGCGGTCCCAGCGTTGGCCACGCAAAATGAACACGGCCGGGATGATCATCGTCAGCGCCCAGATGCTGTAGATCATCTCGTCGGGATAGTTGTATTTCGACGACGGCAGCGCGGAGAACGCTCCCCATACGCCCCAGAACAGGACGAGCAGGGCGGCGTAGAAGATCCAGCTGCGGGTGCCCCTGGTACTTGTTGCGGTCGGTGCGTCGGTCACGGTGTCTTCACCTCGAATCAGGCTCGGCTGGTGGTGAGTTGGTGTAGCGCGCTTTGGCTCAACGGCTGACCGCTGTGTTTGGCGGCGTACAGTGCTGCGCCCAATGCGGGGTCGAGCAGCGGGCGCTGCAGGTCGTATTTGGCCTGCTGCCGCTGCAGTGCGGCAAGGAATCCCGTCAGGAAGCCCTCGTCGGAGAACATGCCGCCCGAGTAGGACACCGGCACCGTCTCCTGGTCGGTGAATCCGACGAGTTTTCTCGTCGTCTCGATGAGTGTCACGAGTTCGTCTGCAGCCTCGGACAGGATCTTCGCCGCTGCCGAATCTCCGGCTTGCGCCGCTTCACACACCGTTGTCGACAGCGCTGCAATGGAACTGCGGTTACCGCCCCATTTCTCGATCACGAGGCTCACGACGTCGAGATCACCGCCCAACCGCAGGTGATCCTTGAGCAGCGCGTACAGCGGCCCCCGCGGCAGCCTGCCATCGCTCATCCGGCTGAACGCGTTCAGGCCCGCGGCAGCAACCCAATACGCGGAGCCCTCGTCACCGAACAACTCACCCCAGCCACCCACCCGGTGTCCGACACCCTGGCGTTCGCCGTAGGTCATCGAACCCGTGCCGCTGATCACGTTGATGCCATCTTCGCAGGCAAGCGATCCCGCCCAACCGCACACCATGTCGTTGTTGCAGCTGTAGCGATCATGACCAAGCACCAGTCCGGGAACCGCGTCGAGCCGCTCGACGTCCTCGCTGGCCTCGCCGTAACCCGGTATGCCGAAGAACGCGGCGTCGATATCGCCTGGCGTGATGCCGGTCTGTCGGCAGATGTCGGAGACGCCCTGCGTCAGCACGCGTTCGACCACATCGAAGCCGTCGTTGAAGTAATACGACGTCGGTGCCGCGGCACGAGCCAGCACCTGTCCGCGGTCGTCGATCAGCGCGAACGCTGTCTTCGATCCGCCGCCGTCGACACCTAGATAGCGCGCCATGTTTTCACCGGCCAATCGGAGTTTGTGCGGATGATGACAACGGGTAGATGGTGACGCCGCGCACGACGCGACTGACCTCGCCGGACGGGAATGGGTTGTCCGGCGTCTTGCCGTACTCGAGTGAGGTGAACAGCGCGAGGTATTGCGCGAAAACCAGGTAGCTCAACGCGACACACGGGTCATCCAGACCGTCGAGGCCGGGTAACACCACGGCGGGCCCATGTGATGCCGGTACCGGTTGGGTGCTGATGACGGTCACCGCGTCCGCGCCGAGTTGGGCACGGATTTCGGCGATGATGTCGAGGTCGTAGCGACGGGTGTACGGGTCTGTCGACACGTAGACGACGACGTGGGTGTCGGTGTCCAGTACTGACTTCGGCCCGTGTCGAAACCCCAGCGGAGAGTCGAAGTACGTCACGACCTCGCCGGCGGTCAATTCCAGTAGCTTGAGCGCTGATTCGCGCGCCAGGCCTTCGAGCGGGCCGCTGCCCAGATAGACGATCCTCTGCTTCTTCGTCTGCGCGAGAGCGCGGATGTCGGCCTGCATACCGGCGACGAACTCGGCCGCACTGGCCAGTGCTTCGGCATCTGCACGATCGGCCGGCCCGAGCATCATCAAGCACGACAGCAACATCGACGTCAGGCTCGAGGTCATCGCGAATCCCGTGTCGTTGGTGCGTTCCGGCATGTACGCCACCCGCGAATTGGCGCGACCGCTGTGTGCGCGCCCCAACTCACCGCGCCTGTCGCAGGTGTAGATGAGATGCCAGACGTCGGAGACCAGTTCGTCGGCAAGGGCCGTGGTGGCCAGACTTTCCGGACTGTTGCCGGACCGGCCGAAAGAGACCATCAACGTTGGTGTTTGCCGCTCCAGGTAGTCGATGGGGTTGGCGACGATACTGGTGGTCGGGATGGCTTCGACCCGCAGACCGAGGTGCCGACGCAGCGCGGGCGCGGCGATGTCGCCGACGAAGGCGGAGCTTCCCGCGCCGGTCAGGATCACGCGCAGGTTCGGCCGATTGAGCACATCACGAAGAAAGCCGGCAATGTCGTCGTCCGATCGGCCGCCGACCTCACGCCACGCGTCGGGCTGCTGGCCGATCTCCAAAATCGTTGCGCCGCCCTCAATATGAGAAGAATCAGTCATTGACACCTCCGGTCGCTTGTGCGTATGGCCGTAACGCATCTCGTATTCGGTCGATCACCAGCGCTTGCGCGACGGGCTTGAGCTCACCGGCCCTGATGCGCTCATACTGGCCGGGCAGGAACTGGCTGATGAGTGGCAGCGGGATCCCGGTGCGGTCGAGGTTCGTCAGCAGTGTCCGCCGTGCCGCGTCGACCTTTTCGTCGGCCCAGTAGTAGCGCAGCCGGTCGCTGTAGCTGTACCGGCGGGACGTCCGTTGTGTGACGGGATCCCCGTCGTAGTAACCGCGCCAGTGGTCCGGCTCGTCCAGCATGCGACGCTCGATGACCTCGACCAGGTTGGCCCGCGACGGCCGCGGCACGAGCTCGGCCTCGATGAGGTTCAGCGCGAACAGCGCTTCCCGCATGGCGAATGTGAGCGCGGGACCCACTTTGAGGACCGCCCAGTGATCCTCGACCAGTTCTCGGAGTCGAGCGGGTCGCTGGTAGTCGGTGGAATGCGCTTCGAACACCAGAGACTCTTCATCGTCGAGCACGTGACGCAACTCGGTGGTTGCGGCGCGGTCGTAGTCGATGACGTTGAGGTGGTCGAACTCGACACCGGGCTGCACGACCAGCGCCATCACCCGTGGCCAGACGTGCGCAAGGCCGACGTCGGCGAAGGCGGTGCGATGCGCGGCGATGGTTCGCCTGGCCCGGTCGGCCGGGGTCGGGGTGAGGTGCCTCAACGTTTCGTGGGCCCCGCCCGGCACAGGCACTTCGGTGCCGACGACGTAGGCGGGTCCGGTCTGGCCGCTGCGGCGCGCGGTTTCTTCGGCGACTCTGAGTAGGCGCGCGGTTCGCTCCGCGACGAGTTCGTCCGAGAGCACTGCGGGATCGTCCGCGCACGCCATGCTGCAGTCGAGATGGATCTTGCGGTAACCGGCCTCGACGTAGGCTGCGATCAGATCTTCCGCGTTATCCATTGCCAGTGCGGCGTTTTCACGCTGCCACCGATTCGGCCCGAGGTGGTCGCCGCCCAGCACCACTCGGTCGCGGGGGAACCCGCTCTTCTCGGCGATGCCAACGACGAGGTCGCGGAAGTCCGCGGGACGCAGACCTGTGTACCCGCCGAACTGGTCGACCTGATTCGAGGTGGCCTCGATGAGAACATGGCTGCCGTCGGCAGCAGCTTGTGCGATGGCGGCCTCTACTACGGTCGGGTGCGCTGAACACACCGAGTACACACCCACCGCGGCACCGCTCTTGTGCCGCCGGACGGTGTCGGCAAGCCAATCGCCCAGAACCGTGGGCGCTTCGCCTTTGGTCATCGCGCATCACCCTGCCCGGCGCTTGCCGCCTGCCGCGTGGCGACGGCTTCACACAGCTCTGCCACGGTGTCGGCGATGGCTCGCCGTCCCGATGCGAGGTACCCGCGGGGGTCCGGCTTTGCGAGATCGGTCGTGAGCGCGGAACGAACGGCGCCCGTGTACGCGACGTTGAGCGCGGTACCGACGTTGATCTTGCGAATTCCGGCGTCTACCGCTGCCAGGAGCTGACCGTCGGACACGCCCGAAGATCCGTGCAGGACAAGTGGAATGGCGACCTTGTCCGCCAGTTCACGGATCAGGTCGAGGTCGAGGCTGGCATCACGGGTGGTCATCGCGTGAGTACTGCCCACCGCGACGGCCAGGCCGTCCACCCCGGTCTGTTCGACGAAAGCCACGGCTTCGGCCGGATCGGTGCGGGCACCCGACTGGTGCGCCGATACGGGTCCGTTGTCCTTGCCGCCGATCTCGCCCAACTCCGCCTCGACCCACAGTCCAGCGTTCTTGGCTTGGCGCGCGAATGAGCGAGTCTGGTCGACGTTGCGTTGGTACGGCAGGTGGGCGGCGTCGATCATGATCGAGGTGACGCCGAAGCCATTGGCGACCTCGAGGGCTTCGGTGATCAGCGCCTCGTCCTGGAAGTGATCGAGGTGCACGGCCAACGGCGTCGAGCAGCGTCTCGCGATGTGCGTGCAGGCCGACACCAACGGCGCGATCTGACCTCCGCGGAACTTCACCGCGTTCTCGCTGACCTGCATGAGCGCGGGCACCCGCACCCGCTCGGCACCCTCGGCGATGCCTTCTGCGTGCTCGAGGGTGATCACGTTGAAGGCGAGTACCGCCGAGTGGGTTTTCGCCGCCGCCGCGATGAGGTCGGCGGTGGCTACCAGAGTCACGTTGCCGGCCGGTGTCGGGAGGTGTCGAACATTCGTCGATGATGGAAAGCTCGCTCAAAGCACGCAATACAGAACCCGGAAACGATCAGGAAAACTGAGCGTCTGCACTGTCTTCGAGAAGGTTGTTTGCGATGTCGATCAAACGCACGGACCGGATGCGACAGGTCCTCTCGCTTCTCCGCGACCGCGGCGAGGTCGCGTCGCAGCTGCTGCGCGATGAGTTGGGGGTGTCTCCGGCGACGCTGCGGCGTGATCTCACCGAGCTCGAGGAGCAGGGCCTGCTGATGCGGACCCACGGCGGCGCCCGTGCCCTCGATCCGAGCGGAAGCGAGATACCGGTGCGGCTGCGTGATCATCGGACAGTTGCGATCAAGCGGCGCATCGCCCAGCACGCCGCGGCTCTGATTCCTCCTGGTGCGCAGGCGGTTGCACTCACCGGCGGTGTCACCACGGCCGAGGTGGCCCGCTCGTTGAAGGGCCGCCCGCAGATGACGATCGTGACGAATTCGCTGACCATTGCAGCCGATTGCGCAGTGGACGCCCACATGAAAGTGATCGCGACCGGCGGGTTGGTCAGGGCGAACACCCTCGAAGCTGTCGGCCCGATGTCCGAACACGCTTTTCAGGTGGTCACCGTGGGGACCGCGGTGCTTGGGGCGGACGGGATGTCCGCGGAGGTCGGAGCGACGACCTTCGATGAAGCCGAGGCCCGCACCGCGATCGCCATGGCCACGAATGCGCAACGGGTCGTTGTTGCCGTCGACGGTTCAAAGATCGGCAAGGTGACGTTGGCGAAAATGGTGTCGCTCAACCAGATTCATCATCTGGTCACCGATTCGTCAGCCGACCCAGACCAATTGGAGCGGATCGCGTCGAGCGGCGTGCGGGTGCACGTCGTGGAGGTGCCCTAACACCCTCTGGTGTCCAGCAGCGAGCATGGCCCGACGGGACCGCGGTTGTCCGGAGGGTCGACTACCCCACTTGGCCGCCGGTGCTACCTGATTACCGGCCGCGCAGTTGGGGTATCAGGCCGCCATGACAACATCAGAAGGAAATGTAATGCCGGAGCCAGTCGCTGAAGAGGAGGCGCTGGCGCCCGCCACGCCGGGCGCCGAGGCCCTACCGCTTCCCGACGACGAAGTCGACAAGCCGTCGCAGGATTAGCCTCACCGACCGGCGTTGCGCGCCAGTTCCACCGCGAACGAGTTCACGAAGTTACCTGCCGGCGGGTCACCGCGGTTGCATGATCCGTCGGACTCGCCGGGCCGTTTGATCCACAGATACGCATCGGCATGCGCGCCTGCGGTGGCCGTGGTCGGCGCAGTGCCAATTGCCCGACCGTCCGGATTGCACCAGTCCAGTGGGGCGTCAGGTGCGGGCCCTGCGCCGTTACGCGACGTGTCGATCACGTAGTGCGAACCGTTCGTGAGGCCGGAAATGGCTTCGCCGTATCCGATTTCGTCTTCCGTCGTGAAGAAGTTCGCCGTGTTGAGGCTGAAGCCTCGCGCGTGGTCGATGCCGGCCTGGTTGAGCCGGGCGGCCATGTCGTCGGCGCTGTGCCAGCGCAGGTGACCTGCGTCGATGTACACCGCGGCGGCGGGATTGCGGGTCAGCGTGTCGACCGCGTACCGGATCAGGTCGTAGCGTTCCTGGCGCTGGTCTCCCGACAGGCAGTCGGCCATCGCCAGCGCGTCGGGTTCGACGATCACCGCCGCGGGCGAGGACCCGATGCCTGCGGCGATGCCGTCGATCCATTGCCGGTACTCGGCCCCGGACCCGAATCCGCCCGCCGCGAAGCTCCCGCAATCCCGGTGCGGGATGCCATAGATCGCGAACACCGGCAAGGCCCCGGCGGCCTGCGCGTCGCCGACGTACTTGGGGACGGTGGACGCCGACGAACCGGGAACCAGCCAGTACGCCTGTGGCGTGTTGGCAATGGCGGTCAACTCGGGGCTCGGCGGGTCGGCCCGCTGCGCGGCGCGCATCGCCGCCGACGTCGGGTTGACGTAGAACGGCATCCCGGCCAACGGGTTTCCGTCGTCGGCGGCCAACCACACCGCAGGCGCCGGACCGACCGACACCGAGTGGGCGATGAGGCCCAGACAGGTCGCCGTGGCAAGGAGGGGAGCGGTCAACCGCGTGACTGCGCGAGCAGCTGTGGACGTCACCCCGGGGAAATTAGTGGGTCGAAGCGTCCCGCGCCAATCCCCGGGGTTCGGGCGTCAGGCCTTGCCGAGCGTGACCTGGGTGGTCTGCGTCGCGCCGGACTGGTCCATGTAGCTCAACGACACCGTGTCGCCGGGCGCCTTCGACCGCACTGCGGCCACGAGCGCCTCGGGACCGTCGATCACCTGGTCGTCGAGCTTGGTGATCACCGCCCCGCTCGGCACGCCCGCTGCGGCTGCGGGTCCGCCGTCGACGACCTCGCCGATGGCCGCACCACCACCCTTGGTGCCGTCGTCGCTGAGCTGCACACCCAGCGAACCGTGGCTGGCGGTGCCGGTGGAGATGAGCTCGTCGGCGATGCGCTTGGCCTCATCGGACGGGATCGCGAAGCCCAGCCCTATCGAACCGCTCTGGCCGGCGCCGGGACCGTCGCCGCCGCCCATGCTCGCGATCGCCGAGTTCACACCGATCAGCTCACCCTTCATGTTGACCAGGGCGCCGCCGGAGTTGCCGGGGTTGATCGCCGCGTCGGTCTGGATGGCGTCGATCACGGAGACGTTGTTGCCGTCGCCCTCACCGGCCGCGACCGGTCGATTGAGCGCGCTGACGATGCCATTGGTCACCGTGCCCTGCAGACCGAGCGGCGAGCCGATGGCCACCACCTGTTCGCCGACCTTCACGTCCTTGGACGATCCGATGGCGATCGGCGTCAGTCCGGATACGCCCTGCGCTTTCACGACAGCCAGATCCCCGGTCGGGTCGGTGCCGACGACGGTGAACGGCGCCGTCTGACCGTTGGCGAAGGTGACGGTCTTCTTGATTCCGCCGCCGTCGGTCGAGTCGGACGAGGCGGGCTGAGCGGCCTGATCAGCACCGACGGCGGGCGCCACCACGTGGTTGTTGGTGAGGATGAGCCCATCGGGGCTCAACACGATGCCGGAGCCGGTGTCGCCCTGGTCGCCCATGTCGATCTGCAGCTTGACGACGCTGGGCATCACCTTGGCCGCGACCTGTTCGACACTGCCTGCCGGTGCCTTGACGGCGGTCTGCGGCGCCGCGGGCAGCTGCGTGATCGGCGGCCGGGACGCGGTCGGTTCGTGGGCCAGTGTCAGGGCTCCGGTGGCGGCTGCGCCGAGTCCACCGCCGACTACGGCGACCACCGCGGCGCCCGCGATGACGGCTCCGCGGCGAGAACCCTTCGGCCGAATCCTCGGGATCGGCGCCGTAACCGGTTCGTGCGCAGCGTGATACCCGTAGTACGGCGGTACGGTCGGCGGCTGGGTGTAGCGATAGTCGTACCGCAGGTGAGCGGGGATGTAGGGTTGCGCGTCCGGGTTTGGCTGCCCCGCAGGCTGGTTCGTCATGGTGTTCCGTTCTTCTTGATTCGTGAATCAGCCCAGTGGCTTCAGCAACAAGGTGCCTGCGGTGGCTGAGACGGGACTGAGAGCGTGCTCAGGGAAGTCCGAGACTTTGCTCTGGACCGTCGTACGCTCATGGGGATGTCCGAGAGGTCCGAGATTCGGTTTCTCCACCTCGGCGCCAGGCGGTTGGCGTACGAGGTGCGCGGACACGGCCCGCCGCTGATCGCCCCGGCGTGGTGGGTCAGCCATCTCGAACTCGACTGGCAAAGCGCTGGTGTGCGGAGATTCTGGGAAGGCGTCGCGCAGGATCACGCCCTGATCCGCTACGACCGGTTCGGTGTCGGCATGTCCGACCGCAGCGTGCGGGATTCCGATCTGACCCTCGATGGTGAGGTCGACGTGCTGTGCGCCTTGGTCGACGAACTCGACGTCGACCGGGTGACGCTCATCGCGGGGTCGTCGGGAAGCTGCACGGCGGTGGCATACGCGGCCAGGTTTCCCGAACGGGTTGAGCGAATCGTGCTTTATGGGGCGTATTCCGACGGCCAGGCGCTGACGCCGCCCGGCGTCGCGGACGCGATCATGGCGGCGGTGCGCGCCCACTGGGGCCTCGGATCACGCATGCTCAGCGACATCTTCCTCGGCAGCGCCGACCCCGCAGAACACGACCGCTTCGCACGGTTGCAGCGCGAGTCTGCCAGCGCCGAAACCGCGGCCGCTGTACTGGGTTTGGTGTATCGCCTCGATGTGCGCGCGCAGCTACCGTTGGTCAGCCGACCGACCACGGTCGTGCATCGCCGCCACGACCGTGCGGTGCCGTACCGGCTCGGCCGTGAGGTCGCTGCCGCGATTCCTAGCTCGACATTCGTTCCGCTGCAAGGGGTTTCGCACTTCCCGTGGCACGGCGACGTGGACGGCGTTGCACGCGCGTGCCGCGAGGCGTTGGCAGCACAGCACCGTCCCGCTGTCGATGAGCAGGCTCAGGGCCTGCTGTCCGGTCGTGAGCGCGAGATCCTCGGATGCGTCGCGCGGGGTCTCGGCGACCGCGAGATCGCCGAACAGCTCATGCTGAGCCCGCACACCGTGCACCGCCACGTCGCGAACATCCGCCGCAAGCTCGGACGGACCTCCCGGACGGCGGCGGTCGCAGAGGCCGCGCGGCTCGGCCTGTTGTGAGATGGCCGGAACCGGCCAGCGGACAGAGATGGCCTGTCTGAGCGATGCTCGCCGAGGGCGGCCGTTTGTAGATTCACGGCTATGACCGACATCGCCATCGGCACCACCAGTACCGCGTGGAGTAACGCGTGGCTGCGGGTGATGGCCGTGCTGTACGACCCGTTCCTCTGGCTGGGGGAGATCGCAGGGATGCGGCGGCGGCGCCGCGCGCTGGTGGCCGCGGCCCGCGGGCTGGTCGTCGAGATCGGCGCCGGGACCGGACTGAACGTCGCGCATTACCCCGACGCGGTCGACGAGCTCATCCTCACCGAGCCCGAGCCCGGAATGCGGCGCAAACTCGCCGGGCGCCTGCGGCGGCTGCCACGCACCGCCCGCATCGTCGACGCGCCCGCGCAACGGCTGCCGGTCCCGGACGCCAGCGTGGACACGGTCGTTTCGACCCTTGTGCTGTGCACGGTCGACGATCCGCAAGGCGCACTACGCGAGATCGCTCGCATCCTTCGCCCCGATGGCCAGCTCCTGTTCATCGAACACGTACGCGCCGGCTCACGGCTGCTGGCGGTGTGGCAGGACCTGCTGATGCGGCCCTGGCGCGGCTTCGCAGGCGGATGCGTGTGCAATCGACCGACCCTGAACCTGATGCGCGGCTGCGGGTTCACCGTGCAGGCCGATGACACGGTGTGGCGCGGGATGCCTGCGATCGTTCACCCGCTGGCAGTCGGGCGCGCCACCCGGTAGTCGCGGGCAGCGCCGCAGTCTGCTCGCGTTACTGTCTTTCGGTCGGCCCCAGCGAAAAGCCGACGGAAGAGTTGAGCAAATCCATGACTGCACCAACAGAATCGTCTGCGCTCGATGAGCGGGTCGGCCACTACTACCAGATGGACGGCACCTACCTCGTCGGCCGCGAGAAGTTGCGCGAGTATGCGCGCGCCGTGCAGGACTACCACCCGGCGCACTGGGACGTCGCCGCCGCCGCCGAACTCGGCTATACCGACCTGGTCGCGCCGCTGACCTTCACCTCTACCCCCGGCATGACCTGCAACCGGCACATGTTCGAGCAGGTGGTCGTCGGCTACGACACCTATATGCAGACCGAAGAGGTCTTCGAGCAGCACCGCCCGATCGTGGCGGGCGACGAACTACACGTCGACGTGGAACTGACGTCGGTGCGCAGGATCGCGGGCCGCGACCTGATCACCGTGACCAACACCTTCACCGACGCCGCTGGCGAACGGGTGCACACGCTGCACACCACCGTGGTCGGGGTGACCGCCGAGGATCTCAATCCGGAGATCAAGTCGGCCGTGCACAACGCGATGATGCACGACGTGGACATCTTCGGGATCGGTGAAGCCGACTACCAGAAGACCGTGCGTCCCGAGGGCGAGGTCCGCATCGCCGACGAAAGCGCCCGCACGCCGGGCACGCCGTCCTTCGACGAGGTCGGGGTGGGCGACGAAATACCCGCACGCCATATGCGGCTGTCCCGCGGGGACCTGGTGAACTACGCCGGAGTCGCGGGTGACGCCAACCCGATCCACTGGGACGAGGACATCGCGAAGCTGGCGGGGCTGCCAGACGTGATCGCCCACGGCATGCTGACGATGGGCCTGGGAGCCGGATTCGTTTCGGCGTGGTCGGGCGACCCCGGCGCAGTCAGCCGTTATGCAGTGCGGTTGTCGGCGCCTGCGATCGTGTCGGCGGCCGAGGGCGCCGACATCGAGTTCAGCGGCCGGATCAAGTCCTTGGACCCGGCGACGCGTACCGGCGTGGTCATCGTGGGCGCGAAGTCCGATGACAAGAAGATCTTCGGCCTCGCGACGATGCAGATGCGCTTCCGCTGACGCACCGGCCGGGTCAGCGGCGTGGTGTCGTGGTGACGTGCACGTGGTCAAAGTGGCCGTATCCCGATGATTGCGGGCCGGCCGGCGTGTAGTACGTGCCGCGCCAGATCACGTCCTGCAGACCGAAGCGCGCCGCGTTAGCCATCACGAACGCCTTGATCTCGTCACCCAGCGCGATGCCGGCGGGACTGCTGGGATTCGGAATCATGATGTCGATGGCGAGGCCGTTGGGATGCCACGGCTTGGAGTCCGGCCGCACCCCATCGATGGTCGCAATCTGTGGGAACCGCGCGCTGACGGCGCGCGCCACAAGCACGGTGTTGGCCTGCAACCCGGCCTCGTTCGCGACGCCGACTGGCAACGCCTCCGGGATGTCACTGAATTGTCCTGGCATCGCGAGAACCGGCGGATCCGCCGGAGCGGGCGCAACCGGTGGCGGGATCGCGGCGTCGATCACCGCCTGCTGTTGCGGAGTCAGCGCGGCGTACTGCGCCTCCGCCGCGGCGATCTGACGCTGCAGGTCGCGGTATTTGGCCTGCAGGTCCGCACGCACCGCCGCAGACTGTTCGGCCGCAGCCCTGGCGTCGCCGGCCGATACCTCTGAGGCGCTGGCAGCGGCTGCGGCACGCGCACTCGCCGCTTTGAACTCCCTCATCTGGTTCGCCGTCTGCGCGAGCACCGCCCGCTGAAGCGAGAGGTGGTCGATCAGCTGTTGCGGGGAGGCTGCGGTCAGCACCGCGGCCGTTGAACCGGTGCGTCCACTCATGTAGTCCATCGCCGCGATCCGGTCGGCAGCGGCTTGATGGGGCGCAAGTTGGGCATTCGCAGCCTCGAGCACCCCCAAATTGGCGCGGTGGCGGTCTTCGGCCGCCTTCTGAGCAGCCAGTTTGGCGTCGGCGTCACGCTGGGCAGCCGTGACATCCTCACGCGTCTGCAGCGCCTGACGGGACAGTTCGTTGAGTTTGGCGAGCGCATCAGCTGCCGGGTCCGCGTTGACGCCGCCCGCCATCGACATGGCGAGCACCAGGACCCCGGTAGCAAGACCGCCCACCATCTGCCGAAGAGGCTGGCGCGCCCGACTCATTCGGATTGTCACGATCCTTCGTTGCAGGGACCGACCGTGGCCCGGCTACGTACGTCTCGGACAGGCTATGAACTGGCACCGCCGATGTCTAATCAGCCGTCTGGGCCGGAGCTCGGTAGCTTCGGGACATGCACTCTGCGGACCCGGAAAAGGTCGACGCCGGCATCCTGACTGGGGTCTCCGAGACCGCGTTGTTGACGCTCAACGGCAGGGCGCACCAGGCCAGCCTGCCCGATGCGATCATCGAGGACCCGATGGCGATCCGGCTTGTCAGTTCGATCGACTTCGACTTCGACAAGTTCGGCCGCAAGGGCCAGGAGATGGCTTTGCGCTCGCTGGCCTTCGACCGCGCCGCACTCCAGTACCTGTCGCGTCACCCGTCAGCGACCGTCGTCGCTCTTGCGGAGGGCTTCCAGACCAGTTTCTGGCGTCTGGAGAGCGCTCTTCCGGATGCCGAATTCAGTTGGGTCACAATCGACTTCGAAACCGTCATCCGGCTGCGCCAACGGTTGCTGCCCTCCTCTGGCCGGATCAAGTACCTCGCCCAATCCGCCTTGGATTACAGCTGGATGGACGCGATCGAAACTGATCGCGGCGTGTTCATCACCGCCGAGGGGCTGCTGATGTATCTGCAACCCGAGGAATCGATGGGCTTGATCGCCGCGTGCGCCAACCGGTTTCCCGGCGGGCAGATGGTCTTCGATCTGCCGCCGGTGCTGGTGAAGAAGTTCGCGCCGAAAGGCATTCGCTCGACGCGACGCTACCGCGTGCCCCCGATGCCGTTCAGCCTGACGCCGGCCCAACTGGCCAAGCTGGCGCACACCGTGCCGGGTATCCGTGCCGTACACGACCTGCCCATGCCAAGGGGTCGGGGATTCTTCTTCAACACCGTGTTTCCGGCCTTCTGGCAATTGAAGCTCACCAAGCAGTACCGCGGCGCCTACACGCTGCTCGAGTTCGGTTGAGCGGGCCATCAACCCCGATTGCGCGCGTCTTTGGCCGCCGACTGGATGCCGCTGATGATCAGCGGCCACTGTGCGCCGTAGCTCTTCCAGCGGATCCGGCACGTCGCGAGATTGGGCGATAATCAGTGCATGCCGGTGCGCCGCGTCGCGATCTTCGTCTACGACGGCGTGACGCTGTTGGACGTCGCCGGTCCGGCGGAAGTGTTCAAAGAGGCGAACCGGTTCGGCGCCGACTACCAGATCGCGCTGCTGTCGCCGACCGGTGCGTCCGTCGCATCGAATCTCGGGTTCAAGGTCGACGTCGATGGTGCTGTCTCCGACGGCACCGCATCGGATACCTATCTGGTGCCCGGGTCCGACCGGTTCCCGCGGACTCCTGTGCCACCTGCGCTCGCCGACGCTGCCGGGGTACCGGCCGCCGGGGCGCGTCGGGTGGCGTCGATCTGCACGGGCGCGTTCATCCTGGCTGCCGCGGGTCTACTGACGGGCAAACGGGCGACCACCCATTGGAAGGTCGCCCACCAACTCGCCTCCCGTTACCCGACGTGCAGCGTCCAACCGGACGCGATCTACGTCCGCGACGGCGACACCTACACGTCGGCCGGTGTGACCGCCGGAATCGACTTGGCCCTCGCGCTTGTCGAAGAGGACCACGGGCCCGAGTTGACGCGCGATGTGGCCCGCTCACTAGTGGTGTACATGCAGCGCTCGGGCGGCCAGTCGCAGTTCTCCGCGCCGCTGCAAGGTCCACCGCCCCGGTCTCCGGCGTTGCGGTCCATCACCGACTTGGTGACGGCGGACCCGCATGGGGATCACTCGCTCAGTGCGCTCGCCAACCATCTCAACGTGAGCACCCGCCATCTCACCCGGCTCTTCAGCGAGGAACTGTCGACCACACCGGCGCGGTACGTGGAGGACATCCGCTTCGACATGGCCAGGGCGCTGCTCGACCAACGGCACAACGCGACGGAAGCCGCGGCCCTGGCCGGGTTCCCGAGCTACGAGAGCATGCGACGGGTATTCGCGAGGAAGCTGGGCATCAGTCCCGCGGCCTACCAACGCCGGTTCAGCACGGCTCGCCGCGCCGCCGACGGTTAGCAGGGTTAGTCGTCCACCTTGAGCTGGGCGCCGGTGTCGGCGACGAAAACCACCAGCAGCCGCGCCGGCTCGGTTTGACTGTCGTTCTGCGTCACCACGTGGTGCGCGCCTGGCGGCTCGGACCAGTTGTTGCCTTGGTGATACACCTGCGCGGGCTCGCCCTCGATCTGACTGCTCACCTCACCTTCGAGCACATACGCATAGACAAATGCGTCGCCGTGCCGGTGGGGCATCGCACGGGCGCCGGGCGGAAATGTGACGATCGCCGATGTCAAGGTCTTGCCAGGGATATTCGGCAGCTCCTGGGTGAGCAACGGCATCAGGGTCTCTGACGAAGGCTTCGGGTCGGCCGCGGACGTGCCGCAGCCGACGATCAGGCCCGCGATCGCCGTGGTCAGCAGGCCGGTAGTGAATCGGTTTCTGGTCATTTCGTCACCTCGATGATCGTCTTGCCGGGCGCGCGTCGCCCGCTGGTGAAGATGTCGACGGCCTCGTCGAGTGGTCGCAAGTCGCCGACGAGAAGCCGGAGACGCCCGGCGCGCACCCGCTGGGCGAGGTCGACGAGCTGGGTGCGGTCGGGTTCGACGACGAAGAACACGGCGCGGCCGTCCTTGGGTTGCGCCTTCGGTGGCATGGCAATGCTCACCAGGGTGCCGCCCGCTCGGACCAGTGCAGCAGAGCGCTCGAGAACATCGCCCCCGAGGACGTCGAAGACCACGTCGACCTCCCCGACGCTGTCGAGTGCGTCTTCTTCTTCCAAGTCCAGGAACGCGTGCGCGCCCAGCCCGAGAACCACGTCGCGGTCCTTGGTCCGTCCGCTACCGATCACCCTCGCCCCTACTTCGAGGGCAAGCTGTACGGCGACCGATCCCACTCCGCCTGCTGCGCCGTGGATCAGTACGGTTTGGCCCGCGGTGAGGTCGGCGTGGACGAACAGGCCCTGCCACGCGGTCAGCCCCGAGATCGGCAGTGCCGCAGCTTCTGTGAAGCCGATGTCGGCCGGCAGCGGGGCGAGGTTGCGCGCTTCCACGGCGGTGTATTCAGCCAGTGAGCCGTCGCGGCACCAGTCGGCGAAGCCGAACACCCGTTGGCCGATGCTGAGACCCGTAGTGCCGTAACCCAATTCGACGACGATGCCGGACAGTTCATGCCCCGGCACAGACGGCGTGCGGTCGCGGCCCGCCCGGTCGGTCCAGGTGGCGGGCCAATCCAGCTCGCCCGGCGTGAATCCGGCGGCGTGAACACGCACGATCACGTCGTTCTCGGCGGCGTGGGGGTGCGGGATGTCGGTCAGCGTGAGGCCGGCGACACCGGCGTCACGGTCGTGCACCGTGATGGCTTTCATATCGCGTCCTTTCATACGGGTTGTCGAAGGTGTTGTGCGGGGGCATGCGGTTTGGGTGCAGCAGTGCGGCGGCGCCGAGCGGCATCGAGCGTGGCGGCGACGGACACGGCTGCGACGAACGCCGCGTAGAGGTAGCCCGTCGTTTTCAGTCCCCATAACGGAGCCACCAGTCCCGCCGCCAGGGACGGCAGGCCCAACGCCGCGTAGCTGACCACGAAGGCTGCGGAGAAGACCTGTGATCGCGACGTCGCGGGGGCGGCCTCGCTGATGTCGCGGAAGGTGCCGTTGAAAGTCATTCCGACGCCGAGGCCGGATATGACCGACCCGGCGAGGAAGACCACCGGGGACAGGAGAATCAGGGCGACCGCCAGGCCCACCGCGCCGACAGACAACAGGGCGGCACCGACGAAGGTGGCGCCACGCGCCGGGCGCCGAGCCGCCCACAGTCCGCCAATGGTGTTGGCGAGGTACAGCACGGTGATACTGAGACCGCCTGCGGCGCCGAACTTCACGTGCAGCACGGTTTTGATCACCGATGGTGCGAGTGCGAGGAAGTATCCGGTGATCGCCCACCCAGCCACGATGGCGGGAACCGCAGCCAAGAACTGTGGTCGCGATGACTGAGGTACCCGGATCCGCGGGCGCATCGAAGCGCGTCCGCCGGGGCGCCGAACAGCGCTTTCGGGAAGTGCGAAGATCAGTCCCGCCAACGCGAGGAACGCCAATGTGAGCGCTGGAAAAATAACCGCATCCGGACGAGGCGCTATCTGAACGAGCAGACCTGCGAGGCCGCCACCCACCGCCAGGCCGAAGCTTGTTCCGACGGCGGTCAACGTCGGTCCGATGTGCTCGCGACCTCTCGGGGAGAACTCGACCAGCCCGGCTGCCAGAGCACCGGTCGCCGTGCCGATGGCGATGCCCTGCACCACGCGGGCGAGTACCAGCGATACGACGCCTTGGGCGGCCCAGAAGATCTCCGTCCCGGCGGCGGCGACCAAGAGGGAGCCGATCAGCACCGGGCGGCGACCGAAGTGGTCGCTCAGCGAGCCGACTGTCAGAAGTGCGAGAAGTAACCCGGCCACATACACGGCGAATATCACGGTCAGCGTCGTGACTGAAAAACCCCATCGCTCAACGTAAATCGGATATATCGGGGACGGAGCGCTGGTGGATGCCATGAGCAGCACGTTGGCGAACACCAGTACGGCCAACGCTGCGCCCCTGTTCAGACGCTGCCCACCCGTGACGTTCATTGTGGTGATCAGCTCGGCCAGGGCGCCCCGAGCATGCGCTCGACGGTAGTGGTGCGCCGGTAGTTGGGCATGAAGTGTTCGACAACGTCGGCGTTGACGGTGCCGTTCGTGGTTTCCGGGCGGTGCTTGAACCCGTCGAAATACGCCTGCAGGAACGCGGTTTTGAAGTCACCGCGCGGATGGATGGCCAGTATTTCGTCGACTTCGTCGGCGTTGAGGTCGTCGAGGCCGTAGCCGATCACGTCGGTCAGCACGCCGAGGTAGGTGGCGGCGATTTCGGGGCCCATCCGATCCGGGATGCCGGGTGTCGTGTGCAGCGCGATGGCCGCCCAGACGGTGTCCGCCGCCCCGGTCGAGAAGCCGCGGTCGAGCAGGAACTTGCGTCCGTGGTCGGCACCGTCGACCTCGAAACGCTGTTCGGCGGCGGAGAACGGTGTCACCAGACCGGTGTCGTGGAACATCGCGGCCACGTACTGGAGTTCGGGATCAGGTTCGAGACCCAACCGGCGGGCGTGAAGCCGGCCGAAGAGGAACACTCTGCGCGAATGGTGGTAGAGGAGCGGGCTGGTCATCTCCGATGCGATACGAGTCGACTCGGCAACCGCCGCCGTTTCGGGTACTTGCACCCCTGCGATTACTTCGGACATGCCATCAATGCTGCGGCCACGGGGGTGCGCAGCGCCGCCTTGTTTCAGCCTCAAATCCCTCAAATGCGGACGTCGCTAGGCGCGTTGGCTGGCGAGCTTTTGGATGAGGCGAATCTCGCTGTCGTCGTGGGCCGCTCCGCTGGGGTGGATCAGATCGCTGAACCATGTCTTGGGCATCGTGGTGTAGGGATGCTTCCAGGAATCCCACGGCAGGTACGTCTGCGTCCGGCCCGCGACGAAGCCCCAGTTGTATGCACCGACATTGCGTCGCTTCGCGACGGGCAGGATCCCCTCCACAGTGCTGCCGAGGCTGCGCGCCAGATACTCGGTGCACAAAATCGGGCGGCCAAGCGGAGCGAGTTCGTCGATGCGGGCCTCGAATTCGTTTGGATTCCCGTAGTTGTGGAAGCTGATGATGTCCGACTGCTCGAGCTGCACACTGCAGACCGCGGTGCGGCTGCCCGGGTCACGCCAATGCCCTTGCCACACACCGCTTGTCAGCGGCTGGATCGGGTTGACGGCGCGTGCCCACTGAAATACGTGTGGCAGAAATGCGGCGACCAGTTGTTGTTTGTCCGGGTCTTCGACCTTGCGATAATCGGCAGACGGGTTGTCCGGCTCATTCCACACGTCCCAACCGAGCACGCGGGGATCGTTGCGGAACAGGCCCACCACGCCCGTGACGTAGCTCTGCAGTACGGGTGTGTAGGCCGGGTCCTGCAGGCGGTAGGCACCCGGGCTCTGCACCCACCCGGAGTTGTGCACGCCTTTGATCGGCGGGCGTTGGCGGCCCGCTCGTGGGAGCGGGTCCCAGCAGGAGTCGAACAGGACGAACAGCGGCTTGATGTTGCGGCTGGCCGCGATGCTGACAAAGTCGCTGAGACGGCGGCTGAAGCCGGCCTGGTCTGCGGCCCACAGCTGGTCGTGCAGAAATACCCGCATGGTGTTCATCCCGATGCGCTGCGCGACACTGAGTTCGCCGGCGATGCGGCGCGGGTCGTAGGTGTCCGGCTGGAACATCTCGAACTGATTGACGGCGTTCGAGGTGACGTAGTTGGCGCCGAGCAGCCAGCCCTGCTTCGCGTACCAGGCGTTGGCGCGGTCGGCCGGCCAACGGCCCGTGTCACCGGATGCCAGCGGAACTTTGCTCAATGTCGCAGCTGCCGCGAGGTACAGCGGGAGCTTGAGAGCAGTTCGCCGGTGCACCAGGTGAAGATAGTGTCCTCGGTGGGCCCGTACGGCCCGCCGGGTCAACCTGCAACACAACAGGTTTCGAATTGTTACCTACGACGCTGACGCCCGTGTTTTCCGGCGGTCACGGGGTGATGTGGAGTTCGGCGCCTGGGTGTGAACTGAGCGTGACGACGACTGTGCCGCTTCCGGTGTCGAACGTGGTGTTGGCGTAGCCGACGAAACCGTAGTGCCCGTCGATCGTCGACACCGCGGTGATGTCTTTGCTCCCTGAGGCGCCGGTGTCGAGGTTCGTCCAGGCCGCGGTCACGGTGAGTGCACAGGAACCGTCATAGCTGCCGGCGTCGTAGTGGATCGCGACGCGCACGCCGTTCCCGACACGATCGCCCACCTGCACTGGCGTCACCTGCGCCTCGGCGCTGACGTTGCCGGCACACGTCGGGGAGGCCACCACCGGAACCGGATCCAGTTGGGCGAACGCTTCAGCATGGGCCGTCGACAGCCACCACCATGGCGCAACGACCGCCCCGGCGAACACGCCGACGGCACGGAACGGGGTCATGCCTTGGTTATCGACGGCGGCAGGTCCGGCGTTAGCGAATTACTCACATGACTACCAAAGGGGCGATAGCGGAGGCGATTTCGGCTGGTTTCTGTGTGTGGCTATGCGCGACCTGTGGCTTGGTGATGAGTCGCGCGCGCCGGGTGGGTGAGCGCATCGGGAATACGTAGATTTTAGTTGTGCTTAGTAGTCTTCGTGCGTAGGTCGTCGAGGAGGTCGGCATGACGACTCTCAGTCCCCCACCCGCCCGCGAACACCACGTGCCGTCGGTTGCGCCTCCGTCACGATGGCGCAGGTTGATACCGCGGTCACGTCGGGTCAGGATCGCAGTCGCCGTCGGACTGGCTGTGGCCCTCGTCGCAGGCGTGCTTGGCGCAACGTACGAGACCTCGCCGGGAGGCGCTCTGTGGGGAGCGGAGAAGGCCGTCTTTCCCGAGCACGCCCAGGATGTGGCGCTGGCCGCGGTGGTCGGCGATCTGAAGAAGGCACAGGACATCCTCGGCAGCGGCCAGCAGCCCACGCCTGATGAGTTGACCGATGCGCGTACGTCGCTCAATCAGGCCGGACAGGACTTGGACTACCTGTCGCCGTCGCCGGAGCGGACGAACCTGCAGAACCTGTATTTGCAGCTGACACAACAACTTCTGCAGTACACGCCCGACTCGGTGCAGCAACTGCCCCCGCTGCCTGCGCCGCCTCCTGCCGCGCCGCCGGTTGCCGACCCGGGCAGCCCTCCACCCGACTCGACGGATGCGGCACCCTCCTGGGGATATCCGATCACCGACGAGTCCGCGACCGCACCGCCGCCCGATGTTCCGGATGCGCCGGAGGCCGACTGGCCGCAGCCGTACGATCCGCCGCTGACACCGGACCTCGAGGACCTGGGCTATTACGATCCGTCATGGGGACAGCTCTACGGCTACGACCCCGTCGACTGGTACAACTACGACCTCAGCGGCTACAACGAGTACGGCTACGACTTCCTTGGCTTCGACCGGTGGGGCTTCGACCGCTGGGGTTTTGACCGGTGGGGTTATGACCGCTGGGGCTACAACTGGGCGGGCTACAACTGGGCAGGCTATGACCGCCATGGCTGGGACCGCGACGGCCGCAACGAATGGGGCCAACGCCGCGATCACCCCGGGGATCCGCGCAATCAGGGCTGGTACAACCGACACCACCCGTACGAGCAGTACTACCAGTGGAAGTTCCGGAACAACGACCCGGTGTATCGCCGTACGCAGTGGGATCACGCGCGGGGATTCAATCCGGATCAGTATCAGAACTGGAACATGAATCGGGATTGGCACAATCCGGTCAAGCGGGACTGGGCGCCGCTGGCCACCACCACCGTCAACGCGCGCGTGTCCGAACCGGTGGTGAACTTGAAAGCCTCGCTGACACAGTTCATCTCGACGGACAAGGCGGCGAACAACTCCGGGTCACTGATGAATGATCTGGCCAACAAATCGGTGTATGACTTCAGCCGAGAACTCAACCCACGGACCACGGTCTCCATCGGGTCTCCGCCGACGTCGGTGCCAGGCAAGCGCCCTGCAGCGCCGGGGGCGAACCGCCAAACTGCCTTCGCGCCACCGGCTTTGACGGCACCCGCGCCGACTGCGCCGCCGTCGAAGGTGTCGCAGGGGTTCAGTGCACCCAAGCTGTCGCCGGTGCCCGCATATACACCGCCGAAGGTCAGGCAGCCGGTGCGCACACCGGATCAGGCGAGGTCTCCCGGTAGGACTGGCCCGCCGAACGATGGGGCGGTGCCGCCGGGCGATTCCCGGCCCCAACCCAACCCCGAGGCGGCTACTCCGCGGGAACACCCTGTGCCGCAGACGAATCCGGATCAGCAGTCGCCGCAACCGGAACCGCGCGACCGCGCCGCGGCGCCGGATCGGCAAGAGCCACCGCAGCAACGGACCGCACCGGAATCACCGGTGCATGACGCCCCGCCTCCCGAAGCGCCAGCCCGGCACACTCCCGTGCAACAAGCGCCTGCGCCGCGGGAAGAGGCTCCGGATCGGCCTGCCCGGCAAGCACCGCCCGAGCGCGAGGCGCCCGCACCACGTCAAGCGCCAGCGCCGCGTCAGGCGCCCGCACCACGGGCTGCTCCCGCGCCGCGTCAGGCACCCGCGCCGCGTCAGGCGCCGGCGCCGCGTCAAGCACCGGCACCACGTCAGGCGCCGGCACCACGTCAGTCGTCCCGGTGTGCAATGCCGATGTGTCGATAGGTTTTCGAAGGGATGGGCGTATTCAGTCCGGGAGGACCTGGCCCTTGGTTTCGGGCGCCAGTCGAACCAGGCCGATTCCGAGCACGAACACCACCGCCGTGAGGCTGATCGGGATGGCCAGCCCTCCGGTGGCGTGGATGCCGTAGCCGATGAGGAACGTGCCGACGGCGGCGACCCACCGGGAGAGGGTGGTGGTGAAGGCGAACGCCGTCGCGCGCATACGGGTGGGGTACTGCTCGGGCAGCCAGATGGTGAAGACCGCGAAGTTGGCGCCGGCGAGGCCGAGGACCGGGAGGAACGCGAAGGTCACGCCGATGGACTGCAGCGGGTAGCCCACCCCGTAGGTGCCGATCGCCCCGACTGCCAGCAGCCCGAACAGCGCCGCGAGCGTGCGGCGCCGTCCGAACCGGTCGGCCAGCGGCGGAACGAGGAAGCAGCCGACGATGGTGAAGACCGCGACCGTCATCGCCGACAGCCCGGCGAGGCGCACTGTGCCGTCGTGGCTGTACCCGGCGTGCTCGGCCAGCGTGGTCATGGCGGTCGGAACATACGTCGAGCCGGCCCACAACCCGATCACACACACCGAGAGCAGCAGCAGATTGCCCACGGTGCGGCCTCGGTAGGGCGGGCTCAGCACGTCGACGACGGGCTGCCAGAAGGACTGCTGGCGTACCTCGCCGGAGTGCTGCTGCCAACGCTCCGGTTCGGGGGTGGCGCGGCGGATGAGGAACACGGCCAAGGCCGGGATGCCGCCGATGAGGAACATGCCACGCCAGCCGAGTTGCGGGCCGGCCACCAGGTAGAGCGCGGACACGGCGAGGACGCCGAAGTAGGCGGCGGAGTGCATGGCGCCGCCGAATCGGGCGCGCACCCGCTCGGGCAGGATCTCGGACAGCAGGGTGCCCGCCATGGCCCATTCACCGCCGATACCGATGGCGGCGATGAACCGGAACGCATTCCATTCCCAGACGTTGGTCGCCGCGCCGGCCAGTGCGGTGAAGATGCCGTAGAGCATGATCGAGGCCGTCATGGCCGGCATCCGTCCGAAGCGGTCGGCGATGGGTCCCCAGATCGCAGAGCAGCCCCAGCCAAGCAGGAAGACCGCCGCGCTGAGCTGGCCGTACCAACCGATGTTGGCTGCGGTGGGCTCGATGCCCTCGCGCGGCAGCAACGCCACCATGGTCGGTGCCAACACGAGTCCGAACACGGTCCAGTTGAAGCCGTCCATCGCCCAGCCGCCGAAGGAACCCCAGAACGCTCGGCGCTGCGTTTTCGTCAACCGTGCCGGTTCGTCTTCGCGTGTGCTGGGGGAAGCGTTCACCGAATGCGTCGGGTCCTGACTGATCGTCATTGCGGTCCTCGATTCTGGTGGCGCAAGCGGCACCGCGTGGGTGGTGACCTAGTGGATCACTGGACAAGCCAGTGAAGCAGTGATCTAGGCGACCTGTCAATAAGTCCTGTGGTCGCCACCACCTACACAGCCCCACAACCTCCGGCTCCGGTGCGCCATTCCAATCTGCAACAGCCGGTTGAGTCGGCGAAGAACTCGCTACGTCAACAGGAACCAAGCCGACGGCTCTCTCGGTGGCATCGACCAAGCCGAGCAACGAGGAAACGAACGACGTTCATCTCGCCCTAGTGCCGAGGCGGTCGATACCTCTTACCGAGTCATGAATGTGTTGCGGCGTGTGATGTGTCCTACCGATCGCCGGCAGCCTCCTCGCTGTGCGTTCGGTCCCTTCCGTACGCACGCAGCACGGCACGGCGGATGCCCTCGTAACCGGTGCAACGGCACAGGTTCGAGCTCAGCAGGGCGTCCAGGCGCTCGGGATCCTCGGCGATGGTCGGATCCTGGTCGAGGGCGCCGACCACGAGCATCACGAAACCGGCCGTGCAGAAGCCGCACTGCAGCCCGTGCTCGGCGGAGATCGCCTCCTGGAACCGGTGCAATCGGCCGTCCGCCGCGAGTCCCTCGATCGTCCGGATGTCACGGCCGGCACACTGCACCGCCAACATCAGGCAGGAGCGCACCCCCTCGCCGTCCACCAAAACGGTGCACGCGCCACAGACGCCCTGTTCGCAACCGAGCTTGGTACCCGTCAGGCCGCAGTCGTCGCGCAGCACGTCGGCGAGGAGGCGACGCGGCTCCACCGTCGCGTCGTACGCCTTCTCGTTGACCGTGAGGCGTATCGGAGTGCCTCCCCTCATCGTCTTGTCCTCTCCTCGCTATCCTCATGGGCCTCCTTCAGGGCGCGCCGGACGAGCACACCGACGACGTGCCGCTTGTACTCCACGCCGGCGTAAGGCTCGGCGACCGGAATGGCGGCAGCCATAGCGAGTTCGGCGGCCCGTTCGAAGACCCGCTGCACGGGCTCGCGGCCGAGCAGATAAGCCTCCGCGTCGTGCGCGCGCAGCGGTCGGTCCGCTGCGTTGCCCAACCCGAGCCGGGCACCGCTGATCACACCGTTGCGCAGGGTTAGCACCGCGACGGCGCAGACCTGCGCGAAGCCCGTCTTTCCGCGGCGCTGCTCGCAGAAGCCGACGCCCACCGCGTCCGCCTCGGCGTCGGGCCACGGGAGCAGCGGCAGCCGCACCGACGTCAGGATCTCGTCCGGCTGCCGCGCGGTCTTCTTCTGTCCGATGTACAAGAAGCCGCCGGGGGGCACTGGGCCGCTGTCCTCCGCCGGGCCGAAGAAGAAGTCGCCGGCGGTTACTGTGCGGCAGCCCGTCGGCCCGGTCAACTCGATCGCGGCGTCGAGGGCGACCGCCATAGCGCACCACTCACCCCCGGGATACGCGAAGACCAGGCTGCCGGCCATGGTCCCCCGCGCGCGGATCGGCGGATGCGCGATGAACGGGCTGATGCGACTCAGCAGTCGGCCCAGCGCCCCTGGTGCCACGCTTGGCGTCTCGAAGGCACGATGCCGGGCCAGGGCGCCGACGCGCAGCGCGTCACCGTCCACGGTGATCGCGTCCAGCGCGCGCACGTTGTTGATGTCGACCAGCAGCGCAGGGCGTTGCAAGCGGAAATGCATATCGACCAGGAGGCTCTGGCCGCCGGCCAGCACATTGGTCGTCTCCGGCTGCTCGGCCAGCCGGGCGACAGCGTCGGCAAGCTCCTTCGGAGCCACATAGTCGAAGGGTGCCGGTTTCATCGCACGCCAACCCCCTGCCGGTCGGCCGCCGGCCAACACACCTCCGGGATAAGCGGCAGCTGCACGCCGCCGATGTCCGTGCCCGCCGCACCGGTGCCCGTGGCCATCGGCCCGAGGGCGTCGATGACGGCGTTGACGATCGCGGGCGGGGTGCCGATGCACCCGGCTTCGCCCGCGCCCTTCGCGCCCAGCGCGGTGTTCGGGTTCGGAGTGACGGTCGCGCCGAGGACCAGCGGCGGCAGCTCGCCGATCGTCGGCAGCGAGTAGCCGAGCAGGCTTTCGGCCAGCGGACGTCCCTCGTCGTCGTAGGGCATCGCCTCATACAGCGCCTGTCCGATCCCCTGCATGACGGAGCCGCGCACCTGGTCCTCCACGATCTCGCGGTTGACCGCCACGCCGCAGTCGTCGACCGCGACGAGGCGCAGCACGCGCACATTGCCCAGCTCCCGCTCCACCTCGACGACGGCCACGTACGTGCCGAAAGGGAACGCGGCCGGGGTGTCGTAGACGCCCTCGATCCGCAATGGTTGCGGCGTGGCCGCGGCGAGTTCGCCCAGCGTCCAGCTGTGCTTGCCGGCGTTGACGGTGCCGTGCGCGTACGCGGCCTGCGCGCCGGCCAGTAGAGCGGCGCGCCGCTTCGCCTCCTCGATCAGCTCCAGCGCCGCTCGGTGCAATGCCGAGCCTCCCACCTGCATCGACCGGCTCCCGAACGTGCCGATGCCCTGCGCCACCTCGTCGGTGTCGCCCTCGATGAGCGAGACGTGATCGGCAGGGATGCCGAGGGTGCGGGCAACGAGCTCAGGAAAAACGGTTTCGTGGCCTTGACCCGAGGAGCAGGTGCCCACACGCGCGGTGACGCTTCCGTCGGGAGCGACGTCGAGGGCCGCCCACTCGTTGGCCCTGTCCTTCTGTTCGATTCCAGATCGCTCGACGAAACAGCAGATCCCGATGCCGATCGGCCGCTCGTTGCCGGAGCGCCGACGGCGCTGCTGTTCCTTGCGCCAGTACGGGTAGTCGACCAGCTCCAGCGCCTTGTCCAGGGCCAGCTCGTACTGCCCGGTGTCGAAGCGCCTGCCGGTCGGTGACTCGTACGGGAACGCCTCTGGCGGAATGAAATTGCGCCGCCGCAATTCCGCCGGATCGATGTCGAGCCGGCGGGCGAGCAGATCGATGGTCCGCTCGACGGCGTACGCCTGCTCGGGGCGCCCGGCACCGCGGTAGGACGTGGTGACGGGCAGGTTGGTGACGATAGTGCGGATGTGGGCGTGCACCTTCGGGGTCCGGTAGACACCGCCCGCGGCGAGCCCCGTCTCGGACGCCACGAAAGCGCCCAGCGGGTAGGCCCCGACGTCGGCGTCGACCTCCAGCTCCAGCGCCAGCATTCGGCCGTCCTCATCGGCGGCGATCCGTACCCGCTGATACTGGCCACGACCTTGAACAGCGGCGGTCAATGCCTCGAAGCGGTCCTCGAGCCAACGCACCGGGCGGCACAACTCCAGCGCCAGGCGGACGACCACCAGGTACTCGGGGAAGGCACCGTTCTTGGCGCCGAAGGCACCGCCGACGTCACCGACCCGCACCCTGATGTGTTCGGGGTCCAAACCCAATGCAGCGGTCAGATCGGCACGCAGCCGGTTGGGTGCCTGGTGTGAGACCCAGACCGTCAGCCGCCCATCCGCCTCCGGCACCGCCAGGATCGACCGGGGCTCCATCGAAGTAGGCGCGATCCGCGGTTGCCGGTACGCGCCTTCGACCACGACCGCGGCCCGCCGCCAGACCTCGTCGGGGATGCGCTCCCCGAAATCCATCTCGCCCGCGACGTTGTCCTTCCCGTCGAAGAGCCACGTGGACGACGCGGCGGCCTCCCCGGGGTCCACAAGCGTGTGCAACGGGTCGATGTCGACACGCACGGCGCCCGCGCCGTCCTCGGCGACATAGCGATCGTCGCCGACCACCACGGCAACCGGCTCCCCGACGTACCGGACACGATCCACCGCGAGGACGGGGCATGGTCGGTCGCCGGGACCCGACGTGGAACCGAACAACGGCACGAACGGCATCTCGTCACCCAGGTCGGCTGCGCTCCACGCCGCTACCACGCCGTCGACCTTGGCCGCTGCGCTCGTGTCGACGCCGACCAGCCGTCCGTGTGCGACCGTGCTGCGCACGAATGCAACCTCGAGGCAATCGGGGACGTCGAGGTCTCCGACGTAGCGTCCCGCCCCTGTGATCAACCGAGCGTCCTCGCGTCGCCCGAGGCGCCACGACTGAGCGGCTTCGGGCACGTGGGCGAACGTGGGCTGCGACGACACCGGAGTCGGCACTGGCTTACGACTCTCAGAGAAGTCACTCAATGATCACTGCCTCCGCGTCAAAGAAGAATGCTTTTAGTGAAACCTGCTGCAGCAGGCAGCTATTCAACGCTAGTTCGTATCCGGTGGGCATCGTGGGCCACCTCACCGACGCGACTTGGGGCCACTTCCCGCATGAAGCCGGCCATGGCTCGAAAGAATCCAGCGCGGCGATTGTGATTGCGGTCACCGACAGTCTCGGTGACTGGTGCGTACAGGATTAGCAGCTTCCGATGTCGCGTTCAGTGCCGGTCCCCGCGGCTGGCGGATTAGGCTCCCGCCAGAACATCTCTGGAGGCGAAATGAGCTTATCCGCGCCGAAACCGACCTAGAGACGCTATTCCCATGGGGCCAAGAGGAACTCGTCGACGGACCGAGTGATAGTGTCATCGACGAATGCCGGATCCACAGCGGTGAAGTATTCGATGATGAGGCCTTGGAAGGCGGCCAGCGCCAGGCGTGAGCGCGCCTCGGTTGCTGTCGTAAGTCTTCGCGTCTCAAACGCAGCTGACGTGATTTGTCGTCTAGCCGATGATTTTGATGTAGGCGTCGAGCGCACACCGTGAAAACCCATCAACGCGCCGTGTACCCGCAAACTGGGCGTTGACAGCCGCACTGCAGCGGTCACGCGAGCAGGGAAACTCGGCTTGCGCTAACCCGCCGTGCTCCACACCCTTCCCCGCAGACGAACACATTCAGCATCACCCGGGTGAACATGTACTCAGGGCGATGACCGCTCACCCCTCCAGGCGCGAACCTGATACGGACCCCAGCACAGCGGCGTGCTGAAACGCCGGAGACCTGTGTCCGCGCGCCGCTGTGCGCTTAGGCCCGTAAATGTCCTGACTTGCAATCGAATACCACCACGCAACAGACCACCGGAAGGGAGCCCGGCTGTGACTGTCGAAAACTTCGACGTGGTCGTCGTAGGCGGCGGGGTGGGCGGTGTGGCCACCGTGCGCAAGCTTGCATCGGCAGGCCTCGCGGTCGCGCTCGTCGAGGATCAATAGGTTTAAGATCTGCTGCTTGCCGAGGAGTCCGAACTTGCCATTACTGAGGACCCGGAACATGGGTGCGGACGGATACGAAGCGAAACCCCCTAGATACCTTCACCGTTGGATTATCGGCCCTCAAAGGGCCTCTGTCCGCTGGGCGAATAGAAATCTCACATGTTAGGAGTCCGAAGATGACCACCTTCAGCCCGATCTACACCGGAGTAGCGAGGCACATCGGCAGCTATGCCGACGCAGTGGCCCTATCCAGCGGCGGCACACAAATTTTCGTCTCAGGAACGCCCGGGTTGCGCGAAGACGGCAGTCCGCCGGAGGACTTCACTGACGAAGCACGACAGTGCTGGGCCAACGTCGAAGCCGCACTGGAGGCGGCCGGCGCAAAACTCACCGACATCGTCTACATGCGCCAGTGGCTCACCAGCCGTGACCATCTGCCCGCCTACCTGTCGGTGAGCAGGTCGGTGATCACCCACCAACCCGCCGCCATGTTCAGCATCATCGACGGGCTGGTGTGGCCCAACCTACGGGTGGAAATTGAAGCCATCGCCATCGTGCCGAAGTGATCGATTGCTGGGTGCTGCGCCGACGAAACACGTTGTCATGCATACTCACTCGCGCTGGTGACAAAAAGGAAACCCAGAAGGGGACGCTTTCGTGAGTTCGTCATGCAAGTCATCAACAACGACACAGCACGGTGGTTAACTTGGCGCCGCCCGCCGCCGCACGCGGGAATGGGCCGGCAGCAGTGGGTCGTTGAGGGATACCTGCTGGCACTGGGCGCATTGGTCTGCATTAAGGCGCGTCCATCAGGGGTGCATCCGCAACCATCCGCCATTTCGATGCGACTTCCGCCGCCGAGCCGCCATTAGGAATGAGATTCCGCCGAGCAAACAGGGCTGAAGGCGCGGCGCGGGGCGGGTTAGGGGCATCCGCACGAATTGCGGTGATGGAAGGTCGTTGGGACCTGAATATGTTGCGGCGGCCCATCATGTCCCTCAACGCGGACCAGTAGCAATCGGACTGCAGTGGCGCCGATCGTTTCGACATCCTGCGCTGCCGCAGTGAGCTTGGGTTCGAAGAGATCCGACCATTCGAAGTCGTCGTAGCAGACGAACGCCACGTCACCGGGAACCGACAAGCCAAGACTACGAATGGCTTTGAGCGTTCCGATAGTCATGGCGTTGTTCATCGACACTAGTGCGGTGGGCCGGTCCTCACCCGACATCAATGCGCGCACTTGGCGTTCCGCCACGTCCATATTGGAGTCACCATCGAGGATCAAATCGGCGTCGACCACGATACCGCGATCCGCGAGCGCTGCGAGGTAACCGTCGAATCGCTCGGTGGTGGAGGAAATCCCGGGACGGCCGCGGACGACTGCGATCCGACGGTGACCGAGGTCGAGCAGGTGCTCGGTCAACGACCGTGCCGAGAGGAAGTTCTCCGAGCCGACCTGGTCGCACTCGATGTCGGCGCGGCGATCGATCAGAACCAGCGGCGTTCCCGTGCGGGTGATTTCGGGGAGAGTGATCCGCTCTGACCCGGCCGCAGGTGCCACAATCATTCCGTCGACCTTGCGGTCCAGAAGCGAGTCGATCACGCGCTTCTCCGACTCCACTTCGTCATGGGAATCTCCCACGACCAGCACATAACCGGCGTCCGACAGGGCCCGTTCCACGGCGTGAACCAGATTCCCGAAATATGGGTTCGTCAACGCGGAGATCGAGAGCCCGACCGTGTGCGTGCGACCGGCCGCGAGCGAACGCGCGACGACGTTGCGCCGGTAACCGGTCGCCTCGATGGCCGCTTCGACGCGTAAGCGTGTAGCTGTGTTGACCTTGCGCGTGCCATTGAGCACGTGCGAGACCGTGGATGCAGAGACGCCCGCGATCCGGGCGACATCGCCCATCGTGGTCACGGGAGACGCACGATCCGGTCCGCGCGACACGCGGTCGACTCGATCAACTGGGCATTGCGCTCGTCGGGTCCGAGAGCCCAGCGCGCCGCGTCCTCCGGGGACTTCCCGTACGCCTCGTGGCGGCGCAGCAACCGAGTATGGCGAACTTCGGTGTCGAGGGCCAGGAACCAGACTTCGTCGATAGAGGCCCTCGCTGTAGGCCACGCGTCGCACTCCAGGAGGAGGTAGTTGCCCTCGGTGACGACCAGCGGCACCGTGGCAGGGACGGGAATCGAGGAGGCGATCGACTCTTCGATCTCGCGTCGGAACCGCGGTGCGTACACGACCGGGTTGTCCACGCGCTGCGCCCGAAGTGTCGCGATCAACCGTGCATACCCACCGTCGTCGAATGTGTCATGCGCGCCCTTGCGGTGCCGGCGCCCCAGGTCGAGCAGTACTTCGTTGGCCAGATGAAAGCCGTCCATCGGGACGAGCACGGCAACGTCCGGACCAAGGGCTGTGACGAGGTGCTCTGCGACGGTCGATTTCCCGGCTGCAGGAGCACCGGTGAGACCGAGGATGCGGCGTTCGCCGGGAACGACAAGCGCCTTTGCCCACTCGACGAGCTGGTCGAGTGTGACATCCTGCACATCCTGGTCGATGGTCACCGTTCTCGCTTCCGAGTCTGTTCACTAGGGAGTTTGCTCAGCCACGCCCGCGGGCCGACCACCGAACACCGTAGTGCTGCAACGCGAGCCGAGCGATCGATGCGCTCGGCAACACCGCTGTCGGCCTGGGTCGAGTAGTAGGAATATGCGCCGTGGAAGACATCGCCGGCGCCCAGTGTGTCGACCACCGCCACCGGTTGCACCGGCACGGATCCGGACTCGCCATCCGACCACCACTGGACGGGATCGCCGCCGTGCGTGGTGACGACGGTGCGCACACCGCTGCCGACCAGCGTCGCGGCGGTGGACTCCGGGGTGTCGGCGCCCGGCGTTCGGAAGTCGTGGGAGCACACCATGTCCGTCGCGTGCGCAACGATGTCGGCCATCACGGGTTTCCATCGGCCGGCGTCGACGACGAGTGTGGTCCCGCGTGCTGCGGCATGTCGAACGGCAGCACGGGCGATCAATGGGTGGTGCCCGTCGACGAGCACCACGTCGGCACCGGCCACGAGATCAGCAATGTTCGTCGGGGGCGACGCGTCGGAGCCCACGGCGTCGAGCGAGACGACAGATCGGTCACCGGTCGATTCGACGACCGACACGGCGGAGACGGGCACCGCTCGGCTCGTCCCTGCGGCCGCGTCGACAACGCTGACGCGATACGCAGCAAGGTCGGCGCGGACCAACCCTGCTACCGGATCGTCGCCAAGGGCGGTCACGAGGATCGCGTTGCCACCCAGCGCTGCGAAGGTGACGGCCGCGATAGCGGCTGGCCCGCCCGCGGCGACGAACTGAGCGGTCGACGTGATCTTCTCGTTCACTGCAGGTGGTTTCGCGATGCGGTGAATCACGTCGAGGGTCGCCAAGCCGACGAAGACCCCGACGGGGGTTCTCTCAGAGACCGGCGCGTTCCTCATCAGTCGGCTCCTCTGCACCGGTCATGAGCGCGACGACCTCGGACATCGAGCGCTTTTTCGGATCGACCACTCCCGCACGTTGCCCGAGCCGGTGGATGTGAATCCGGTCGGACACCTCGAACACGTGCGGCATGTCGTGGCTGATGAGCACCACCGGGATGCCGCGGTCGCGAATCGACTTGATCAGGTCGATGACCTGACCGGATTCCCGCACGCCGAGGGCCGCGGTCGGCTCGTCCATGATGATCACGCCGCGGCCGAACGCCGCGGCCCGCGCCACCGCGACGCCTTGCCGCTGCCCGCCCGACAGTGTCTCCACGGCCTGGCCGACCGACTTGATGCCGATCTTCAGGTCCGTGAGGTGTTGCGAGGCGTCCTGGCGCATCCTGGGCATGTCCAGCCGACGGAAAAGCTTGCCCGCGACGCCTTTTCGCCGGATCTCCCGGCCGAGATAGAGGTTCGAGGCGATGTCGAGGGCCGGGACGACCGCGAGGTCCTGGTACACCGTCTCGATCCCGGCGGCCCGGGCGTCGAGCGTGTTGCGGAACGACACGGGTTCGCCGTTCATGAAGATCTCACCCGCGTCCGGAACGATCGCGCCCGCCAAAGCCTTGATCAGGCTGGACTTTCCGGCGCCGTTGTCACCGATGACCGCGAGAACCTCGCCCGCGCGGAGCTCGAAGTCGGCGCCGTTGATCGCGGTGACGCTGCCGTACTTCTTGACAAGTCCGCGCGCTTCGAGAACGGGCGCTCCGGTCATTGTGACCTCCTACGCGCGAATTGATCCACCGCGACCGCGACGATCACGAGGATTCCGGTGGCGATGTTCTGGTAGAGGCTGTCGACGCCGGCCTGCGTGAGGCCGTTGCGGAGAACGGCGACGATCAGCATGCCCACCAATGTGCCGCCGACGCCACCGCGACCGCCGAACAAACTGGTTCCGCCGATGACGACCGCGGTGATCGTCTCGAGATTGGCGTTCTGGTAAGCGTTCGGGTCGGCGTTCGGGATTCGACCCAGCGCAGCCCATGCGGCGATCGCCGCGATCAGGCCCGTCACGATGTAGACGGAGAACAGCACCCGCCCGGACTTGACGCCCAGCAGTTGGGATGCCTGCGGGCTGCCGCCGACGGCGTAAATGTGCTTGCCCCAAGCTGTTTGGGAAAGTGCGTACCACATGACGGCATAGACCAGGAGCATCGCCACCACGCCGTATGTGGTCGCGAACGACCCGATGCGAAAGGACGTGCCCAGAAGCGTGAGCGGCCCTTGCTCCACGCGGTAGGTCTCGCTGCCAGCGAGCAGGCGGGTGCCCGCCAGTATCGCGGTGAACGTTCCCAACGTGACGATGAACGGCGGCAATCGCAGGGTGGTGACGAGTCCGCCGTTGATCGCGCCGAACGCCACGCACACCAGCAGCGTGGCGCCCAGCGCGAGGAACGGTCCACCGGCCCCTGCGGTCTGTGCCATCACGATGGTGCCGAACACGGCCACCGCGCCGATCGACAGATCGATGCCTGCGGTGAGGATGATCAGCGTCTGGCCGACGGCCAGGATTCCGACGACCACCGACTGCTGCAGGATCAGCGACACGTTCTGCGGGTTGAGGAACGAGTTCGAGATCGAACTGAAGACGATGATCGCGATGACGAGCGCCACCAACGGGCCCACCAGCGGTTCACGCAGGAGTGCCCCCACGTTGAACCGCTTGACCGCCGGTGGCGGCGGCGTCGCGGAAGCGGTTGCGGTCACAGAAGTCTCGGCCATCTCAGCCCCAGCAGTTCTGATCGCCCCATGCGGTGTCCTTCGACTCGAGCCCCGGCATCGGCTTGTCGGTGATGAGCTCGGACCCGGTGTCGTTGAACCCGCTGGGTTTGGTCCCGTCCTTGGCGAACTTGACCACGGCCTGCACGCCGAGTTCGGCCATCTTCGCCGGGAACTGCATGACCGTCGCGCCGATCTTTCCGGCCTTCACATCCGCGACACCCGTGCAGCTTCCGTCGATGGACCCGATGGTGATTTGGCCTGTTCGGTTGGCTGACTGGATCGCCTGGTACGCACCGGCCGCCGCGGGCTCGTTGATGGTGTAGAGCGCGTTGACGCCCGGCGCACGCTGCAGCAGGTTCTCCATGGCGGTCTGGGCCTTGGTCTGGTCGCCGTTGGTGTTCTCGCGGCCGACGATCTCCGGCGAGTTCTCGGTGAGACCGAAGCCCTCGAGGAACCCGTCGTGGCGGAAGGTGTCGACGGTGCCGCCCGGCGTGCCGTCGAGCATCACGACCTGAGGCGGGGTGTTGCCCAGCGCCGCCTTGACCCACTTGCCCTGGGCCACGCCCGCGGCCTTGTTGTCGGTGGCGAACGTGGCGTCGACGGCGTTTTCGGGGTCGGTCGCGGTGTCGAGAGCGATGACGACGACACCGGCGTCGCGCGCCTTCTTGATCGCATCGAGCACCCCAGTGGAGGAGTTCGGGGTGATCAGGATGCCCTTTACACCCTGGCCGACCATGTTCTCGATGGCCGTGACCTGGCCTTCGTTGTCACCGTCAAACGCACCCGCCACCGCGACCAACTGGGCACCGTCTTTGTCGGCTTGCGCCTGCGCAGCCTCACGCAATTTCACGAAGTACGGATTTGAATCCGTCTTGGTGACCAGTCCGACCTTGACGCTGTCCGAACCCGACCCGCCGCAGGCGGTCAGACCGAGAACCAGCGAGCCTGCCATCAGGACAGTCCCGACCGTGAGCGTGCTCTTGTTGGCCTTTCCGAACATGTGAGCTCCCTGTTGCCTGAAGCGACGCCGGTCGCGCCGCGTCTCTGCAGGAGCTTAGAGTTGACGCAAGCGCTTGCGCATGCGCTTGCGTGAAATTTCCGGGCAGTTCAACCGGGTATCGATCGGACCGAGGACCGTCTCGCCGTGGTCCGCTTGTCAATCTTCGCCGCATCTCGACACCTGCCCTACGCCTTGGCCATGTTGGTGAAGCTCGACAAATGCAGGTGATGCGCAACGGTAATCGTCTTCGTCGGACCGTTGCGGTGCTTGCCCAGAATCAGGTCCGCTTCACCGCCGCGCGGGTCGTCACGCTCGAACGCATCCGGTCGACGCAAACATCGGCTAGCGCACTACCAGGCCCTGGGCGATCACGGGATAGCGCTCGGCTCCGTCGATGACGCACGTCTGCCGGTCACCCAAATGCACAATGCCGACCACCTTGTCCCAATAGATGTCATTCGTCGCCAAGTCGTGTAAAACCGGATCCTCCAATATGACGGACAACCGATGCAGCCTCGATCTGCCGGGCGCATGCGTCCACATTCTTTCGCCGTCATATCTAGTGTTCGTCGCCAACGCGAAGCCCTTATCGGTCCAGTTTCGTTGCGCAAACCCGCTTCTCACGCGGTTCCAGATCTCGACGGGGATGGTATCCGTCCCTGGCCGACGGGTGCGGCCGGCGAGCTGCTCGACGACCTCCTTCGCCTTGACGCCGCGCTCACCGTGCACGCCGACCTTGGTGAGGAATGCGATTTGATTGGCTGCTCTATCGATGCTGAGGAACCAGCAATCGCGATAGCCCTTTTTGGTCGTCCGCGTAATCCTGCCCTGAACCCCGATCCGCAACAGCAACTGCATCACGTCTTCGGTCAGGCGGCGACTGGTCGACGCGTAGTAGACCCGGCCCTGTGATGTCTTGGCATCCCAGCGGACCGAACCATCGGTTGCCCACAGGTGCCGCAAGAACAGCGCCACTTGCTCGTGCGGTAGCGCGAAACTTGGGCGGGCACGAACTTCTCGTAACTGCGCAGACCAAAGAGGCCGAGACCATCCAGCCATTCCGCTATCGGATTGCGCTTTCCGTGCGTCAACCGAAACGGGGCGGGTAACCGCAACGTCGTGACTCGCGCGGCCGCATAATCATCGCGGATCGCTGTCACGCCGAAGTGCGCGGCCGCAACGGTCACACCCAGCAGGTTGGCTTCGTCAATTGACGCGTACCGAATCGGCTGTCGCTTGACGCATGATCCGTCACCAATCATGTGCGCCAGCAGGATCAGCTCGGAATCGTCCATCCGAGTAGTCCAGGTCGGTTCGGACAGCCGGCGGACAACCGCTACCCTGCTGCCAACGCTCAACTCAGTCACGGGTTTCCAGCCGTCGACCTTCAGGACTTGTTGTGCCGATGCGAGTTCAAGTTCACGCCCCGAGGCAAGGCTCAACCGGAAGACCTCCTGCCGAGATGACACGACGCGCCCACTGATGCGTCGCCTGGCGAGCCGCATCCTGTCGCCGATCGACCACAGCAGCGGTGGGTCGGTGTCCTGCGCCAATTGGTCCAGCGGAACTTCGAACCCGTTGTCTGCCCGCGCCACTCGCATCTGCTGTAGCGGCGGACCGTCATGCGCCAAACTGGAATGGTCCCCTCCGGTCATGACCGGAGGCTACCGGGACCTACCTACACCGCTTGCCTGGCGAAATCTGTTGCGGCCGAGAGGCCGCGGCCTACGCCTTGGCCATATTGGTGAAGCGCGACAGATGTAGTTGGTGCGCAACGGTAATCGTCTTCGTGGGGCCGTTACGATGCTTGCCCAGAATCAGGTCCGCTTCACCACCGCGCGGATCGTCACGCTCGAACGCATCCGGCCGGTGCAAAAGTATGACCATATCGGCATCCTGTTCTAGCGATCCCGACTCGCGCAGGTCAGACACCATGGGCTTCTTGTCTGTGCGCTGCTCCGGTCCACGGTTCAGCTGGCTGATCGCCACGACTGGTACATCGAGTTCCTTGGCCATCAGCTTCAGGCTTCGCGAGAAGTCCGACACTTCCTGCTGGCGCGATTCGTACTTCTTGCCCGACGTCATCAGCTGCATGTAGTCCACGACGATCAGGCGCAATCCGGCCTTCTGCGAGAGCCGCCGAGCCTTCGCGCGGATCTCCATCATCGTGAGATTCGGCGAATCGTCGATATACAAAGGCGCTTCGCTGATTTCGCTCATCCGGCGCGCCAACCGCGTCCAGTCGTCGTCAGTCATCCGGCCCGACCGCATGTCGGCGAGCTTGATCTTCGCCTCCGCCGACAGCAGCCGCATCACGATCTCGGACTTACTCATTTCCAGACTGAAGATAACGCTCGGCAGGTGGTGCTTGATCGAGCATGAGCGCATGAAATCCAAACCGAGCGTTGAGTTGTGCGTCGGCACCATGCCCCGGCCGGCCAGATACAGGTGGGCGCTGTTGTCCACCTCGACACAGCGGACGGGAACCGTCCGCACCCGACGCACCGCATCGATCTGCAGCACCGGCGCCATCAAGGTCGTCGCGGCGCCGTGGTAGCGCGCCATCGATCCGGCCGCCGCGATGGTGTCGACACCTGCGCGCAGTTCCGCGGTGGTCCTGATCCCGTAGCCCGTCGGCCACTGGTGTGCGGCATCCGCGACAATGACTGTGCCGTCTGAGAATTCGACCTCATAGCACGGCCGACCCAGCATCACGTCGGTGGCGGCAACCACCTTGGTGGGTTCGCCGTCGGCGCCGAGCAGCATATCGCCCACCGCGACGTCGCCCATCTTGGTCCAACCCGATGGCGTCGGCAACGGGGTGTCGAGCTTGAGTGCCTTGCCCACGCCCGGCCGGGCCGCGATGATGATCATCTGACCGGCGTGCAGGCCGTTGGTCACCTCGTCGAGTTCAACGAAGCCCGTCGGAACGCCTCGCGCGATACCGCCCTGCGACGCGATCGCATCGATCTCGTCCATGGTGGGTTGCAACAGTTCCTCGAGCGGCACAAAGTCTTCCGACGTACGCCGCTCGGTGACGTCGTAGATCTCCGACTGAGCCCGGTCGACGATCTCGTTGACATCCGCGCCGTCAGCGCCGGCATAGCCGTACTGCACGACCCGGGTACCCGCCTCCACCAATCGACGCAGCAGCGCCTTCTCCGCGACGATGCCCGCGTAATAGCCCGCGTTGGCGGCCGTCGGCACCGTGGAGATGAGCGTGTGCAGATACGGCGCCCCACCGATCCGGCGCAGCAGGCCACGCCGATCCAACTCGGCGGCCACCGTCACCGCATCCGCTGGTTCTCCGCGGCCGTACAGATCGAGGATCGCGTCGTAGACGTTCTGATGCGCGGGGCGGTAGAAGTCACCGGGCCGCAGTTTCTCCAGGACGTCGGCGATCGCATCCTTGCTCAGCAGCATGCCGCCCAGCACGGACATCTCGGCCGCGTTGTCCTGAGGGGGCTGCCGACCGTAGTCCTCACTGGGAGGCGGCGAGTCCATACCCGAATGGCCGAGGTCATCCACGACAGCCACGGAGCGGCTCACCCCTTCCAACAGATCGAACGTACATTCGATAGTCTGCCACTTGACTATAGGGGCGTCGACCGACAATTCCCCCTGGCAAGCCTCGAACAACGGCCCGCGACGGCCAACGCTAGACGTTGCTAGGACCCCTACAAAGTGGCCCTGTTCATGAAGTTGTGGATGGAATGTGGATAGGTCTGGACAGGCATGTTGAGTCGTTGGGGAAAACCTGTGTATGGACCTCTTTGTTCAGTGCATTCACGCAGATAGCCGCACGATAACCGTGGTTCATACCTGTGGATGACAATTGCCTCGGCGTGTCGGCCCGGGTTGCGGTCTCGGGCGTGTTGTGTTGCGCGCAAGGGCCCGGCAGGTTAACAACGCGTAAGGTTCGCTGGGGTCAGAACCTGCCAGATGTTCGCCAACAGATACAGCAACGGCCGGGTGAAGATCGATCATGGTCTTCACCCGGCCGAATTGACGCTGAGGTAATTAACCTGCGACTACGTTGACGGACACCGAGGCGTCGACCTCGGGGTGTAGCCGCACAGCAACGGGGTGCGTGCCCGTCGACTTGATGTGTGCCTTGGGCAGTTGCACCGTCCGCTTGTCGAGGTTCGGTCCGCCGGCCTTCTTGATGGCAGCGACGACGTCGGCCGCCGTCACCGAACCGAACAGCTTGCCGGTGTCACCCGCCGACTTGACGGACAGCTCGACAGGTCCGAGACCTTCGAGCGAGGTCTTGAGTTCCTTGGCGTGCTCGAGGCCCTGTACCGCCTTGGCCTGACGTGCGCGGCGGATCTCCTCGGCCTGGCGCTCGGCTCCGCGCGATGCGACGATCGCCAGTCCGCGCGGCAGCAGGTAGTTGCGCCCGTAGCCGTCCTTGACCTCCACAATGTCACCCGACACACCGAGGTGGTCGACCTCTGCAGTGAGAATCAGCTTCATCTTTTCGTCCTGTCCTGCTCTACCGCGTTGACGAGGTGAAGGGCAGCAGCGCCACCTCGCGGGCGTTCTTGACTGCGACCGCGATGTCGCGCTGGTGCTGCACGCAGTTACCGGTCACGCGGCGGGCGCGGATCTTGCCGCGTTCACTGATGTAGGTACGCAGCAGCGCCGTGTCCTTGTAGTCGATCGCCTGCCCCTTCTTGGAGCAGAAGACGCACTTGCGCGTCTTGACGGGCTTTTCGGGCGCGGGGCGCCGCTTGGTGGCCTTGGCCATGTGTCTATCTCTTTCCGGGTATTGCTAGTTGAAAGTTGGTTGTCAGAAGGGCGGTTCGTCGTCGCTGCCCGCGAACGAGCCCGACGCCGGGGCGCTGCCCCACGGATCGTCCTGCTTGGCTTCCGAGCCGCCGCCGCGGGAACCGCCGCCGCCGCCGCCGAATCCACCGCCACCGCCACCGCTGCGGCTCGCCTTGTTGACCTTGGCCGTCGCGTACCGCAGCGAGGGGCCGATCTCGTCGACCTCGACCTCGACCACGGTGCGCTTCTCGCCCTCACGGGTCTCGAACGAGCGCTGCTTGAGCCTGCCCTGCACGATCACCCGCGACCCACGGGTCAGGCTCTCGGCCACGTTCTCGGCCGCTTCCCGCCAGATGTTGCAGCGTAGGAACAGCGCCTCGCCGTCCTTCCACTCCCCGCTCTGGCGGTCGTAGATGCGCGGCGTCGACGCGACCGTGAAGTTCGCAACGGCCGCACCCGACGGCGTGAAGCGCAGTTCCGGATCGGCGGTCAGGTTTCCGACGACGGTGATGGTGGTGTCACCAGCCACGAGTTCCTCCTGGAGTTGGCCGTGTGCGGCAGTCGCAGGCGAGCCTACGGAAGCACTCCGACGCGCACACGCCGTTCCGACTAGTGCTTGTCGGTCCGCAGCACCTTGGTCCGCAGCACGGACTCATTCAGGTTGAGCTGACGGTCGAGCTCGGACACCGTCGCAGGCTCCGCCTTCACGTCGACGACGGCGTAGATGCCCTCGGCATGCTTGGCGATCTCGTAGGCCAGCCGGCGCTTGCCCCAGATGTCGACCTTGTCGACACTTCCGCCGTCCTTGCGGACGACGTTGAGGAACGTCTCCAGCGACGGAGCGACGGTGCGCTCGTCGAGAGTGGGGTCGAGGATGACCATGATTTCGTATGGACGCATAAGGAACCCATCACCTCCTACGGTCTGGTCGGCCACGGTCGTTCCGTGGCAGGAGGGTCGCCTGCGTCGGCAACCGGCCCAGGCTACTCCAATGCCTGCTGATCTGCGAAATCGGCCAGTTCGGCGGGCTTAGACTCCCGCCATGTTCTCCGAGACGCGCTATGCGCTCAACGGAGATCTGCGCGTGGCCTACCGCGCGTCTGCACCGGCCGAACGCGACATCGTGTTCCTGCCCAATTGGTTCACCTGCTGCGAGGTCCTGCCGGAAGTGCTGGCCCTTCGCGGATGGGTGGAGGCGCTGACATCGGTCGGCCGACTCATCTTCTTCGACCAACCCGGTACGGGAGGTTCTGATCCCATCGTGCCGGGCGCGATGCCAACCCTGGAGCAGTGGACGGACAGCATCACCGCGGTGCTCGACGAGCTCGGGAGCAGCGAGGCTGTCCTGATCGCCGTCGACGGTTCCGTCGCCACGGGAGCCGTTTTCGCAGCCACGCATCCCACCCGCACGACCGCGCTGGTGGTCATGGAAGGCTATGCGGACGCCGCGACCATCGTCACCGAACCCGACGCACCCCACGCGCTGGCCGCTATGTGGGGCACCGGCGAGTTTCAGCGCATATGCAACCCCGACATGCCCTGGAACGACGAGATCCGGGCGTCGTGGGCACGGATGGAGCGTCTTGCCGCAAGCCCTTCCACGGTCGCGCTCATGATTCGGCTCGTGATGGAGCTCGACGTGCGTCCGGTGCTTCCGACCGTGCGGGTACCGACTCTGGTGCTCCAGCACTCCGACGACCCGATGATCGTGCCCGCGATGGGCAAGTACGTAGCCGATCACATACCGGGCTCGAAATACGTTGAGCTGCCGGGTCGCAACTTGTACCACTTCGTCGAGCCATGGCGAGATTCGTTCGAGGTGATGTGCGAGTTCCTCACCGGCCACCACGCCGACGTGCCAGACGACCGGGTCCTCGCGACGGTGTTGTTCACCGACATCGTCGACTCGACACGACTCGCGGCAGAACTCGGCGACCGCAATTGGCATGCCCTACTCGATGCGCACGACGCCGTCGTCCGCGCACAACTGGCGCGCTTCCGTGGCCGCGAGATCAGCACGGCCGGCGACGGCTTCCTCGCGACGTTCGACGGGCCCCAGCGGGCGATCCGCTGCGCCATAGCCATTCGAGATGCGGTGCACGCGTTGGGAATTGAGGTTCGCGCTGGGTTGCACACTGGCGAGTGCGAGGTCCGCGGCGACGACATCGGCGGCATCGCGGTGCACATCGGCGCCCGCGTCGCCGCGTTAGCCGGGCCCAATGACGCGCTCGTGTCCAGCACCCTGCGCGACCTCGTCATCGGATCCGGTCTCGAGTTCGACGATCGCGGCGCCCATCAACTCAAGGGCGTCCCCGGCGAATGGCACCTGTTCGCCGTCCCGCACAGCCGTCCGTAGGCGTCGAGCACGTCGACGATCGACACCACCGGCCCGTTCGGATCTTTGGCGTTGTCATCCCAGCGCCGCACCATCACCGCCTGTTCGGCGTTCGGGTGCGCCGCGAAGGCGGTTACCTCCGCCTCGTTCATCGGCCCGCCCTGCCGCGTCAACGACGCCACCGATGCCGCGCTCAAGTGGGCGTGATAAGCGCCGTCGGTCGCGACCAGGTAGCGCTTGGCGGGGACGTGCGCGGCGATGATCCACGCGGCCCGCTGGCCGACGTGGCACTTCGCGAACTCAGCACCGGCCAGCTCATGCGGCAGCCCCGGCCACTGCGCGATAACCGGCTTGGCCCGGCCGACGTCGTGCAGCACCGCGGCCAACAGCAATTCGTCGTCGGCACCGGCCTGCGCGGCGTACCACCCGGTCTGCAGCGCATGGGTGCGCTGATCCACCACCTCGTTGCCGTAGGGCAACCCGGCGAGACCATCGATCAGCCCGGCGAGCGCGTCACGGGTCAGCGTCACTGCGTGTCCCTTCCATCGGCGTCGTCGTTGAGGGTGTCGACCAGTTCTTCGGCAAGCTCTCGGGTCGCCGCCACCACCCCCGACCACCGCCGGGTCAAATCCGGATCGAGTTCCAGCGGCCTGCCCCGGACATCGAGCACCGCACCGCCCGCCGCGGGCACCATCACCATCGCCGCCGCCAGATCCATGATCCGGTGGGTGTCCGACCCAGCATCGGCGAACGCGTCAGTGGACCCCTCAGCGACGAGCGCGGCCTCCAGGCAACTGGTGGACAGGATCCGTACCCGGGCAGCCCTTCTGGCAACCCGCCACCATGCGTCGTCATCAGGGCCATGCGGGCGCAGGAGGCTCACTGCCGCGCCGTCGAGAGTCTTCCGACCTGTCGTCCGGTAGGGCGCGGGCTCGCCCGCGACCGCACGCCAGCATCGTCCGGTGTCGAACCAGCATGTCAACGCCTCGGTTGCGACACCGTCGATCGCAACCACCCCGGCGAACGCCGAAAGTGGCACTCCTGCAGCCGCATTCGCGGTACCGTCGACCGGATCGACCACCAGGGTGAGCGCCGAGCCGTTGTCCATGACGCCGATCTCCTCGCTGAGCAGGTTGACCTGGTGCTTGTCGACGACCGCGGCGATCGCCGTGTCGACCAGGATGTCCAACCGCATCGTCGGTGTGCCGTCGGCGCCCATCTCGACCTTCTCGGCCAGCGCACCCCGATCGTATTGCACACGGGCCGAACCGAATTCGGCGGCCGCCGCACGCACTGCGTCGGCGAGAACGGGATGGGTGCCCGGCGGCACACCTGGTTCTGGCACCGGCCAGCCGATGTGACTCATCGGGCGCTCACCAGGACCGAATGCACGACCGGCCACAGCGGCCCAGTGGCGATCAACGCGATATCGGCGCGCAGGCCGGGCTGCAATCGGCCGCGGTCCGTCATACCCGCCACGTCAGCCGGTCCCGCGGTCACCAGACCGATCGCAGCCGGCAACGCGAGCAACCCATCGCCCTCCAAAGCGAAGACCGCGGCCAGCAGACCCGACGGCAGGTAATCCGACGCGATCGAGGTCACCAGACCCCTGCCCACCAACTCTCGCGCCGACGCATTGCCGTTGTGCGAACTGCCGCGCAACACATTCGGCGCGCCCATCACCACGGGCAAGCCACGCTCCCGTGCGGCTTCTGCGGCTTCGACCGTGGTCGGGAACTCCGCGACCGCACCACCGCGTCGCACCAGGTCCTCGACTTCGGCGGCCGAGGTGAGATCGTGCCCCAGCAGCCTGATCCGGCCCTCACCGGCCTGTTCGCTGAGCCACGCCATCGTCGCATCCCGCAGCCCGAGCCGGCTGTCACGTTCGGCGATCAATTCGTCGACGTGTTTGACCGCCTCCTCCTGCGAGATGCCGCGGGTGCCGACGAGGTAACGCTCGTAGTAGCGCCGGTCGGCGTACTGGCCGATCCCTGGGGTGTGGTCCTCGTGCGACACCAGCACGTGTTGTGGGGCGATATCGGCCAACCGCTGCTGCAACGCCCGCAGCCCCTCCGCCGACCGCACATCGAGGCGGTAGAGCAGCCGGTGGTCGACCAGGCCGTCGGCGGCGCGCGCGTCGATTGCCGCGCAGGCCTGTTGTGCGCCTTCCACCGTGCGCGGCACGCCGCGCCCGAAACTGTTCTCGAATCCGGTGCCGTGGAAAACGGTTGTCACCGCCGCTGCGCGCAGTTTGGCTTCGAACGACAGCAGCGCGAAGTCAAGCGGCAACTCAGCGCCGGGCCGAGGCAGCCGCTCCTTTTCCAGGCCGTCGCTGTGCGTGTCGACCAAGCCGGGGATGCATAACAACCCCTCCCCGTCCACATCGGCTTGTACGCCGGGCCGATGCGGCTCGACGGCGGCGATCAGACCGCCGCGCACCGCGACCAGCGCATCGTCGAGCACCCGATCGGGCAACACCGCCCGCACGTGTCCCAGCACGTAATCGTCCGGTGGCGCGGCCAAAGGCCAATGCACCAACCGTGATTCGGACAACTCGGTTCTCATGCGCGATCCCACTCCGTTCCTCGCTTGCAAGTCATGCAGCTCCCTCCAACATCTCGTTCGGTGCGCCGTCGCCGACGATGCGTCCGTCACGCATCAGGACCACGCGCGACGCCAGCTGACGCATCGCGGCGAGGTCATGGAATACAGCGAGGACGGCGACGCCCTGCGCGGCCAGCGACGCGATCAGCTCCAGCGCCGCCTCCCGGTTCGCCGGGTCCAGCGCCGACACCGGCTCGTCGAGCAGGAGCAGCCGGGGCGGCGACACGGTGCCGGCTGCGATGTTGACCCGCTGCCGCTCGCCACCCGAGAGCACCGAGCAGTCCACATCCCACAGCGCCTCGTCGAGGTTGAGCCTGCGCAGCGCATCGACCGCGGCATCCCGCGCCTCCGCCCGGTCCAGCCCGCGGCGACGTGCCGTCGCCGCCACCACATCCAACGGGCCCGTACGCGGTGGCGCATTGAGAAACTGTGATACATAACCGAATTCACGGCCGCGGATGCGCGCCATCACCCGGTCCGACAGTTCGGTCAGCTCGACCCGCTCATCCTGCGCGACGCGCAGGGCCACCGATCCGGAGTCCGGCAGGTAGGTCCGGTTCACGCAGCGCAGCAGCGATGACTTGCCCGCCCCGCTCGGTCCGGCCAGCGCGACGTGTTCGCCCGGGTGCACATCGAGGTCGACGCCGTACAGCGAATTCACCGTTCGCCCGTCAATCGTGTGCAGTGTGAACGACTTTCGCAGCGCGCGAATGGACAACACAGTGGTTACTTCGGACACAGCGATCACCTCCTTGCCGCGGCAACGAGCCGCTGGGTGTAGGGCTGGTGCGGATCGTGCAGCAGCTGGTCGGTGAGACCGGCTTCGATCACGCGTCCCAGATGCATGACGATGGTGCGATCGGTGAGCGCTTCGATGACCGAGAAGTCGTGGCTGACCACGACGGCCGCGACATCGCGTTCGGCCAGCAGGCTGCGCAACAGGTCGACCACCCCGGCCGCCACCGACGCGTCCAACCCCGTCGTCGGCTCGTCCAGCAGCACCACCGGCGGTTCGGTGGCCAACGCCTTGGCGATCTGTACCCGTTGACGCATCCCACCGGAGAATGTGCCCACCGGGTCATCCATCCGGCTCAACGGGACTTCCACCCGCTCAAGCAGTTCCGCGGCGCGGTTGCGGATGTCGTGATAGTTCCGCCAGCCCGCCGCGGTCAGCCGCTCGGCGATGTTGCCGCCGGCGCTCACCCGCAAGTTCAGCCCGTCACCCGGGTTCTGGTGCACCACCGCCATACCGTCGATGCGCAATCGGCGCCGGTCAGCGTCGGGTAACCGAAGCAGGTCTGTTTTGCCCGCGTCCAGCGTGGCCAGATGCACCGACCCCGCGGTGGCTTGTTCGTCGCCGATCACGCACTTGAGAACCGTCGACTTACCGGAGCCGGATTCGCCGATCACTCCGAGTGCCTCGCCGGGCGCGACGTCGAACGACACATCCCACGCGGCGACGACGGCCCCCGTGTCGGGGCTGACCGCGGTGCCGTATCGGGGGCCGGTACCAGGCACCGCGTGCACACCACCGGGGCCGTGCACCTTGCCGATCGAGTCGACTCGCAGCAGCCATTCCGCGCCACCGCTGCCGGTCTGCCTGCGCGGGACCGGGCGGTTCCGCGAGGCCGCGGCCGTCGCCGCAGCGCGCCTGCCCGGATCGGGCAGCAGGTGCAGCGGAGACCGCTGGCGATGGGCGACGCGGTCGGCGTCGCCTTCGCGCACCCGCCCACACCATTCGGTATCGCTGCACACGAACCCGCCGCTGGTGCCCGCGGGCACCAGGAAAACATCGTCGCTGCCGCACAGTTTGCACACCGCGCCCTCGGCGTACTCCACCTCGAACGGGACGTCATCGAACGTCAACGGCGTCACATCGGTGTGCGGCGGGATCGCCATGATCCGCTTCTCCCGGCCCGCGCCGTAGAGGTTGATGTGCTCACTGTGGTGCAGCCGAGGAACGTCCCAGCGGGGCACGGGCGATGTCGTCATCACATAGCGCCCGCCGACCAGCACCGGATAGCCGGTGGTCCTGGTGATCATGCCGTTGTGCACGATGTCCTCGTACAGGTTGACCCACATCAGGGCGTAGTCGTTCTCGGCGTGCATGCGTTCGCATTCGGCGACCGACTTCTGCACCTTGCGCAACACCTCGGCGACCGGAACCTGGAAGACGAGTAGCTTGCCAGCGCCCAGCGCCTCCTCGGGCACTCGGTGCCGCGTCTGCACCACGGTGGCCTCCCGGGTGTCCACCGATTCGGCGCACCCGGTGGTCGCGGCGATCATCCGGCGCAGGTTGGTGGCGTTGACGCCGGCGTCGTCGCCCTGATCGATGACCTTCACGGTGTCTGCCGCGCCGATCACGGCCAGCGTCACCTGCAGCCCACCGGAACCCCAGCCGCGGGCCACCGGCATCTCCCTGGATCCGAACGGCACCTGATACCCGGGCACACAGATCGCGGTCAGTACCGCGCGGCGAATCTCTCGCTTCGCACCCTCGTCGAGGATCCCGGGCGGGGCGGCCTCGGCCGCCAACTCGGTGAGCAGTTCTGCAGTCGACGTCATACGTGCTCTCCTCCAACGGTTTCCGGAATTCCGACGGCCGCGCGCTCCGCGTCCTGCAATGCCTTCTTGCGCTCCACCATCGAGCGGAATGTCACGTAGTGCGGCAATTTGAGGTGCTCTAGAAAGCCACCGGAATCCAGCCCGTCCGTGGTGAGCAGCAGCAACTGCTCCAGCGGACCCGACCGGCCGAACCGGCGGTTGGCGATGTCCATCGCGGCCATTGCGATCGCTTTGCGTTCGTTGTGGCCGAAGCACAACCCGTAGCCGACGTCGAAGCGGCTGCGGTCCTCGTCGGCGCCGTCGAGATCTTCGATCGCCTCGGCCTCGGTGACCCGGAACGACCCCAGCGTCACCGGCTCTCCGGTGTGCGGATGCTTCACCCGCAGCGGCACCCGGCCGTGCCGAACCTCGCCGAGTGTCACCTCGTGGATGTCACCGTCCGGCCCGAGGATCGACCGATACCACAACGCAACCAGGGCACCGGTTTCCGCGCGCGCCATCGCGGCGAGCACGGCCGAGCGTGGTGCGGGCGGCCGGGCGGGCACCCGGGAGATGTCCACCGGTTCGGGGTCGCCGCCGCCGCGGTGGTCGACGGCCAGATCCATCTCGCGCAACAGGTCGAGGAAGCGGCGTGGGCTGCGCTGCTCGGGCGTGCGCGGCTGGATGGCTGTCTTGGCTGCTCCGGTCTCCTCGACCGGTGCAGGGCCTGCGGTCGGCTTTTCAAGCAGCCTCCGGGTGTAATCAGTTGTGCGACCGAGCAATTGGGGTCCATCCGGGTCGCGGTAGGCCGACACGATGCGCCGCATGATCACCATTTCATCGGGATCCGCGGGCTCGCTGACGGCCAGTCGCGGCAAGGTGGACCGGTGCGCGCGAACCAGGTGCGCGGCCTCCTGAGGATCACCCTCCGCCTGCCGCAGCGCCGCTGCCGCGGTGTCCTCGTCGTACAGCGCACCCTCACCCATCACGCGGTCGACCGCGTACCGGAACCGGGCGGTGATCTGTTCTGTCGACGCCCATGGCGCCGGCGCATGATCGCGGGCCCGGCGAACCAGATCCTCGGCGGCCAGGATGGCCTGCATGCCTCCGCGTGCTCCCGCGTAACCCATCAGTTCTCCTCCGTGATCGAGGTGGTGCGTGGTAACCCGACGACGCGGCCGTCGCCGGTGATCAGCAGGACATCGATGCCTGCCGGATAGCCGGCCACCGCTTCGGCTCTGGCGGTGACGAATCCGGGCGGCAGACCCACCGGCGAGAGCGTCGTCTCGCCTGCGATTCCCGGGCCTGACAGCCGCCAGCGGCGCGGACCGCCGTGCACCTCGGGCACGGCAATGCACACCAGGGCGGCCGCGCTCGGATCCGCGGCGGTGCCCCTGGCGAAGTCGCGGACGTCGGCTTCGGTCACCGGACGCAGCACGGCGACCAACCTGGCCAGCTCCGCAGGCCACAGTGGGGCACCCGTCGCCGTCGTGACCGCCTCGCTCCACCGGTCGTCCGCGTGCTCCAGCACGCACACACCGGTGCCGAGATCGGCCAACGCGAAGATCGGGGTGATCGCGGGGGCCAGCGTTTTCAGCGGATCGTCCGGCAGCATCATCGCGCTACCCGGTCGCGCCAGCGCCTCCAGCACCGCGCGGAACACCTGCTGCGTATCCGTCGGGTGTAATGCCGCGGTGAACACGCCGGTCATGTCAGCTCCTCGAATTCGACTATGGTGGGCGCCAATTCGGCCCATTCGCGGTCATGACGCTCAGTCAGCCTGCGGGCCACCTCACGACACAGGTCGTCGATCGCGCCTGCCTGCGGGCGCCCCGCCTCGGCTTCGGCGTCCAGCACCGCCGCGGCCAACACCGCCGCCCGGTCGTCGCCCAGTCGCATCGCCCAGCCGCGGTGCCCAGCGAGTTCGACCTCGGCCCGGCAGGCCAGCACATCACCGATCAGAAACCGTTCGCCTGCAACAGGTTCGCGGATCTGAGTCGACACACAGCCGACCTCGGGTGCGACCAGCACCCGGATCTCGGCGCCGTCTGCCAGGCACGCGTCGGCCAGTTCACGCAATTCACCGACCTCGGCCTCGGCCAACAGCCCGCAGCGCTTCGCGCGATTCACTTCGCACCTTCTTCCTTGACGTGGTCCTGTCCGATCGCCGAGTTGTCTTCCAGCTCGACCACTACCCGCACCGCGTCCGCACGCGTCCACGCGCTGCTGATCAGCAGCACCTCGCCCGACGAAGCATCGCGACTGAGGCTGTCGATTCGCCACACGGGGACGCTGGCCTCGATGCCCAACTCCCGCAACACTTCCGATGGTGGAATGTCCAGACTGGCCCGACACCATGCGCGCACCGGTTCGACTCCGCCCAGCTGGCGGAGGACCATGTCGACCGACTCGTAGCTGTGCAGCGCGATGTCGAGATCGGGGGCGGCCTCCAGCGGAATCAGTTCCTGGGTCACCGAGGCGAGCAGGTCGTCGATGAAGAAATGCCGGGTGACCCGGTAGACCGGGGCGCCTGCCGGGCAACCGAGGCGTGCAGCGTCCTGTGCGGGCACCGCGGTGCGCTCCACGTTCTTGGTCTGCGACCGCGGCACGGCGCCCGCGGCGGCGACCGTCGCGTGCCACGACGCCGGCCTGCTGCGAGAGATCAGGTAGTCGATACGCCGGTTGACGAACGTGCCCGCGCCCTGGATCCGGCGGACCACGAGCCGTCGCTCCAACTCCTGCAGTGCGGAACGGGCCGCGGCCCGTCCGACACCGAATCGGCTGGCGACCTCCGGCTCGCTGCAGACCCGGGTGCCCGGTGCACACGACGCCAGTTCGCCGGCCAGCTGATCGGCGATGTCAAGGTATCTGGTGGACGTCATGCCAGCCACGGTGCTGTGACAGCTTGTCCGGACAACTTCAGTGCGGCCAACGCCGATGCCTACGCAGGTGAACAATTCGAACAGTTGTCGCGGAGCTCATCGCAATTCGTGCCTCAGCCACACGGCCAACCCTTCGACGATCAGCACGGTTACGAACACCATCAGCAAAATTGTTGTGACCAAACCGAACTCGATGATTTGAGCCGCACTGAGGAGATCGAAGCCGATCCCGCCTGCACCCACGATGCCCAGCAACGTCGCAGACCGGATGTTCACGTCGAGTTGATAGAGAACGTGCCCGACGAAGGCCGGCGCGGCCTGTGGCAGCGTTCCTGTGAAGAAGACCTGCCAGCGTCCTGCCCCGGTGGCACGGACGGCGTGCTCAGGCCCGGGATCCACTTCCTCGAGTGAATCCGCGACCAGCTTGCCGAGCAGCCCGACCGCGCCGACTGCCAGTGCCAACGTCCCTGCAACGGCCCCCAGGCCGGTTATCACCACGAACACCACCGCAAGGATGAGTTCAGGGATACCGCGGATACCCACGATCAGGAGCCGGAACGCATGGGCGATGCGCGGCGTCGGTGCGACGTTGCGCGCCGCCAACGCGCCGAGCGGCAGTGCCAAGACTGCGCCGATCGTGGTGGCGCCCAAGGCAATCTCCACCGTCTGGGACAGATCGGCCAGCAGCGTGGTGAAGATCCCGCCCGTCTGCGGCGGCCAGAACAGCCCTGCCGTTTGGCCGATACCGTCCAGCGACCGCAGGAAGTGCAGCGGGTTCAGGTCAGCGGCCCAAGCCGATACGGCGATCACCACCGCCGTCACCACCACATAGCAGAGCCGCCGCAGCCGGCGCAGCGTCCACGGCGGACTGATCTGGTCCCCGCGCTGCATCGGCACCCCGGCACCGCGGTGTTCAGCGGAGTTGCGCAGCAGTACCCGCCGAATGGAGCCGGACAACAGTTCGACACTCACACACAGGGCCAGTACGACAACGGCCAGCGCCATGCCCCTGCGGTAGTCGACTTCCTTGAACGCCAAGGCAATCTGATAGCCGAGGCCGTCGACGCCGACGAAGCCGAGCAGCACCGAGATCCGCAGGTTGATGTCGAACCGGTGTAGCGCGGTCGCGACGAACGCGGGCAGCACCTGCGGGAGCACGCCGGAGATCAGTTCCTGCGTCGGTGTGGCGCCTGCGGCGCGGATCGCGGTGCGGGGGCCTTCGTCGATCTGTTCGATCGCATCCGCATAGAGCTTGCCGACCATCCCAACCGAATGCAGGCCCATCGCCAGCACTCCGGTCATCGAGCCGAGCCCGAAGATCCGGAAGAAGATGATGGCCAGCACCACATCCGGGACCGCCCGCACCACCACGATCAGCGCTCGCGCGCCGTAGCGCGTCACACGACGGGGTGTGGTGTTGGCGGCGGCTAGGATCGCCAGCGGCACGCTGATGACCACCGACAGCAACGTGGCGGACACCACGATCGACAAGGTCTCGCCCGACCACGCCAGCAGTTCACCCAGCGACGGAAAGTCGAGCGGGAACATCCTGGCCGCGAAATCCGCGGCGTTGTGGGCGCTGTCGACAAAGGTTGCGACGTTGATGCGCAGGTCGGTGACAGCCCGGCAACCCAACGCCGCCAGCGCCGCGAGCACGAGCCAGGCGGCGGTGCGGGTCGGCCGCCTGGCTGTCGCCGAATTCCGCAGCGCTGGCGAGGGCGCTGTGGTGGTCAACCGACTGCAGCCTCCGCCGGCATGGGCGCGGCACCGACCTTCGCGTACAACGCCATCGCGTCCTCACGATCGAGGGTGGCCACCGGGGTGTCCAGCACCGCCCTTCCGCCGCGCATACCGATCACCCGGTCGCCCCAGCTCAACGCCAAGCTGACCTGATGCAGGCTGCACACCACCGTCAACCGCCGTTCCGCGCTGATCTCTCGGATCAGCCGCATCACCTGGTCCGACGACTCCGGGTCCAGCGAGGCGACCGGCTCGTCGGCGAGCAGGATCTCGGGCTGCTGCATCAGTGCCCGCGCCACCGCGACCCGCTGTTGCTCACCGCCCGACAGGGTGTCAGCCCGCTGAAAGGCCCTGTCCTGCAGTCCGACCCGGTCCAGATGGGCCAGCGCCTGGTGGCGCAGCGCCTTTGGGTAGCTGAACAATCCCAGCCTCGGTCCACGTAATCGGCCGAGCGCACCGGAGCAGACGTTCTCGAGCACGCTCAGGCTGCCGACCAGATGAAACTGCTGGAACACGAAGCCGACTCGGCGACGAAGCCCGCGCAACTCAACCCCCGCCGCTGCGCCGACGTCGGTGCCGAGCACCGTGATTGTGCCGGATGTGGGCCGGTGCAGGCCGTCCACGTGGCGCAGCAGCGTGGATTTTCCCGAACCCGACAGTCCGAGCAACACCACGATCTCGCCTCGCTGGACTGTCAGCGAAACATCCTGCAGTGCAGTGATTTCCGGGCCGAATCGCTTGCTGACGGATTCGAATCGGATGGCCACGCCGCTGGAGTCGTCGGTCATGACTGACCACTGCACTGCTTGGCCTTGGTGATGTCGCAAACCTGGCGCACCCCGTCGTAGAACGAGTTGTCGACCTTCGCCCACCCCCAGTCGCCGGAATCGTCGGCGGTCGTGCAGTTCGGGGTGCAGAAGCCGTTGGCGTTCAGGTAGTCGATGTTGGCCTTGGTATTGAACGCGTCGGCGATCTTGGCCTTCAGATCCGGTGCGAGGTCATCGCTAAGGGCAATTGGCGCACCGGCGATCACGTCGGACTTCCAAATCACATCCAGCTGGCCAGGTTTCAGGTGTCCCTTGTCGGGCAGGGTGGTGTTGATCATGCTGTCCTCGGCGAAGCCGGCGTCGCACTGACCGCTCAGTACGGCGAGCACGGAGGCGTCGTGGCCGCCGGCCATCACTGGAGTCACGTCCTTGGCCGGGTCTATTCCCGCCTTCAGCAGCGCAGCGGACGGGTAGAGGAAGCCCGACGTCGAAGCGGGGTCGACGAAGCAGATCTTCTTCCCCTTGAAATCGGCGAGCGTCTTGATGCCTGTGTCGGGCCGGGTGATCCCGTAGGACTGGTAGCCAGGCGTGGTTCCCTTTTTCAGCACCTGGGCCGCCACCGGCGTGGTCTTCACGCCGCTGTTCTGTGCGGTGATCAAAGAGAACGCACCGTATTGGGCGATGTCGACCTTCCCTGACCGCTGCGCCTCGATGACAGCCGAATAGCTGGTGGCGCTCTGGAACGTGACCTTCTTACCGATTGCCTTCTCCAACATGGCGATGACCGGCTTGTAGTCCTGCTGGAGACTCTGCGCGTTCTCGGCAGGCACCGCGGCCATCACGAGTTGATCGGGGTTGCGACCGCCCCCGGATGAATTGCTGCCGGCGCCGCTGGCGCCCTGGCCGCAGGCCGCTAGCAGCAGCGCCGCCAGCAGGGCCATACCGGCGGTACCGGCCGACCGTCGGGAAGCAGCGAACATCGGGTATCTCCTCTCCGCCCGAAGGTGAATCCATCGGACGTGGAGATCGTGGTTGGACTCGATGCGGACCAGGAGACGGTTGGGTTACCAGCAGGCCAACTCCGGGCGTGCATTGCGAGCGCCCATTCGCACGAATCCGCCCGTACATCAACACAATCGGGCGGCCCCTGTGAGGCGGGTCTCAACGCCCGCAGGGATGGCATCACAGTGCCGCAACCGGGCGTTCGAGGCTACCGACGCGGGGCAGACCGTTGGCCCGCGCTATGTGCTTCGTTGACCCGCGAAATCCGGTTCGGGCTCCGGTTCCGGTGCGGGGGTGATGCGCACACGGTCCGCCTGCGGCCGCAGCCAGTCCGGCAGCCAGCGCGGCAGATCGTCGTTGGCGTGTTCGAACACCCCACCGGACGGGTCGTCGACCTGACCTCGGCACCGCACGAGATCCAGCTCGGGCCGATAGATCTGTCGAATCACCAACGCGCACAACACGATCACCGCGATATCGCGCAACAGCACCGTTACAGTGAACGGCTGCTCGGGCAACCCGCGGTTCTGCTCGCCATAGAGGTACAACATCCGCGGTATCCACACCAGGGCGTCGATGGTCATCCACGCCAACAGGATCCGCCGATGAGGCAGCGCCAACACCGCCAGCGGCACCAGCCACAGCGAGAACTGCGGACTCCACACCTTGTTCGTCAGCAGGAACGCCGCCACCACCAGGAACGCCACCTGCACCAGGCGCGGCCTTTGCTTGGCCGTCAGCACCACGTAACCGATTCCCACACAACAGGCTACGAACAGCGCCGCGCTGACGGTGTTGAGTATCGTCGGCGGCTGCCAGAAGCCCAGGTGCTGGTCGAACCCGCCCCACCCGGTGAACGACTTCACCACGTTGTACAGCGAATCCATGTCATCGCCGCGACGAGTGTTGAGCCGGAAGAACTCCGACCAACCGCGCGGAAACAGCACCATGATCGGCAGGTTCACCACCAGCCACGTCACCACCGTGGCGACCGCGGCCTTGCCCACATCTCGCATCCGTCCGGTGCGCAATGCCAGCAGCACCATCGGCACGAACAGCAACAGCGGATACAGCTTGGCCGCCACCCCCAGCCCGATCAGCGCACCGGCCAACCACGGTTTCCGGCGCGCCCAGGCCAGCAGTGCACCGGTCGCAAAAGCCGTTGCGAGAGCATCGAAGTTGGTGAATGCCTGGAAAATCAGGATCGGCGAGGCCGCCACCATCGCGGCATCCCACACCCGCCGCTGCCCCGCCAATCGCGCGCTGGCCCACACCGTGACCAGCCACGCGAGCGCCAACCCGAACGCGGCGATGTTGAAGAACATCACCACCTCGGCGATGAGCGGGACCGACACCAGCTTGGTCACCGCCGTGTAGGTCTTGGCCAACGCCATCGACACGTACTGGTAGATCCCCGTCAGCACCGGATATTCCATGTAGCGCACGGCGATGTTGCCGTCGTACTGCCGCTTCGGCTTACCGTCGCTGTCGGTCTCGATCCAACTGGACTTGTACGGAAACTTGCCGAGGTTCAACAACTCCGCCGTGTACAGCGGAACGGTGTCGGAGTAGCACAGTTCGTAATAGGCCCGTTGGTTCTGCCAGTTACCCACCCGCTGATCGGCGGTGCCCGTGCCGGTGGTCTGCAGGCAGGCGGCCTTCGTCGAATAGCCCAGCGCCAGGAACACCAGCGCGATGATCAGCATCACGCGCAGCGGCGTCAGGAAGCGCTGCCTGCCGATCAGGGCGTGCCGCCCTACCGGGCCACCGATCACCTCGGAGAGCGCAGCGCCGATCGTGTCCGTGCGACTTGGTAGGTCACGGTCGTCCAGGCTGCGCCGATCGTCGGCCAGCCTGGCGGGCGACACCACCTCGCGGTCGGTCACGGAGGCGGAGGCGGTCCGGGCGGCGGGCCGCCCGGCGCCACCGGGACGGGTGCACCTGGCGCAGGCGGCACCATCGGCACCGTGGTCGGCGGGCCGATCGGGATCGTGATGCCGGGCGCCACTTCGATCGTCGGCTGAATCACCGTCTCCGACGGCGTCGGCGGCGCCAGACTCGTAGTCGACGGCGGTGGCGGCGGCGCCTGCGGCACACCGGCATACCCGCCGATCTCGGTGGGCTTGGGGAACGACTCGTTGTCGGTGCCCTCCAGCGCACCGTCCATGGTCGCCTTCCAGATGTCCGACGGCAGACCCGAACCGTAAACCGGTGCGCCCCACTTGTTCTCGAGCGGCTTCGTGCCTTCAGTCGTGCCGACCCACACCGCAGTCGACAGCGACGGGGTGAACCCGACCATCCACGCGTCCCTGTTGGCGCCGGTGTCGCCGAGCTGGTTGGTGCCGGTCTTCGCCGCCGACGGCCGTCCCCCCGCAAGGTTGTGGCCGTTGGAGTACGCCGCGATCGGCTGCATCGCCGACGTCACGTTGTCCGCCACCGATTTGTCGATCCGCTGCTCGCCGGAATTGTCCTCCTGGGTGGCGTCGAACAACACCTCGCCGCGCGAGTTGACCACCTTCTGCACGAAGTGCGGCTTGTGGTACACGCCGGAGGCCGCCAGCGTGGCGTATGCCGACGCCATGTCGATGACGCGACTCTGGTACTGGCCCAGAACGACTCCGTTGTTGGGCGGTCCGCCCTTACCATCCTCGGACAGGGTGTGCTCGACACCGGGGAAGCTCTCGGCGATGCCCGCCTTGTGCGCGGCGTCGGCCACGTCCTGAGGGCCGTTCTTCAGCTTCAACATCAACCGGTAATAGCTGGTGTTGAGCGATCGCTTCAACGCCTCGGCGATGTTGCAGGTGCCGCACCCGGCGCCCTCGACGTTCGTGATCTTGATGCCGTTCACGTCGACGGGCGAACTGTCCACCTGGTATCCGAGTCCCATGCCCTGCTGCAGAGCGGCCACCAACGCGAACACCTTGAACGACGAACCCGTCGGCAATCCAGCCTGCGCGAAGTCGAACCCGTTCGCGTCGGTGCCGCCGTAATACGCCTTCACCGCGCCGGTCTTCGGGTCGATCGACACGACCGCCGTGCGCATGTCGGGATCCTGGCCGTCGAGGTACTTCGCGGCGGCGTCCTCGGCGGCCTTCTGCGCCTTCGGGTCGATGGTCGTGGTGATCTGCAGACCTTGCGTGTTCAGCGTGCGCTCGTCGATGTTGAACAGGTCGAGCAGTTCCTGCTGAACCTGCCGTTCGATCAGGCCGTTCGGGCCGGTGGTCTGGTTCTGCGAGCGTGCCTGCTCGGGTGGCACCGTCGGCGGGAACTGTTGCGCCGCACGGTCTTGTTTCGACAACGCGCCGATGTCGACCATGCCGTCGAGCACCCAGTTCCACCGCTCCGTCGCGCCTTCGGGGTTGACGGCCGGATCCAGGCCCGAAGGCCGCTGGATGAGCGCAGCCAGCAACGCGCCCTCCGCCACCGTCAACTGCTCGACCGGTTTGTCGAAGTACGCCTTGGCCGCCGCCGAGATGCCGTACGCGCCGCGACCGAAATAGATGATGTTCAGATACGACTGCATCACTTGGTCTTTGGACCATTCGCTGGACATCTTCGTCGAGATGACCAGCTCCTTGGCCTTGCGAACGATGCCGCCGAGCCCCGATCGGGCATCGCCGACCAACGCGTTCTTCACGTACTGCTGAGTGATCGTCGAGCCACCCTGCAGATCACCGCCGAAGATGTTGTTCTTGAACGCCCTCGCGAAGCCTGTGAACGAGAAGCCGGGATTGGAGTAGAAGTCGCGGTCCTCAGCGGCCATCACCGCATCGCGCACGTGCACCGGAACCTGGTCGATGGTGACGTCCACCCGGTTGCCTTCGGGCGGAACGATTTTCGCCAGTTCACTGCCGTCGCTGGCCAGGATCGTCGACACCTGGTTGGTACGGATGTCGCCGGGCTTGGGCACATCGACGATGAGGTAGGCCATCCCGAAGGTGACCAGCGGCAGGACGATCATCACCGCCACGCCGGCATACAGTGCGCGGCGCACCCACTTCCAGTTGATCTGCTCACGCCAACTGGGCTTCGGAGTCTGCGGTGGAGGCGGGCCTCCACGCGGTCCGCCGCCGCCGGGTGGGCGACGCGGCGGGGGCGGCGGTGGCTGCTTCGGCGGTGCGAGCGGGGTGCCGTCCAGCGCCCGCTTGACCACGTCGATCGGGTCACGCAGATGCGGGGGCGGGCCGTTGCGCACCGCAGGGATCACGGCGGTCGCGCGGTCGTCCGGAGGCGCGCCGGCGGCCCGGTGCCGCGGCGGGCCATCGGGTCGATGCTGTTGGGGGCGCGGACCCACGCCATCAGCAGCGCGCCCCGTGCGGGCCTCACTGGCTGACCGGTCGTGGCGCCCTTCGCTATTCACTGGCCGTGCGCGCCGTACCGCGCGCGGTTCGTGTGCCACGAGACCCCTTTGGCGGCGGGACCGCGCCGAGCACATACGACTTGACCAAGTGATTCCAGCTGCAGGTGCGGCATACCTCCACCACGTGTACGGAGAACTCGTCGTATCGGGTCGCCAGCAGAACCAGCTCCTCAGCAGTGCGGGCCGAGCCTGACACGGCGCCTAGATGGTCACCGAATACCCACGACACGAGGGTGAGCTGTTCCTTGCGGCAGATCGGGCACATCACCGAACTGGGCTTCCCGTGGAACTTCGCGGCCCGCAGCAGGTAGGGGTTGGCGTCGCAGACCTCCGAGACGCCGGTGCGGCCCGAGTACACCTCGGCCAGCAGGGACCGGCGCCGAAGGGCGTAGTCCACCACTTGTCGCTGCAGTCGCACGGAGACCAGAGTACGTCGGCCTCGCCACCACCGAGGCGTGACTACGCCGCCACACCCCCGGCAACGTCATCTGGTCTGCGCCGATAGCAACCGAACTCTTACGATCATCGTCGTGGCGACACGGCATACACCAGGAACGCGGGCGAAGGACAGCGACCGCAACGACACGTGCCAGATCCTCGACAGCGCGCTCGCCGACGGCCAGCTGTCGATGGAGGAACACCGGACCCGCGTCGCGTTGGCCACCGGAGCCGAGACGCTTGGCGATCTGCAGTCGCTGGTGTCGGATCTGCAGACCAACAACGCCCCGGTGCAGTTGCCTGACCTCAAGAAGCGGCCCAAGATCGCCGCGGGCGGCAGCCGGGGCATCGCCGTCGCGATGACGGCAGTGCTCGTCGTGCTCGGCATCTTGATCGGCTGGGGCCTGTACGGCAACTCAACCTCGCCGCTGGACTTCACGAAGGATCCGGGGGCCAAGCCCGACGGCGTGGTACCGCTGGTGGAAACGCCGCCGACCGAATTGCAGTCGCTCGGTGGTCTGTCTGGGCTGTTCACCCAGATGCGAGCCAAGTTCGGTGACACCACCGGCTACTCGTTGATGATCTGGCCGAACCGCGCCAGCCTTACCCGCCCGGATCCACGCGATGACCGCCGTGTGCTGACCTACGACTATCGCGGCGGCTGGGACGATCCGTCGTCCAGCACCAAAAGCGGGGACAATCGCGTGGTCGACCTCGCCAAATTCGACTACCCCGCGATCATCGGACGCACCAGGGGCGCCGCAGAGATCCTGAAGATGAATTCGCAGAAGATCGAGGACGTGCGGATCGACATCGAGAACAACAGCGATCCACTCGATCTCGATGGCCTCAACATCTCGATCTACGTGTCCGGCGAGTTCAACAGCGGGTACATCAAGGTCGCTCCCGACGGGACCTGCGAGCGCTGCGAGCCCGCCACCTGACGTTCGTCGCCCGCCAGCGGGGCGCAACCCTTTGTTGGCGCCGAATATATCGGCGCGATACTATGGCCCGAGGTGTCGAACCGTCGTAGCGGCCGAGCAAAGGGGGTGGTTCTATGTTGGAGCTCGCAATCCTGGGGCTTCTGCTGGAATCGCCGATGCACGGCTACGAGCTGCGCAAACGGCTGACCGGCCTGCTCGGCGCCTTCCGCGCGTTCTCCTACGGATCGCTGTACCCGGCGCTGCGGCGGATGCAGGTCGATGGTCTGATCGTCGAGGACGCCGCACCGGAGGGGATCCCGAAGGTGCGTCGCGCGCGGCGCGTGTACCGGCTCACCGATGCCGGTAAGCAGCGCTTCGCCGAGCTTGTGGCCGACACCGGTCCGCAGAACTACTCCGACGACGGCTTCGGCGTACACCTCGCGTTTTTCAACCGCACGCCTGCCGAGGCCAGGATGCGCATCCTGGAGGGCCGTCGTCGTCAGGTGGAAGAACGCCGTGAGGGTCTGCGTGAAGCAATTGCGCGGGCCAGCAATTCGCTCGATCGCTATACCCGGCAGCTGCATCAGTTGGGTCTGGAGTCCAGCGAACGTGAGGTCAAGTGGCTCAACGAGCTGATCGCCGCAGAGCGTCTGGGGCAAGGCCGCTCGGACAACACGGTGCAGCCGTAAAGCAATACCGAGAAAGTACGCAGGGATATGAAGGGAAGAGACGTCATGTCATCAAGTTCGGAGGTGCGGGTCGCGATTGTCGGTGTGGGCAACTGCGCATCCTCGCTTGTTCAGGGTGTGCAGTATTACCAGGACGCCGACGAGACGGCCACGGTGCCCGGTCTGATGCATGTGCGCTTCGGCCCGTATCACGTCCGCGACGTGAAGTTCGTCGCCGCGTTCGACGTCGACGCCAAGAAGGTCGGCTTCGACCTGTCCGAGGCGATCTTCGCGTCGGAGAACAACACCATCAAGATCGCCGACGTGCCGCCCACCAACGTGATCGTGCAGCGCGGCCCGACGCTCGACGGCATCGGCAAGTACTACGCCGACACCATCGAGGTGTCCGACGTCGATCCGGTCGACGTGGTCAAGGTGCTCAAGGAGAACAACGTCGACGTGCTGGTGTCCTATCTGCCCGTCGGGTCGGAAGAGGCCGACAAGTTCTACGCGCAGTGCGCGATCGACGCAGGCGTGGCGTTCGTCAACGCGCTGCCGGTGTTCATCGCGTCGGATCCGGTGTGGGCCAAGAAGTTCGCCGACGCCGGCGTGCCGATCGTCGGCGACGACATCAAGAGCCAGGTCGGCGCGACCATCACCCACCGCGTGATGGCCAAGTTGTTCGAGGACCGCGGCGTGCAACTCGACCGCACGATGCAGCTGAACGTCGGCGGCAACATGGACTTCCTGAACATGCTCGAGCGTGAGCGGCTGGAGAGCAAGAAGATCTCCAAGACCCAGGCCGTCACCAGCAACCTGCAGCGCGAGTTCAAGACCAAGGACGTGCACATCGGCCCGTCGGATCACGTCGGCTGGCTCGACGACCGCAAGTGGGCCTACGTGCGACTCGAAGGCCGCGCCTTCGGCGACGTGCCGCTGAACCTGGAGTACAAGCTCGAGGTGTGGGACTCGCCGAACTCGGCAGGCGTGATCATCGACGCGGTGCGCGCGGCGAAGATCGCCAAGGACCGCGGCATCGGCGGACCCGTCGAGGCGGCGTCGGCCTACCTGATGAAGAGCCCGCCGAAGCAGCTGCCGGATGACATCGCCCGGACGCAGCTGGAAACCTTCATCGAGGGCTGAGCGCAGCTTCCTCACGCAGACGGGGATCCCCTCAACGGGGGTCCCCGTTTGACGTTGTGCCGGATGTTTACGCAGCTGGCGCATGGGTATGACGCCGGTGTCAATAAAGCACCGACCCGAGGGAGTACCCATGCAAGACCAACTGCGAGATATGTGGGGTTCGGTGCTCGCCGTCGCTCCGAAGCTGCTTCTCTTCCTCCTCATCCTGATCGTCGGCTGGATCGTGGCCAAGCTGATCGCGAAGGTGGTCGACAAGATCCTGGAACGCGTCGGTTTCGACCGCGCAGTCGAGCGTGGCGGTGTCCGGCGCGCGTTGGCGCGCAGCGACTATGACGCCTCGACGATCGTCAGCAAGATCGTCTATTTCGCGTTGATTCTGGTGGTCCTGCAGTTCGCCTTCGGCGTCTTCGGGCCGAACCCGGTGAGTGCGCTGATCGCGGGCGTCATCGGGTTCCTGCCCCGGCTGTTCGTTGCGCTGATCATCGTCGTGGTAGCCGCCGCTATCGCGGCCGCGGTGCGCGACATCGTGTCGAACGCGCTGAGCGGATTCTCGTATGGACGAATGCTCGGCACCATCGCCAGCGTGTTCATCCTCGGCCTGGGCATCATCGCGGCGCTGAACCAGATCGGCATCGCGCTGACCGTCACCTTGCCGGTGCTGATCGCCGTGCTGGGGACCATCGCGGGCATCCTCGTGGTCGGCGTCGGCGGTGGCCTGATCAAGCCCATGCAGGCGCGCTGGGAGGACTACCTGACGACGGCGGAACGTGAGGGCCGCAGCATCCGCGAGCGACGATCGGGCGCCGAACTGACCGCCGATCGACCGCGCGAGACCGATTACAAGTGGACCGCTGACGACACCACCGCTCAGCCGCGGCACATGACGGCGCCGACGGCTCCGGCGGCGCGTCCGGCGCACTCGAGTGAAGGCCGGCCGAAGATCTAGCTGCTTCGGTGTTTGACTCCGGGCTCAGGGCGGTGCTTCTCGCACATCGACGCCCTGGGCGCAGAGTCATTTCAAGTAGGGTCCGATCGTGGTCTCCGACGACGAACTGACCGGCCTCGACGAGTTCGGGCTGCTTCACGAGAACGCCGAGCAGATCGGCGCCGACACGATTCCGTCGGTGCGACGCATCGACGCCGGACCGATCAGCGCGCTGAAGTGGGGCGACCAACCACCTCAGGTGGTGTTCCTGCACGGCGGCGGCCAGAACGCGCACACCTGGGACACCGTGGTCGTCGGACTCGGTGTGCCTGCGCTGGCCGTCGACCTGCCCGGCCACGGCCGCTCGGCGTGGCGGGAAGACGGCGACTACGGGCCAAAGCTCAACGCCGAGACCCTGCGCCCGGTGCTGCGTGAGCATGCACCCGATCCGCGCCTCGTCGTCGGCATGTCGCTGGGCGGGCTGACCGCGTTGCGCATTGCCGCCACCGAACCCGCGCTGGTGCCGCGACTCGTACTCGTCGACGTCACCCCGTCGGCACCCGAGCGGCACGAGGAGATGACCAAGGCGCAGATGGGCACCGTTGCGCTGGTCCAGGGTGACCGGGCGTTCCCCAATTTCCAGGCCATGCTCGACGTGACGGTGGCCGCTGCCCCGAACCGCGACCGGAAGTCGTTGCGCCGCGGCGTATTCCACAACTCCAAACAGCTCGACGATGGCACCTGGACGTGGCGGTACGACTCGTTCCGCAAGGGTGACGGTTTCGAGAACCTGTGGGACGACGTCCCTGCCATCACGATGCCGACGACGCTGGTGCGCGGCGCCAACTCCTACTTCGTCAACGACGACGACGCCGAGGCGTTCGCCAACGGCGCGCCGGGATTCCAGCGCACGCACGTCGTCGCCGACTCCGGGCATTCGGTGCAGGGCGACCAGCCCGCGGCGCTCGTCGACATCCTGCGCAGCGTGCTGGCCGGCTAGCGATGGCGACGTTCGCCTTCATCCACGGCGGCGGCGACGTCGGGTGGTACTGGCATCTCGTCGAGGCCGAACTCCGGTCGCGTGGCCACGACACGGTCGCGCCTGACCTGCCGTGTGCTGACGACGACGCCGGCCTTGCCGAGTATGCCGAAACCGTGGTCGAGGCGATCGGTGACCGCACCGGCGTCGTCGTCGTGGCTCACTCGCTCGGCGGGTTCGTTGCGCCGATCGTGGCCGACCGCGTCAACGCCGACGCGCTGGTGCTTGTCGCCGCCATGATCCCCGCGCCGGGCGAGCCGCCCGCCGACTGGTGGCAGAACACCGGATACCAGTCACCGACCGACGACGATCCGTTCGTCACGTTCTACAACGGCGTGCCGCGCGCGCTGGCGGTGGAGGCGATGGGTAGGGAACGCGACCAGTCCACCGAGTGGATGGCCGGGCCGTGGCCGATGGCCGCGTGGCCGGCAGTGCCGACGAAAGTCGTGTTGTGCCGCGACGACCGCTTCTTCCCGCCGGACTTCCTGCGCCGCGTGGCGAAAACACGGTTGGACATCACCCCCGACGAGATCGACGGCGGCCACTGTGTGGCGCTGAGCCATCCGCGGGAACTCGCTGACGTGCTGGCCGGCTGACGTTCCCAGCTGTTCACCATTTGCTTCCCAGCTGATTGCCAAGCTGTCGTAAGTTCCACGTCCGTGGCCCTCATTCCGTTGAATCTGCTTGTGTCCCATGACGGTCGATCCGTGCGCCAGCATGTGACGTGCCGTTACAAATGCGGCGATGCCTGCTCCAAACCGGTTCCGAACACCAGCGACAACGAATACTTCGGCGACGTCGTGAAAGCGGTGTCGCGGCGATCAGTGCTGCAGGCCGGTGGTATCGCGGTGCTGGCGGTCGGCGCGGGATCGGCTCTCGCCGCCTGCGGGCGCGACGAGCAGCCAGTCGCGACGCCCACCTCGTCGGCGGCGCCCGCCGCCACGGCGCCGGGGATGAACTTCACCGCGGTCGCGCCCAATGACGAGGACGCCGTCGTCGTCCCCGAGGGCTACCAACAGTCGGTCGTCATCAGTTGGGGTGACCCGATCCTGCCGGACGCTCCGCGGTTCGACGTGGCCGCGCAGACCGCCGCCGCCCAGCGTGGCCAGTTCGGGTTCAACAACGACTTCGCCGGGCTGCTGCCCGTCCCCGGCCAGTCCAACCGCTTCCTGCTGGTGACCAATCACGAGTACGTCACCCCGCAGTTCATGTTCCCCGGCTACGACGAGAAGAAGCCGACGCGCGAACAGTTCGACATCGAGATCGCCGCGGTCGGCATGAGCGTCGTCGAGGTCGAACGCACACCGGAGGGGCTGAAGCCGGTCTCCGGGCCCTACAACCGTCGCATCACCGCCGACACCCCGTTCACCCTGACGGGTCCCGCCGCGGGCACCGACTTCGTCAAGACCGCCGCCGATCCGGTCGGCCGGACCGTGGCGGGCACCTTCGCCAACTGCTCGGGCGGGGTAACCCCGTGGGGCACAGTGCTTTCCGGTGAAGAAAACTTCCACGAGTACTTCGGTGCGGCCGAGGACGCGCCCAAGCCGAGTCCGGTCGACGCCGACCGGCAGGCCCGCTACGGCGTGCAAGCGGAGCCGACCGATCTGCAGTGGGAGACCTTCGATCCCCGATTCGACCTCGCCAGAACACCCAACGAAGCGAACCGCTTCGGCTACGTCGTCGAACTCAACCCGTGGGACCCCGCCAGCAGGCCCGTCAAACACAGTGCGCTCGGTCGGTTCAAGCACGAAGCCGCCAACGTCTACGTCACCGGCGACGGAACCGTAGTGGCCTACGCCGGCGACGACGAGCGCTTCGACTACATGTACAAATTCGTTTCGTCGAAGAAGATCCAACCGGGTACCGACCCAGCCGCGATGGCGCACAACATGACCATCCTCGACGAAGGCACCCTCTACGTCGCGAAGCTCACCAGCGACATCCCCGTCGACGAGATCGACGGGTCCGGAAAGCTGCCAAGGGAAGGGACGTTCAGCGGCACCGGGACCTGGATTCCGCTGCTGCGGTCCGGGCCGAACGGCGAGGGCCAGTCCCTCGTCGACGGAGTGACGGCACAAGAGGCGGCGGTGTTCACCCGGCTGGCCGCCGACAAGGCGGGCGCCACCAAGATGGACCGACCGGAGGATTTCGAGGCCAACCCCAAGACCGGCAGGGTGTACGTCGCGCTGACCAACAACGACAAGCGAGGCACCGACGGCAAGGTGCCCGCCGATGCGGCCAACCCCCGCAACGAGAACAAGAACGGGCAGATCCTCGAGATCACCGACAACCAGGCGGGCACCGACTTCACCTGGGATCTGCTGCTGGTGTGCGGTGATCCGAAGGCGGCCGATACCTATTTCGCCGGCTTCGACAAGAACAAGGTCAGCCCGATCTCCTGCCCCGACAACGTCGCCTTCGACAGCCACGGCAACTTGTGGATCTCCACCGACGGCAACGCGCTGAAGTCCAATGACGGGTTGTTCGCGGTGGCGCTGGAAGGCCCGAATCGCGGTGAGACCAAGCAGTTTCTGACGGTGCCGAAGGGCGCCGAGACCTGCGGACCCATCGTGACCGACGATCTGGTCACGGTGTGTGTGCAGCATCCTGGCGAGGGTGACGACTACAGCATCGACAAACCGCTGTCGCACTGGCCGGAGGGCGGCACCGGCACCGCGCGGCCGTCGGTGGTGGCGGTCTGGAAAGCGGGCGGACAGATAGGCGTCTAGCCTCGAAGCAGTGAGCTTCCCCATTCGCATCGGCGTGCAACTGCAGCCGCAACACTCTTCGCAATACAGCCACATCCGCGACGCGGTCCGCCGCTGCGAGGACATCGGCGTCGACGTCGCCTTCAACTGGGATCACTTCTTCCCGCTGTACGGCGATCCCGACGGTCCGCACTACGAATGCTGGACCATGCTGGCCGCGTGGGCCGAGCAGGCGTCGCGGCTGGAGATCGGCGCGCTGGTCACCTGCAACTCGTACCGCAACCCCGAGTTGCTCGCCGATATGGCCCGCACCGTCGACCACATCTCCGACGGCAGACTCATCCTCGGCATCGGATCGGGCTGGAAGCAGAAAGACTACGACGAATACGGTTATGAGTTCGGCACCGCAGGCAGTCGCCTCGACGACCTGGCGGCCGCGATGCCGCGCATCAAATCGCGGCTGGCCAAACTGAATCCGCCGCCGACCCGAGACATCCCGGTACTGATCGGCGGGCAGGGCGAGCAGAAGACGCTGCGTCTCGTCGCCGAATACGCGGACATCTGGCATGGGTTCACCACGCTCGAGTCCTATCCCGCCAAGGCGGAGGTGTTGGCGCGGCACTGCGCCGACGTCGGTCGCGACCCGGCCACCATCGAGCGCTCCGCAGGGGTGCAGGGCGCCAACATCGACGCGATGCTCGAAGAGGCGGGTGCTTTCGTCGAACTCGGTGTCACGTTGCTGACCGTCGGCGTCAACGGACCTGACTACGACCTGACCGAGGCCGAGGCGCTGTGCCGGTGGCGGGACCGTCGACAAGCAAGTGGAAACTGAACTGCCGGAACGGCTCCCGGCGCGGCGGCTACATGAGATGCTGACCGCGCCATGCCCAAGAAGTATGGGGTCAAAGAAAAAGACCTCGTGGTCTCGCATGTCGTCAACCTGGTGCTGACTGGCAAACTCCGCTCGGGGGACCGAGTTGATCGCAACGAGATCGCCACCGAACTAGGACTGTCGCGCGTCCCGATCCAGGAGGCGGTGGTCCAGCTCGAACATGACGGGATCCTGTCGACGCAGTACCACCGCGGCGCGTACGTCGAACGATTCGACGATTCGGTGGTGCGCGAACACCACGAACTCTACGGCGTGCTCAGCGGTCTCGCCTCGGCCCGCGCGGCCGTCGACGGGCAGCCGCGGATCCTCGACCAATTGGCCGTGCTGGTGGAGGCGATGCGCAGCAGCAAAGACTCGCGCACGTTCCAGGAGACGGCATGGCAGTTCCGCAACCTGATCAACGACGAATACGCGGGCCCGCGACTGCAGGCCGCGATCCGCGCGTCGCAAACGTTCATCCCGCGCGGGTTCTGGCTGAGTTACCTCAACAACCACGACGAGATGCTGCCCTTCTACGAAGCCGAGACGTCCGCCATCCAACGCCGTGATCCGGACGGGGCGCGGGCGGCCTGCGCTGAGCGCTCCGAAGCGATGGGCCGAATCCTGCTGAACGAGTTGGTGCGGCGGGGTGTTTTGCGTCCGGCAGGCGCGCCCATTGCGTTCTAACTGAGCGCAACGCGATTCCGGGGGGCGCCTGCCGGATACCTTGCTCTGATGACCGCCGTGAAGACCTTCGTCGTCACCCTGGTCGCGCTGTTGATCTGTAGCCTCGGCCTGGCTGCGCCTGCGGCCGCCGATCAATGCGCGCCGCCGGGGATCCAGAGTGCCAGCGCGCTGCCGACCAATCTCGCGAAGGCCGCGACGGGTCCCGACGCCGACAAGTACACGACCGCGACGGTCGAACCGCTGTCCGCCGTCAACGTGAACGCGCTCGGCCTGAGCGTGCCTGGCACGCTGACCGTCGGGACGCTGTCCGATGCACCACCGAGCATCTGTATCAACTCCGCGGGCCAGTTCACCGGCTTCGACAACGAACTGCTGCGTGCGATCGCGGACAGGCTCGGGTTGAAGATCAACTTCGTCGGCACCGAGTTCTCCGGGCTGCTGGCTCAGGTCGCGTCGCGGCGCTTCGACGTCGGCTCGTCGTCGATCACCACCACCGACGCCCGCCGCAAGACCGTCGGCTTCACCAACGGTTACGACTTCGGCTACTTCTCGCTGGTGGTGCCGTCCGGTTCGCCGATCACCGGGTTCGACAAGCTGGCGGCGGGCCAACGCATCGGCGTGGTGCAGGGCACCGTGCAGGAGGCATACGTGATCGACGCGCTGCACCTGCAGCCGGTGAAGTTCCCCGACTACAACACCGTCTATGCCAGCCTCAAGACCCGGCAGATCGACGCTTGGGTGGCACCCTCGCAGCAGGCGTCGGGCACGGTTCAGCCCGGCGATCCGGCGCAGATCATCGAAAACACCTTCAGCTTGGACAATTTCGTCGCGTGGGCGGTGGCTTCGGAGAACAAGCCGTTGATCGACGCGCTGAACTCGGGGCTGGACGCCATCATCGCCGACGGCACCTGGGCACGGTTGTACTCCGATTGGGTGCCGCGTGCGCTGCCGCCGGGGTGGAAGCCCGGGTCGAAGGCGGCGCCCGTGCCGCAGTTGCCGGACTTCGCCGCGATCGCGGCGCAGAACGAGAAGCCGGCGACGGGTGCTGCCGCGCCGAAGTCGACCCTGTCGCAGCTGAGGGATTCGTTCCTCAACTGGGATCTGTACAAGCAGGCGATCCCCGACCTGTTGAAGACCGGGCTGCCCAACACGCTGATTTTGACCGTCTGCGCAGCGGTGATCGGGCTGGTGCTCGGTATGGCATTGGCGGTTGCGGGGATATCTCGGTCGCGGTGGCTGCGGTGGCCGGCCCGGGTGTACACCGACATCTTCCGCGGGCTTCCGGAAGTGGTGATCATCCTGTTGATCGGGCTCGGCGTCGGGCCGGTGGTGGGCGGGCTGACGGGTAACAATCCGTTTCCCCTCGGCATCGCGGCGCTGGGTTTGATGGCCGCGGCGTACGTCGGGGAGATCTTCCGGTCCGGCATCCAAAGTGTGGAGCCCGGTCAGCTCGAGGCGTCGCGCGCGCTGGGCTTCAGCTACACGTCGTCGATGCGGTTGGTCGTCGTACCGCAGGGCGTGCGGCGGGTGCTGCCGGCGTTGATGAACCAGTTCATCTCGCTGTTGAAGGCCTCGTCGCTGGTGTACTTCCTCGGGCTGGTGGCCAATCAGCGCGAGCTGTTCCAAGTCGGCCGAGATCTCAACGCGCAGACCGGAAACCTGTCACCGCTTGTCGCGGCGGGGTTGTTCTATCTGCTGCTGACGGTGCCGCTGACGCATCTGGTGAACTTCATCGACACCCGGTTGCGGCGCGGCCGCGAACCAGGGCGCGAAGATCCGCTCGAGTTGTCGACGTCGCAGGAGATGATCTGATATGGCCGCTGTGAGCCTGAGCGCCAACGACATTCACTTGTCGTTCGGGCCGAACGCGGTGCTGCGCGGCGTCGACCTCGACGTGCCCGCCGGCACCACCACGGCGGTGATCGGACCGTCGGGGTCGGGAAAGTCGACGCTGCTGCGGACGCTGAACCGGCTCTACGAACCGGACAAGGGCGACATCCTGCTCGACGGGCGGTCGGTACTCGCCGACAATCCCGACGAGTTGCGCCAACGCATCGGCATGGTGTTCCAGCAGTTCAACTTATTCCCGCACCGCAGCGTGTTGGACAACGTGACGTTGGCGCCGCGCAGGCTCAAGCGCCTGGACGCGGAGCAGGCGCGTGAGTTGGCGTTGGCGCAGTTGGACCGCGTCGGGTTGAGGAACAAGGCCGATGTGCGACCGGGCACCCTTTCCGGCGGGCAGCAGCAGCGGGTGGCGATCGCGCGGGCGCTGGCGATGTCGCCGCAGGTGATGTTCTTCGACGAGGCGACCTCGGCGCTGGATCCGGAACTGGTCAAGGGCATCCTGGCGTTGATCGCGGATCTGGGCGCGGACGGCATGACGATGGTGGTCGTCACACATGAGATGGGGTTCGCGCGGTCGACGTCGGATTCGGTGGTGTTCATGGACCACGGTCAGGTGGTCGAATCGGGTCCGCCCGAGAGGATTTTCGAGGCCGCCGAGACCGACCGGTTGCAGCGATTCTTGTCGCAAGTTTTGTGAGCCTAATTGACGCGCATTCACATGTGGCAGCCTCCGACAGGTTAGACTGGCGAATTATGGGGGAGACCGATACCCAGGTGGGCGAACTCGCTGGTGAGCTGCAGCGCGTGCTTTCCAAGGTGTTCTCGGTGCTGCGTCGGGGCGACACCAATCGGAACGAGGCCGGGGACCTGACGCTGGCTCAGCTGTCAATTTTGCTGACGTTGCTCGATCAGGGCCCGATCCGGATGACGGAACTGGCTGCGCATGAACGTGTGCGCACGCCGACCACCACGGTGGCCATCCGTCGGCTGGAAAAGTTGGGCTTGGTGAAGCGCTCGCGCGATCCGTCGGATCTGCGGGCCGTCCTTGTTGACATCACGCCGAAGGGGTTGGCGCAGCACCGCGAGGCGCTGGCCGCGCGGCGCGCGCATCTGGCGACGCTGCTGGCGAAGCTGTCGCCGGAGGATCTCGAGACGTTGACCAAGGCGCTGGTCCCGTTGGAGCGGTTGGCCGAATAGCTCTGGGTGGGTTCAGCCAAGCCAGTCGAGCACGGCAGCCGCGGTCCACGACTGCTGCATGCTGCCCAGCGGTTCGCCGGTGAAGGGTTCGTAGTACTCGGCGAAGGTGCCGTCGCTGGCCTGTCGCAGGCCTTCGCGTTTGAGCATCAGCGCACGTTCGGACCATCCGCGCCGCGCGAAGCACCACGAGAACAGCCACGTCATCACTGGCCACACCGGGCCACGCCAGTATTCGCGGGACCGGAAGTCGCGCGAAACGGCTGAGGTCGACGGGATCAACGCGTACCGCATATCCGGATGCCCACAGAACCGCGGCCCTTCGAGCAGGCGCAGCAGGGTGCGCTCCTTGTCGTGCGGCAGTCCGCCACACAGCAGCGGCGCGAACTGCGCGACCGTCTCAGCGGCCACCCATGCGTCGGCGCGTAAGTCGAAATCCCTTGCGGCGCCAGTGCGTTCGTCAGTGGTTTCGACGACGCCCCTGCGGAACCGCTCTGCCCACGCATACAGGTCCTTGACGTCGGCGTTCGGCCGTTTGTAGTCCTCGCCGATCTCGGCGAGCACCGTGCACGCCACCGACAAGATGGCCGACACGAATACATCCTCGACCGCGAAACTCATCACCTTGGGCAGCAACTCGTCGTCGTATCGAACCGACTTCATCTCCTCGAGCAGCCATAGATAGCGGTCGTACTCCAGATCCGACGGCCGCTGGCTGGCGTCGGTGACGATGGTGTTGTCCTCGCGCTGATACTCCGGCACATTGCCTGGAACCACGTTGGCGTACGCGCTGTCCCAGCGGGGCGAGTTGTCCATGCCCGACTCCCAGCCGTGGTACAGGGTGACGCGGCCGCGCGACTTCGGGTCGCGGGCCTCGGCCAGCCAGCGGTGCCAGCGCACGAGGTCGGCCCAGCGGCGATCGAGGAATGACTCGGCGACCGCACGGGTGGACCGGCCACGGGAGCGCGCTTGGTCGAGGATGCGCTGCACGGCGATCGCGTGCACCGGGGGTTGGGTGATGCCCGACGTGTGCCGGCTGCGCGGTGCGTTGGCGGCGAGCGCAGAGGTGGCCCAGCGGGCGGGTCCAGGGAAGTAGCCGTCGACGCCGTTCGCGAAGACGATGTGCGGGATCATGCCGTTACGCCACTGCGCTGACAGCAGCGTGTCCAGTTCGACAACGGCGCGCTCGACGCTCAGCGGCGCCAGCCCGATCGCGACGAACGCCGCGTCCCAACTCCACATGTGTGGGTACAGCAGTGGCGCCGCGGTGGTCATGGTGCCCAGGTCGTTGCCGCGCAGCAGATACGCGGCGCGGGCAGCGAGCTGGGTCGGCGCGAAGCTGTGGTCGGGTGGCATCCGTTCAATAATGCGACGCGTCGCTTCGAATCGCAGATCGGTACGGTTTGGACATGCCGACCGCGATGATCACGGGCGCAAGCGGTGGCCTCGGTGCGGCGATCGCCGAGGCGCTGGCGCCGACACACACGTTGTTCCTGGCGGGCAGGCCGTCGTCGAGGCTCGACGACTTGGCGGCCAGGTTCGGCGCCACGACATGGCCGGTCGATCTGGCCGACGTCGACGAGATCCCGGCCGCCGTCGAGCCGATCGATGAACTGGACGTGCTGATCCACAACGCCGGCGTGGCGTTCCCGGGGCGGGTCGCCGAGTCGAGCATCGACGAGTGGCGAATGACCATGACCGTCAACGTGATTGGTGCGGTGGCGCTGACGCTTGAACTGCTGCCCGCGCTGCGGGCCGCCAACGGTCATGTGGTGTTCATCAATTCGGGCGCGGGCATCAACGCGTCACCGGGTCTGGCGTCGTACACGGCTTCCAAGTTCGCATTGCGCGGGTTCGCCGAGTCGCTGCGCAGCGACGAACCGTCGCTGCGGGTGACGTCGGTGCATCCGGGCCGGATCGCGACCGTCATGCAGGAAGGGTTGGTCGCCTACGAGGGCCGCGATTACGACCCGTCGCATTACCTGAGCCCGGGGACGGTCGCGCAAGTGGTCGCGGATGCAGTCAATGCACCGGCCGATGCGCACATCCACGAGGTCATAGTCCGGCCGCGGTGAGCCATGGCTACCTCACTGGCCGCCCGAGGATGACTTTCGTTGTGGTGACGGCGAGTTTGAGCATGCCGACTCCAGTGGCCGGGTTGAGCAGCGTCGGCCACTTGGTGCGCGCCCTGTGCTCATCGAGCGGACGCCCGTCGAACCGCTCGCGAAGCCAGCGCAGTGCCGTCGGTGCCGACAGCGGATGCAACAACAAGTGCTCGCAGAACCGGTCCCGGTGATAGGTGACTGCCGCGCCGCCATCGTCGTAGGTCTGCACCAGCGCGTCGATGTCGTCGACACTGATGATTCCGTCGTGCACGGCCTGCACGACCAGCACTGGCACGTCGGGGATCGACTTACCGAGCTTGGTTTCCTCGAAAATGTGGCGTACCTCGGGAAGATCCCAGAGTTCGTCGGCGGACATGTCGACATACGAGCCGATGTCCACCCCGCGCAGTCGCCACAACGCCTCGGCGGTCGTCATCGTGTGCAACTCGTCGAGCAGGGCTTTGCCTTCCGCGGTGGCATGCTCGTTGACGACTTGTTGTGCGCCGGGGAAGACGTGGGTCAGCGAGGTGATCATCAGCGCGGCGAGACCGGCGAAGAAGCTGCAGTTGAGGCGCCGAGCCACGCTGCCCGGATCTCCGACCGGTGAACCGAGAACCGCACCGACGACGTCCAGTTCGGGGGCGTAGCCGCCGCGGAGTTCGGCCGCCCACGCCGAGGCCAGGCCGCCGCCGGAATACCCCCACAGCGCCACCGGTGCGGAGGGCCGCAGACCCAACCGCTCCTGCTGCAAGGCCGCGCGAACTCCGTCGAGGATCCGGTAACCCGGCTCGCGCGGAGCGCCCCACATGCCATGGCAACCCTCATGATCGGGCACCGACACCGCCCAGCCCTCGGCCAGTGCCGCCGCTACCAGTAGGTACTCGGCCTGGGTGAACGCGCCGACAGGGCGCGCGCCAAGGCGCATTGCGTGTGAGGGGAAGCACCGGGACGTCACCGCGTCGATGGCGCACTGATAGGACAACAGCGGGTAAAGCCGTGCGGGTTCGGGCTGGGCAGGGATCAAGACCGTCGTGACGGCAACCTCCGGTTCGCCGTGCAGGTTGGTCGTGCGGTACAGCAACTGAGTCGCGGTCACCCGTTGCGCGATGACGCCGAGGAACCCGATCCGCACATCGCGCGAGCGCAGGACCGTTCCGGGGTCGGCCTCGGCGTATCCGGGCGGCGGGTCGTAGAACGGGTCGTCGTCGGGCGTGACCGAGTACTCCGCGACGCTGGCAGGGCTGTTCACGCCAAATGCGATACCCGCGGTATCGCATTCTCAACCGTCGCAGAGTGGTTGGGTGCACAATTCGCTATGAGCACCATCAAAGACACCGCCGAACGATTCTTCAAGGCGTGTGAAACCGGAAAGGGTTGGCCGGGGTGCGAGCCCTACTGCCATCCCGACGCGACATTCGAGGCGCAGACAGACGCGCTGGCTGACGTGACGACGCTGCAGGCCTACACCGAATGGATGAAGGGGCTGATGGCGATCCTTCCCGATGGCAATGCCGAGGTCCGGTCGTTCGCCATCGACGAGGACCGCAACAACGTCGCCGTGTTCGGCGTGTTCCGCGGCACGCATACCGGCGATGGTGGTCCGGTGCCGCCGACAGGCAAGTCCGCCGCGGCCGACTACGTCTACGTGATGGACTTCGACGGCGACAAGATCCGGCATATGACGAAGATTTGGAACGACGGCATCACGATGCGCCAACTCGGCTGGGCGTAGCGAAAAGGCACCTGTCTTTTTGCGGCCGCCGGGCGCTCCACCTACACGACGATGTTGACCAGCCGCCCGGCCACGACGATCACCTTCTTCGGCGTCGCGCCGTTGATGAAGGCCTGCACCTTGTCGTCGGCCAGCGCGGCTGCCTCCAGCGCGTCGGCGTCGGCATCCGCAGGCACCGTCACACGCCCGCGCACCTTGCCGTTCACCTGCACCGGGTACTCGACGGTGTCCTCGACGAGGTACTGCGGATCGGCAACCGGGAACGGCCCATGCGCCAACGACGTGTCGTGCCCCAACCGCTTCCACAGCTCCTCCCCGAGATGCGGAGCCAACGGGGCGACCATCAACACCAGCGGCTCCAACGCTGCCCGCGACCGCACCCCGTTCTTGGTCAGGTAGTTGGTGTACTCGATCAGCTTGGCCGCCGCGGTGTTGTTGCGTAGCGCCGCGTAATCCTCCGACACCCCCGCGATCGTGCGGTGCAACTGCCGCAGCGTCTCGTCGTCCAGCGCCTCATGCTCGGCGACCCGCACCGTGCCGGACTGCTCGTCCACCACCAGCCGCCACACCCGCTGCAGAAACCGGTATGCCCCAACGACATCCTTGGTCGCCCACGGCCGCGATGCCTCCAGCGGACCCATCGACATCTCGTAGACCCGCAACGTGTCCGCGCCGTAGCTGTCGCAGATCTCGTCAGGCGACACGGAGTTCTTCAGGCTCTTGCCGATCTTGCCGAACTCCTGGTTCACCTCGATCTCGCCGTCGGGGCCCGGCCAGTAGAATCTGCCATCACGCTCGACGACCTCCGCCGCAGGCACGTACGCGCCACGCGCATCGGTATACGCGTACGCCTGGATGTAGCCCTGGTTAACCAGCCGCCGGAACGGCTCCTTCGACGAGACATGGCCGAGGTCGTGGAGCACCTTGTGCCAGAACCGCGAATACAGCAGATGCAGCACGGCATGCTCGACACCGCCGACATACAGGTCGACGCCGCCCGGGTCCTTCGCGCCGTGCTCGGCAGGCCGCGGCCCCATCCAGTACGCCTCGTTTTCCTTGGCGCACATCTCTTCTGAGTTGTGGGGGTCGGTATACCGCAGCTCATACCACGAACTGGCGGCCCACTGCGGCATCACGTTGGTGTCACGGGTGTACGGCTTGAGCCCATCACCGAGATCCAACTCGACGTGCACCCAGTCGGTCGCCTTGTTCAGCGGAGGCGACGGCTCGCTATCCGCGTCGTCGGGGTCGAACAGCACCGGCGAGTAATCCGGCACATCCGGCAATTCGACCGGTAGCGCCGACTCCGGCAGCGCGTGCGCGCGGCCGTCGGCGTCGTACACGATCGGGAACGGCTCACCCCAGTACCGCTGCCTGGCGAACAACCAGTCACGCAGCTTGTACTCGATGCGTGACTGGGCCCTGCCCTCGGCCGACAGTCGTTCGGTGACGGCCTCCTTCGCCGATGTGACCGACAACCCGTTGAGATACTCTGAGTTGACGATCTCGCCGTCGCCGTTGTACGCTGCCTGCGAAATGTCGCCGCCCGCAACGACTTCGACGATCGGCAGGCCGAACTCGGTGGCGAACTCCCAGTCACGCTGATCGTGTCCGGGCACCGCCATGATCGCGCCGGTCCCGTAGCCGATCAACACATAATCGGCGATGAACACCGGGATCTGCTGCCCGTTGGCCGGATTCGTCGCGTAGCTGCCGACGAACACACCTGTCTTGGTCTTGTTCTCCTGGCGTTCCAGGTCGGACTTCGCGGCGATGGTGGCCCGATACGCGGCCACGGCCTCCGCAGGCGTCGCGGCGCCGAACGTCCAGCGTTCGTCGACACCCGCCGGCCATTCGGCCGCGGTCAGCTTGTCCACCAGATCGTGCTCCGGTGCCAGCACCATGTACGTCGCACCGAACAGCGTATCGGGCCGCGTGGTGAACACCTCGATGTCACCGGCCTCGGTGGCGAACAGCACCGAGGCTCCCGTCGAGCGACCAATCCAGTTGCGCTGCATGGTCTTGACCTTCTCCGGCCAGTCCAGCAGGTCGAGGTCGTCGAGCAGGCGATCCGCGTAGGCGGTGATGCGCATCATCCACTGCCGCAGCCTCTTGCGGAACACCGGGAAATTGCCACGCTCGCTGCGCCCGTCGGAGGTGACCTCCTCGTTGGCCAGCACGGTGCCCAACCCCGGGCACCAATTGACCATCGAGTCGGCCAGGTACACCAGCCGATACGAGTCGATCACGTCGGCTTGCTCACCGACCGACAACTCCGACCAAACCCGGCCGTCGTCCAGAGTCCTTGTCCCGGAATCGAATTCAGCCACCAGGTCCGCGATCGGCCGCGCCTTGTTGGCCGCCCGGTCGAACCACGCGTTGTAGATCTGCAGGAAGATCCACTGCGTCCACTTGTAGTAGTCGACGTCGGTGGTGGAAAAGCTGCGACGCGTGTCGTGCCCGAAGCCCAGCCTGCCGAGCTGGCGGCGGAAGTTGGCGATGTTCGCCTCGGTGCGGATCCGCGGATGCGTGCCGGTCTGAATGGCGTACTGCTCGGCGGGCAGGCCGAACGCATCGAAGCCCAAAGCGTGCAAGACGTTGTGCCCCGTCATCCGGTAGTACCGGGCGTAGACGTCGGTGGCGATGTATCCGAGCGGATGCCCGACATGCAGACCCTCGCCCGACGGGTACGGGAACATGTCCTGGACGAACATCTTGTCGGCGGGCACCGACGAGCCGTCCGTCGGCGCCAGGGAGCCCACCGGGTTGGGTACTTCGAAAGTCCCGAGCACGTGCCACCGCTCCTGCCAGGCGTGCTCGATCTGTCCGGCCAGCTCCGCGGTGTAGCGGTGCTGCGGGGTGTCGACCTCGGGCTCTGTCACGTGAACAGGGTATAAGCCGCCGACGGCGGCTTCGCGGGCCACGGGTTGGTCTCGGTTCCATTGCGGAGCGGTCAGAGGTTGGTCCCAGGACGGTCCCGGCTCTGGTGGCTAACGCTGCGCGCGGGATACGGTCGGCGCCTGACTGGGATATGACGCACCCCGACGCACGTGGAAGGACCGCCGTCGATGAACGAGATCGCCCGCCGCTGGCGGCTTCTGGCAGGTGGCACGGCAGCCGGTGTAGCTGCCGTCGTCGGCTTCGCCGGAACCACCGCATCAGCAGAGCCGGTGTTCCCGCAACCGTCGTTGCCCATGCCCGCGACCGTCACCCAGACGGTCACCGTGGCGCCCAACGCCGCGACGCCCCAGATGCTCGGCCAACCCGCCGTGGCGCCCGCCACAGCAGCACAGGTGGCGGCGGTGCCGGGCGGCATCGAGGTTCCGGCGGTGCCCGCCCCGCCGCCCGTGACGATCACGCCCGCCGCGTCGGGCACCCTCGCCGAGTACTTCAAGTCGAAGAACGTCGCGATGGAGCCGCAGAACAGCCGCGACTTCAAGGCGCTGAACATCGTGCTGCCGATGCCGAAGGGCTGGTCGCAGGTCCCGGACCCGAATGTGCCCGACGCGTTCGCGGTGATCGCCGACCGGGTCGGCGGCAACGGGCTGTACTCGACCAACGCGCAGGTCAAGGTCTACAAGCTGGTCGGCGACTTCGACCCCAAGGAGGCCATCAGCCACGGCTTCGTCGACAGCCAGGTGCTGCCGGCGTGGCGGGCCACCGACGGTTCGCTCGCCGACTTCGGCGGGTTCCCGTCATCTGTCATCGAAGGCACCTACCGCGAGAACTCGATGACGCTGAACACGTCGCGACGCAACGTCATCGCCACCGCGGGCCCCGACAAGTACCTCGTATCGCTCGCCGTGACGACAAGCGTCGACCAGGTCGTCGCGGCGGCGGACGCTACCGACGCGATCGTGAACGGCTTCAAGGTGAGCCTCCCCGGGCCACCGACCCCGGCACCACCGCAAGCCCCCGTGCCGGGCCTGCCCCAGTTATCGGCGCTTTCGCAGCCGACGGGGCAAACGGGATAGTCGTCGTCCCCCGGGCGAAGCCTGGCGCCCGGGGGACGGCCTCATTCGGCAGACTGGCCACCGGGCTCGTATTGTGTGGCGCATGCTGATCGCCGCGGTGCTCTGTTTGTGCGCCGCCGTCGCGACCGCCGGACTCGGCGTCTGGCTGCTGACCCGGCCTCGCTCCGGTGACTACGTGCGCCAGGTGCTGCGCGGCGTCGCGCCGATCCAGCTGGCGGCCGCGGTGATGCTCGCCGCAGGCGGCGCGGTCGCGCTGTCAGCCAAACCGCAGACCGGACTGGTGGTGATCATCGTCTGCGTCATCGGCGCGATCAGCACCGTGGCGGCCGGCTGCTGGCAGAGCGCCAAGGTGGTCGCTGCGGGGCAGGCCGCGGCGCCGGACTGCGCAGGCTCCTGCGCGAGTTGCACGCTGTCCTGCAAGTGATTTCAGTTGCGGCTGACGTCGATCGGATGGCTGGCCAGCAGCGACAACGGCAACGGCTGACGGCGTAGCACGCGGGACCACAGATCCACCCGCGGCTCGACCAGCACGTCAGATGGCAACGCCGACAGCACAATCCAGTCGTCGCGCTCGATCTCGCCCTCCAGTTGACCGATCGTCCAGCCTGAGTAACCCGCGAAGATTCGCACGCCTTCGACCACCGGAGCGATCACGTCGGGATCCGCGTCGAGGTCGACCATCACCATCCGGCCCTGCACATGCCGCAGCCCCGGCGTCCCGTTGGCTTCCATGCCGACCCGCAGCGTCGCCAGGCACAGCGCCGCGTCGCGCTTCACCGGCCCGCCGATGAACATCGTCTTCGGCTTGGCGGCGAGCTTGGCCCATTGCGGCAGCACGTTGTAGACCGCGGTTTCGCTGGGCCGGTTCAGCACCACTCCGAGGGTGCCGCCGTCGTTGTGCTCGACGATGTAGATGACGCTGCGGCGAAACGTCGGTTCGAGCAGATCCGTGTTGGCCAACAGCAAGGTTCCCGCACGCACCCGCTGCGCCGCAGGAGCGACGAAGTCCTCGGGATCTTCTGAGTGCGCCACATCACCATCATGTCACCGGCAACGGGTCGTCGGGGGAACAAGCGCGGCCCGCCGAGATATTTGTACTGTGGGTCGGGTTGCCGATCCGCAATACCGCTCAACCAGGACGTGATTTTTCTTGGCCGACACCCGCCCACCGATCGCGCTGTGGCGATCGGTGCGAGCGCTGCCCGAGTTCTGGCGGCTGCTCGAACTACGCACCGTCAGCCAGGCCGGCGACGGCCTGTTCCAGGCGGGGTTGGCGGGCGGGCTGCTGTTCAATCCCGAACGGGCCGCGAGCCCGTGGGAAATCGCCGCCGCGTTCGCCGTCCTGTACCTGCCGTACTCGCTGCTCGGCCCGTTCGCAGGGGCGCTGCTGGACCGCTGGGACCGCCGCGTCGTGCTGATCGCCGCGAATTTCGGCAGGCTGCTGCTCGTCCTCGGGGTCGGTGCGCTGCTGGCCGCGGGCGCCGGCGATTACGCGATTCTGTTCGGCGCGTTGATCGTCAACGGCTTCACCCGCTTCGTGTCGTCCGGGTTGTCGGCGGCGCTGCCCGACGTGGTGCCCCGCGGGCAGGTGGTCACGATGAACGCGGTGGCCACCGCCACCGGTGGGGTGGCCGCATTCGGCGGCGCACTGTTCATGTTGGTGCCGCGCTGGCTGTTCGGCGCCGACGACACCGGCGCCGCCACAATCATTTTCATCGTCGCCGCGCCCGTCGCGGTGGCGTTGCTGCTGTCGGTGCGGTTCCCGCCGCACATCCTCGGACCGCACGAGAGCAAGCGGTCGATCCACGGGTCGGTGCTCTACGCGGTGGCCACCGGCTGGCTGCACGGTGCCCGCACGGTGCTCGCGGTCCCGACCGTGACGGCGACGCTGTCCGGGTTGGCCGCCCACCGGATGGCGATCGGCATCAACACGCTGCTGGTGCTGGTGATGGTGCGCCAGACCAACCTCGGCGGGGTGGCCGGGCTGGGCACCGCGGCGACGTTCTTCGCGGCCACCGCTGTCGGTTCCTTCCTGGCGACCGCACTCACACCAAGCCTGGTTCAGCGCTTCGGCCGCTACGCCGCGCCGAACGGCGCGCTGGCCTTCGCCGCGATCGTCCAATTGTGCGGCGCTGGCTTACAACTCCCTGTGATGGTGCTGTGCGGGTTCCTACTCGGCGCCGCCGGGCAGGTGGTGAAACTGTGCGCCGATTCCGCCATGCAGATCGACGTCGACGACGCCCTGCGCGGGCACGTGTTCACCGTGCAGGACTCGCTGTTCTGGATGTCGTTCATCGCCGCGATCGCGTTGGCGGCTAGCGTCATTCCCCCCGACGGCCACCAGCCCACGCTGGTGCTCGCCGGGGTGGCGGTGTACGTCGCGGGCCTGGCCGCGCACGTCGGCATCGCCCGGCGCGGTTCGGCACAGGGTTAAGGTGAGCCGCATGGCGACAGCGGAGCCGATGGTGGCCGACCTTCGTGCGGAAACTGACGACCTGGACGCCATGGTGGCCGACCTGCCCGCCGAGCGGTGGGCCGACGCCACACCGGCGCCCGGTTGGACCATCGCACACCAGATCGCGCATCTGCTGTGGACCGATCGCGTTGCGCTGACCGCGGTGACCGACGAGGCGGGCTTCGCCGACGTGCTGGCCGAGGCGGCCATGGATCCGACAGGCTTCGTCGACGCGGGCGCCGAAGAACTCGCCGCACTGCCGCCCGACCGATTGCTCGCCGACTGGCGCCAGACCCGGCACCGGCTGCATGACGAACTGCTGGGTGTAGCGGATGGCCGCAAGCTGCCGTGGTTCGGCCCGCCGATGAGCGCCCCGTCGATGGCCACCGCCCGGTTGATGGAAACCTGGGCGCACGGCCTCGACGTCGCTGACGCACTCGGGGTCAAGCGGCCCCCCACCGCGCGGCTACGGTCGATCGCCCACATCGGCGTGCGCACACGCGACTTCGCGTTCTCGATCAACGGGCTGACCCCACCCGCGGAGCCGTTTCGCGTCGAGCTTCAGGCCCCCGATGGTTCGACGTGGGAGTGGGGTCCCGACGATGCCGCGCAACGCGTGACCGGTTCAGCCGAAGACTTCTGCATGTTGGTGACGCAGCGGCGGGCCCGCGCGGCGCTCGACGTGCAGGCCGTCGGCGCCGACGCCGAGACGTGGCTCGGCATCGCACAGGCGTTCGCGGGTCCGCCGGGACCGGGGCGCTGACGCAGCGGCTCGAATTTGCGCACAGGGCTGTGAATTTCAGTTTTCAACGACCCTGGCTGCAATTTCGGCCAGGTGCCCGCTGGATACCGCTGACGTGTCGCACCATTGACCTGACGCTTCTCGGAGCGGGGGCACATGGATTTTTACGCTGTGGTCGACGAGACGGTGGCTCTGCTGCGAAGCAGGGGCCGGGTGTCGTATCGCGCCTTGCAGGAGCATTTCGGTCTCGACGACGAGCGCTTGGACGCGTTGCGGGCCGAGTTGTTGTTCGCCCACCCAGACATCACCGAGGAACCGCAGGGGCTGGTCTGGACCGCCGAGCACCACGGGGAACGCCGACAACTGACCATGTTCTTCTGCGATCTCGTCGGATCGACATCGTTGGCGAGCCGCTTCGACCCTGAGGAGTGGCGCGAGATCGTCGCGTCCTACTACGACGCATGCGCGAAGGTGATCGCTCGCTTCGACGGTCACATCGCTCAGTACCTTGGTGACGGCCTACTCGTCTATTTCGGTTATCCGCATGCGCACGAAGACGACGCACAGCGCGCGGCCCGCGCCGGTCTCGGCATCATCGACGCCGTCGGGCAGCTCAACCCCGCCCTCTCCGAGAGGTACGGGGTCTCACTCGCGGTGCGGATCGGTTGCCACACCGGGTTGGTCGTCGTCGGTGATGAAGTCGGCAGGACCGGTCACGACGACATGGTGCTGGGCGACACACCGAACATCGCAGCCCGGCTGCAGGCTCTCGCCGCACCGAACACATTGGTGATCGGCACCTTGACGCATCAGCTACTCGGCGGCTTGTTCGCATACGAACCGCTCGGCAGCCCGCCGCTGAAAGGGGTTTCGGTACCGCTTCAGGTCTATCGGGTGCTTTACGAGAGCACCGCGCGAACCCGATTGGAAGCGCTCGCGAGCACCGGCCTGACACCGTTGGTGGGGCGGGAGGCCGAGTTAGGGATGCTCGAAAAGGCCTGGGCCGAAGCGACAACCGGTCAAGGGCAGGCCGTGCTGGTGACCGGCGAGGCGGGCATCGGCAAGTCCCGGTTGGTCAAGGAACTCACCGACCACGCCTCGTCCCGGAAAGCCTGGTTCACGCACATGCAGTGCTCGCCCTACTACCAACACACCGCGTTCTATCCCGTAGTCGATCTCCTCGAGCGAATCGTATTGCGCTTCGGGCGTGATGACTCGCTGGCACAGAAGTTGACCAAGCTCGAAGGCTTCTTGGTGGAAACCGGTTTCTCGCTGCCCGAAACTGTCCCCCTGTTTTGCTCCCTGCTTTCGATTCCGCTTGGCGCCGAGTACGTGTCGCGCGACCTACCTGCAAATCAACAGAAGCAGGAAACCATGCACGCTCTGACGGCGATCCCGCTTCGCAGGTCGAGGAAGCAACCGGTGATGCTCATCGTGGAAGATCTGCACTGGATCGATCCGACCACCCTGGACTACCTGACCATGGTGGTCGATGCGATCGGCACCGAACCGATCATGGCCGTGTTCACCTGCCGCCCCGACTTCTCGCCGCCGTGGAATACAGCCTCCAACGTCACCGTGATCGAACTCAATCGCCTGCCGAGCGACGCGTCCGTCGAGTTGGCTCACGAAGTCGCGCAGGGGAAGTCGCTGCCGAGGCAGGTCGTTTCGGAGGTGGTCGCCAAGACCGACGGCGTCCCGTTGTTCATCGAGGAACTCACCAAGATGCTGCTGGAGTCGGGCATGCTCGAGGAACGCGTGGGCCGTTACGCGCTCACCGGTCCACTCCCACCACTCGCGATCCCCAGCACCCTGCAGGACTCCTTGATGGCTCGCCTCGACCGGCTGGCGCCGGTCAAGGGTCTGGCGCAACTGGGTGCTGTTCTCGGACGCGAGTTCAGCTATCAACTGCTACAAGCGGTTTCGCCGCTGGACGACGATGCTCTGCGTGACGGTCTCGAGCGACTTGTGGCGGCCGAGTTCCTTTACGAAAACGGTGTACCGCCCGATGCGATCTACCGTTTCAAGCACGCGCTCGTGCAGGAGTCGGCATATCAATCGTTGTTGAAGAGTACCCGCCAACAACACCATCAACGCATCGCCGATGTGCTCGTATCGCGCTTCCCTGAAACAGTGGAGACGCGGCCCGAACTCCTGGCGCACCACTACACGGAAGCCGGTTTGACCGAGCGCGCCATTCCCTACTGGCACGTCGCCGCACAGCGCGCACTGCAGCGGTACGCGAACCACGAGGCCGCGAGTCATGCTGGCCGCGGTTTGGAATTGCTTGCTGCACTGCCTGATACACCGCAACGGGCGAAACTGGAACTGTCTCTTCAGCTGGTTCTGGCCCCGTCGTTGAGCTTCATTCGCGGGCCGCAAGCGGTCGAGGACATTCATGCCAGGGCGCTCCAATTGGCACGACAAGTTGGCAGCACTCCCGAACTGTTCCCGGCGCTAGCCGGATTCGGGTATGGGCAGATGGTGCACGGCAACCTGCGCGAGGCCAGATCGCTGGGTGAGGAATTCGTCGAGTTGGCGCAGCCGCAGCAGGATCCGCTCGTGCTCGCAGTTGGACACCGAATGCTGGCCTACACGGCATGGTGGCAAGGAGATCTGGTCGGCGCCCGTGAACACAGCCGTGCGGGTTTGGCGCTTTACGATCCCGACCAACACCGTACCTGCGTGATGCGCTTCAGCCAGGATTCAGGAGTCGTCTGTGGGTATGTGAGCGCGCTGGCCGACTGGGCGTTCGGGTACCCGGCCGAGGCAGTACAAACCATGGATCGGACGATCGCGCACGCGCGAGCGCTCGCCCATCCCTACAGCATCGCGATAACACTTCTGTTTGCGGCTCAGCTTTCGCAACTGCGCCGCGACACGGCGAGCGCACGCGCACAGGCCGAGGAGGCGCTCGCGATATCCGCCGAGCACGGCCTTGACGCCGTGTGGCTATGGTGCCTGCTGCCCCGAGGTTGGGCTTCGGTAAAGGAGGGTGACGTGACCGCGGGCATCGCTGACATTCGGGAGGCGATGAACCGTCGGCGCGCGGCCAACATCGGCGCCGTGTGGCCGTGGTTCCACGCGGTGTTGGCCGATGCCTACGGCGCGCTCGGCGAATTCGGCCAGGGCATACAGCTATTGGACGAAGCGCTGCAGATCGTCGAGCGCAACGACGAACGGCTCTACGAGGCCGAGGTGCACCGGATCAAGGGTGAGCTGCTGCGGCGCCAGCACTCCCATGCCGACGCAGAACGCTGTTTCCAGCGAGCGCTGGCAGTCGCACGCCAGCAGCAGGCCAAGTCCTGGGAACTGTGCGCGGCGACCAGCCTGGCTCGACTGTGGTTGCAGCAGAACAGAATCGAGGACGCTCGTAGCCTGCTGACGCCGGTCTATGACTGGTTCACCGAGGGCTTCGACACCGCCGACCTGATCGACGCCAGGGCGGTGCTGGACGCGCTATAGCTCGGTGGCCGCATCGGCTCTGCCGTCACCGTCGGAATCGGCGAGCTTGACATCCCACCGGCCGTCAGCGTCGGTGTCCACATAGGCCAGGTCACCGGAGATGGCACGGTCCGCCAGGCCGTCGCCGTCGGTGTCCGTCAGCCGGTCATCGGGTTGTCCGTCGCCGTCGACGTCGACGGCGGGCCCACCCGTGTGCTCGACGCCGTCGAGCCCGAACCACCGCAACTGCCCCGCCCTGTCGACGCTGACCGCCCAGGTGCCGGTGCCGTCGTCGGTGAAGAATGCGGCCTGCGTGTCGTGGTCGCGGACCATGTGTTCGGCGAGGCCGTCGCCGTCCAAGTCGGCCATCGCGTCATCGACCAGGCCGTCGCCGTCGAAATCCAGGCCGACCGCGTCCAGCGCCCCATCGCCGTCGACATCGACATTCGGGTCAGCGGTCCACATGATCGCCGAGCCGTCCGGGTCGCCAAGGCAGTACTCCACGACTACTCAGACGTCGCGGCCGCCTCGTGCGTTCCACCATTTGGTCAACTCGTCGACCGCCTCGTCGTGGCTCAACGGTCCGCGGTCCAGCCGCAGCTCCTTCAGGTACCGCCACGCCTCCCCGACTTCGGGGCCGGCGGGAATGCCGAGGACCTTCATGATCTCGTTGCCATCGAGGTCGGGTCGCACCCGCGCGAGATCCTCCTTGGCGGCCAACTCCTCGATGCGGCGCTCCAGGTTGTCGTAGTTGGCCTGCAGCCGCGCCGCGCGCCGTTTGTTGCGGGTGGTGCAGTCGGCGCGCACCAGCTTGTGCAGCCTGCCCAGCAGCGGGCCCGCGTCGGTGACGTATCGGCGTACCGCCGAGTCGGTCCACTTGCCAGCCCCCTTGTCATCCGCGTATCCGTGGAAGCGCAGGTGTAGGTACACCAGCTGCGACACGTCGTCGACCATCTGCTTGGAGTAGCGCAGCGCCCGCATCCGCTTGCGGACCATCTTGGCGCCGACGACCTCGTGGTGGTGAAAGCTGACCCCTCCGTCGGCCTCGTGCTTGCGGGTGGCCGGCTTGCCGATGTCGTGCAGCAATGCCGCCCACCTCAGCACCAGATCCGGCCCGTCATCCTCGAGGGCGATGGCTTGCCGCAAGACCGTCAGCGAATGCCAGTAGACGTCCTTGTGCTGATGGTGTTCGTCGATGGCCATCCGCATGTCGCCCACCTCGGGCAGCACTACGTCGCCGAGACCGGTCTGCACCATCAGGTCGATGCCCGCGACCGGGTCGGCACCGAGCAGCAGCTTGTCCAGTTCCGCGGCGACGCGCTCGACCGTGATGCGGCTCAATTGCGGCGCCATCTCCAGCAATGCGGTCAGCACCCGCGGCGCGACGGTGAAGCCGAGTTGTGAGACGAACCGCGCGGCCCGCAGCATCCGCAGCGGGTCGTCGCCGAAGGACACCTCCGGGCGCGACGGGGTGTCGAGCACTTTGCCCCGCAGCGCCGCCAAACCGCCAAGCGGATCGAGGAATTCGCCGAAACCGGTCGGCGTGATGCGCACGGCCATCGCGTTGACGGTGAAGTCGCGGCGGACCAAATCGTCCTCGAGGCGGTCGCCGAACCGTACCTCCGGGTTGCGCGACACCTGATCGTAGGTATCGGCGCGAAACGTGGTCAGTTCCAGCCGCAGGCCGTTCTTGCCGACGCCGAGGGTGCCGAATTCGATGCCGGTGTCCCACACCGCGTCGGCCCACACCCGGAGCAACTTCTGCATCTGCTCGGGCCGTGCATCGGTGGTGAAATCCAGGTCGCTGTCGAGCCGACCCAACAACGCATCGCGCACGCTGCCGCCGACGAGATACAACTCGTGGCCGGCGTCAGCGAAGATTGCGCCCAGTTCGCTCAGCGGTGCGCTGTGACGGTTCAACGCCTTGGCGGCGCCTGCCAGCAGTTCGGCATCAGCAGCAGATTCGGGCACGTTCGATAACCCTAATCTGACGGTGCCGCAGGCCGCGAATGTGCAACGGGTCAGTCACGACCGGTGAGTGCGGCGGGGCCGAAACTTCGTGGCAGCTACCATCGCTTAGGTGTCGGACGGCGAGCAGGCCAAACCACGACGGCGCCGGGGGAGGCGCCGCGGCCGACGCGCGGCAGGCCCGCCCGAATCGACCGAACACCGCAACGCCAAATCGCTACCAGGCAAGCAGGATCAGCCCAACGGTCAGGCTAAACCGCAGAAATCCCGCCCGCGCCGGCCCACCGACCGCCTGCGCACCGTGCACGAGACCTCGGCGGGCGGGCTGGTGATCGATGGCATCGACGGCCCGAAGGAGACACAGGTCGCCGCGCTGATCGGGCGCATCGACCGGCGCGGACGCATGCTGTGGTCGCTGCCCAAGGGCCACATCGAACTGGGCGAGACCGCAGAACAGACCGCGATCCGTGAAGTCGCCGAGGAGACGGGTATCCAGGGCAGCGTGTTGGCCGCGCTCGGCAGCATCGACTACTGGTTCGTCACCGAGGGTCGGCGCGTGCACAAGACCGTGCACCACTATTTGATGCGGTTCCTCGGCGGTGAACTGTCCGACGAAGACGTCGAGGTCAGCGAGGTGGCGTGGGTGCCGCTGCGGGAGTTGCCGTCGCGGCTGGCCTACGCCGACGAACGACGGCTCGCCGAGGTCGCCGGTGAGTTGATCGACAAGTTGCATGCGGATGGGCCAGCCGCATTGCCGCCACTGCCGCGGACCTCACCGCGCAGGCGCGCCCAGACGCACTCGCACACCCGCAACCGCCGTCCCGACGAACAGCCATCTCGCCGGACGAACGGGTGCGGACAAGGGCCGTGACAGTGGTGCTGGCGCGACTGCTCGCCGTCCTGGCGCTGCTGACGCTGATCGCCAGCCCGATCGCATTCCCGCACGCCGCCTCGGCTGAGCCCGGCGCGGCGCCGTTCCTTCAGATCCGTATCGACCGGATCACCCCTGACGTCGTCACCACCACCAGCGAGCCGTTGGTCACCGTCACCGGCTCGGTCGTCAACGTCGGCGACCGGCCGGTGCGCGATGTGGTGGTGCGCCTCGAACACGCCGCCGCAGTCACCTCGTCGGCCGGGCTGCGCACCAACCTGACGGGCAACGTCGACCAATACGAACCCGTCGCCGACTTCATCACGCTGGCGCCGGAATTGGTTCGCGGACACGCTGTTCCGTTCGCTCTGTCCTATCCGCTGCGGTCCGCGGAGCTGCCGTCGCTGCAGATCGACAAACCCGGCGTGTACCCGGTCATGGTCAACGTCAACGGCACCCCCGACTACGGCGCACCTGCCCGACTCGACGACGCCCGCTTCCTACTGCCCGTGCTCGGCGTTCCGCCCGAGCCCGCCGCCGAGACCGCGGCCGACGCGGTGACGGCGGTGGTACCGCCCGACACCTCCAAACCGGTCCGGCTGACCATGTTCTGGCCGCTGGCCGACCGGCCCCGGCTGGCCGCGGGCGCTCCCGGCGGCACCACGCCGGTGCGGTTGATCGACGACGACCTCGCGACGTCGCTGGCGCCCGGCGGGCGGCTGGACATCCTCCTGTCGGCCGTCGAGTTCGCCACCAGCCCGCCCGTCGACCCCAGCGGCGAGGTACGCAACGCCATGTGCCTGGCCGTCGACCCCGATCTGCTGGTCACCGTCAACGCGATGACCGGCGGCTACGTCGTCAACGACGCACCGGACGCCGGGCCTGGCACGCCGACGCATCCCGGCACCGGCCAGGAGGCCGCGATCGCCTGGCTCAATCGGCTCAAGGCGCTGGCCCAGCGCATGTGCGTGGCGTCGACCACCTATGCGCAGGCAGACCTCGACGCACTGCAGCGGGTCGACGACCAGGGCCTCGGCGCGATCGCCACCAAGAGCGCCGCCGACGTCGTGGACCAGATCCTCGGGGTCGCCACGACGCGCGGCGCGACGCTCGTCGGTGACGGACCGCTGACCGGGTCCGGCGTCGAATTGCTTTCGGCGCAGGGCCCGACCGTCGCGATCGGCGCGGCCAACAGCCCTGCGCAAGACTCCGCCACCGGCGAGCCCGCGACAGCCGACGTCAGGCCGGTGCGGTACACCCCCCAAGTGGCCGTCGCGCCGTTCGACCCGACGGTCGGGGCCGCACTCGCGGGAGCCGGGACGGACCCGGCGTCGCCGTCGTATCTCGATCCGTCGCTTGACATTCCGGTCAAACACGACTCGCAGGTGGCCCGCCGCCAGGATGCGCTGGGTTCCCTGCTGTGGCGTGGTCTTCACCCCGACACCGAACCACGCTCCCAACTGCTGACCCCGCCGCTGACGTGGAACCTGTCCCCCGACGACGCGCAGGCCATCCTCACCGCCGTCGCATCGACCATCCACGCCGGGCTGGCGGTGCCGCGGCCGTTGACGGCGGTGATCAGCGAGACCAACACCATCGCCCCCGACGACCTCGCCCCGATGCCCGATGATGACCTCGGCAATCCGCGCGGCCGGTTCGACGACGGTGTCGTCTCCGGCATCACCGCCGCGGCCGGCCGGCTGTGGGGGTTGACGGGCGCCCTGACCACCGACGAGCGCACCGGGCTGACCGGCCCGCAGTACACGGCGCCGCTGCGGGAGGACCTGCTGCGGGCGTTGAGCCAGTCGGTGCGGCCGGATGCCCGCAACGGGCTCGCGCAGCAGCGGCTGACGACCGTCGGCCGCACGGTCGACGACCTGCTCGGGGCGGTCACGATCGTCAACCCCGGCGGTTCATACACACTGGCCACCGAGCACAGCCCGCTGCCGCTGGCGCTGCGCAACGACCTGCCGGTGCCGATCCGGGTCCGGCTGCAGATCGACGCGCCGCCAGGGATGACGGTGACCGACATGGGCGAGATCGTGCTGCCGCCCGGCTTCCTGCCGCTGAAGGTGCCGATCGAGGTGCACTTCACGCAGCGCGTCGCGGTGGACGTCGCGCTGCGCACCGCCGACGGCCTGCCCCTGGGTGAGCCGGTGCGGCTCTCGGTGCACTCCAACGCCTACGGCAAGGTGCTGTTCTTCATCACGCTGACGGGCGGGGCGGTGCTGGCACTGCTCGTCGGCCGCCGGCTGTGGCACCGGTGGCGGGGCCAGCCCGACCGCGCCGACCTGGACCGGCCCGACCCGATCGACGTCGCGATCGCCTATGCCGACGACGTCGACGAATCGCCGCCGCCAGCGGTCAGCCGTTCCTCGGGCGGGGACACGTGAGCACGATCGGCGGACCCCGTCCGCCGCAGCCACCGCCGTTCAACAAGGTGCCGCCGCGGCGCTACCCGCCTCGGGCCCCTGCCTACCCACCGCCGCGCAGGCCACCACCGCAACGGTTGCCGCGCGGGCCCGCCCCGCGGCGGCGGGCAGGCCGCCCCGAGCTGTCCGACGCCGCAGTGGTGTCCCGGTCGTGGGGCATGGCGTTCGCGACGCTGGTCAGCCGCATCACCGGCTTCACCCGCATCGTGCTGTTGGCCGCGATCCTCGGTGCGGCGCTGTCGTCGGCGTTCTCGGTGGCCAACCAGCTGCCCAACCTGATCGCTGCGCTGGTGCTCGAGGCGACGTTCACGGCGATCTTCGTCCCCGTACTGGCCCGCGCCGAGCGCGACGACCCCGACGGCGGCACCGCTTTCGTGCGGCGACTGGTCACGCTGGCCACCGCGCTGCTGGTGGTCGTCACCGTCCTGTCCGTGGCTGCCGCCCCGCTACTGGTCCGGCTGATGCTGGGCAGCGACCCTCAAGTCAACCGGTCGCTGACGACGGCGTTTGCCTACCTGTTGCTGCCGCAGGTGCTGTTCTACGGGTTGTCGTCAGTGTTCATGGCGATTCTGAACACCCGCAACGTGTTTGGGCCGCCTGCGTGGGCGCCGGTGGTCAACAACGTCGTGGCGATCGCCACGCTGGGCCTGTACGTCCTTGTGCCCGGCGAACTTTCGCTGGATCCCGTCGAGATGGGCAACGCCAAGTTGCTGGTGCTCGGCATCGGCACGACGCTCGGGGTGTTCGCGCAGACGGCCGTGCTGTTGGTGGCCATCCGGCAGGAACGCATCAGCCTGCGTCCGCTGTGGGGCATCGACGCCCGGCTCAAGAAGTTCGGCACCATGGCCTCGGCCATGGTGCTGTACGTGCTGATCAGCCAGATCGGCTTGATCGTCGGCAACCAGATCGCCAGTGAGGCAGCGGCTTCCGGCCCGGCCATCTACAACTACACCTGGCTGGTGCTGATGCTGCCGTTCGGCATGATCGGCGTGACCGTGCTTACCGTGGTGATGCCCCGGTTGAGCCGCAACGCCGCCGCCGACGACGTCCCCGCCGTGCTGGCCGACCTGTCGCTGGCCACCCGGCTCACGATGGTGACCCTGATCCCGATCGTCGCCATCATGACCGTCGGCGGACCCGCGATCGGCACCGCGTTGTTCGCCTACGGCAACTTCGGTGAGACCGACGCCGGGTATCTCGGCGTGGCGATCACCTTGAGCGCGTTCACGTTGATCCCGTATGCCCTTGTGCTGCTTCAACTTCGGGTGTTCTACGCCCGTGAGCAACCGTGGACGCCGATCGTGTTGATCGTCGTGATCACCACGGTGAAGATCGTGGCGTCGCTGCTGGCCCCCTACCTGACCGACGACCGCGAACTGGTGGCCGGCTATTTGGGCCTGGCCAATGGGCTGGGCTTCTTGGCCGGTGCGACGGTCGGCTACTTCCTGTTGCGTGCCAGCCTGCATCCGCCCGGCGGCCGGTTGATCAGCGTCGCGGTGGCGCGGACCATCCTGGTCACGATCACCGCGTCGTTGGTCGCCGGTCTGATCGCGCATATCGTCGATCAGCTGCTCGGGCTCGAATCGCTGACCCGCAACTGGGGCGGCGGCGGATCGCTGCTGCGGTTGACGGTGCTCGGCGTGATCATGGTGCCGATCATCGTCGGCGTCATGTTGGCCGCCCGGGTGCCCGACGCGCAGGCCGCGCTGGCGGCCGTTCGACGCCGCCTCGGCAGGGGCGGCGGGCCCGCACCTCGGGGCCAGGGCGGCGTAGCCGCACCGCGGGTCGCCCCGGCCGACCGGCCACGCCCAAGTGGCCCCCTCACGTACGCTGATCAGAGGAATTCGTTCGCGTCACGCCATCGTCAGTTCCCGGCTGCGGCCCGGCGCGAACCTCCGGCCGACGTTGCCGGTGACTGGCTCAGGAAGGGACCCGCGGTGACCGACGACCAAGCGACCGGCGCCGCCGCCGGTTCTGACGGCACCGCCACGACGAAGATCCCCCGCCCGCCGGCCCCGGATTCAGGGTCGGCCGAAGACTTCGCGCCGGACGTGCCCGCCGATCCGACCGAAACCCGGGCACACGACGTGCCCGAGGCGAACGGCACGGCGCCGATGCCGACATCCGGTCGCCCGCCCGCCGACTACGGCGGCGATCCCACCCGCGAGGCCATGTCGTTCGCTCCCCCGCGGGAACCCGCGATCGAATCCGCGACCTCCGACGAGGACGTCCACCTGATTCCCGGCGCGTCCATCGCCGGCGGTCGGTACCGGCTGTTGGTGTTTCACGGCGGCCCGCCGAACCTGCAGTTCTGGCAGGCGCTCGACACCGCACTGGACCGGCAGGTGGCCCTGACGTTCGTCGACCCCGATGCCACGCTGGCCGACGACCAGTTGCAGGAGATCCTGTCGCGGACGATGAAGCTGAGCCGGCTGGACATGCCAGGCGTCGCGCGCGTGCTCGACGTCACGAGCACCGGGTCCGGCGGTCTGGTGGTCTCGGAGTGGATCCGCGGCGGATCGCTGGCGGAGGTCGCCGAGACGTCGCCGTCGCCGATCGGCGGGGCGCGTGCGATCCAGTCGCTGGCCGCCGCGGCCGAGGCAGCACACCGGTCCGGTGTCGCGCTGTCGATCGACCATCCCAGCCGGATCCGGGTCAGCATCGAGGGCGACGTGGCGCTGGCCTTCCCCGCGACGCTGCCCGACGCGACTCCCGAGGACGACATCCGCGGCATCGGCGCCGCGCTCTACGCGCTGCTGGTGAACCGCTGGCCGCTGGCCGAGTCCGGGGTCCGCAGCGGCTTGGCGAAGGCCGACGTCGACGCCGCGGGCCAACCCGTCGAACCGCGCGCGGTCGACCGCGACATCCCGTTCCAGATCTCTGCGGCGGCGGCACGCGCGGTACAGGACGGCGGCGGCATCCGCAGCGCGCCGACCCTGTTGAACCTTCTTCAGCAGGCCACCGCTGTGGCTGACCGCACCGAACTGATCGAACCGGTCGACGAGCCCACCGCCTCACCACCGGCCCGCTATCGTGGCGCCCCCGCCGACGACCCGGAGTCCGCACGGCGTCGTCGCAAGGGACTGCTGATCGGGCTGGGCGTCGGCGGCGCCATCATCGTCGTCGCGTTGGTGGTGCTGGCGTCGGTGTTGAGCCGGATATTCGGCGACGTCGGCGGCGGTCTCGGCGGCGACCAACTGGGCCTCAACGCGCCGACCACCTCGGCACAGGCCGACGGCGCCTCCACCGGCAGCGTCGTGAAACCCGTTCGGGTGACGGTGTTTTCGCCGGAGGGCGAGGCCGACGCACCCGATCAGGCTGGACTGGCCATCGACGGCAACTCGGCGACGGCCTGGCCGATCGACACCTACACCGACCCGGTTCCGTTCCCGAACTTCAAGAACGGCGTCGGGCTGATGCTGCAACTGCCGCAACCCACCAAGCTCGGCGAGGTCACCATCGACCTGGACAGTACGGGCACCGCGGTGCAGATCCGCGCGTCCCAGACGCCTACACCCGCGTCGCTGGACGACACCACGGTGCTGGTGGGAGCCACCACGCTCAAGCCCGGGTCGAACACGATCAAGGTGGACAACCCGACGGCGACCTCCAACGTGCTGGTCTGGGTGTCGACGCTGGGCCAGGTCGACGGCAAGAGCCGCTCGGACATCGCCGAGATCACGCTCAAAGCCGCGTCCTAGCGTTCATCCCCAGCCCGCCAAACTTGTGTCCGGAGCGACCTCCGGCGCCGTTTAGTGTTCGGCTGTGGGGAGTGTTGGGGGAATCGACCGGTCGGACAAGGAATTGCTGGCGGCGCATATCGCCGGCGACCGCTACGCGTTCGAGGAGCTGTTCTACCGGCACCACCGCCAGTTGTACCGGCTGGCACAGATGACCAGCCGGGATCCCGAGGACGCCGCCGACGCGCTGCAGGACGCGATGCTCAAGGCGCACCGCAGCGCACCGTCCTTCCGGCACGACTCCGCCGTCGGCAGCTGGTTGTACCGCATCGTGCTGAACGCCTGCCTGGACCGGTTGCGCCGCAACAGGACTCACGCCGCGGTGACGTTGGATACCGATGCCTGCCACACCGGGGACCCGACACCGCGGGTGGACACCACGATCGTGATCGAGCGTGCGCTGATGCGGCTGCCGCTGGAGCAACGCGCAGCCGTCGTTGCGGTCGACATGCAGGGCTACTCGGTGGCCGAAACCGCACGCATGCTCGGCATCGCCGAAGGCACCGTGAAGAGCCGATGTTCGCGGGGCAGGGCGAAGCTGGCCGAGACGCTCGCTTACCTACGGAACCGGGACGGCCACGCCACCGTCTAACCGTGCGTGGTGGAGACTGGCTTGCGTCAGGGCGGGACACAACCGGCGGGGGCAGCGATGGACGACGACGCGGGCCGCGACCAGGCGCCGCTCACCCTCCAGGTGCTGGCCGACCTGCAGGCCGGCCTCCTCGACGACGACACCGCCGCCGCACTACGTAGGCGGATCCGCGACGACCCGGACGCCGCGGCCATGCTGGCCTCGCTGGACAAGGTTCGCGCCGCCCTCGCCGACTTGGGCCGCGACGCCGCCTCGGCGCCCGAGGTGCCCGCCGCAGTGACGGCCCGTATCGGGGCCGCGCTGCGCGCACAGCGGGACGCCCCGGCCCATTCGGCCCGGCAGGCGCCGCGGTGGCAGCTCGTCGCGCTGGTGACCGGGGTCGGCGCGGCGCTCGTCGGCGCCGCCGTCGGTGCACTGATGTTGACGCGCCCGCCCGCCCCCACATGGTCGATGGGGCCGACGGCCGAACGCATCACGGTGTCGCGGCCTGCCACCGAACTGCCGCTGCCCACCTCGCAGATCACCGCGCTGCTGACCCAGGCCCCGGACTGGGGCCCCCTCGCCGACCCCGGCAGGAGGGCGGCCTGTCTGTCGGAACTGGGCTACGCCGCCACCACCCCGGTGCTGGGCGCGCGGCCCGTCGACATGGACGGCCGACCGGGAATTTTGATGCTGCTGCCTGCCCATTCACCCGGCACGGTGCTGGCGCTGGTCGTCGCGCCCGATTGCACCGCCGGGCACACCGGGCTGCTGGCCAACACCCTGCTCGCGCGGCCGTAATCTGTCCTGCAAGCCGCGGGGAACACCGGGGCATACGCTGGTGTTTATACCCGTGCCGACGTGATACGGCAGAAAGGTTCGCATGACCTCCTCATCCACCGTCCATGACGTGATCATCATCGGCTCGGGCCCTGCCGGTTACACGGCGGCCATCTACGCGGCGCGCGCCCAACTCAAACCGCTGGTGTTCGAAGGCATCCAGTTCGGCGGTGCGCTGATGACCACCACCGAGGTGGAGAACTACCCCGGCTTCCGCAGCGGCATCACCGGCCCGGAGTTGATGGACGAGATGCGTGAGCAGGCGCTGCGCTTCGGCGCGGACTTGCGGATGGAAGACGTCGACGCGGTATCGCTGAACGGGCCGGTGAAGTCGGTCACCGTCGGCGACGAGACCCACTACGCGCGCGCCGTCATTCTCGCGATGGGCGCCGCCGCCCGGCACCTCGGCGTGACCGGCGAAGAAGCGCTCATCGGCCTCGGTGTCAGCACCTGCGCCACCTGCGACGGCTTTTTCTTCCGCGACCAGGACATCGTGGTGGTCGGCGGTGGTGACTCGGCGATGGAAGAAGCCACCTTCCTGACCCGGTTCGCCAACAGCGTCACGCTGATCCACCGCCGCGAGGAGTTCCGCGCCTCCAAGATCATGCTGGAGCGCGCCAGGAGCAACGAGAAGATCCGCTTCCTCACCAACACCGCGGTCACCGAGATCGAGGGTGACCCGAAGGTGTCCGGGGTCCGGCTGCGCAACACGGTGACCGGCGAGGAGTCCAAGCTCGCCGTCACGGGCGTGTTCGTCGCGATCGGTCACGACCCCCGCTCGGAGCTGGTACGCGGTCAGGTTGACCTCGACGCGGAGGGCTATGTCCTCACCAAGGGCCGCACCACCAGCACCTCGGTGGACGGGGTGTTCGCCGCGGGCGATCTCGTCGACCACACCTACCGCCAAGCCATCACCGCCGCGGGCACCGGTTGTTCGGCGGCCATCGACGCCGAGCGTTGGCTCGCCGAAAACGGTTCGGCCACAACCGACGACAACACCGATCTGATTGGAGCACCAGTATGACCGAGAAGACGTCCGCCACCGTCGCCGTAACCGACGACTCGTTCTCCGAGGACGTGCTGACCAGCAGCACGCCTGTGCTCGTCGACTTCTGGGCCACCTGGTGCGGACCGTGCAAGATGGTCGCTCCGGTGCTCGAGGAGATCGCGAACGAGAAGGCAGGCGCGCTCAAGGTGGCCAAGATCGACGTCGACGCCAATCCGGCCACCGCCCGCGACTTCCAGGTGGTCTCGATCCCGACGATGATCTTGTTCAAGGACGGCGCTCCGGTGAAGCGGATCGTCGGCGCGAAAGGCAAGGCCGCGCTGCTGCGCGAGCTCGCTGACGTGGTCTAACGCCCCGATTTGCGGGCCTGACACCCCGCCTGGGGTTTTCTCAAAAGCAGGTTTAGTCTGCGACAATGCTGCCTAGCCTGTCTTTGCTTCGTCAGCACGTTTCGGGCTGACATACACCGGTCGGAGGGCAGCCGGGGAAGGGTCGAGGGATGTCGAGTCTGCGTCGCGGTGATCGCGGGGGTGCGGTCACCGAGATCCGGGCAGCTCTTGCGGCGTTGGGCATGGTCGAGAACCCCGACGAGGACCTGACCACCGGTAGGCACGTCGCGCTCGAGGTGTTCGATGACGACCTCGACCATGCCGTGCGCGCCTTCCAACAGCACCGCGGACTGCTCGTCGACGGCATCGTCGGCGAAGCGACTTTCCGTGCGCTGAAAGAAGCTTCATACCGATTGGGTGCCCGCACCCTCAATCACCAATTCGGTGCACCGATGTACGGCGACGACGTCGCGACGCTCCAGGCCCGGTTGCAGGACCTGGGCTTCTACACCGGGCTGGTCGACGGCCACTTCGGCCTGCAGACGCACAACGCGCTGATGTCGTATCAGCGTGAATACGGCCTCTACCCCGACGGCATCTGTGGCCCAGAAACATTGCGCTCCTTGTACTTTCTCGGTTCACGCGTCACGGGCGGCTCGCCGCACGCCATCCGCGAGGAGGAGCTGGTTCGCCGCTCCGGACCGCGGTTGTCGGGCAAGCGGATCATCATCGATCCAGGCCGTGGCGGCAGCGATCACGGCCTCATCATGAACGGTCCGGGTGGACCGATCAGCGAAGCAGACATCCTGTGGGACTTGGCAAGTCGGCTCGAAGGCCGGATGACCGCCATCGGCATGGAGACCTTCCTGTCGCGGCCGGTGAACCGCGCCCCCTCCGACGTGGAGCGGGCAGCGACGGCCAACACCGTCGGCGCTGACATGATGATCAGCCTGCGCTGCGCCACCCAGGCCAGCCCGAATGCCAACGGCGTCGCATCCTTCCATTTCGGTAATTCGCACGGTTCGGTGTCCACCATCGGTCGGATGCTGGCCGATTTCATTCAGCGAGAAGTGGTGGCGCGCACCGGCTTACGCGACTGCCGCACCCACGGCCGGACCTGGGATCTGCTGCGGCTGACCCGGATGCCCACCGTGCAGGTGGACGTCGGCTACATCAGCAATCCGCGCGACCGTGCGATGCTGGTACAGGCGCAGGCCCGCGACGCGCTCGCAGAAGGTATCCTCGCCGCGGTCAAGCGGCTGTATCTGCTCGGCAAGAACGACCGCCCCACCGGCACTTTCACGTTCGCCGAACTGCTGGCCCACGAATTGTCGGTCGAGCAGGCAGGCCGCGTCAGCCCCAGCTGATCCCTAGATGCAGGGACCGGCGCCTGCGCCGACGGGCTGCTGCAACTGTGCCGACTCCAGCAGCCGCTCCAGCGCCGCCTCGACGTCGGCCTTCCAGCCCAGCCCCTGCTCGAGTTCCAGCCGAAGCCGCGGGAAGTAGCGGTGATGGCTGACGACGACGAAGCCCGCGTCTTGCAGCAGATCAGCATCCAGCACGCATTGCTCCACTGAGCAGTCGCCGAGCACCTCGACGACGGGGCGCAACTCCGGCGACACCGCCCGGGGATCCGACAGTTCGGTCACCTCGGCGGTGTGCCCGAACGCCTCGAGAGCGCGCACGCCGCGGCGAACCAGGTCTTCCACCACCGAGGCGATGAGGTGACGCGACAAGCCGTCGGCGTCCTGACCGGATTCGACGCCGAGCGAGGTGAGCAGCACCGCATCGGCACTCACCGGGCCGGTCGGGAAAAGTCGCGCACGCGGCACCGCGCGCGGCGGCGCGTAGAACACGTAGCCCAGGCACGGGCTGTCCTCGAGCGGCAGGGGCATGTCCTGGTCCGGGTCGTCGACCTCGCTGTCGCGGCAGTGCACGGCCAGCTGACCGCACGACCCCCACTCCAGCATGACCATCGACAGCCACGCTTCCTTCTCGAACTCGGGGTCGCTGAGGTGGTCGTCGGCCCTCAGAGCCGATTGATCGGCGACGTCTCGCCTCGGAGCCGGTTGGTCGGCGACGTCTCGCCTCAGGGTCGACGGATCCACCTCCCAGTACACGCATCGGCGTGCGTGCTTGGGCAGCTGCTCGAACGCTTCGAGCCGCAGGGGCGTGATTCGCGCTGCCACTAAACTCCCCGAGTTCTACGCGGTGCTGACTTGCTCGGCTGCCACTCCAGGATAGAAGCCCGCGGCGTCGGCGGCCTCTTTTCGCCGGGTTCGTTCACCGGCTACCGTCGTCGGCTCGAATCGCGTTGTTGCACATGACTTTTCCTTCGGGGGCGGCGATCCGGCCAGCGGCGGCCGCGGTCGGTGTCACAGTGACGTAATTACGCCGTGTGATGGGTCAGCGGTTGGTCGAGTTCATCAGGTCGACAATCCGCTGCAAATCCTCGACGGAGCCGAACTCGACCACGATCTTGCCCTTGCGTTTGCCGAGACTGACCGTGACGCGGGTGTCGAACGCCGTCGACAGCTTTTCGGCAACGTCCTGCAGGCCGGGCATCTGAATCGGCTTGCGGCGCGGAGCGGTCGGCGTGGGAGCGGCCTCGCGGTTCGCCAGCGTGACCGCCTCCTCGGTTGCCCGCACGGACAACCCCTCGGCGACGATGCGGGCCGCCAGTTCCTCCTGCTGCTCCGGCCCGCCTTCGAGCGACAGCAACGCGCGGGCGTGTCCGGCGGAAAGCACGCCGGCGGCCACCCGGCGCTGCACCGCGATGGGCAGCCGGAGCAGGCGGATCATGTTGGAGATCAGCGGCCGGGACCGGCCGATGCGGGCGGCGAGTTCGTCATGCGTGACGCCGAACTCGTCGAGCAACTGTTGATAGGCCGCCGCCTCTTCCAACGGATTCAGCTGGACGCGGTGGATGTTCTCCAGCAGGGCGTCGCGCAGCATGCTGTCGTCGCCGGTCTCGCGGACGATCGCCGGGATGGTCGCCAGGCCGGCCTCCTGAGCGGCGCGCCAGCGCCGCTCCCCCATCACCAACTGGTAGCGCGGCGAGCCCGGCACGGCGCGGACCACGATCGGTTGCATGAGGCCGAATTCGCGGATCGAATGCACCAGTTCGGCGAGTGCCTCCTCGTCGAACACCTGCCGTGGCTGGCGCGGATTCGGGTCGATGGCCGACGGGTCGATCTCGCGGTACACCGCCCCAACGTCACCGACCGGCGCACCGTCGGGGGCCGGGGCCGACGGTCCGCCGATCACCACATCGGCCGCGGCGTCGCCCATCCGCGGGCTCAGCGACGAGGGGTCGCCGTCCGCCGGGCCGGTCGGGATCAGGGAGGCCAGTCCCCGGCCGAGACCGCTTCGCTTACGTGCCGGTTGAGTCATCGATGCAATCTCCTCTTTCACACGAAACGAATCATCGGGGCATGGCCCGCTCGGCGAGTTCGCGGCTGGCGTCGAGGTAGCTCATTGCGCCGCGGGACCCGGGGTCGTAGTCGAGGATCGTCATCCCGTATCCCGGCGCCTCGGACACCTTGACGCTGCGCGGGATCACCGTGCGCAACACCTTGTCGCCGAAGTGGGCGCGAACGTCGGCGGCGACCTGATCGGCGAGCTTGGTCCGGCCGTCGTACATCGTCAGGATGACGGTGGTGACATTGAGCGCGGGGTTCAGGTGCGCCTTCACCATCTCGATGTTGCGGAGCAGTTGTCCCACGCCTTCCAGTGCGTAGTACTCGCACTGGATCGGGATCAGCACCTCCGGTGCCGCCACGAGCGCGTTGATGGTCAGCAGGCCCAGCGACGGTGGGCAGTCGATGAACACGTAGTCGAAGTCGTGGTTCTGCAGTCCGGCCAGCGCTGTGCGCAGTCGGCCCTCGCGGGCGACCATGCTGACCAATTCGATCTCTGCGCCAGCGAGGTCGATGGTGGCCGGCACGCAGTACAACCGCTCGCTATGCGGGCTGCGTTGCAGCGCGGCCTCCAGCGGGATCTCCCCGATCAGTACCTCGTACGAAGAGGGTGTGCCTTCCCGGTGCTCGATACCCAGCGCGGTGCTCGCGTTGCCTTGCGGGTCGAGGTCGATCACCAACACATTGAGTCCCTGCAGCGCGAGCGCCGCGGCGACGTTCACCGCCGTCGTCGTCTTGCCGACCCCGCCCTTCTGATTGGCGATGGTGAACACGCGCTGCTGCGCCGGACGGGGCAGCCCGCCCTTGGCCGCGGCGTGTAACAGCTTGACCGCACGCTCGGCCTCGGCGCCGATCGGGGTGTCCAGCACGGCAGGGTCGGTCCAGGGCTCCTGCGGCGCCGGGTCCCATGTTTCACGTGAAACATCGGGGGACTGCTGCTCCTCGCGCGGCGAGTGCGCGCCGTCGGCGACCGGACTCATCCCTTCCTCCTGCCCGACCGCGGCGATCGTCTGCCCACCCGATCCGTTGGCTCGCGCCGCGCCACGACCGCGGTCACGGGTGGATCCAAGTAATCCGCGCCACATCTCATCACCCTTACATCGACCGCACCGAGCGATGCCATCACACGCCGGTGCTGATGAATCTCTTGCTCCGCACGCTCGCCCTTGATGGCGACCATCCGGCCCTTCGCGCGCAACAGCGGCAGGCTCCATCTCGTCAATTTGTCCAGCGGAGCCACCGCCCTGGAGATCACCGCGTCCATCTCCCCCGCTTCCTGCCGCACGGCCTTGTCCTCGGCCCGCCCCCGGATGATCGTGATCTTCAAGCCGAGGTCGTCGACCACCTCGCGCAGGAACTCGCTGCGGCGAAGAAGTGGTTCGATGAGCGTGAGCCGAAGATCCGGTCGGGCCAACGCCAACGGTATCCCGGGCAGGCCCGCGCCACTACCGATGTCCGCGACACGCTCCTCGGGACCGAGGAGCTCGCCGACGGCGGCGCTATTCAGTATGTGACGGTCCCAGATCCGGTCGACTTCCCGCGGACCCAACAAGCCGCGCTCGACGGCGGCGCCCGCCAGAATCTGGGCGTACCGGTGCGCCCGCTCCGTCTCCGATCCGAAGAGGATCGCGGCCGCTGCCGGCGCCGCGGACACCTCCGCATGTTTCACGTGAAACATCCTCCGGATCGAGCGGGCCGGCAGCGCGGCTAGAACTACATCGGTGTAACTCAGTCGAGCAGGACGACCACGCGACGCGACGGCTCGACACCCTCGCTCTCGCTGCGCACGCCGTCGACAGCGGCGACCGCGTCGTGCACGATCTTGCGCTCGAACGGGGTCATCGGACTCAGCTCTTCGCGCTCCCCCGACTCCAACACCCGACGGGCCACCTTCTCGCCCAGGGCCGCCAACTCGTCCCGACGACGCCGGCGCCACCGCGCGATGTCCAACATCAGCCGACTGCGCTCACCGGTTTTCTGGTGCACCGCCAACCGGGTCAACTCCTGCAGCGCGTCGAGCACCTCACCCTTGCGACCGACCAACTTGTTCAGGTCGCTGCCGCCGTCGATGCTCACCACGGCACGGTCGCCCTCGACGTCCAGGTCGATGTCCCCGTCGAAATCCAACAGGTCCAACAACTCCTCCAGGTAGTCGCCGGCGATCTCCCCCTCGGCAACCAACCGCTCCTCCAGGTCGTCGTCGATCGTCCCGGATGAGCTTTCCGTCCCGTTGTCCTCGCCCACCAGCTCGTCGCTGCGTTCGGTCGTCTCGGCGTCCGTCATGCCTGCCTCTCCCTCTCCACCGGAAACTGCTCCGGTCAACGCTTACGTTTCTTCGGCCGCGCGCCTGGACGCGGCGCCGTACCCGGCCGGGGTGCGCTCTCGGCGTCCTGCACCGCGTCGCCCTCGACGCCCTCACTCGAGGTGATCTCGGTGGCCTCGGCTTGCGCCTTGCGCTGCCTCTCCGGTTTCGCACCCGGCTTCGGTGCGTTGGCCGCCCGCCGCTCCTGCGCCTCGACCTTCTTCGCCTCTTCCTCCTTGGCGATCATGCCGAACACGTAGTGCTGCTGTCCGAAGGTCCAGATGTTGTTCGCGAACCAGTACAGGATGATCGCCAGCGGCAGGAACGGCCCGCCCGCGACGACGCCGAACGGGAACACGTACAGCGCCAGCTTGTTCATCATCGCCGTCTGCGGGTTCGCCGCGGCCTCGGGGCTCTGCCGCGCCACCGACGCCCGGCTGTTGAAGTAGGTCGCCACGCCGGCGCAGATCATCAGCGGCAGCCCGACGCCGATCACCGCTCCCCTACTGAATTCGGTGAACGCGTCCAGCCCGGTGGTCTGTGTCATGTAGGCGCCGATCGGCGCACCGAACAGATTGGCGTCCAGGAAGTGCGCTACGTCGGTCGGGCTGAAGATGTAGTTGCCGATCGACCGGTTCTGCTCCACCGTCAGATTCAGGTGGCCGAAGCCCATCATTCCGCCGGTCCGGTTGAACGACCGCAGCACGTGATACAGCCCGAGGAACACCGGCACCTGCGCCAGGATCGGCAGGCATCCCATCAACGGATTGAAGCCGTGCTCGCGCTGCAGCTTCTGCATCTCGAGCGCCATGCGTTGGCGGTCCTTGCCGTACTTCTTCTGCAGCGCCTTGATCTGTGGCTGCAACTCCTGCATCTGCCGGGTGGTGCGGATCTGCCGGACGAACGGCTTGTACAGGATTGCGCGCAACGTGAAGACGAGGAACATCACCGCCAGCGCCCACGCGAAGAAGTTCGACGGACCCAGCACGAAAGCGAACGCCTTGTACCAAACCCACATGATTGCCGACACCGGCCAGTAGATGAAGTCCAGGCTGAACCAGTTAAACACGAGTCTCGCTTTCCACTTCGGCACCGGATTGTGCCCCCACACTGTCCTGGCGCGGGATACGACGACGCTCGGGTACCGGGTCCCATCCTCCCCGATGCCACGGGCCGCATTTCAGCAGCCGCACCAACGCCAGCCATCCGCCCCGGATCAACCCGTGTTCGGTGAGCGCCTCCACCGCGTATTGGCTGCACGTCGGGCTGAACCGACACGTCGGCAGCCGCATCGGCGAGATGGTGTGGCGATACAACTCGATGAAGAAGATCAGCCCGCGGACGACGGGATTCATCGGTCCGCCGCCTCACGACGCGGGCGGGTGCGGCGCAACGCCGTTCGCAGTTCCTGCTCCAGCCGCGCGGAGATGGCGCTGCGGCTACTCGGCAGCGCGCGGATCACGATGCGGTCGGCCGGATCCAGTTCGTCGACGAACGTCCTGGCGACATGCCGAAGGCGCCTGGCCACCCGGTGCCGTTGCACCGCGCTGCCAACGGCTTTCGAGACAACCAAACCGATCCGCGGCCCGTTGTCGGCGCCACCGTCCTCGGCACGCAACGCGTGCACGACGAGATCGGGCTGCACCGCCCGTACCCCTTGACTGACAGTGGCGCCGAATTCGGTAGACCGCGTCATCCGGTACCGAGCCGGAAGCACCGCGCTAAACCCTGCGTCTAATCACGCAGTCAGCTTGCGGCGCCCCTTGGACCGCCGGTTCGACACGATCGCCCGGCCGGCGCGGGTGCGCATCCGCAGCCGGAACCCGTGCACCCGCGCGCGTCGGCGGTTGTTGGGCTGGAAGGTCCGCTTGCCCTTGGCCACGGCTGTTCACTCCTCGTTGCGTCTGGCATCCGCAACCCATGCCGATAACACGTCGTACCGGTGGGGACGCGATTGCCGTTGGTAAGCTCGTCCGTCTCGCTTGCTAACCGGCGCGGTCTCCAGACGGATCCGGGTCGCAGCCGTATCGCCGACGTTCGGGCGACTGTTCGAGGGTACTGACGAGATTTCGCTGGGTCAAACCTCGCCCGAGCGACTACCCGTCGCAGCCCGACGCCCTACATTCGCCACAGCCGTCACGCCCTCTCGGTGAGCAAAAATATGGCTGCGGGGAATGTTGCAGAACGGTTGGCACCCGACGAGAAAACTGTTAGCTTCTGCCAATGCCGCTTCGATAACGAAACGGCGACAGACAACGAAGCGGGGATGCCGACCAGTCGCGAGCCCACAGAGCGCACCATCACTGTGATGAGCCACGGCCCGCGGCGTCCCCGCCGGTAGACAACAGAGCGAGATGGCTGTCCTGTCTCCACAGGCTGTGGATAACTATGTGGACAGTTCGTCATCGTTCCTTTGGTCGTCTCCGGATCGGCCTCGAGGGGGTTGTGGTCATTGACAACTGACCCCGATCCACCCTTCGTCGCCGTATGGAACAACGTCGTAGCCGAACTCAACGGCGATTCCAACAACGCTGAAGGCCACAACGGAGACGCAGCACTTCCCACCCTCACCCCGCAGCAAAGGGCCTGGTTGAAGCTGGTCCAACCCCTTGTCATCGCGGAGGGGTTTGCCTTGCTGTCGGTGCCCACCTCGTTCGTGCAGAACGAGATCGAACGGCACCTGCGCGAACCGATCATTTCTGCATTGAGCCGTCAGCTCGGCCAGCGCGTCGAACTAGGTGTGCGCATCACAGCCCCGACCCCAGCCGAGCCCGACGAGTCCGTCAACGGCTTCACCGCCGTATCTTCGGTGCCGCTCGGCACCGATCCCGACGAAGTCGACGAAGACTCCGAAGCGCTGGCCAGCGCCGAGGAAAGCTGGCCGTCGTACTTTTCCCACCGCCCGCAGGGCGTACCTTCCGGAGAGCCGACCGCGGTCAATCTGAACCGCCGCTACACCTTCGACACGTTCGTCATCGGGGCCTCGAATCGGTTCGCTCACGCCGCAACGCTCGCGATTGCTGAGGCGCCCGCCAGGGCCTACAACCCCTTGTTCATTTGGGGTGAATCGGGGCTGGGCAAGACGCACCTGTTGCATGCGGCCGGCAACTACGCCCAGCGGCTGTTCCCTGGCATGCGCGTCAAGTACGTGTCCACCGAGGAATTCACCAACGACTTCATTAACTCGCTCCGCGACGACCGCAAGGCCTCGTTCAAACGCAGCTACCGCGACATCGACGTGTTGTTAGTCGACGACATCCAGTTCATCGAGGGCAAGGAAGGAATCCAGGAGGAGTTCTTCCACACCTTCAACACGCTGCACAACGCCAACAAGCAGATCGTCATCTCCTCCGACCGGCCGCCCAAACAGCTGGCCACCCTCGAGGACCGGTTGCGCACCCGCTTCGAGTGGGGGCTGATCACCGACGTCCAGCCTCCCGAACTCGAAACGCGGATCGCGATCCTGCGCAAGAAGGCGCAGATGGACCGACTCGACGTGCCCGGCGATGTGCTCGAGTTGATCGCCAGCAGCATCGAACGCAACATCCGCGAACTCGAGGGCGCGCTGATCCGGGTGACCGCGTTCGCGTCGTTGAACAAGACGCCGATCGACAAGTCGTTGGCTGAGATCGTGCTGCGCGACCTCATCGCCGACGCGGGCACGATGCAGATCAGTACCGCGACGATCATGGCGGCGACCGCCGAGTACTTCGAAACCAGCGTCGAGGAATTACGCGGGCCGGGTAAGACCCGGGCGCTGGCGCAGTCGCGACAGATCGCCATGTATCTGTGCCGCGAGCTCACCGACCTGTCGTTGCCCAAGATCGGCCAGGCGTTCGGCCGCGACCACACCACAGTCATGTACGCGGAGAAGAAGATCCGCGGCGAAATGGCCGAGCGCCGTGAGGTCTTCGACCACGTCAAAGAGCTCACGACTCGAATCCGCCAGCGTTCCAAACGCTGACGTTTCTGTACTTCTGACTCCGGGTAGCCGCCGGAGCACGCTGCGCATCCCAAAAATCTTCGAAAAACTTCTGCACCGCCGGTATCAGTTGTCACACGGCGTCGGTGTGGATACCCATGTGCACAACCTGCGATCAACCCTCGGATTGTCCGGTGTTTCGTTCACAACGCCGCCGAGGTCCACAGGGCCGGCGCAGCTACCCGTAATTCATCCACAACTGACCCACACCGCGACACGCCCGCCACGCTGCGCCGACACCCGGTTATCCCCAACGTCCACAAGCCCTAATACTGTTGCTCGTATATCTCCAAAGATTGTTCTTCGAAGAAGCCACCTGGGGACACAACGATTCACCGGCCGGGGAGTCGCTTTGCGAACGCCCATGTCAGCCCGATCGATTAGCTTTCAAGTTGAGCCGGAAAGCTCTACGGTGGTTCATCGACAGCCGTTACGGTCGTCGGAGCGCATCGGGGAGACGCGTCGCGAGACACCGGGAAAACGCTGGTAAGACCTTGTTGTGGTGTGTATCGAAGGGACGCTATGAACGTGGCGACGACAACCGTTGGTCTCACCGATCTGAAATTCCGGTTAGTTCGCGAGGACTTCGCCGACGCCGTGGCCTGGGTTGCCAGGAATTTGCCCACCCGACCGACGGTCCCGGTCCTGGCCGGCGTCCTGCTCACCGGCACCGATGACGGTCTCACCATTTCCGGATTCGACTACGAAGTGTCGGCCGAAGTGCAGGTTGCAGCCGAAATCGCTTCTCCCGGAAGCGTTTTGGTGTCTGGCCGGTTGTTGTCCGACATCACCAGAGCGCTGCCCGCCAAACCGGTCGACGTCAGCGTCGAGGGCACCCGCGTGTCGCTGACCTGCGGCAGCGCCCGCTTCTCGCTGCCCACCATGGCGGTCGAGGATTACCCGGCGCTGCCCGCCCTGCCCGAGGACACCGGCGTGATCTCGTCGCAGTTGTTCGCCGAGGCCATCGGCCAGGTCGCCGTCGCGGCCGGACGCGATGACACCCTGCCCATGCTGACCGGCATCAGGGTCGAGATCTCCGGCGAGAAGGTGGTTTTGGCGGCCACCGACCGGTTCCGGCTCGCGGTCCGTGAGCTGACATGGTCGACGACGTCGGCCGACATCGAGGCGGCCGTGCTGGTGCCGGCCAAGACGTTGGCCGAGGCCGCCAAGGCCGGCGCCGACGGCGCCGACGTGCATTTGTCGCTCGGGTCGGGATCCGCGGTCGGCGCGGACGGTCTGTTGGGCATTCGAAGCGAGGGCAAGCGCAGCACCACGCGGTTGCTCGACGCCGAGTTCCCGAAATTCCGTCAACTGTTGCCCGCCGAGCACACGGCGATCGCCACCATCGGTGTCGCGGAACTCACCGAGGCCATCAAGCGCGTGGCCCTGGTCGCCGACCGCGGTGCGCAGGTGCGGATGGAATTCGCCGACGACGTACTGCGGTTGTCGGCAGGCGCCGACGACGTCGGCCGCGCCGAAGAAGACCTTCCGGTGTCGTTCTCGGGTGACCCGCTGACCATCGCGTTCAACCCGACGTATCTGACCGACGGCTTGAGTTCGTTGCATTCGGAGCGCGTGACATTCGGTTTCACGACACCCAGCCGTCCCGCGGTGTTGCGTCCGGCGGGTGAGGATGATGGATCTGTCGGTGAAAGCGGGCCGTTCCCGGCCGCGCAAACCGACTACGTCTACCTGTTGATGCCGGTGCGGCTTCCGGGCTGACCGGCCCCACCGCCACGAAAGAGGCGCGCACATGCAATTAGGTCTCGTCGGCCTAGGCAAAATGGGTTTCAACATGCGGGAACGCCTGCGTCAGGGCGGTCACGAGGTGATCGGATACGACCCGCGACCCGAGGTCACCGACGTGCCGACGCTCGCCGCGCTCGCGGAGGCGCTCACCGCGCCCCGGGTGGTCTGGGTGATGGTGCCGTCAGGGCCGGTGACGCATGAAACCATCGCGGCGCTGGCCGATCAGCTCAGCCCGGGCGACATGGTGATCGACGGCGGCAACTCCCGCTACACCGAGGATGCTCCGCACGCAAAGTTGTTGGGCGACAACGGAATCTCCTACATCGACGCAGGCGTGTCCGGCGGTGTCTGGGGCCTGACGGAGGGTTACGGCCTGATGGTGGGCGGCAGCGACGCCGATGTCCAACGGGCCATGCCGATCTTCGACACCTTGCGTCCTGCAGGCCCACGCGAAGACGGATTCGTGCACGCGGGGCCGGTCGGTGCCGGGCACTACGCGAAAATGGTGCACAACGGCATCGAATACGGCCTGATGATGGCCTATGCCGAGGGTTACGAATTGTTGGCCGCCGAAGACCTGATCACCGACACCCAGGCGGTCATCCAGGCCTGGACCAACGGCACGGTGGTGCGGTCCTGGTTGCAGCAACTGCTGGCCAAGGCGCTCAAGGAAGATCCGGAGTTCGACGCGATCAGCGGCTACACCGAGGATTCGGGTGAAGGCCGGTGGACGGTCGAGGAGGCGATCACCCACCGGGTGCCGATGCCGGTGATCGCCGCGTCGTTGTTCGCGCGGTTCGCGTCCCGGCAGGAAGAGTCGCCCGCGATGAAAGCCGTGTCGGCGCTGCGCAACCAGTTCGGCGGCCACGCCGTCAAGAGGATCAGCGAGTCCGGCTAGGTGTTCATCCGTCGTCTGGGTTTACAAGACTTCAGATCCTGGCCGAAGGTCGACCTGGAACTGGCGCCTGGGCGCACGGTATTCGTCGGCCCCAACGGCTTCGGGAAGACGAATCTCGTTGAGGCGCTGTGGTATTCGTCGACACTCGGCTCGCACCGGGTAGCGTCGGACGCGCCGCTGATCCGTGCGGGCGCCGAGCGCGCGGTGGTGTCCACCATCGTCGTCAACGACGGCCGCGAATTGGCTGTCGACCTGGAAATCACAGCGGGCCGGGCGAACAAGGCGCGGTTGAACCGCTCCCCCGTGCGCTCCGCGCGCGAGATCCTCGGTGTGCTGCGGGCCGTGCTCTTCGCGCCGGAGGACCTCGCGCTGGTGCGCGGCGATCCGAGCGAACGCCGCCGCTACCTCGACGAATTGGCCACCACAAGGCGGCCGCGGATCGCCGGCGTTCGTGCGGATTACGACAAGGTGCTGCGGCAGCGTTCCGCGCTGCTCAAAACCGCGGGCCCGGCGCGGCACCGCGGCGACCGCAGCGTGCTGGACACTCTCGACGTGTGGGACGGGCATCTGGCCGCGCACGGCGCACAACTCATCGCAGCGCGCGTCGAACTGGTCAACCAACTGGCGCCCGAAGTGGAGAAGGCCTACCAACTGCTGGCGCCCGCGTCGAGGCCTGCGGCCATTCAGTACCGCAGCGCCGTCGAGGTCGTCGAAAGCGAAGCGGCCGCTGGAAACCACAACGCTGAGATGTTCGAGGCCGCCTTGCTGGACGCGTTGGCCCGGCGGCGCGACGCCGAACTCGAGCGCGGCGTCTGCCTGGTCGGGCCGCACCGCGACGACCTGGAACTGCGGTTGGGCGATCAGCTCGCGAAAGGGTTTGCCAGCCACGGGGAATCGTGGTCGATGGCGTTGGCGCTGCGGCTGGCGGGGTACGAATTGCTGCGCGCCGAGGGCGGCGACCCGGTGTTGTTACTCGACGACGTGTTCGCCGAACTGGACAATGCGCGCCGACAGGCGCTGGCCAATGTCGCCGCCAACGCCGAACAGGTGCTGGTGACCGCCGCCGTGCACGAGGACATCCCCGCCGACTGGGACGCCCGCCGGGTCGAGATCGCGATGCGCGACGACGACTCCGGCCGAGTATCGATGGTGATGCCATGACATCTGACGACGACAGCGCCGCAGGACCACCGGCTCATCTCGCCAATCTGGCGGGCATGGATCTGGTGCGTCGAACGCTGGAGGAGGCCCGCGGCGCTGCCCGTATCCAGGGCAAGGACGTCGGTCGTGGGCGCACGTCGCCCGCCCGCCGCCGGGTGGCGGGCACCAGTCGGCGTCGGTGGTCGGGGCCTGGCCCGGACTCTCGGGATCCTCAACTGTTGGGTGCGGCGACCAGCGACCTGGCCCGCAGCCGGGGGTGGTCGGGCCGCGTCGCCGAGGGGTCGGTGTTCGGGCGGTGGCCGGGTCTGGTCGGCGAGCAGATCGCCGCACACGCCGCGCCGACGTCACTGACCGACGGGGTGCTGACAGTTTCGGCAGAATCGACGGCGTGGGCCACCCAGCTTCGGATGGTGCAGGCGCAACTGTTGGCCAAGATCGCGGCCGCGGTCGGCGATGGGGTGGTGACGTCGCTGAAAATCGTCGGCCCGGTGGCGCCGTCGTGGCGCAAGGGGCGATATCACATCGCGGGTCGCGGACCCCGCGACACGTACGGCTGAGGCCGTCGGCGTCGGTGGGCTGAGAGCCGCCAGAAGGCCGCGACCCTACCGCTTGAGCGACTTCACGCACCTGAGATCGAGAAATTCCACAGACGGCGCAAATAGGTGTGCAGAAACGCCGCCTCAGAGTCGGTCCCGGCGCTGTCTCCCGGTAGACTGTTGTCATGACTTGCCGACGGTGACCGATTCGCCGTCAGAGCACCACCCCCCATTCAGAAAGTAGGGAAGCTTCCGCCCGTGGCTGCTGCTAAGAAGAAAGCACAGGAACAGTACGGCGCCGATTCGATCAAGGTCCTCGAGGGCCTCGAGGCCGTCCGCAAACGTCCCGGCATGTACATCGGTTCCACCGGTGAACGAGGTCTGCACCACCTGATCTGGGAGGTCGTGGACAACGCGGTCGACGAGGCGATGGCCGGCTTCGCCACCGAGGTGTCCGTCCGACTTCTCGACGACGGGGGCGTCGAGGTCACCGACAACGGACGCGGCATCCCGGTGGCCATGCACTCGACCGGCATCCCCACCGTCGATGTGGTGATGACGGTGCTGCACGCGGGTGGCAAGTTCGAGGAAGGCGCCTATAGCGTCTCCGGCGGACTGCACGGCGTGGGCGTCTCGGTGGTCAACGCGTTGTCCACCCGGCTCGAGGCGGACATCCGCACCGACGGCTACGAGTGGTTCCAGTCCTATGACAACTCGGTGCCCGGCACGCTCAAGCAGGGCGAGAAAACCAAGAAGACCGGCACGACCATCAGGTTCTGGGCCGATCCCAATGTCTTCGAGACCACCAACTACGACTTCGAGACGGTGGCCCGCCGGCTGCAGGAGATGGCGTTCCTCAACAAGGGTCTGACCATCACCCTGTCCGATGAGCGGGTGTCTGCCGAAGAGGTCACCGACGAGGTGGTCAGCGATACCGCCGAGGCGCCGAAGTCGGCTGAGGAAAAGGCGGCCGAGGCGGCCGGTCCGCACAAAGTGAAGAACCGGACCTTCCACTACCCCGGTGGTCTTGTCGACTTCGTCAAGCACATCAACCGGACGAAAACACCCATCCACCAGAGCATCGTCGACTTCGCGGGCAAGGGCGAAGGCCACGAGGTGGAGATTGCGATGCAGTGGAACGCCGGCTACTCGGAGTCGGTGCACACCTTCGCCAACACGATCAACACCCATGAGGGCGGCACCCACGAAGAGGGGTTCCGCGCCGCGCTGACCAGCGTGGTGAACAAGTACGCCAAGGACAAGAAGCTCCTCAAGGACAAGGACCCCAACCTCACCGGCGACGACATCCGTGAGGGGTTGGCCGCGGTGATCTCGGTGAAGGTGGCCGAACCGCAGTTCGAGGGCCAGACCAAGACCAAGCTCGGCAACACCGAGGTGAAGTCGTTCGTGCAGAAGATCTGCAACGAACAGATGAGCCACTGGTTCGAGGCGAATCCAGCCGAGGCGAAAACCGTTGTAAACAAGGCTGTTTCGTCGGCGCAGGCGCGTATCGCGGCCCGTAAGGCGCGTGAGTTGGTGCGCCGCAAGAGCGCAACGGACATCGGCGGCCTGCCAGGCAAGCTGGCGGACTGCCGCTCCACCGATCCGCGTAAGTCGGAACTCTATGTGGTGGAGGGCGATTCGGCAGGCGGCTCGGCCAAGAGCGGTCGCGATTCGATGTTCCAGGCGATCCTGCCGTTGCGCGGCAAGATCATCAACGTCGAGAAGGCGCGCATCGACCGGGTGCTGAAGAACACCGAAGTCCAGGCGATCATCACCGCGTTGGGCACCGGCATTCACGACGAGTTCGACCTCACCAAGCTGCGCTATCACAAGATCGTGCTGATGGCCGACGCGGACGTCGACGGTCAGCACATCTCGACGCTGCTGCTGACGCTGCTGTTCCGGTTCATGAAGCCGCTGATCGAGAACGGTCACGTGTTCCTGGCGCAACCGCCGCTGTACAAGCTGAAGTGGCAGCGGTCCGAACCGGAGTTCGCCTACTCCGACCGCGAGCGCGACGGTCTGCTGGAAGCAGGCAAGAAGGCCGGTAAGAAGATCAACGTCGACGACGGCATCCAGCGCTACAAGGGTCTCGGCGAAATGGACGCCAAGGAGTTGTGGGAAACCACCATGGATCCGTCGGTGCGGGTGCTGCGTCAGGTGACGTTGGACGACGCCGCAGCCGCCGACGAGCTGTTCTCGATCCTGATGGGCGAGGACGTCGAGGCGCGCCGCAGCTTCATCACGCGTAACGCCAAAGACGTTCGCTTCCTTGATGTTTAGCGGCGAAGTACACAACCAATTAGGGCTGAGAATTCATGACTGATACCACGTTGCCGCCTGGCGACGAAGCCGGCGACCGCATCGAACCGGTCGACATTCAGCAGGAGATGCAGCGCAGCTACATCGACTACGCCATGAGCGTCATCGTCGGGCGCGCGCTGCCTGAGGTGCGCGACGGCCTCAAGCCGGTGCACCGCCGGGTGCTCTACGCGATGTACGACTCGGGCTTCCGGCCGGACCGCAGTCACGCGAAATCGGCGCGCTCCGTTGCCGAAACGATGGGCAACTACCACCCGCACGGCGACGCCTCGATCTACGACACCCTGGTCCGGATGGCGCAGCCGTGGTCGCTGCGGTACCCGCTGGTCGACGGCCAAGGCAACTTCGGCTCGCCGGGTAACGACCCGCCAGCGGCGATGAGGTACACAGAAGCGCGGCTGACTCCGTTGGCAATGGAGATGCTCCGCGAAATCGACGAGGAGACAGTCGATTTCATCCCGAACTACGACGGGCGCGTACAGGAGCCGACGGTTCTGCCGAGCCGGTTCCCGAACCTGCTCGCCAACGGCTCGGGCGGTATCGCGGTCGGCATGGCCACCAACATCCCGCCGCACAACCTGCGCGAGTTGGCCGACGCGGTGTACTGGTGCCTGGAGAACCACGACGCCGACGAGGAAGCCACCCTGGAGGCGGTCTGCGAACGCGTCAAGGGGCCCGACTTCCCCACCAAGGGTCTGATCGTCGGATCGCAGGGCATCTCCGACATGTACAAGACCGGCCGCGGGTCGGTGCGCATGCGCGGTGTCTGTGAGATCGAAGAGGACAACCGCGGCCGCACCGGCATCGTGATCACCGAGCTTCCGTATCAGGTGAACCACGACAACTTCATCACCTCGATCGCCGAGCAGGTGCGCGACGGCAAGCTGGCAGGCATCTCGAACATCGAGGACCAGTCCAGTGACCGCGTCGGCCTGCGAATCGTGGTCGAGCTCAAGCGCGACGCCGTCGCCAAGGTGGTGCTGAACAACCTCTACAAGCACACCCAGCTGCAGACCAGTTTCGGCGCCAACATGCTGGCCATCGTCGACGGCGTGCCCCGCACGCTGCGGCTCGACCAGCTGATCCGGCACTACGTCAACCACCAACTCGACGTCATCGTCCGGCGCACCACCTACCGGCTGCGCAAGGCCAACGAACGGGCCCACATCCTGCGTGGTCTGGTCAAGGCGCTCGACGCGCTCGACGAGGTGATCGCGTTGATCCGGGCGTCGGCGACCGTCGACGTGGCCCGGCAGGGCTTGATCGAGTTACTCGACATCGACGAAATCCAGGCCCAGGCGATCCTGGACATGCAGTTGCGCAGGCTGGCCGCCCTGGAACGTCAGAAGATCGTCGACGATCTGGCCAAGATCGAGGCCGAGATCGCCGACCTGGAAGACATCCTGGCCAAGCCCGAACGGCAGCGCGCGATCGTGCGCGACGAGCTCAAAGAGATCGTCGACAAGTATGGCGACGACCGGTTGACCCGCATCGTCGCCGCCGACGGTGACGTCAGCGACGAGGACCTGATCGCCCGCGAGAACGTCGTCGTCACGATCACCGAGACCGGCTACGCCAAGCGCACCAAGACCGACCTGTACCGCAGCCAGAAGCGCGGCGGTAAGGGGGTGCAGGGCGCAGGGCTCAAACAGGACGACATCGTCAACCACTTCTTCGTGTGCTCGACGCATGACTGGATCCTGTTCTTCACCACACAGGGCCGGGTGTACCGCGCCAAGGCGTACGACCTGCCGGAGGCGTCGCGGACCGCGCGCGGTCAGCACGTCGCGAACCTGCTGGCCTTCCAGCCGGAGGAGCGCATCGCCCAGGTCATCCAGATCAAGAGCTACGAGGACGCGCCGTATCTGGTGTTGGCCACCAAGAACGGTCTGGTGAAGAAGTCCAAGCTCACCGACTTCGACTCCAACCGCTCCGGCGGCATCGTCGCGGTGAATCTGCGTGACGGTGACGAACTGGTGGGCGCGGTGCTGTGCTCGGCGGAGGACGACCTGCTGCTGGTCTCGGCCAAGGGTCAGTCGATCCGGTTCTCAGCAACCGATGAGGCGCTGCGGCCGATGGGTCGGGCTACCTCCGGTGTGCAGGGCATGCGGTTCAACGAAGAGGACACGCTGCTGTCGCTGAACGTAGTCCGGCCGGATACATATTTGCTGGTCGCGACGTCCGGGGGCTACTCAAAGCGGACCGCGATCGACGAGTACCCGGTTCAGGGTCGCGGCGGCAAAGGGGTGCTGACGATCCAGTTCGACAAGCGGCGTGGCACTCTGGTCGGAGCGTTGATCGTCGATGACGACACAGAGTTGTACGCCATCACCTCCGGTGGGGGCGTCATCCGGACGGCGGCTCGCCAGGTCCGCAAGGCCGGGCGGCAGACCAAGGGTGTCCGCTTGATGAACCTGGGTGAGGGCGACACACTGATTGCCATTGCGCGCAACGCGGAAGAGGGCGACAGTACCGACGAGGTCAACACCGACGTCGGTGAGTAGCCGGTGGCGGACAGGTAAGGAGCCGTAGGTGAGTTCACCGAACGAGCCGGGGTACCCACGTACGGGCGACGCCCCCGGCAGCGCCAACGGCTCCGGCGGCGCGCCGTCGTCCAAGGACAACGGCTCGCTCGGCAACGCGGCAGCCCGCGGCGGCAACGACGTCCCACCGTGGCAGCGGGGGCCCGCGAACCGCGCCCCACGTCAGCCGCAGCGTCAGGCCCCCGAGGGTGGCCACAACGCCGGTGTGGACGCTCGGCTGAACCGGTTCATTGCCGGGGGGTCCGGGTCGTCCGCACAGGCGCCGTCGCACGAGCAGGACGCGCCTGCGTTCGGTGAACGCACCGAGACGGTGCGGCCCGAGAGTTACGCCAGCGAGCTACCCGACCTGTCAGGGCCCACGCCGCGACCGGCGCAGCCGCGCAAGGAGCAGCAGCGTCCGGCGTCGGAACCGGCCAGCCGTCCCGCGGCGTCCAGTCGGGCGCAGGTCGGCACCCGGCACAAGGGGCCGGTCCGGGCCAGCATGCAGATCCGCCGCATCGATCCGTGGAGCACGCTGAAGGTGTCGCTGGTGCTGTCGGTGGCACTGTTCTTCGTGTGGATGATCGCCGTGGCGTTCCTGTATCTGGTGCTCGGCGGCATGGGCGTGTGGAGCAAGCTGAACAGCAACGTCGGCGACCTGCTGACCAGCGCGGGCGGCAGCTCCGGCGGCGAGTTGGTGTCCAGCGGAACGATCTTCGGCGGAGCCGCGTTGATCGGCCTGGTGAATATCGTGCTGCTGACCGCGATGGCGACGTGTGCGGCGTTCATCTACAACTTGACCACCGATCTGGTGGGTGGGGTGGAAGTCACCCTGGCCGACAGGGATTGAGTTTGGGCGGCGGCACAGCGGTGAGGTAATCTCGTCGCTCGGCCGTACCCATTTCGGGGCTATAGCTCAGGCGGTTAGAGCGCTTCGCTGATAACGAAGAGGTCGGAGGTTCGAGTCCTCCTAGCCCCACGGAAAGGTGCATACCTTGAGGCTGGTGTTCGTGCTCGCGGCCATCGCCGTCGCGGTGCTGGTGTGGCGGTCGCGGCACGGCGTCGAGGTGTGGCACACCGCGGCCGACGCGCCGTCCTGACCACATCAGGGGCCTTAGCTCAGTTGGTAGAGCGCTACCTTTGCAAGGTAGATGTCAGGAGTTCGATTCTCCTAGGCTCCACAAGCGAAACAGCAGGTAGACAAGGCTGTTTACGTCGCCAACCTAGGCCGGAATTCGCTCCGTGCCCACACTTTGCCCACACTCTCGTGTTAAAAGTGCGTTGATGGCGACCCCGACCGCCTCGACGTCGGACCCGTACAGGTGGCCATACCGGTCTAGCGTCAACCCCGCCGACTCGTGGCCAAGCATGTTCTGAAGAGCCTTGATGTTCGCCCCGGCCTGGATCGCCAGCGACGCCGCAGTGTGCCGTAGCTCGTGGATCTTGAAGTCGTACACCGTCGTCGGCTCACCCGTTGCGTCGGTGACAGTTCGGGGGAACAGTCTGGCCGCCACGACGGCATCGGACCACCACCGGCGCCGCACGTTGTTCCCGCGCATGTGCCCGCCCTGGGAGTCGGGGAACACCAGAGCGTCGGGCTCGCCAGGGGTAAGAAGGTCCGCGACGAAAGCGGGCAGGCTCACCGTGCGCCCCTTGGCGCTCTTGGGTGACCCAATCTCGAACACTCCGTCCACGAGAGCCACCGACCGGGTGATCCGGATCTGCCTCTTCTCTAGATCGAGATCCCGCCACCGCAGCTCCGCCACTTCACCGAACCGGAGGCCGCACGTCCCGAGCACGTACACCAGAGGGCGGTGGTCGCCAGCCGCATCGGCCAAGGTGTGCAACTGCTCCAATGTGATGAACCTTTGCTCGGCTGCCCGCACTGACGGCAACTCCACGCCGTCCACGGGATTCGTCACGAGCCTGTTCTCGGCCACGGCCATCGCGAGCACCTGGCGCAAGACACCGATCGACTTGTGCACTGTCGCCGGGGCGAGATCGACACTGAGTTCGGCGACCCACTCGCGCACCATCTGACGACTGATGTCTCCGAGCGCGACGTCCGCACGCTTAGCGATCGCGGTGTCGACGATGACTCGATAGGTGGCGCGGGTCGACGGCTTCAGCTTGTGTTTGGAGTCCAACCACTCATGCGCGAAGTCGCCCAGCTTCACCCGGCCCGCGGCCGGGGCGACATACGCGCCCTTGCGCTTGTCGACCTCGAGCTGGTTCGCCCAAGCCTCCGCCTCGCGTTTAGTCCGAAACCCACGTCTATCCGTTTGGCGCCGGTCCGGCGTCCTGTAGCGCACACGGTAACGCGTTGCGCCAGAGGAAGTTTCGTACTTCTCAATCGTCGCCAACGCCGCCAACTCCTTGCTCGCGCAGCTCCTGCAGCAGCTTCTCTGATTCGTCGTGCTCCCATTGGGGCCACGCTCGGTCGCCGAACGCCATCATTGACAGGCCCGAACCCGGTAGCGGACCGCCGGCGTTGAGCCATCGCCATAAGAGCTCCGCTGGAACGCCGCCGGAAACACCCGTCGCGACGACCACTTGGTCACGCTTCGATGCCACTGGCATGAGGAGAGTCGCGGGCGAAACACCAAGTGCGAGAGCTAAAGCCACGAGATCGTCCGGAGTGACGCGGCGCTGGCCGGCCTCGATGCGCCGCACACCGACGGCGTTGATGGACCAGTCGGCACGCTCTTGCAGCAATTCGGAGAGACGGGTGTAGCTCATGTTCTGGTCAGTCCGTAGGCGCTCGACGTTCTTAGCCACTGTTTTCGCGCTCTGTCCTGTATCGGGTTCCTTCCCTACCACGGCACCGACATTGCCATAGTTTGGCAGAAAAGTCACCATCCTTGACAGTGTCTCACTGCCCGTGGTAGCAATTGGGCACTGCCAAAGTTTGGCAGAAAACTGACAGGAGGTGTCGATGGCAGACCTGCTCGCACTGGAGGAACTGCCGCCTATCGCGACCGCGGGCCAGGTGGCACAGGTTGTGCAAACGACAGTGGACGCCCTGGCCCAGGACCGTTACCGGCGGCGGGGGATTCCGTACGTGAAGATCGGCGGCCGTGTCCGGTACCTCCGTCAGGACGTCCTCGACTATTTGGCCGCGAGCCGCTTTGGAGGGGTGGCATGACAGTCGAGTCAAAAAGAGGAAGGCCCCGGGGCCGCAATCCCCGAAGCCTTCTCGAACCCATTCATCACCAGAAAGGAAGTTCATCGATGACTTTACAACCGAGTGCTGACAAAGGCGACATCGTGTACACCGTGGAGTGCGGCGCCCTGGAGGGCCGACTCATCCGGCTCGCGACAACAGAGACCGAGCACTTGATCGTCGACTTCACGGCGGAGATCGACGGCCTACCCGACACCTGCGGCATGTCAGACGTCGCCATCTACGAGCCGGAAATGCTCGACGACCTCGCCGCAATCGTGGGCGATCTTCGGCGCGAACTACGCCGTTTGATGGACGGTGCGCAATGACGATCAGGACCGCTGATGCAGGATTGGAGCGGCGCCACAGCGCGAAGTTGCGCATGCCACCGGTCGAGCCCTGCGGTTGTATTCGAGATCCACACTTTGATCGCCACCGTTGCCACGACGTCATCAGCGACAACATGGCCGAAGCTGCAGTAGCTGCCGTCGTGCATCTCGACCGACTCGGCACGCCCGCGATCCTTGATGGCGGGACGTGCGACAGGATCCGGCGGCTGGGCTACCACCAGTTGGCCGCCAGCGTCCACAGGCGATCAGCGAAGTTGGCGGCGTGAGCGACGACAAGCCGACCGAAAAGCGTTCGGTTGCATCGCAACTCGTCGACATGGCTCGGGAAAACTACGTCCTAGGCATCAGCGACGACGGGCAGCCATTCGGTACCTACCCGGATGTCGCCCACGTCGCGATGACATTGCGGGGAGGGAAGCTCGGCCTCAGGGCCGAGCTTGCCCGAAGGTTTTTCGACAAGCACGACGCGGTCCCCGCATCGCAAGCACTCGCAGACGCATGCACAGTGCTGGAGGGGTATGCCACCCAGGAGCGTGCACGCCCACTACACCTTCGTGTAGCGGCCCGCGCTGGCGCCATCTACATCGACATGGCCGACCACGAGGACCGCGTCATCGTCATCACCGACGGCGCATGGCACATCGAACGCACAGCGCCAGTTGTGTTCCGCCGCACCGCCCTTACAGCACCGTTACCGGAACCTGCGGAGCGTAGTGACCTTAATCTGCTCTGGCGGTACGTGAATGTCGATGATCGCGACCGCCCGATACTGCTCGCGTTCCTCGTCTCGGCTCTGATTCAGCCCGATGCTCCCCACGTCATCCTGGGTCTACTGGCTGAACACGGCAGCGCCAAGAGCACCACCACCCGGCACCTCGTCTCGCTGGTGGATCCATCCATCGCACCGCTACGGATGCCGCCTCGTGACATCGACAACTGGGCCACGGCGGCGAACGGGAGCTGGGTGGTCGCCATCGACAACATGTCCGACGTCTCGCCGTGGTTCTCCGACGCTCTCTGCCGGGCGGCGACCGGCGACGCACTCCCAAAGCGTGCGCTCTACACCGACAGCGACTTGGCCGTGCTCAAATTCCGCCGCTGCGTGATCCTGAACGGGATCGACCTCGGCGGCCTCGCCGGCGACCTGTCCGACCGGCTCGCGCCGGTCGACCTCAAGCGCATCACGTCGGCCCTTCGCCGCGACGAGTCAGAGATCGCAACCGGATGGGAACGCGACCGACCCGCGGTCCTGACCGGGCTGCTCAACCTCGCTGCAGCAGTGCACCTCATGCTGCCGAACATCCAGGTGCCCGAAGGACTTCCCCGCATGGCCGACTACGCACGAGTACTGAAGTGCGTCGACACCATCCAGAAGACCAACGGCATGAGCCGCTATCTCGACCGCGCCACCCGACTCGCGGCAGACAGCGTCGCGTCGGATTCCTTCATCGCTGAATTACAACGCCAGCTTCACAGGGCCGAAGGAACTCCCGCCGCCCACGTCTTGGCTGACGTCACCTCTCGGGCAGCATCGACCGGACCTGATTGGCGCCGCCCTCGCGACTGGCCGAAGAACGCTCGTGCGACCACCACCCGGCTAACTCGGCACGCACCCGCACTTCGGTCACTCGGGTGGTCGATCGAGCATGACAACGGCCGAAACCACGACAACGTCACCAAGTGGACGATCACACCGCCAGAGGAAGACTTGCAGAGTTCCTCGCACACCTCGCCTGCCTCGCAACCGCAGGTCAACGCGCTGACCGAGTGCGAGTCAGGCGCGAGTCAGGCGAGTTACGCGAGTCAGGTGCTCCCCAGTACCTCGCAGCCGACTAGCGGCCTGACCAGCGAAGACGAGGCTGCGAGCCAAGCGAGGCAAATATCAGGCTTCCCTCTGACGGCAAGCTGTGCCGCCTGTGACCGGCCCCTCCTGCAGTCGAACACGACCGGACTGTGCCGTGAGTGCCGACTCGTCGCCCAGAGCGAGCAAACCGACGCCACCCAGGAGGTGACGGTATGAGGCCCAACTGAAGGGGGCAACAATGACTGATCAAACCCACCTGGTCGACCACGGCCGCAGCCGCAGCCTCTGCGACGGTGGTTCGCCCGACTACACCGCCGTGACGGCGGTCGCTGCCGACGGGTCGACACACCTACTCCTGGCACTCAATGCGGCCGTGGGCGACGGAGCCGTCTACTACGACGCCGCGTGTGTCGACGTCGTACACGAACAGGTCGGCGATCTGCCTCTGGAGTTCGTACGTCGGATCACGGTGAGCAGGCGCAAGTTATGACTGATTACCGCTGCGACAACTTCGTCATCGCTCAGATATGCCATTGACACGGGCTCGAGGAGTTGGAATGAACTCGCTTGATCAGACAGACCTTCGAATGGCTTGGGTCACTGCGAATTACTACCGCAGGGCGCACATTCTGGCGAAGCGGCCGGTTCCAGCGGCCGCCGATAGATTGGCCGATCACCTGCAAGCGGCTCTCACCGTGTCCGCCAACGGACAGGGATCTGTTGTCGCACAGCCAGACTGGGTGTCGACGGGTGAGGCCGCCCGCCAACTCGGTTGTAGCGAACGCACTGCCCGCCGCCTCGCGGCTCGTGTCGGTCGACGAGTCGGGCGGGAACGGATGATTCCCGTCGATGCGCTACCCGGCGAGGAGGAGACGACAGTTGACTGAACTCGACACGGCGACCAAGCAGGCAATCGCCGATATGACCGATGACGATTACCGCGCATGGAGAAAGTCAATGGAAGCAGAACTTCGCCCGCCGACGATCCGCCCAAAGACACAAGCTGGCCTCGACGAAGCACGCAGGCGCAGCTACATCGACGACAACGCCGGCACCCAGGAAGGCGGCACAGATGAGTGATCTGAAGACACGAGTGCTCGAGGAGGCGCTCCCCGAACACGCCGAGGCGCTCAGGATCGCAGAGCACGCAGAAGCACGAGCACGAGAACTTCACGGGCAGAGCGAAACTGAAGCAGCTTTTCCTGCCGATGCTGGGTCGGTCGACGACTGGGTTGCGGCCGAGGTTGCCCGCCGTCAGCGTGAAGCGGAACGTCTGTTGACGCTGGAAGTGATTTCAGGAGTTGAATCTGCGGCCCGTACCCGGGCGACTCGGCTGATTGCGTCGAATACCGAGCAGTTACTCCATACTCTGGCCACATACCTCGCCGATGTCATGGCGCCGGTGTACGCCGCCGTCGACGAGATGCCTGCAACGGTCGCCACTGCAGCCGACGCAATCGCCGCCGACTGCACGGCCCAATGGAAGACGATCACTGCCGCCGTGCCCATCCTTTCTGAGATCCGGACAGTGCAGATAGGGCTTTACACGCACAACGTCAGTGAGGATGACCGTCGCAAGTGCGGTGACATGGCCGGCTTGGATCCGCAGGCCCGTCTCTACTACTTCCGGCGCATCGCGGAGGTGGTCCACGACTGGCGCAGCGGCGAGATGCCTTGGCCTACCGACCCAACCGAGCGGCTGCTGTACGTCGTCCAGAACGACCTTGAACCATGGTGTCCGGACAAGGCGCAGATTCACGCGGCGATCGAGGACTTGAGATCAGAAGGTCGTCGCGGGGCACGGAATCTTCCGCAGAACGGTATGCGAGTGACTGCACCGCCGCCCGATAAGGCTGCGGGACCAGTCCGGTCGATGACGCAGGAACCGCTCGTGCGCCAGAAGCCACTGCGAAAGATAGCGGTGTCGTCGGTACCTTCGGCGTCGCTGCCTGACGACAACTAAAGCGTTGTGGCACAGACTGATTCGAAGACGAGGTGAGGATGCGCCCACTTGCTCAGCACGGGATCGAGGATTGGTGATGAACTCGGACCTGGCCAGCGCGAAGACCCGCAACTGCGGCCTACGCAAAACCGGCCGCCCACAACGGCGCCCCTTCGACTTCGACCGACTACAACGCGAACTCGCTACCGACAATCCCGACGCCCAGCGGCGGCAGAAGACCCATGCCTAGGGCGCCGCGCCGCTGCCCCCGCGACCATTCGACTGCCCGAACATGATTCGCGGTAGCCAAAAGTACTGCAACGACGGCACAGTCGGTTGGGGACGTAAACAGCGCACGCATCCAGCGCGATCACCGGCACCGCGCAGCGGAAAACCGTGCGGAGCAGCGTGCTCAAGCGCGACCACCATCGCTGCCAAGTCCGCTTGCCGGGATGCACTCATCGGCCTCCCAAGTCGACCATAGCGTCAGCGTCGCGGCCGTCGGCGCACCATACGACCCCAACAACGCACAAGCGATCTGCCCACACTGCAACGCGCGAAAGGCGCAACAGGAAGCGGTATCAGCACGGCGCAGACAAACGAAGCGCGACACCCAGCGACACCACGAGCGCCCGCCCGGTAACTCTGACGCGCAAACTTAGTTTCGCCTACACCGGGAACCGCGCTGCATTAGCCTTGACAGAAAATCCACGATAAACGGCGCGTGGAACACATCCAGGGGGAACCATAGTGGTGACAACCGTTGTGGCGTGGGAGACGCATGGAAACTTGCACTGGCTCAACACATTAGGACATAACTTGGGTGAGTTCCTACTATCGCCTGGGCTCGGAGGTTTGGCAGCAGTAATCGCCGCGGTCATTGCGCTTCTCGCCGTACGGCGGACCCATCGAGTCGAAGACAAGCGGGAGCGCCGCAAACAACGGCTTGACGCGGCCGTTCAGGCAGTAGAAGCCCTCGAAGAAGCCAAATTCAATGTCAGACAGCGGGAGGTCGTTGTCTACAGGAACCGCGATGGTGGCGCAGCTGACATGACCGCCACGGAGCGTTACAAGTGGGAGAACCGAGCCGCCGCAAGGCACTACAAGGTGCCAGCAGCCATCGCTCGCGTCAAGGCAGCCGGCGTCGACATCAGGTTGTTTGAATCTGGAAGACACGCAGTCAACACATACTCGAATTACTCTTGGGCCCTGGCAAAAGACAAGCAGGCGGATGACGGAACATACCCGGTTACGAAAGAGGACGTCTCGAAGGCTGATCAAGCTGCGCGAGAGGTGCTCGATCATCTCGCGAATAGGTTGCCCGAACTAGTGAAACCCGACGAAGGGTGATGCCGTGGTAGGGGTAGGAGTCCCCCTACCACCCGTCTTCTTCTGCCGCACCACCCTGTGAAAAATGATCTGTACGGGTTCCAGGAATTTTCGAGCGTAGCGGTCAGCTCCACATCGCATAGTGAGCTAACTGATCTGTATGTCCAATCGCATAGCTTGTTCTCTGATGTCTCGCGTTGATGCTTCCGAAGCGCCATAGCGTTCTAGCTTCTCGAGAACCTCGGGTAGCTCAAATGCGGTGTAGCAGGGACTTTCCGTCCCTGCCAGAATGTGGGCGACGAGCCTGGCGATCTGCTCAGGATCACGCCTCAGGATTTCTTCTGATGAAGCCTCCGCCAGGCGATGGAGGACGAGCGGTGGCGTTGCCAGTCGCGCAGCATGTCGCAGAGCGAGTTCGACCCCTTCGGTCATCGAGGTTGATAGATTAATCGGCCACTGTGCCATGGCAGATGCTTCATCGATATCCAGCGGCATCGGGACGCTATCCAATCGGTCAGTCCAGTACTGCCGCATCCAGCGTTGCCATTGCTCCTCAGCACCATCGGCTGGCAATGAACTTAGATGAAAAGCTATGCGATTTGCCCACTCTCGGCGATCTTCAGGCTTTGCACTCGTCAAGAACTGAGGGAGCCACTCGCCTGGGTGATACTCGGCGTAGATCGCGATGCCGGCCAGGAGGGAAAGCAGCCGTCTGCCGCGGTCTGATCGGAATTCCGAGAGGTGCGCTACCGTCTCGATAAGTCCGCCCAGTAGTCCAGCGGATAGTAGTCCATTGGTCCACATCCCAAACGAGAGAAAACCGTCCCACGTGCGAAATGCTCGTGCTTCGTCATCCCACTTGAGCCGTGGCAGAAGGTGCTCCTCGCACCAACTCGGATCAGCTCGATGGAAGAAGCGAAGTGAGCCGGCGAAAATAACCTCGACCATCTCCGATCGGACATCTCCGCAATTCAACATCATCTTCAGGTAGTTAGAAGTTTCGGAATCTAGTCCGCTCCAGTTGTCACCGCGTTGATTCCAGTGCTCGCTTACAGCGGCGATCCAGAATTCAGCGAGGCGGCCCGCTGGATGATTTATTGCCTGGCTGACCATGTCGGGACTGCGCTGGCCCATCCCGGCATCAGGATCTATTGCATCCCAGCATCTTTTCGCGAGAGCCATACTGCCCGGCACGGCACGCCAGTCCGTCGTCTTGTCTGGCGCAGAGGCAGGACCAGCTAGCATCTGGGTGATATACGGGACCAGACTCGGCAGGTCGAGTCGAACGATCTGATCGATAGCTCGTTCAGCCGTTTCTATGTTCAATCGAGCATTTGTCCAACCATGAATAAGCAACCTTGCCACTTCGGTGGAATCGGAGCCGAGCACGCCTAGGATCGCAAAGCCGTCCTCCGGCCGCTCTCCGACTACTTCACTCACCAGGGCACCGAAACTTTCCCATCGAATGGCGTCCGATCGGCGACTCGTCGTTGATTCGCGGTCGAACGCTTCATACTGCTGCAGAAGACCGCACACGGATCCCAGGTCATCATCGATCGCTTTTCGTAAATCCTCTACCGTCGTTGGGAGTTGAGGCGCTTCGGCATCGGCCTGCCGATCAGTCGCTGTCAGTTCAGCCAGCCCTGGATCCTGGGCGATGAGGGCCGCCAAGGCTTCTTGCGCACTCGCTAAGTCTGGCGCGGCCTGAGCAATAAGTGTCAGGGCGTTGAACGCCCACCTACGGCTGCGATCATCCGTAGAGACAGCGACGTTAACAACCAGCTCATTCGCTACCTGCACATCGGTTTGCGCGAGGACTTGTTTGATGAGCTCGAAAACCTCTGCACGCAGATCGTCATCGAATAGCCATCCAGTGTCGATCAGCCAGCGGAGCTTACCCGATGAATCGACGTCTGACCGCTTGATCCATCCGTGAAGGGCGAGTCTCTTCAACAGGAGTACATCGCTTGATGCCCATGAACTGATGTACTGGCCGGCAAGCTCCATAGCCTCAGCCTCGAGCAGGGCTTCGAGACAATCTCGGGCAGCATCGACGAGAAAGCCAAGAGGTCCTGGAAAATCGTCGGCAGGAGAGGGTGCGATTGCGGCTCGATAAAGGCTCGGCCGCCTCCTCGCTTGCGATGAATCCTCTACTAGCGCTAGTTTGCGATCCGCACTGCGGATGTGTTGATCGACTATTGCAAGAATTTCAGACGCGATCTGCGGCAGGACCGGCTGGAAAACACTACGCCAGGCTTGGCGTAGCCAGTAATCGTCCCCTCGCAGGCCGATCTCGAAAACCTCGTTGAAATACCCTGGCGAGAGACGTAATTCAGGCTCAGTCAGATGCTCAAAGAGGAACAGTGCGCTCTCTTTGTCGTCGACCGCCGACGACTTCTCCAGAGCGAAATCGACGAAGTTCGGGCGCCTGTCCTGCAAGTCCCGAGTGACCAGTGGTAGCCACGGACGTATACCGGGCGAAAGAGGCATCGACCGCGCGACCAGATGCCGCCCGATCGCAGACGCCAGTGTGGGCCCCAGGTGCCCACCCAGCTGTGTCGCAACGGCTAGGCCGACCCTTGAAAATTCCTCCGTGACATAGTTTTCAGCGAACCAAGTCGCAAGCTGCCACGCTGTGGGCTTCGATTCCGTAGCCACGGTGAAGAGAACGCGGAACTCTTCCTTCTCGGCGATCCATCTCAGCCATAGCTCGCCCTGCGCAAATTTCGTGAAGAACTTTACAGTCTGCTCGTCCGAGATGATGGACTCCAGGTACGACATATCTTCCGGAATGAGCGACGGCGCTTGCTGATCCACCAGAGCCTTGACATGCTCTTGGTGCTCGAGCATTCCTCTCGAGCTCATCGCGGCGAGCTCGGCCAATGCCTGCTCAAGGTTTTCGTGCGAGCCATCTGGGGTGATCTCGTACCCAATGGGGGTGATACCGAGCTGCCTCCAAAGCGCGGAATCAGGTTCAGGCGTCAGGATAAAACGGTCTTTTGCCCGCCCCAACCCCCGTGCCAGATACTTCATGATGACGTCACTGTGGCTGTAGCCGATGAAGAGCACAGGATGTCCCGCAAACATCCGATCAAGGAAGCGAGCGGCCCAAGCGTCGGTTAGATACGCCCGGCCGAAGTCCGCATCAGTAAGGACCAATCTGCGCGGTTCCTGACCTAGGCGGCCATGGAGATACACAAGGCCCGCGAAGTCATCACCGACTGGAAGTGCTGGGGCCTCATACACCGGGACCGTCTGATCGATCGCAGTTTCGAGATGCCGGTCAAAGTTCGTGGTCACGATTCTGACTGTCTTTGAAGCCGCTAACCTTGCGACGGCAAAATGAAGCTTGTTCGGTTTCGAGTCGGGCTTCCCAACCAGAAGCGCAGCTCGCTTATGGACGTCGACGTTGTGCGGCTTATCTGCCATCTGACCCAGCAGTTCGTCTAGCGGTCGGCCGGTGACATCACCTATGACTGCGCCCAGATTGCTTTGATCACGGATCGTTTCAACAAGAGCCTGAAATGACGGCAAGGACGATGGCGGCCCCATGGAGGCGCCAGCGCCGACGAAGAGAACGAGGGCGTCCGACGCATGCGCTTCAATCAACCCACCGGGGAACTCGACGCCGCAGATTCGCATCCTTGAGAACTCCGATCGCAGGGGGACGCAACGTTACATTTCTTGGCCATCAAGGTTGAACGATGTTTCGACCACGCTCGCGTGCGAGGTAGTCGTCATTGCTCGGCTAGCACGGTACTGCTCAGCGTCGGGCTCATCGTGAAACTCGAGTAGGTTCCCGGCGACCTCGATCAACTCAGCCTTAACGTCCGCTGGTGAGGCATAGAAGTACTCGCGCCGTAGGTTGATTTTGTTGACCCGCCTGTGAGCAAAGCGGCGGTGGAGCTCTGCTTCAACGCTGACAGCATCGTCGGAGAAGAAAAGGGCATGAACATCGAAACCGAATGGGACTGACGCGTCGCCAAGTTCACGGACTCGGTCCATTGGCTCGAGGCGCCTCGTCAGACCAATCTTTACGATACCGGGACCGAAGGAACCAATGTTGCTGATGACGTAGACGTAGCCAGCTCTGATATTCGCTGTGCGGTAGTCGTTTTCGGCGATCCGCCCGTCAATCTCCGCGATCTTGCCTTCCAGGTCTCGGCGCTCTTGGTCGCTGCCACTGCCCGACAGCGCTTCGAGGACGTTGGCGTAGTGGGCGCGTTCCTTCTCGAGGCGTTCGCGTTCGGCACGCAGCTCGCGTTCGGCTTGTTGTTCCTCGCGTAGCCGCGCCCGTTCCTCTCGAGCAGCTTCTCGTTCCTCTTGGACCTTCATTTGATAGTCAGCGGTCAGCTCAAGCTCACGTAGGCGCAGTGCGTGGTAGTCGGGATTGATGTGCATTTCCATCATCGACGCGTACCGGGCGATAGACGTTGCGGCTCCGGTGAGCCGTTTCTCGGCGGACGGAAGATTGCCGGCCTTCACGTAGCGGACACAGTTTTCGGCCTCAGCGTTGTAGGCACGCAGCATCAGCTTGGCGAGATCACTCGTCATCTTCCGGCCCTTCGCCAAGGAATTATCGAAGGTGAAGCGGGTAGACGCATCGATGGCGCGTCCTTCGGAGATGAACGATTTCACTTCGTTTTTGATGGACGCGAGCGCATCTTGGTAAGCCACGGCGTTCTCGAGGGGGTGCTTGTAGGTGTAGATGCCGATGTTATGGAGAGCGTCGGCATCACGCTTGAGCAGATCGATTTCGACGAGGGCATCTTCGTATTGCTCTTTCAGCGCCTCATTCTCACGCAGGAGGTCGGCCAGTGCCGGTACGTTCTCCGGTTGGCTCACTAGCGGACACCGCGTGCGGTACTGATTGACTTCAGTGCGAAAGCATTTTTGGATACGTTCGATCGCATATGGGCCAGAGTCTGGGCTGGGTCGACGTTGCGCAGGTCGAAGGTGGAGAACTCGTCGCGGTCGGCCGCAGCGGCGACGAGAGGATACGTCTCCCTCAATCCGGTTGCGGGGTTTTCCGTTTCGGTTTGTACCGTCAGCGAGACAGTTTGAATGCGGCCCTCGCGATCACTTTCGAATACTTCATGGAACGTGCGGACCGCTACGGCTGCCACAGCACGGTTGTAACGATCCCGCTGTTCCTTCTGGGTGCATGGTGTCTCACGTATCTCGTCGGATGCTGCAATGTACTTGTACGCCTTGACCTTCGGCATCTCTGACGGGGACGGTATGTCCACCACAATCGTGAGTTCCTTCAGTTCTGCATCGAATTCCCACTCGTAGCCGACCTCAAATGCCTTCGGATATGCCGAGTTGCTCAAGACGATTCCCATGTATTCGTCGACCGCAGCAGCGTCACCCGCGGCCAGCGCGTCCTTGAATACTTCAAGCTTGGCGTTCGCCTCAGCCGCTTTGCGCTCCCGCTCAGCGCATTCGGCCTCGTAGACCTTCAAAGCTTCAGCCAGGAGCTCAGTCCGTTTCTTCTCTGCAGCGGCATGCTCCTCGAGCAACTTCGAATATCTAGCGGGTAACACGTGCTTGACATGATGAGCCCAGCGTTCATGCTGCGCGGCCCACTCCGCGTGTGCTTTGGCGTGTGCTTCGGCATGCTTCTTTCCACCGAACATTTTTGACAGACCAGTCGGCGGCGCCGGCGCAATGAACTTCGGTTCCGGCGGCGACTGCTCTTGCGCAGGCGGGGGAAGAGGCGTCCTCAATTCCTCGCGCGGGAAGGGTGGGTGCTCCACTCGCTGTTTTAGCGAGTCAATGTCCACGTAGTCGTCGACCCCAAGCGTCGCCGCTAACAGTGTGTCGATTTGCTCAAACGCGTCAACAGCTTGTGCCGTAAGAGACTCAGCGGTCGCTCGTTGCGCTTCCTTATGAGCCTTTTCCGCCGCTACCGCCGCAGCGACCCGCTCTCGGGACGCTGCTCGCGCTGCCGCCTCGACGGCACGCTGGTATTCGCGTTGGGCGCGGTCTGCCTCCCGCACGGCACGGTTGTGCGCCTGGACCGCGGCCGCATACTGGCGTCGCTGTTGCAACTCGTGCTGCCTCTGTTGATACGCAATTTCCGCAAAGAATCCTCGTCGCCCCACGTCTGCGAATGTTACTTACGACTGCAACAAGATCGTGGAATCTTTGTCCGCTTCAACGAGGCTATCGAGCACCTTCCTTAGCTGAGAAGCCGCGCGGACCAGCGAGCCAGCAGGGCATAGCCACTGACCGTCAGCAACCGCATCTGTGGCCTATCAGGGAGAGTGCGGGCCGTCCTGGACCTGATCGCCGACACCATCCCGGCGTCTGACGGAGGTGCCGTTGCGCATTAACAGCGTTCGACTGGTTCTAAGTGACGCCCGACGACCGAGTCATCGCGACGACGGCGACGGGCTGGGAAGCTCGCCGAGCCTCTTCGGCCGGAGGCCGTCTTTGAGTTTGTTGAGGGCCTCGACTACTCGAATCACGTCCTTATCGTCACGTTTGGCGAAGAACACGGCTTCGTCGCCGTATGTCTCCACAGGCCCGCTCTCGTTCACGTTCCAGCTAAGGATTTTCCAGGCATCGGTCAGATCGTCGAATGCGCGTGTAATACCTGAGGGCGCAACGAGCAGCAGTTTGGCTCGAATCATCAGTTCGTCCGGCGTTTGGCGGATCGGGCGGTGGGTTCTGTACAGCGGGTCTTCGGTCAGCTCGTCGAGCCGTTCCTCAACCACCTGCGCGTAGGTGATGGCGTCGACGTAGGTCGCGTGTCGCCGCTCGTCCATCCGCGCGGTCGCTTCGCGCTTGCCTGTGAAGTAATTCTGGAGCAATGGCACAGTGAGCGTGCCCAACAGCGCAGTGGTTAGACCCGCTATAGCGATCGCCGAACTTGTGTCCATCCGAACGTCCTCCTACTCGTCCGCCGCTGTCGTGCCCTCTGGTTGAGACAGTTCTTGAGCGACTTCGCGCTCGGCCGCCTCCATGCGTTCTCCTGCGCTGTATCGCCGCTCGACCACCTCGGCGGGCACTAGTTGCAAGACGCCAGGCTCATCGTCTGACAAACGCCAATAGAAGAGGTCGCCGCCTTCAATGTGGAGCTGTTTCGCCAATCGGATGGGCAGGCGCACCTGGAGCTTCGAGCTCACCGGGTGCGGCCCATCTAGCGGCATGCAGTCGAGTATGCGCTGTGTTTTACTTTTTTTACAACGCGCAGTATTCTGTAGTTAAGCGCTGACCCGGGTCCTACTGATCCGGTTAGGCACTTTCAGCCCCGTCTCGCATACCGCGGGACGGGGCCTTTAACGTTGCTGCCGCCGGTGCTGCTCACATGTTCCTCAGGACGATTCCTGCGGCGGCAAGTGGCTTCAGTGCGGCGACCTTCCGGTGAGTGGCATCGCCAACCTCTGCCCACATTCCCTGCGGGCAGATTGTCTGGAGGTTAGGGCTCGGTGGAACGACGCTGCGGAATGCGGCGTAGGCCAACAAGTCGGCAAGCTGGATGAAATATGACTGCGTGGATTGCCGCGCAACCGGGTCGTCTATGAGCTGGGTGGCCGGCGCCACGATGGTTCCACCGCCAGCTCCGTAGGCACTCCCCGCTGTCAGATATCTGCGGGCTCGTCGGACCCAGCGGCGGACGGCATCGTTTTCGCCTTCGTCATGAACGACTAGAAATCGGGTCTGTTCTTTCGTGCTCGTGCGCTCGAGCCGCTGCAAGAGCGCCTCCCATGCCATATCGAAGCAGTCTGTCGGGGACGTGAACCCCGTCCTCTTGTCGATGACGATCGCGAAGGCCCGCACGCCGAGAGACGCCAGGATTCGCAGATGTGCGCGATAGATAACGTGCCGGGCGCCCTGTCCGAGCGCATAGGGACGCAGGTCGCCACTGTTCCTGAGGAGATAGTTGGCCTTGATCTCGGCTCGCATGTGGACACCGAACTTGTCCCGGATGCGACGTCGGAATCGAAGGAGGCCGTCGAAAGCCTCGGGCCACGCGTCGGCGTCTACGAGAACGCAGCCGAGGACAAAGGTATGAGAGCCTCCCTTGCTTGGATCCCCCGTGTTGCCGGATTCGTCGATGTATGCGACAAGCACTTGGCCATGCTCGCACGATGCCGCGTACGGGTTGGTGAAAATGCAAAGACTCTATTTGCTGATCGCCCACATCGTGCCCACAACTTGCCCACAGTTACAGATAACTCCTGTTAACTACAGTCGGGTGATTCAGCAGGTTGCAAACGGCGGAACCCCCTCAACTGCAGGACGATTCGCCTTTGCAAGGTAGATGTCAGGAGTTCGATTCTCCTAGGCTCCACAACGTCTCCGCGATAGCGAAGTGGAGCCGGCTCTATGTCGACGAGCCGCCGCCCGATGCAATGTTCTTGAAGCACATGCGCCATCGAATCGGCGAGCTCATCAACGCGAATCTGCGTTACACCTACGGACAATGAGCGCGACCACGCATCAATGCCGGCCGCGGTGATGGAACAGCAGTCCGCCGTACTCCCCGAACGGATACTGGGCCTGCGAGTCGAACGTCGGTGGCAGAGCACTTACCTGCGCGTTGCCCTCCGTCTGGCAGACGCTGGCATTGCCGGTGAAACTGCACGGCGGTGGCGTCGCGTCCGCCTGGGCCAGCGGTGCGAGGGTAATCGCGGCGGCTCCGCCCGCGGCCAGCAGGGCGGGGGTGATGAAATTGCGGATCTTCATGGTTGGGCCTTTCCTTGTGAAATGGTGTCGAGTGGTTCCGTGTGAACCTGTTCGACGAACGTAGGTCCGCGGGATGGTTGCTGGCTCGCTTGTGCGCACTGCCCGCACAACGAGCGATATCCAAGTTCTGCGCGTTGTGCTCGCCAGCCGTCGACCAGATCCGACGTCGCGACCTGGGCAACAGTCGTCGCCGTCAGATTGAAGGTTGGATCCGCTGTTTTGTGCGGAGCCGGTCATCTACAGTTAACTCTCGAAGCCGCATTTGGGGACGGGGGGAACGATGGACCGTGAGGACACGCGCGGGGGCCGCGGGAAACGCAGACGCACGCAGTGGGTGGCCGCCGGAGCTGTACTGGTCGGCCTGGGAGCGGTAACCACGACGATCGTCACCGGCGGCACAGAGATGGGATCGGTGCCGTCGGCGGCCGCCTCGACCACGGACGCGACCCCCTGGGCGCCGCGGCCGAACACCCTGCCGCAGTTCTTCCCCGACATGCACTCCGAGGTCGGCGGGCAGGGCACCGTCAGGCCGCCGTCGGCGTCCAACCCGGTGTTGGCGTGGGCGGCCAAGGCCACCGATGCGGGCGAGGACATCCAAAGCGCCATCCGCAGCGCGGAAGCGGCCATCTCCTCGCGCGACGTCGCAGGCGCGAAGGCCGCCTGTCAGCGCATGAATTCTGCGAACCAACGACTGAGCAGCATGCTGCCGACGCCTGTAAAGGCGTTGACGTCCGAAGTCCAAGCGGTGGTGGATGAGATCGGCGCCGCGGCCAGCATCTGCCTCAACGCGGGGCCGGATGCGGGGCAGGGCGAGATCGACGCGTTCACCTCACACGTGAATTCCGCACTCGCGCACTACAACCGGGCGCTACAGATCGGTGCGGAGAATTCCGACCCGCGGGACCGGCCAGGCTTGATGAACTGACCGCCGGTCAGCACTCGACGACGTTCAACGCCAGTCCGCCCGTCGACGTCTCCTTGTACTTGTCCTTCATGTCGGCGCCGGTGTCGCGCATCGTCTTGATCGCGGTGTCCAGGCTGACGTGATGAGTTCCGTCCCCGTGCAACGCCATTCGCGCCGCGGTGATCGCCTTGACCGCAGCGACGGCGTTGCGCTCGATGCACGGGATCTGCACAAGGCCGCCGACCGGATCGCAGGTCAACCCGAGGTTGTGTTCGATGCCGATCTCGGCGGCGTTCTCCACCTGCGCCGGTGATCCGCCCAGCACCGCCGCCAATCCGGCGGCGGCCATCGAGCACGCCGAACCGACCTCGCCCTGACAACCAACCTCAGCACCGGAGATCGACGCGTTGGCCTTGAACAGCTGACCGATCGCGGCGGCCGTCAGCAGGAACTCGACAATACCGTCGTCGGTTGCGCCCGGGACGAAGCGCGAATAGTAATGCAGCACAGCCGGAATCACGCCCGCCGCCCCGTTCGTTGGTGCCGTCACCACCCGTCCGCCTGCGGCATTCTCCTCGTTGACGGCCAGCGCGTACACCGTCAACCAGTCCATCGCGTACAGCGGGTCGTCGGCATCAAGCGACTCCGCCAGCAGACGTGCGCGCCGCTTGACCCGCAGCCTGCCCGGCAGGGTGCCCGACGCGGCCAGACCCGCGCTGACGCACTCCTGAAACGCCGCCCAGATCCGCAGCAGGCCCGCCCGCAGATCGGGTTCGCGGGCCAGCGCGGCCTCGTTGCGGGCCATCAACTCCGCGATGCTGCAATGGTTTTCGGTCGCCAGCCGGACCAGTTCCTCGGCGGTGTTGAACGGATACGGGACGACGGGCTCTTCGATGGGATTCGCGGCTTCGTGCTCGTCGACGACGAACCCGCCGCCGACCGAGTAGTACACACGCCGCGACAGCTCGTCGCCGTCGCTGTCGAAGGCAGAGAACACCATGCCGTTGCTGTGAAACTCCATGGCGCGCAACGACAAAATAATGTCAGCGGCGTGGTCGAACAGAATCGTGTGGGTGCCGGCCAGCAGCAGCTTGCCGCCGGAGTTGATCTCTTCGACCCGCGTCCGGGCGAACGCCGGGTCGATGGTCTCCGGCTCGTTGCCCTCCAGCCCGAGCACCACCGCGCCGGGCGTGCCATGCCCGGCTCCGGTCGCGCCCAGCGAGCCGTACAACTCGACGCGCACCCGCGCCACATCGGGCAGCAGCCCTTCGTCGGTGAGGTGTTGCGCGAACCGGCCGGCGGCGCGCATCGGCCCGACGGTATGCGAACTCGAGGGCCCGATGCCGATGGAGAACAGATCGAAGACCGAGACGGCCATGGGATTACGGTCTTGGCGTCACGTCGACGCTTGGCGGCAACGGCGACGGTTCCGGCTGCATCGACCGGCGGACGATCGAGAACGCCACCGCTCCCCCGGCCAGCACCGCCGCGCCGACCGCGACGATCACCAGGGGTCGCCGCTTGCGCTTGGGCTTGCGGGCGTCGGCGATCACAGCGGGCAGGCTCGCGATCACTTCCTGCGCCGCGGCGAATTCCTGGGCGATGGTGTCCTGCGCCTCGCCGATCTCCTTGGCCAGCCTGCTCTGCTCCAGACTGCGCCGGATCCGCTCGGCCGCCGACTGCGCGCCCTGCAGACTCAGCCCGACTGTGCCGCGGGTGACGTCGACTGGACCGACTGCGGTGTACTTCAGGCCTCGGCTCAGCCGCTGGCTCGGGGTCAACCGGACGTCCGTCTTCAAGCTCATGTCCACCTCTTCCGCGGCGCGATCGTCAATCGCCTTCCAGCCTGCCACCAAGTGCCACCCCGCGTCGGCCGTTAGACGGCAGGTGGCACACTGTCATCCCGTGACGAGCCCCATTCAGACCGCGACCGCGACCCTGCACACCAACCGCGGTGACATCAAGATCGCACTCTTCGGAAACCACGCCCCCAAGACCGTCGCGAACTTTGTCGGGCTGGCGCAGGGCACCAAGGACTACAGCACCGAGAACGCGTCGGGCGGCTCGTCGGGTCCGTTCTACGACGGCGCGGTCTTCCACCGGGTCATCGAGGGATTCATGATCCAGGGCGGCGACCCGACCGGTACCGGCCGCGGCGGCCCCGGCTACCAATTCGCCGATGAGTTCCACCCCGAGTTGCAGTTCGACAAGCCCTACCTGCTCGCGATGGCCAACGCCGGGCCCGGCACCAACGGCTCGCAGTTCTTCATCACGGTCGGCGAGACGCCGCACCTGAACCGCCGCCACACGATCTTCGGCGAGGTCGTCGACGCGGAGTCGCAGAAGGTGGTCGACGCCATCGCCACGACGCCCACCGACCGCAGCGACCGGCCCACCGATCCCGTGGTGATCGAGTCGATCACTGTGTCCTGAGGCTCAGCGGGAGCCGGCGTAGCCGGCGGCAGTCAACGCGTCGAGCACGTTGAGCGGGTCGGTGCCCAGATCCCAGCGGGTCAGCACCACCAGTTGATCGTCATTGGTGTCGATCTCGAGCAGCCGCACCTTCCGGGCCAACCGCCGAAACTCGGTGATCCGGACGAATTTGATATCGGCGGGCCGAAGAAGGTTTGAGCCCGTCCACCCGCGGATAACTAGACCGTCGTCACGGATTGCCAGTTTTGGCCGTGCGCGCCACGATGCGCTTGCAAACACGAGCAAACCCACTGCGGCAATCCCCAGCAGGATGCGGCCGGGAGGATCTGTGATCACCGTCACAGCGGCGATAGCCAAGATAAGCCCGATCATGCCGCAAGCTGCGATTCCGAGCGTGGAAGGGCTCCACTCAGTTTGCTGCATCGGTGATTAACACCCTTTTACCGTTGCTAATGAGGTTATCCACAAGTGCTATCCCCAATGGGGATGAATCACATCAGTGTGATCCGGTGACCGCAAGGTTGCTAAATTGGTAACGCGCGTAGACCAAGTTGAATTCATACCGATGGTCGGTACGGCTAGCGCCACCGCATCGTGAGCAACAACCCGGTGATCATGAAAGCAAAGGCGATGGCGTAGTTCCACGGGCCGAGGTCGGCCAGGAATGGGATCGCGTTCGACGCGAGCTGGAAGACGAGCAGCCACACCAGGCCGATGAGCATCAAACCGCAGAACAACACGACGAACCACACGCTCGACGGCCCGGCCTTGACCTTGACCGGCGTCCGGCTCACCGGGTTGATGGTGAAGTCGTTCTTCTTGCGAACTTTGGACTTGGGCATGGCTACCTTTGCGGAAAGGGTCGTAGTCACACCAGTCGCGGTGCGACTGCGGGCAACTAGGTGCGACGATGTAACTACGAGCCTAACGCAGGAGCACCCTAGCCAAGAATTCCTGGAGACGAGCTGATGGACAAGCCGCGCCGTAGCGCCTGGCGGTTCGGCGTGCCGGTGGTCTGTCTGCTGGCGGGTCTGCTGTTGGCAGCGACGCACGGCGTTTCCGGCGGCGGCGAGATCCGGCGTAGCGACGCGCCGCGTCTGGTCGACCTGGTCCGCGAGGCCCAGACGTCGGTGGATCGCCTCACCGCCGAACGCGACTCACTGGTGTCGACCATCGACAACCATCATGGCGGCTCACCCGGCGCGGACGCGGCGCTGGCGGCCATCACCAACCGGTCGGCCAAGCTGGCCGTCGACGCGGGCCTGGACCCGATCCGCGGCCCCGGCCTCGTCGTCACCCTCAACGATGCGCAGCGCGACGCGGAGGGCCGGTTCCCCCGCGACGCCTCCCCCGACGATCTGGTGGTGCATCAGCAGGACATCGAGGCGGTGCTCAACGCGCTGTGGAGCGCCGGCGCCGAGGGCATCCAGATGCAGGATCAACGGATCATCAGCACGTCGGCTCCGCGCTGTGTCGGCAATACGCTGCTGTTGAACGGCCGTACCTACAGCCCGCCGTATGTGATCACCGCGGTCGGCGACGCTGCCGCCATGCAGGCGGCGCTGGCGGCCGCCCCGCTGGTGACGCTCTACAAGCAGTACGTGGTGCGGTTCGGCCTCGGCTACACCGAGACGCCGCAGCCGCAGGTGAAGTTGGTCGGGCACACCGAACCGGTGCGGATGAAGTACGCGAAGCCCGCAGGCCCGCTCGGCTACTGAGTGATTTCGGTGTGATGAGTCGCGCTAGTCGCGACCGAACACACCGAAATCGCGGTCTGTAACCTGGCCTGATGCAGGTTTTGGTCGTCGACAACTACGACAGCTTCGTGTTCAACCTGGTCCAGTACCTGGGTCAGCTCGGGGTACACGCGGATGTCTGGCGCAACGACGACGAGCGCCTGGCCACCGAGGCCGCCGTCGCAAAGGCTGCGCAGCAGTTCGACGGCGTGCTGCTCTCCCCCGGCCCCGGTACCCCGGAACGCGCGGGTGCGTCCATCGCGTTGGTCGAGGCGTGCGCCGCGGCGAAGACGCCGTTGCTCGGGGTGTGCCTCGGACATCAGGCGATCGGGGTGGCGTTCGGCGGCACCGTCGACCGCGCGCCGGAGCTGCTGCACGGTAAGACCAGCACCGTGTTCCACTCGAATACCGGTGTGCTGCATGGGCTTCCGAACCCGTTCACCGCGACGCGGTACCACTCGCTGACGATCCTGCCCGACACCGTGCCCGCCGAACTCGACGTCATCGCCCGCACCGAGGGCGGGGTCATCATGGGCGTGCGCCACGTCGAGTTGCCGATTCACGGCGTGCAATTCCACCCCGAGTCGATCCTCACCGAAGGCGGACACCGGATGCTGGCCAACTGGCTCGGCTTCTGCGGCGCCGCGCCTGCGGAGTCGTTGGTGCGGCGACTCGAGGACGAGGTAGCCGAGGCGGTGCAGGCCGCTACGACGCGAACGCCAGCGTGATCGGCGCGTCCTTGTTGACCGGCGTGCCCGCCGCCGGGCTCTGCGTCACCACCGCGTTGGTCCGCTGACCGCTGTTCTGCACGTCCGGCGCGCGGATCAGCTGACCGGTCCAACCGTAGCCGGCCCGCAGGTTCGGTTCCACGTCGGTCCAGAACCCGCCGCGCACGTCGGGCATGACGAACTGGTTGCACTCGGAGAGCTGCAACTGGATCGGGGTGTCGACCGGCGCTTCCTGTCCGGCGGCCGGTAGCGTGCCGATGACCTGACCGCACGGCGCGGTGCTGTCGACCTGAACCGGTACGACGTTGACGAAGCCCGACGCCGTCAGGATCTGCCTGGCGGGCGCCTCGGTCTGCCCCTTGACGTCGGCCACCTGCCTGCTCCTCGGCCCGTCGCCGACGACGATGGTGATCTCGTTGGTCACCGCGGACGTCTGGTTCGGGCCGGGGATCGTGGTCAGCACCCGGTCCTTCTGCTCAGTGGTGGACTCCGACCGGCTCTCCTTGAACTTCCCGAAGCCCGCGTTGGTCAGCCGCTGCACGCAGTCGGCGTAGGTCATGCTCTTGCAGTCGACGACCTCACGCTGCTGAGGACCTGACGACACGTTCAGCGTGATCTCGTCCCCCGCGCTGATCGACGTGTTGGCAGGCGGGTTGGTGTCGATGACGTGGTCGGGCGGAACGGTGGAGTCCGACTTCTGCAGCGGGTTGACCTTGAAGCCCGCGTTCTGCAGCTTGGCGATCGCGTCGGCGCTGACCATGTTGCGGACGTCGGGCACCTGCACGTCGCGAGTGTTGCCGCCGAACATGTTGATGGCGACCGTCACCACGACGGTCAGCACCGCCAGCACCGCTACCGCGATCAGCCAGCGCCCGACCGAACCGCCGCGGTCGGATTTGTCGTCGTATCCGGGCTGCGGGCGCCCGACAGGGTCGATCCGATCGGTCCGGTGCTCCGAGGTCGGCGACGACAACATCGACGTCCGCTCGGCGTCGGTGAGCACCTTCGGCGCCTCGGGTGCCTCGCCGCTGTGCACCCGCACCAGGTCGGCGCGCATCTCCGCGGCAGATTGATAGCGGTTGTCCGGGTTTTTGGCCAGTGCCTTGAGCACGACCGCGTCGAGTTCCGGCGAGATGTCGTTGTGCCGCTGCGACGGCGGCACGGGATCCTCGCGGACATGCTGATAGGCCACCGCGACCGGCGAGTCGCCGATGAAAGGTGGCTCCCCGGTGAGGATTTCGTACAGCACGCAGCCCAGCGAGTAGACGTCGGAGCGCGCGTCGACCTTCTCGCCGCGGGCCTGCTCGGGCGACAGGTACTGCGCGGTGCCGATCACCGCGGCGGTCTGGGTGACGCTGTTGGCGTCGGCCAGCGCGCGGGCGATGCCGAAGTCCATCACCTTCACCGCGCCGGCCTTGCTGATCATGATGTTCGCGGGCTTGACGTCGCGGTGGATGATGCCGTGCTGGTGGCTGAAGTTCAGCGCCTGGCAGGCGTCGGCGATCACCTCGATGGCCCGCTTGACGGGCATCGGGCCCTCCGAGTGCACGATGTCGCGCAGCGTGACCCCGTCGACGTACTCCATCACGATGTACGGCAACGGCCCGGTCGCGGTCTCCGCCTCACCGGTGTCGTAGACCGCGACGATCGCCGGATGGTTCAACGCCGCCGCGTTCTGTGCCTCGCGGCGGAACCTCAGATAGAAGCTGGGATCGCGGGCCAGGTCGGCGCGCAGCACCTTGATGGCCACGTCGCGGTGCAACCGGAGATCGCGCGCCAAGTGCACCTCGGACATCCCGCCGAAGCCGAGGATTTCACCGAGTTCATACCGGTCGGACAGATGCTGCGGGGTCGTCATTTCCATGTCTGTTCTGGTACCCATGGCGCCACCGGCACCTTTGCCGGAGACGCAACGAAGTCGGTATCCCGTTCACCATGACCGATGGTGCCGTCATCGGTCCAACCGGGCATCGCCGTCGGCGACTGGAAGGGGGTCGTCTGGGTAATCGTATTCGTCACGGTTGGCGGCGGTGACTGCCGGTCCTTCTTGTCTTGGGCGTTCAGCACGATCAGGATCGCGATCACGATGGCCAGGGCGCCGAGCACGCCCGCGGCCCACAGCAACGCGCGCTGGCCCGACGAGAACGTGCGCCGCGGCGGCGGAGCGCTGCGGTGGCTGCCGGTGACGGGGCGCGGCCTGGCCGTGGTTGCCGGCGCCCGGCCGGTCATGTCTGCGGCCGCCCGCGCCTGCGCGGCCGACGGCACCGCGGTTGGCGCTGCCCTGCCGATCGACGGTGCCTGGTTGGGCCGCGGCGGACGGCGACCGGACCGCACCGCGGCGACCGCGTCGGCGAACGGCCCGCCGGACCTGTACCGCATACCGGGGTTCTTCACCAGCGTGATCTCGATGAGTTCACGCACGTTGGGCGGCAGGTCGGCGGGCAGCGGCGGCGGGGTCTCCTTGATGTGCTTCATCGCGACCGTCAGCGCACCGTCGCCGGTGAACGGCCGTTTGCCCGAAACGGATTCGTAGCCAACAACTCCCAGCGAGTACACGTCGCTGGCCGCGGTGGCGTCATGTCCGAGCGCCTGCTCCGGCGCGATGTACTGCGCGGTGCCCATCACCATGCCGGTCTGGGTGACCGGCGCGGCGTCGACCGCCTTGGCGATGCCGAAGTCCGTGAGCTTGACCTGGCCGGTCGGGGTGATCAGGATGTTGCCCGGCTTCACGTCGCGATGTACCAGGCCCGCGGTGTGCGCGACCTGCAGGGCGCGCCCCGTCTGCTCCAGCATGTCGAGAGCGTGCCGCAACGACAGCCGGCCGGTCCGCTTGAGCACCGAGTTCAGCGGTTCGCCGTTGACCAGTTCCATCACCAGGTAGGCGGTGCGGCCCTCGCCGTCCATCTCGGTCTCGCCGTAGTCGTACACACTGGCGATGCCGGGGTGGTTGAGCATCGCGACGGTGCGGGCCTCGGCACGGAACCGCTCGACGAACTCGGGGTCGGTCGAGTACTCCGCCTTGAGCACCTTGATCGCGACGCGGCGGCCGAGCCTGGAGTCGATGCCCTCCCACACCTGACCCATGCCGCCGGTGGCGATCAGACGCTGCAGCCGATACCGGCCGGACAGCGTGACTCCGACGCGTGCGCTCATGAACCCTCCCGAAGCGCCGCCGCGATGGTGGCGCGTCCAATGGGAGCGGCTACCGCACCGCCGGTCGCAGACAGCCGGTCACCACCGTTTTCGACCACGACAGCAACGGCAACCTTGGGGGCCGATGCCGGCGCGAAAGCGATGTACCAGGCGTGTGGCGGCGTATTGCGCGGATCGGTGCCGTGCTCCGCCGTGCCGGTCTTGGATGCGATCTGCACGCCGGCGATGGCTCCCTTCTGCTGCGTCACCTGCTCGGCGGCGACCATCAAATCCGTAAGTGTATTCGCCACCTGCTCGGACACCGCCCGACGCTCCTCGCGCGGAGCCGTCGTGCTGATGTTGGCGAGGTCGGGTCCCTTCAGACTATCGACAAGATAGGGCTGCATCGTCACCCCTTTGTTCGCGATGGTGGCGGCGACCAGCGCGTTCTGCAGCGGCGTGAGTGCGACGTCTTTTTGTCCGATGCTCGACATGCCCAGGGCGGCGGCGTCGGCGATCGGGCCGACGGTGGACTCGGAAACTTGAAGCGGAATGGCCGGGGCGGGGCTGTCGAGCCCGAACGCCATGGCCGTCGATCGGAGCTTGTCCACCCCGGTGTTGATGCCGAGTTGGACGAAGGCGGTGTTGCAGGACTTGGCGAACGCATCGCGCAGCGATGCGGTCGGGCCTGCGCCGCATGCCGCGCCGCCGTAGTTCTCCAACGTTGCGGTGCTGTCCGGCAACGGAATTCGCGGCGCCGACGTCAACTGGGTGTTCTCCGTGGCGCCAGCCTGCAACGCGGCCGCGGTGGTGATCACCTTGAACGTCGAACCCGGGGGATACGTCTCAGCGATGGCCCGGTTCAGCAGCGGCGAGTCGGGATTGTCGCGCAGCTGCTGCCACGCGGTGGACTGCTCCTGAATGTCGTGGGTGGCAAGCAAATTGGGGTCATACGACGGCGACGACACCATCGCCAGCACCTTGCCGGTCGAAGGTTCCAACGCCACCACGGCGCCCTTGCACGGGCCGTTGCAGCCGTCCTCCATCGCATCCCACGCGGCCTGCTGCACCTGCGGATTGATGGTGGTCGCGACATTGCCGCCGCGCGGGTCGCGGCCGGTGAAGAAGTCAGCCAACCGCCGTCCGAACAACCGCTGGTCGGAGCCGTTGAGGATGGTGTCCTCAGCGCGCTCGAGGCCGGTGCTGGAATAGCTCAACGAGTAGAACCCGGTGACCGGCGCGTACGCCAGCGGGTTGGGGTAGACCCGCAGGAACCGGAACCGGCCGTTGGTCGACACCGAATACGCCAGCAGTTGCCCGCCCGCCGAGATCTGGCCCCGCTGCCGCGAATACTCATCGAGCAGCACCCGCTGATTACGCGGATCCGCACGCAACCCGTCGGCGGTGAAGACTTGCGTCAGTGTGGCATTCGCCAACAGCAGCACGATCAGGGCCATGATGGTGACGGCTATCCGGCGCAGTGAGGTGTTCATACCTTCTCGATCACCTCGGTGCTCGCCGCCGCGATCGGCGTGTTGTGCGGCCGGGTGACGATCGGCCTGCGGGCGGCATGCGAGATGCGCACCAGGATCGCCAGCAACACGTAGTTGGCCAACAGCGACGAACCGCCGTACGACATCCACGGCGTCGTCAATCCGGTCAGTGGGATCAGCCTGGTGACCCCGCCGACCACGATGAACAGCTGGATCGCCAGCGTGGCCGCCAACCCGGCGGCCAGAAGCTTGCCGAAGCTGTCGCGCACCGCGATCGCGGTACGCAGTCCGCGGATGATCACGATCGTGTACAGCATCAGCACCGCGGCCAACCCGACCAGACCGAGCTCTTCACCGACCGCGGCGATGATGAAGTCGGTTGACGCGGCGGGCACGGTACCCGGTTGACCGTTGCCGAGACCGGTGCCGAAGATGCCGCCGGTGGCGAAGCTGAACAGCGACTGCACCATCTGATAGCCGGCACCGTCGGGGTCGGCGAACGGGTCGAGCCACGTCTGAACCCGGACCCGGACGTGGTCGAAGATGTAATAGGCGACAACGCTTCCCGTGGCGAACAGAGCCAGGCCGATGACCACCCAGCTGAACCGGTCGGTGGCCACGTACACCAACACCAGGAACGACGCGTACAACAGCAGCGAGGTGCCGAGGTCCTTCTCGAACACCATCACGCCGACGGAAGCGATCCAGGCCGCCAGCAGCGGAGCCAGGTCACGCGGCCGGGGCAGGTCCATGCCGAGGAAATGCTTTCCCGCACTGGTGAACACGCTGCGCTTGGCCACCAGCACCGCGGCGAAGAAGATGAGCAGCAGGATCTTGGAGAACTCCGCGGGCTGAATCGAGAAGCCGGGCAACTCGATCCAGATCTTCGCGCCGTTCTGCTCCGACATCGAGCGGGGCAGTACAGCGGGAATGACGAGCAGCACCAGACCGGTCACGCCGCAGACGTAGCCGTAGCGGGCTAGCATCCGATGGTCGCGCAGGAAGATCACCATCACCGAAAAGCTGATGACACCCACCAGCGTCCACAGCATCTGCTGATTTGCCGTGCCGCCCAAACCCTTTCCCAGCGGGCCGCCCGCGGCCAGGTCGAGGCGGTGGATCATCACCAGACCGAGGCCGTTGAGCAGCGCGACGACCGGCAGCAGCAGCGGATCGGCGTACGGGGTGAAGCGCCTGATCGCCAGGTGCGCGCCGGCGAACAGCGCGAGATAGGCCACCGCATATTGGGCGAGGTCCCAGTGCAGACCCTGCTCCTGGTTGGCCTCGACGAGAAGCAGGGCCACCGTGGTGATCACCGCCGCGAAGATGAGCAAAAACAGCTCGGCGTTGCGGCGGTTCGGCAGCGGCGGCATGACGGTGACGGGCGATTGCGGCTGGGTGGTCATGGCAGGGCTGCCCGTCGTGTTCCGGGCGTCATGACACTTCCCGGCAGTTCGTTCCCGGTTCTGGTGGAGGGGGTGGCAATGCGGTCACGGTCGGCTGCGGGGGCGTCGGCGTAGGTGTGGGCGCGGGCGGCGGAGCGCCGGGCGACGGCGGCGCGGGTGGCGGCGCGGGAGCGGTGACCGTGGTCGGCGTCTCGGGCTCGGGGGACTCGGGGCTGGACTCGGGAATGCCTGGGACGACCGGGGTTTCGGGCAGATGCGGCGTCGGCGAGGTGGTGGACTTCGGCGTGCGCGGTGCACAGGTCGGAAGGACCGAGCTGCGGGCGAGCTCCTCGATCTGGGCGATGGCGTCGTCCAGAGAACCCGACGGCAGACCGGCCACCACCTGCGCGCGTTCGGAGGGCCGCATGTCGTTGACGCCGAGCATGCGGCAGTCCAGGTTGCTCTTGGACTGCCCGACGCTGATCAGAGACAACTCGTTTCGGGCGTTGAGACAGCCCAACAGGTAGGGCTCCTGAAGTGCTAAACCCAGAAAGGAGCCCTGAACACCGCGCATGATCGACACCGTGCCGTCGTGCTCGGTGACGTAGTAGTTGCTGCGCACGATCTCCCGGCCGACGGCAAGCCCGGCGAGCACAACGAGCACGAGCAGCACCGCCGCGATGATCATCCGGCGCCGTGACCGCGGTCGGCGTTGCGGCTCTTCGGGTTGCGGCAGAACGCGTTTGGCCTCGTTGCGGCGCGGATTGAACGCCGACGCCCGACCGGCCGCCGTGTTCGGCGGCGCGGTCTGATCGTCGTCGCCGGACACCGCGCCTGCGAGGATGGGCTGGGTCTGGCCGTAGTCGTAGTCGACGACGTCGGCCACCACGACGGTGACGTTGTCGGGGCCGCCGCCTCGCAACGCCAATTCGATGAGCCTGTCCGCACTTTCGGCGACGTCGGGGATCTGCAACGCCTCGAGGATGGTCTCGTGGCTGACCGGATCGGACAGTCCGTCGGAGCACAACAGGTACCGGTCACCGGCGCGCGCCTCGCGCATGATCAGCGTCGGCTCGACCTCGTGCCCGGTGAGCGCCCGCATGATCAGCGAGCGCTGCGGATGGCTATGCGCCTCCTCGGCGGTGATGCGGCCCTCGTCGACCAGTGTCTGGACGAACGTGTCGTCCTTGGTGATCTGGACCAGTTCCCCGTCGCGGAGCAGATAGCCGCGGGAGTCGCCGATGTGCACCAGGCCAAGCCTGTTGCCCGCGAACAGGATTGCGGTGAGCGTGGTGCCCATGCCCTCCAGCTCGGGATCGGCTTCGACGTGTGCGGCGATCGCCGAGTTGCCCTCGCGGACCGCGGCGTCGAGTTTGGACAGCAGATCGCCGCCGGGCTCGTCGTCGTCGAGGTGGGCGAGGGCCGCGATGACCAACTGGGAGGCCACCTCACCGGCCGCGTGCCCGCCCATGCCGTCGGCAAGGGCAAGCAGTCTGGCGCCGGCGTAGACGGAGTCCTCATTGTTGGCGCGGACCAAGCCGCGGTCGCTGCGCGCCGCATATCGCAAAACGAGGGTCATCTCGCTCTCCCCCTGGCCTTTTGGCCGGGGGTGCCCCCACGCGTGCGCGGCGTCACGGGCGCAGCTCGATTACCGTCTTGCCGATTCGAACCGGCGTGCCCATCGGAACCCGTACCGCCGTAGTCACCTTCGCCCTGTCAAGGTATGTGCCGTTGGTCGATCCTAGGTCCTCGACATACCATTCCGAGCCTCGTGGCGACAGCCTGGCGTGCCGGGTCGAGGCGTAGTCGTCGGTGAGCACCAGTGTGGAGTCGTCGGCGCGGCCGATCAGGACGGGCTGTGTGCCCAGCGGGATCCGGGTACCGGTCAGCGCGCCCTCGGTCACCACGAGCTGTCGCACCACATTGCGACGGCCCCGGTTGGGCAGCAACGAGCCGCGCAACGCCAGGCCCCGTCGCACCATGACCGCTCCGGTCGGCGCATAGATATCGGTCCGCAGGATGCGTAGCACCGACCAGATGAACAACCACAGCAACAACAGGAATCCGACGCGCGTCAGCTGCAGTACTAACCCCTGCATCCGACGTCCTTCCCGTCCCCGTCCCGTACTCGTTCACGTTGCGCCGGCCCGCCGATACGACCCGAGCCACCTTCGGCAACGTCACGATACTTGGACAGCGATCGACGTGAGGGTGAAGCGTTCGCTTCTCCCGGTCGTCGCCAGCCAGAACCGGGCCGAGCTTTCAGTGAACGCGGACGATGATCTCAGAGTGGCCCAGGCGGATCACGTCGCCGTCAGCCAGCTGCCACTCCTGCACCGGCGCGTTGTTCACCGTGGTGCCGTTGGTCGAGTTGAGGTCTGACAGCAGCGCCACCTGGCCGTCCCACCGGATCTCCAGATGGCGACGCGACACCCCGGTGTCGGGCAGCCGGAACTGGGCGTCCTGGCCACGGCCGATCACGTTGGCGCCCTCGCGCAGCTGATACGTGCGGCCGCTGCCGTCGTCGAGTTGCAGAGTGACCGACGTCGCACCCGTCGTCCCGTAGTCGCCCTGACCGTAACCGCCGTATCCGGCCGGCTGGCCCTGCTGGCCGTAGTCATATCCGCCACCGCCGGCGGGCTCGGCATAACCCGGCTCCGCGTAGCCCGCGCCGGCAGGCGGCTCGCCGTAGCGGCCGTAATCCTGCTGGCCGCCATAACCGGCGTCCTGCCGGCCGTAGGCCTGTCCGCCGTACCCACCCTGATCGGGGTAGCCGCCCTGATCCGGGTAGCCGCCCTGGTCTGGATACGCCGGGCGCGGCTCCTGGCGGCCGTAGCCGCCGTCGGCCTGTCGGCCGTAGTCGTAGTCACCGGCGGGCGGGCCATAGCCGGGCTGGCCGCCCTGCGGCGGGCCATAGCCGGACTGGCCCCCGGGCGGCTGGCGGTAGCCCTGGTCCGGGTAGCCGCCCTGCTGAGGCGGGCCGTATCCGGCCGGCGGGCGCTGCTCGTAGGACGGCGGCGGGTAGCCGCCCTGGTCCGGGTAACCACCCTGATCGGGGTAGCCGCCCTGATCAGGATAGCCGGGCCGAGGGGGATAGCCCTGGTCGCCCTGCTGCGGGTAGCCGCCCTCTTGAGGCGGATACTGGCCGCGATCGTCCGGACGGCCGTATCGCTCGTCGTAGTACTCGTCGGCAGGCCGCCCCTGTCCCTGGCCGCGGTAACTGGGATTGTCGCTCATCGCTGGTACTCCTGGTTCTGCGTAGGACGCACGGTCTGGTGGTGGGGCGGTTTCGCCTCTGGTCGTATCGGGGTTGACCGCTCCACGCGCGCGAAACTGTCCGGTGTGCAGGTTCGGTGATGCCTCGAATCTGACGACAACATCACCATACGTTTGCCATCCCTGCTCATGGATGTATCCCTCCAAGTGCTTGGCGAACGTTGATGACGTGAGGTCGGGGTCGGCGCTCACTTTCTGATAGTCAGGCACACTGAGGGTAATGACGTAGTCGTTTGGCGCCAAAATACGGCCACCGAGCACTTCGCGCGCGTTGGCGTCGGCCTCACGCCGCAGCATGGCTTCGACTTCCTGCGGCACAATCGATCCGCCGAACACTCGGGCGAAGGCGTCGCCGACAGTCGATTCGAGTTTGCGTTCGATGCGGTCGACCAGACCCATATCACCGCCCGCCTCACTCGTAGTTGTCCGTCAGCCCTGCCCACGGGCCGGTGCGCCAGCGTGTCGCCTGGGCACTTGACTTATCTGCATGGTATCGGCCGAGTGCGTCGCAGCGGGACCAACAGAATTCTGAGAATCGAATTGATGCAGGTCACGTAGCCTGATCGTGATGCGTTCACAACGTATTGGCAGGGGCAGCGGGGCGGATCGGTACGGTTGGGGGACCGGGTGCTGACCGTGATAGGCTCCCCCGGTTGTTGGGGCGAGTGGCGGAATGGCAGACGCGCTGGCTTCAGGTGCCAGTGTCCTTCGGGACGTGGGGGTTCAAGTCCCCCTTCGCCCACAAATCGAAATGAGGCGGGCCGCCCAAATGGGTGGCTCGCCTCGTTTATTCGCCAATCCCTTCCAATGTCTCCGGACACCTGTCGGAGGCCGTTGTATTTCGACTCAGGCACGGTAGCTTTTTGCGAATGCGGCACGCATATATCGCTTTTCTGTCGGCTGTCCTGTTGACCGCGGCGTGCTCCTCGACCGTCGACGGCTCGGCGGTCAAGCCGTCAGACGTGGCGGCCGGGCCGACCGTCGACATCAGCAAGCTCGACGTCGGACCGTATCCGACGCAGCCCAGCCAGCCGCTGGGGGTGACGGGTGACGCCGACCGGGGCGTGTTCGTCGAATCGCAGCGGATGGCCAACAACGTCATCGGCCCGTGGGAGGTCGACCCCGCCATCACCGATTGGTTCGGCTTCGGCGCCACGGTGCTGCCCAACGTCGGCGCGCTGGCCCAAATCGGCCCCGAGACGTTCGCGGCGGCGGCCAGCCAGCACGGCTTCATCAACGGCTTCGCGTCGGCGCGGACCCAGGACGGCCAGAAGATCCTGCTGAACGCGGTGTTGCGGTTCGCAGACAACGACTCCGCCGCCGCAGCCGCCGGTGAGTTCGGCGATATCGCGGCCAAGACAGGCGACGGCGTGCAGTCTGCACAGATTCCGGGGCATCCGGACACGAAGGCGGCGAGCTACACCCAGACCGAGGGGTCGACCGGTAAGAAGTGGAACGCGGTGCGCGCGTTCACCGCGCACGGGCAGTACGTGTTCATGCAACTCGCGCAGGCGGCCGACAGCATGGACACCGCCGTCGGAATGGTGAGCAAGACCGTCGACCTGCAAGGCCCGGCGATCGACCAGTTCCGCGCGACCGATCCGTCCGAATTCGCCGACATCTCATTGGATCCGACCGGGCTGCTGGCGCGCACGCTGCCGGTTCCCGAGAAGGACGCCACCCCGATCCAGAACGCCACGTACGAACAGCGCGGCGCACTGCAGTTCCAATCGGATCCGGCCCGTTCGGCGAAGTTGTTCGCCGACATCGGCATGGACCTCGCGGCGATGGCGAAGACAAACGTCTATCAGACCAAGGATCCCGCAGGCGCGGCCAAGATCGTCGATGGCTTCTACGCCGAATTGCAGCCGACGTCGCAACCGGCTAAGCCCGTCAACAATCTGCCGGACAGTCGCTGCCTGCAATTGCAGGACAAGACCTTCTACTGCCTGGGCGCGGCGGACAAATACGCCATCGAGACCACGGCGGACAACCTGCTCGACGCCCAGCAGCAGGTCGCCGCGCAGTACGCGATGTTGTTGAACAGCTAGTCGAGCACACCCCGCAGCACCAGTTCGCTCAGTTCCTTGGCCGCCGTGTCGACGTCATTGATGCGGCGCACGCAGACCGCATACCAGGCGGCGCCGGCGATCGCGTCCATGATGGTGTCGGCGCTGATGCCGGGACGCGCGACGCCGTCGGCGACCGCCGCGTCGACACGATCGGCGAGTTGACTGCGCGCGGTGGCCTCCAGCCGGTCGCTGAGCACCCGCCGCATCCGGCGGTCCGCGCGTAAGTCGTTGAGCAGTCCGGGAATTGACTCACGCACCGCGGGATCACCGTACATGCGCAGCGCGCCGCGGCATAACCGGGTGATCTCGGCGGCGAAGTCGACTTCCGGCGGTTCGGGCCCCAGATCGGGAAACAGCGCCTCGTGCACCAATTGCGCCTTCGAACTCCACCGCCGGTAGACGGCGGGCCTGCTGACGCCCGCGGTGGTGGCGATCAGATCGATGGTGGTGGCGGCGTACCCACGTTCGACCAGCAGCCCGCGGGTGGCGGCCAGTACGGAGGTGTCGATCGACGGGTCACGGCGCGAACCCTGACGGCGATGTCGGCTCTCCATTCGCCTCCCGTCGTCCGCATTTGTCGTTACAGTGTGTCACAACAAAGCCGCCGGCGAACGTGGGTTACCCGCACGCTTTGAGGCCCGCAACCGTGCGGGTAACCCACGTTCGGCGCAGAAGCAGGAGGTCGCGATGACCGAAACGTTGGCAGGCGTCGGCGAGGACGGCCGGCACCTCTACACCTGTCCGCTGTGTGAAGCCATGTGCGGCTTGGAGATTCGAGTCGCCGACGGTCGCGTCGCGAGCATCCGGGGGAACAGGGACGACACCTGGAGTCGTGGGCACATCTGCCCCAAGGGCGCCACCCTGGGCGCGGTGCACGAGGACCCCGACCGGATCCGCCGCCCGATGATCAAGGTCGACGGCCAGTGGCAGGAGGTCAGCTGGGACGAGGCGTTCCGGCGGTGCACCGAACTGCTCGCGCCGGTGATCGAGAAGCACGGCATCGGCGCGGTCACCTGCTACACCGGCAACCCGTTGGCGCACTCGTTCTCGTTGGGCCGCTACACCGGTGTGCTACTTGGCATGTCGGGCATCCCGCTGTCCTATTCGCCGGGCACCGTCGACCAGTGGCCCAAGAACCTGTCGTCGCACCTGATGTACGGCGGATGGTGGACGTTCCCGGTGCCCGACATCGAACGCACCGATCTGCTGATCGTGATGGGCGCCAACCCCGCCGCCTCGCAGGGATCACTGCTGGCGGCGCCCGACGTGATGGCCATCATCGACGGAATCCGCAAGCGCGGCAATGTGATTGTGATCGACCCCGTGCGTACCGCCACCGCCGCGCGCGCCGACGAGTGGCTGCCGATCACCCCCGGCACGGATGCGGCGCTGCTGTTGGCGGTCGCGCACACGCTGTTCGCCGAGGATTTGGTTGATCTCGGCGCGGTAGCACCACACGTCGACGGCGTCGATCAGATGCGGGAGGCGGCCGCCGACTGGTCGCCGGAGCGCGTCGCCCCGGTCACGGGCATCGCCGCCGACCGCATCCGCGAACTGGCACGCGAACTCGCAACCACGGAGCGCGCCGTCGTCTACGGCCGAATTGGGTTGTGCAACCAAGAGTTCGGCAGTTTGGCCAGCTGGCTTGTCGACGTGGTCAACATCCTCACCGGCCATTTCGACGTCGTGGGCGGTGCGATGTTCCCGCGTGCCGCGGCGTGGTCGGTCACGGTGCAGCCGATACCGGGCCTTGAGGACGGTGTGCCGGACTTCGGCCGGTACCGCACCCGGGTGCGCGGCGCCAAGGAGGTGCTCGGGCAGGTGCCGGTGTCGTGTCTGGCCGAGGAGATCGCGACGCCGGGGGAGGGGCAGATCAAGGCGCTGATCACCGTTGCGGGCAACCCGGTGTTGTCGACGCCTGCGGGCCACAAACTCGACGAGGTGCTCCCGGCGCTCGACGCGATGATCTCCGTCGACCTGTGGCTCAACGAGACCACCCGACATGCCGACGTGATCCTGCCCGCGCCGTCGCCGCTCGAACAACCGCACCACGACGACCTCATCCTCAACTTCGCCATCAACAGCATCACCAACTACTCGCCGCCGGTGTTCAAGCGGCCCGATCCGGACGCGCCGGAGGAGTGGGAGATCCTGATCCGACTGACCGGCTTGTGCACCGGCACGCCCGCCGAGGACGTCGACGTCGCCGCCATCGACGACGGCTTCTTCGACTACATGGCGTTCACCGTCGGGCTCGACGGCGCCGAGATCCGCAAGCACTACCAACGCGGCGGACCCGAGCGGATTCTCGACCTCACGCTGCGCACCGGGCCGTTCGGCGACCGCTACGGCGAGCACCCCGAAGGACTGACGCTGGAAAAGCTGAAGGCATACCCCGACGGCATCAACTTCGGGCCGATGGTGCCGCGGGTGCCCGAGGTGCTGGGCACCGCCGACGGCAAGATCCGGTTGGCGCCGCAGTATCTGCTCGACGACCTGCCTAGGCTCGCGGACCGACTCGACCGCGCGCCGGAGGAGTTGGTGCTGGTCAGCAGGCGGCATCTGCGCTCCAACAACTCGTGGCTGCACAACGTCGGGCCGCTGATGAAGGGCAAGGACCGCTGCACGCTGCTGATGCATGACGACGACGCGACGAAACGTGGAGTGGCAACCGGCGACACCGTGACCGTCACCTCGTCGGCCGGGCAGATCGAGGTGCCCGTCGAAGTGACCGACGCGATCATGCCGGGGGTGGTGTCGATGCCGCACGGTTGGGGCCACGGTAAGCCCGGCACCCGGATGTCGATCGCCAACGCATCGCCGGGTGTGAACACAAACGTCCTGTCGCCGCCGACGTTCGTCGACGAACCGTCTGGCAACGGTGCGCTGAACGGTATCCCCGTTACGGTCACCTCGGTGGACGCCTGGTAGGGATGTAGCCGTGGGCAAAAACGAGCGGGCGAAAATCGTCATGAGCGACGAGGAGATCGCCGAATTCATTGAGCGCAGCAGGACGGCGACGATGGCCACCGTACTGCCCGACGGCAGGCCGCACCTGGTCGCGATGTGGTACGCGGTCGTCGACGGCGAGATCTGGTTCGAGACCAAAGCCAAGTCGCAGAAGGCGGTCAACCTGCGCCGCGATCCGACCATCACGGTGATGATCGAGGACGGGCAGAGCTACGACACGCTGCGCGGGGTGTCGATCGACGGCAAGGCGGAGATCGTCGACGACGCGGAAACCATTCTGCGCGTTGGCATCAGCGTCTGGGAGCGGTACACCGGCCCGTACTCCGACGAGCTGCGTCCGTTCATCGACCAGATGATGAACAACCGCATCTGCGTGCGTGTGGTGCCCAGCAGGATGCGCAGTTGGGATCACCGCAAGCTCGGTATGCCGGCCATGCCGGTCGGTGGCAGCACGGCGGCGCATCTCTGATGCCGCAGCAACGCCCCAAGCAGCTGGACTCGCCGCTGCTGCCGAAGATCTTCAAGTACGCGGGCAAGGCGCACGTGTGGGTGTACCGCCGCACGGGCGGCAGGATCGGCGGAAAGTGGCGCATCGGAGCGGGTTTCCGCAAGCCGGTGCCGACGTTGCTGCTCGAGCACCGCGGCCGCAAGTCCGGCAAGGTGTTCGTCACGCCGCTGCTGTACATGTTCGACGGCGCCGACGTGGTGATCGTCGCGTCGCAGGGCGGTCGTCCCGAACACCCGCAGTGGTATCGAAACTTGGTGGCCAACCCGGACACCTTCGTCGAGATCGGCGCCGACCGGCGCCCGGTGCATGCGGTGACCGCCGACGCTGAGGAGCGGGCCCGGTTGTGGCCGAGGCTGGTCGAGTTGTACGCGGATTTCGACAACTATCAGAGCTGGACCGACCGCGAGATTCCGGTCGTGGTGCTCAACCCCCGCTGATCGGGACATTGCGACTTATCTCACACGCCGATCGCGTTCCGGTTGACCTGTGCTGCGGGTAGCTGACGGAGTAGGTGCGCTGATGCGCCGATCCCGATACCAACCACAGGGGGCAAAACCTAATGGCTTCAACAGAAACCGAAACCACGCTGCTCACGCAGCTGCGCACGGTGCTGGACTTGACGCACACCGAGATTCAGGTCGCCGAGACGCGTGTGGCGCAGGCTCGGACCGACGCAGTGCGTCGTGAGCTGACACAGAACGCCGAAAACGGCAGGCTGCGCGCGGAAGCGATCGAAAAGGCGATCCGCGATCTGGGCGGCTTCCCCGACACGATCGGGCCGTTCCTTGGCCGTGCCGCTGCCGCGGTGAAGGCGCTGACCGAGCAGGCGCAGCCGTTCGACGAGGCGCTGCTGGGCGACCTGGCGCTGGAGGATCAGCTGCTGGACCGGTCACGGTACATCAAGGCGCTTGCGGTGGCCGCGAAGCGTTCGGACGTCGAGGGACTCGCCGACCGGTTGATCACCGCCCACTCGGCCACCGTGAACTGGCTGACGACGGTGTTGGCTGAGAACGCGCTCGGCGGCCCGGCCGCGCTGCGGCGCACGCCGCTGCAGGCGGCCACCGGCACCGCGGTCAAGCTGGTGAATCTGCCGATGGGCTGGTCGGCGCAGTCGGCCGAACGGGTCGCGGAGTTGCTGCGCTCGGCGGGGCCTGCTGTCGACGATCTGGTTCGTCGCGCGCAGCGGGCGCGGGAGATCGCGTTCAAGACGCTCTCGGCCTCGCGGGACGCTGCGCTGCAACGCGCGGAAGAAGTCAGCAGGGACGAGGGCGCGGACCGGACCGCGGATGCGCTGCACGCCGCGCGCACCGCGGGCGGTGTGCTGGACGCCGACGAGCTTCCGATCGCCGGTTACGACGAGTTGACCGTCGCGGAGGCGGTCGCCGAGGTCAAGGAGCTCACCGATCCGGCCGACGTGCGGGCGATCGTCGCCTACGAGGAGGCCCACAAGAACCGCCAGCGGGTGGTGTCGGCCGCGCAGACGCGAGTGGCCGACATCGCTCAGGAGGTCGTCGGCCTCAGCTAGACGATGATCAACACTGCACCCCGCGGAACGCCTTATCGCGGGGTGCAGTGCGTTTCAAGAGTGCAGTGGTTCGATCGGCCACAGCAGATTGCGTCCGCTTACCGTCCAAGCCACTCCGAACCACACGTCGTCACTGCCGGACCATCGCCGGATGATGATCTCGTACGTCTCCCCTGCCCGTGCCGCGAACTCGACGATCTCGTAGCTGTTGTCCCACGACGCCGATGTCCCCACCGGCGAGCCGTGACTGTCACGCACGCTGAGGTCGAGATCGACCGTCAGCCTCGAGAACAGTGGGAAGCCCAGGAACGTACTGACCGCGCTGTCCCATGCCAGCGCAACTTTCACGCGCGGCACCAACAGCAGCGGCGGAACGTGGATGTGATACCTGAAGGTGGCCAAGCCATCTCGGCCGATCGCCGAGGATGACAACGTCCCGACGTCCCAGCCGTGACGCGAGGCCGATGCATTGCGCCGGCGCCGCTGCCGAGCGATGGCGACACCCGCGGCGGCGTCAACCGCACCGGCACCGTCGCGGCCGTCGACGCCCGCCGACACGTCTTGCCACCACGTCCCACCCCGGACGTTGCGGCCCGCGGCCGCCAGCATGATGGCCCGGCAGCCTTCCGGCCACGAGCTGAGCACCGGATCGACGTCTTGGAGCAGCGCCACCACACCGGCCGCCGCCGGCGCGGCGAAGCTGGTTCCGGATTTGTCTTCACCGACGGCGGCTACGCCGGTGCCGTTGGCGGCGATCTCAGGCAATTCGCGATCGCCGTGCGAGCTGCTTGGATTGCGGAAGGTCGAATCACCCGACATCGCACCCGCGCTGTCGTTGTGGTTGCCGACCGAAAGGGTGTTGTAGCCCTTGTGGTTGACGTATTCGGCTTCGGGCGGATCGATGGCGTCGTCGTCGCCTTCCCAGAAGTTGCCTGCCGCTTGCACGATGGTCGGATACGGCCACCTCAACGCGAGCCAGTCCTTGAGCACATCGTCGGATTGCAGTGTCGCGCTTCCCGCTTCGGTCGCCCCACGGTGGAAGCTCTGGCTGATCACCGTGCAGCCCTGATCACGCACCGCCCACAGCAGCGCGTCGTTGTCGGACGAATTGGCCGAGTAGAGGTCGCAGTCCGGCGCATGGCCGTGCGGCATGTTCCGCTCGATGTTCTTGATGATCGCCGATGTCAGGCGGGCATGCGCGCTGGCGTCGGGGCTGCTGGTGTAGCGCCCTTCGAAGCTCAGATTGGTGGTGTCGCTGGGTCCGTCCTCGAAGACGGCAACACGCACGCCGGTGCCATCGAAACCGAGTGCGTGAGCGGTATTGGAGCGGGCGACTGCGATCGAGTTGCCGAGGTCGTTGGTCACGGTCCGGTCGTCGAAGAATATTGCGCCGACAGCGTCGTCGTGCGACAACGCACGCAGCTGTTCGGCGGTGACTTCCGCGGTGACGAGAGGCAAGGCGTCGTCGCGACGGGATTCACCGCGGACGGAAACGTCGTGACGGGCCAAAGCCTGGTGAAGATTGGCCAACGCTGGGCGCACCGACTCGGCGACCCGAGCTTCGCCGTGGGGCGGTTCTGCGCTGCGTTGATCCGCGGGCTTTTCGTATGGCGCTGGGGGCAATTCGATGCGCGCCCACACCACGACCGGAATCCGCTCGCCGCGCGAGGAGGACTCGAGCCGTTCGTAGAGACCCGGATTTAGGCTGCCGAACTTCTCCGCGCGCCGCTTGTCCAGTTCCGTCAGACGCTCACGGACGTCGACCGCGCGCCCCTGCTCGTCGAAGGCCAACTCGGCCGGCTCACCAGTCTTGCGGTCGACGACCTTCATGACGTCGACATGGCCGTTCGTTCCCGTCTGCCCTGGCGCGAGCCGGCGCACATCCAAGTCATCGAATTCGAGTCGGACGCTGTGTTCGACACGTTTACCCGTCAGCGCCTTACAGGACGCTGGAAGGACGCAGAACGGTAGGCGCACCATTTCGGTGATGCGTTCACCCTTGGTGCTGAGCAGTTCATCGATCTCCAAGCGGTGAGGACCGAAGTGCGTATCGGCGCCCAGGTCCACCTTCACGGACCGACCATTTCGTGCGCGCGTGATTGTGGCCGGAACTTCGTCACTGCCATGCATCACCCGGATGGCGCTCTGAATGCTCTGCGCATCCGCCGCGCCCGGCAAGTGGATCGTGACCGTTGTTGCCGGGTCGACGATCTCGTCGGCATCAATGCTGAAATGAACGCGGTCGCTTGTGGCCGCACTGACATGACCCATTTGTCAATCCCCCTCCAATGGACAACTGGATGGAGACAGCATCAACCCAGACGTGGCAGACGCCGCGAGTATCCGACTACTCGTGTTTTGAAAAGTTAAGGATGCGGCGGGTCGAAGCCCGGGTTCGACAGGGCATTGGCCACGCCGCTCCCGATTGGGCCGTACTGATCCACGATGGTGGCCGTGCCGGTGGCCACGCCGTCGTGGCTGTAATGGGTCAGCGCAGCGAGGCCGAGATACGGGCCTTCCGGCAGCCGGCTCAGCGTGAGCGTGTAGTCGGCGTTGATGAACTGCAAACCCTCCGTGCCGAAATGGGTCAGCGAGCTGACCATGTCGCCGGCCATCGCGGCCCGCGTGAAGGGGCTGAGTTCTATGCCGTCGACCAGCGGCCTGATGTCGCGGACCCAGATGTGTTTCGGCCCCCGGTGCTGCCACGCCTCGAGCCCGAATCCCGGGCCGGGGGTGTGGTTGTTCTTGCCGTAGGTCCACACCAACATCGCCAGGCCGCGGGGAATCGGATCGGGGGACTCCGGAACGGGCGGCATAGTCACCGGTGTCGACCAGACTTCCGCCGACGGCTGCTCGCCGCGGCGCAGGAACAGCCCGCTGGCGCGGGCGACGACGGTGTCGCCCTGGGTCATCATCGCCTCGACCAGTTTCAGCCGGCGGCCGTGCCGGGTGACCGACGTATCGACGCGCACCGGTGCCAACGCCACGGGCCGGAACAGGTCGACGGTCAGCCGGGTGGGCTGGAGCCCGGGTTCGCCGGCGTCGCGCTCGAGGACGTGGCCTAGCAGGCCGCCGATGTAGTTGCCGCTGATCGTCTGCCCCCAGGGGCCGCGCGCGATCGGCTGGGGGATGAAGACGTCGCCGTCGGCCACGAAGAATGCGGTCGCCACGAAGGCGACGATATCGGGCTAGGTCATCTAACGATTAGCCAGCCAGCGTTTCACCTTGGAATCGGCCGGGTCGGCAACGTCGGCGAACTCGGGGTGCTTGTCGACATAGCCGGCGACCATGGGGCACACGGCGACGATTCGCAGCCCCGCATCGCGGGTGGCCTGCAGCGCCTCGGAGATGACGATCGTTCCCAGCCCGCGCCCACCGAACTCATCGAGCACCTCGGTATGCGGGAAGATCCGCTGGCCGTCGCGATCGGCGTACTCGGTGAAGCCGACTTTCTGTCCGTCGACGGAGATGGTGAAGCGGTCGGATTCCTGAGTGACAGTGGTGGGTGCGCCGGTCTTGTCGGTGGTCATGCCTCCTCTATACCCCGGCATTGGGTCGCGGGCGCAACGTCGCATTTGGCAGCGGTGGTGCCGGCAGCCGCGATACCGCTCCCTGATATCCGTGTACCGCGCCGAAGCGGTCGTCGTGGTTCTGCCACAGTTCGCGATACGCCGCGATGTCGTCGTGGCTGCGCCCGACGAAGTTCCACCACATCACCATTTGCTCGGGGAACGGCGGACCGCCGAGCAGCACCACCCGGGCCGGCGACTGGCCCCGGTTGGCCACGTGCAGCCGCTCGCATCCGATCTCCTGGAACGCGAGGTCGGCCACGTCCAGCCGCGTGCCCGCGACCTCCACGCTGCCCTGATCGAGCAGCACCCCGTGCTCGAATGCGGGATCGACCTCGAGGCTCAGGTCCGCACCCGGGTCCAGGTCGAGCTGCGCGCCGAGCAGTGGGGTGAAGGTGTGCACGGGGGAGCGGTCGCCCTCGAGCTCGCCGAGGAAAACCCGTACCGTGGCGTCGCCGAGCCGTCGCGGCGGGGGCGCGTAGTGCGCGAAGTCGCGGTCGGTGTCGCGGTCGGCGTCGGGCAGCGCCACCCACAGCTGGACACCGTGCAGCACAGTGGTGGCCGCGGTCGACACCTCGGAGTGGCAGATGCCCGCGCCCGCGGTCATCAGGTTCAGCTCTCCCGGCCGCACCATCGCGTGCACTCCGGCGCTGTCGCGGTGTTCCACCTCGCCGCTGAAAAGCCAACTGACAGTTTGCAATCCGGTGTGCGGATGCGGCGGTACGTCCATGCCGGTGCCGCCCCGCACGTCGTGCGGACCGTAATGGTCGGCGAAACACCACGCCCCGATCAGCGACCGTTCCCGCTGGGGCAGGGTGCGGCGCACCTTGATGGCGCGCGGGCCACCGAGCGGCACCTCACGAGGGTGCAGTACGCCCGCGAACGGCAAAGCGGCACAGGCGACTTCGGAGGGCGCTGGCTCGGTGTTGCTCACCCACCCACGGTAGCCCTCAGCCGGAGTCGGTCATCGCGGAACGGATGACGTCGAGGTCGTGATCGCTGATCTTGAACACTCCGGCTCTGAACTTGTATCCCCAGCGTGCCGGATCCTCGATGAACTCGAGCTTGTCGATCAGCGGGCGAATCGGAGTCTCGGCGCACTCCAGAAAATCGACGGTGCGTCGCCACGTCTGGAAATCCTGATAGGGCTCGTCGTCGACGACCTGGCCGATCGCGGTGAACGCCTGCAACGGCTCACCCTTCGGATAATCGGTCTTCGGCGAGTAGAAGACGATCCAGTCCCCCTTGGCCATCTTCTTCAACATGTGCGGCTTGCCGTGGTTGGCCTGTGTGAAGCGGCCCCGCACCCCACGCAGTACGTGGTCACGGCTGACGGTGTTCATCCATGCAGTCATGTCCGCACGGTAAGCCGGATCGCCGACAGATCGACGCCGGTGTGCACGGCCTGTGGATAACATCGGACGCCATGCCCGAGGACCCCATGCGCGACGACTACGCGGAGTTGTTGAGACGGCGCGCGCTCACCGAGGATGCGGCCCGTCCCGACGCCGTCGAGCGCAGGCACGCCGCAGGTGGGCGCACCGCCCGCGAGAACGTCGACGATCTCGTCGACCCGGGTTCCTTCGTCGAGTACGGCCGCTTCGCCATCGCAGCGCAGCGATTCCGCCGCGACGTCGACGACTTGATCGCGCGCACCCCAGCCGACGGACTCATCGCGGGCACGGCCCGCATCAACGGCGGCGCGTGCGCCGTCCTGTCCTACGACTACACGGTGCTCGCGGGTACGCAGGGCGCGCTGGGACACCGCAAGAAGGACAGGCTGTTCGAACTCATCGAGCGGATGCGGCTACCCACGGTGTTCTTCGCCGAAGGCGGCGGCGGACGTCCCGGCGACACCGACTACCCGACGGTCTCGGCGCTGGACGTCCGCGCCTTCAAACTGTGGGCGGCGCTGTCGGGACTGGTGCCGCGGATCGCGATCGTCAAGGGCCGCTGCTTCGCCGGTAACGCGGTCATCGCTGGATGCGCCGATCTGATCGTGGCCACCGAGGACGCGTCGATAGGCATGGGCGGACCCGCGATGATTGCGGGCGGGGGCCTCGGGGATGTGGCCGCCGACGACGTCGGCCCGATCTCGATGCAGGCGCCCAACGGCGTCGTCGACGTCGTGGTGGCCGACGAGGCCGAGGCCGTCGCGGTGACCAAACGGCTGCTCGGCTACTTCCAGGGCACGACCGCACCCGGGCCGGCCGGCGACCAAACTTGTTTGCGCACAATGATCCCGGAGCGCGAACGGCGTGCATACAAGGTGAATCCGATCATCGAGACGTTGGCCGACGAAGGCTCGGTGACGCTTCTGCGCGAGGGCTTCGCAAGAGAGATGGTTACCGCACTGGCCAGGATCGAAGGCCGCGCGGTCGGCGTCATCGCGAACAACACCATGGTGATGGCGGGCGCGATCACGGCCGCGGCTGCCGACAAAGCCGCCCGATTTCTGCAACTCTGCGACGCCTTCGGGTTGCCGGTGGTGTCGCTGGTCGACTGTCCGGGCTACATGGTCGGGCCGGCGGCGGAGGCAGAAGCGTTGGTGCGCCGCGCTTCTCGCATGTTGGTGGCCGGCGCCGCACTGCGTGTGCCGTTGGTGGCGGTGGTGCTGCGCCGCGGCTACGGGCTTGGCGCACAGGCGATGGTCGGCGGCAGTCTGCACGAGCCGCTGCTCACGCTCGCGTGGCCCGGCGCCCACCTCGGTCCGATGGGACTGGAGGGCGCGGTCCGGTTGGGGCTGCGCAAGGAACTCGAGAAGATCGTCGACGACGCCGAACGCGAGGAACGGGTTCGGCAGGCGACCGCCGCGGCGGAAGCAAATGCCAAGGCGCTCAACGCCGCTGCGCTGTTCGAAATCGACGACGTGATTGATCCCGCCGACACCCGCAGCCTGATCGCCGCGACTCTGTCCGCCGCTGCGGCAGAGCCTCAACCGCGCCGCGACCATCGGTTCGTCGATACCTGGTAGGCGGGAAGTAGGGACGGTGCCGCCATGGCGCCTCTCGGCGAGTGGTCGCTCGTAGCGACGGTTTTGGATGGGGCCCGGGGCATGCCCGGCACCGTCGCATGGATTAACCGCTCAATGGGACAAGATATTCCGTTCGCCGCCGACCCCACGCCACCGGCGGCGAACGGTTGACGTCAGGCCGATTCGGCGAACAACCGGCGGTCGCGGACCGGATACCCGTGGCGCTCGGCGAGCGACCGCAGCTGCCGCAGGGCAAACGTCCTGCCGCGGCCGCCCTCGGGAATCACGATGCCTGCCCACAGCCCCTCCGCCCGCGGCAGCTCACATGCCTCGCGCGCGCACATCCAGCGCCGCGGGCATTCCCGGCAGATGGCCTTGGCTTCCTCGTCGGCTCTGGTGGTCCACCGCTCAGGATCCCGGGTGCAGGCTCCGATCGGGGTCTCTTCCCACTCCGGTGCGTTCATAAGTGTTGCTCCTCTGCCACGGTCTGCGGCGACTGGCCGCGATGCCCCAAACGTAGCGCATAAACCGTAGCAATGCAACGGTTAGGTTCGCGCGGGCGATATGGTGGGCCAGTGCGCATAGCCGCAGCGAGCGCCGATACAAAGCTGCTGCCAGCACCGACAGGTCGTACCTCAAAGATGTAATTCCGTAGCGTTGTTACGGTTGAACCCGTCGCAAAACCATAGCTGTCTGATGTCTCGGTCCGGCAAAACGTGCGGCCAAGTCGTAGCAGTCGACCTTCGGCTGGTTACTATTGCGACACCCTGCGCAGCACCCACCCAGCGAGGTAATCGCCGCAATGACAGACGCCGAGTCGACTGCTGACGCGTCGGACGTCATCGACCCCGGACTGGTGCGCGCCGGAGCGGCGGCCGCCGCCCGCAGACGCGAACTCGACATCAGCCAGCGCAGCCTCGCCGCCGACGGGATCATCAACGCCGGCGCGCTGATCGCGTTCGAGAAGGGCCGCAGTTGGCCGCGCGAACGCACCCGAGCAAAGCTGGAAAAGGTCCTGCAGTGGCCTCCCGGCACCATCGCCCGACTGCGCAAGGGCGAGCCCGCCGCACCGGACAAGCCGACCGAACCGGACGCAGATGAAGGGCCGCTGATCGCGCAGGCCATCGTCGCCGCGGTGCGCTCACTGGGCGACGCGATCGACGCGCTGCCCCCCGTCGACGATGCGCAGTACACGCCGCGCGTCACCGCGATCCTCGCCGATCTGCGTCAGCTCGAGGCGGTCGCCGCCCGCGCGGCGCGCATCGGCCAGGTCACCCCGGCGCTGATCAAGGCCCTCGGCACGGTGCGGCGTCAGATCGACGAGCTGACCAACGTCGCCGCGACGGCGCCACGCGCGACGCTCGGTCAGCGGCTCTACGCCAGTCGCAGGCGCGCCAATCTCACTCTCGCCGAAACCGCCCAAGCCGCAGGCGTTTCCGAGGATGACATCGCGCAGGCCGAAGCGGAGCAGCCGGTGTCTGCCGCGTCGGTCGACGCGATCGAGGCGCTTCTCAAACAGCTCGACTAGTAGCGCTCCCTGCTCCGGTCGTCGCGGGTCGGGAAGTGGCTTGCCAGCGCTGCGGCGATCTCGATGAACCGTCGCCTTGTCGCAGGCGACATCTGACTGGTGTTGTCGATGACGCCGCCCGGCCGCAGGTTTCCGTCGAACGGCACCTCGACGACCGTCTGGCCTTGGCTGGCGAACTGGTGCGCCAGAATCGACCGAGTCCTCTTGTCCGCGTGCCCATCTGAGTCGTTGAGCACGATCACCGTGCGCTGCAGCAGACTGTTCAGACCGCGGGCGGCCAGCCAGTCCATCGTCTGCCCTGCTGCTGCCGCGCCGTCGACCCACGGTGACGACACCACGATCAACGCGTCGAGATCGCGCAGCACCTCCTGCGTGACCGGAGAGTCCATGGTCGAGCTGCAGTCGACGATCGAGATCGAAAAGTACTTGTCAAGCCGAGATGTCGCTTCCCGGTAGATCGCTGGATCGAGCACCCGGCGGCGCGCGGGCGTCGCCTCGCCTGCGAGTACGAACAGCCCGGCCGCGTTGTTTCCCACGCGGCTGCGGACGTCGGCGAACGTCTCGAGGTGCTGGTCTGACGCGAGCTCCCAGTAGGAGCCCTGCGCTTTCGGGTCGACCCGGCTGCCCAACTTGCCGAACGCCGTGTCGGCGTCAATGGCCACCACCCGGTCGTCCTGCCGCAGTTCGGCGAACACCGACCCGACACTGGCCGACACCGTGGTCTTGCCCACGCCGCCCTTGCCCATCACGCCGATCTTGTAATGACCGCGCAGCACCGACTTGATCGACGCCTCCAGTTCGGCTTCGCGGATCTCCTCGGGTGACGGGCCCAGATTGATCAGCCCGAAGCTGGCCTTGAACAGCGCGAGCCGCCAACCGCGGCCCGGCGGTTTGCGCTTCGCGGGCACCAGGTCGTCGGCCCTGATCCGGTCCGCATAGGACGCGGGTGGCATAGGTGGCGGGGCGCTCGGCTCAGGCGGGTAAAGCGGCGCCTTCCACGGCTGCGTCGGCGGCCCCGGGTGCTGCGCCGGTGGAGGCGGGGCGGCAGGGCGTGGCGCGCGCGGCGGTTGCGGCTGCTGTTTCCACGTGCCGTCGTCGGGCCTGTTCGGCGCCGGTATCGGTCCGGTGTCGTGTGGTGGGCCCGGTGGTGGTCCGTAGCGCGGTGACGGGCGGAAGGTGCCGCCGGGTCGCTCCGGGTCCAGGAACGGAGGCGGGGAAGGTTCAGGCGGCGTCGGAGTCGCGTCGCGGTCCTGCGGGACGAAGTCGACAGGCGGCCGCGACGGTACCGACGGCTTGTCCTGCTGCGGTTGCTCCGGTTTGGGCTTGGGCGGTTCGTAGTCGGACTCTTCGGGCCCGGTCCAGCCGAGTTCTCTGCGCAAAGCGTCGTCGCGGTCGGTCACTGCACATCTCCTCCTTCGCTACCTTCGCTCCCGGACGACGCGTATGTCCGCCACTGATCAGTATCAACTACCCCGCGGCTGCACCTCCGCATACCGAGCGCAAGGTGTGCCGTCTCCGATCAGCAAACTCACGCGGCCGATTGAGACTGGCCGCGCATACTCGTTGGGCGGCACCGACCAGCCGTCGCACGCAACCCGCGACGAGCCGGGCGCGCAACGCTGTGGCTGCTGCTGTCCGTTCACGCCGGTCTGCTTTGCTGAAGCTCGCGTATGATGTGGACGCAGCCCTGCCAATGCGGCATGAGACATTGCTAGCCGGAATGTCCAACCGGTGCGGTGCGACCACGGTCGGACCACAAACTGGTGCACTGAGCGTCCGGTTTCCGCTGGTAGGCTGTGATGCGGCGCACGGTGGTGCGCCGTTGGGTCATTCGGGGCAGCCGACGGGTCGTGGCAAATAGTCTGGGCGACCCGCTACGGCGGGAGTTGATGGAGTCTGTGCACGGTGAAGGTCAATGGCGCGCTGTTCGAGCACGGCAGGACGGTCATCGGAGGCCTCAAGGACACGACTGGGCAGGGCGTACCTGAACCCGGTGCGGCCTTCGACCGGGCGCACCGCGCGTTCGACGACGTCAACGAGACACTGAAGTCGGCCGCACCAATGGGCTGGCACGGCCCCGGCGCCTACGCCGATCAGAATGCGCGGCAGCAACTACGCTCCGAGGCCATGGCCGGTGCCGACCGCGAGGTGTACAGGGTGCTGCGCCGCGAGGCCGATCAGATCGCGTTGTGCCGCGGTCACCTCGACGACCAGAGTCAGTTCCTCGCGCGCACCAGCGCAGCCTCGCCGCTGCACGGTGCCCTGCGGTACGGCGAGGCCATGAAACTGGCTGTCGAGATGGCCGCCCTGCAGTCCGCCCTCGGCGAGAGCTGCCATCGGCTGAACCATCTTCGGTCCGATGTGGCGCAGAACGCCGCCGAACTGCAGCAGGCGGTCGGGCGATACGCCGGCGTCGGCGATGCGGCCGGACTGCCACCGCGGGATGGAAGGTAAGGGAGCATGCCCGGCGACGAGTTGCGTGTTGTGACGGCCCATTTGGCCGAGCTGGCCGGTACGCAGGGCCGTGCGGCGACCGCGATCAGAACGGCGACGGCGGTGGCCGAGGGTGCCGACGAAGTGGTCAGGCAGACGCATGGCGCCGTCGCTTCCGCTTCGGCAAGTGCGCTGACGGCGGTGTTGGCGGCGCGACGAACGGCGGGGACCCGGATGGCCGACATCTCAGCGGATCTGAGTGCCAAGCTCTCCGCGGCAGCGAAGCGGTACGAGCAGGCCGACGAAGCGATGACCGGTGTGTTGCGTGGGCAGATGCAAACGGGGCAAATATGACAAGTCCCTCAACGCATTTCGACGACGTGGTCGGCGTCGAGGTCACCATCGACGGAATGCTCGTCATCGCCGACCGACTCAACGTGATGGACTTCCCCGTCGCGCTTGGCATTCGGCAGAACATTCCGCAGGAGGACCTGCGCAACATCGTCTGGGAGCAGGTGGCCCGCGACCTGACCGCGCAGGGCGTCCTCGATGCCTTCGGCGGACCACATCCCGAGGTGGCGGCAATGGTCGACACCCTGAGTCGTGCCGACCGGACCCTGGAAGGCCGGTGGTGGCGCCGCGACGTCGGTGGCAAGATGGTCCGCTTCGTGGTGTGTCGTAAGGGGGATCGTCATGTCGTGGCCGCGCGCGACGGTGACATGCTCGTTTTGCAGCGCGTCGCGCCCCAGGTCGGGCTGGCGGGCATGGTGACGACGGTGCTGGGCACCGCCACCCCGGCCGATGTCGAACCGCTGACCGGCGTGGCAAGCAAATTGGCTGAATGCACATCGGCAAACCAGCTTTCGCAATACGGCATCGCGCCGGCGTCGGCTCGTGCGTACGCCGACATCATCGCGAATCCCGCCAGTTGGGTCGAGATCATCGCAAGCGAGCGGCATCCCGGCGGCACCCAGACCCAGACTGACGTCGCGGCCGGTGTGCTCGACGCGAAACAGGGCCGCATCGTGTCGATCCCGCGGCGGGTCAACGGCGAGCTGTACGGCAGCTTCCTGCCGGGCGGGCAGGACAATCTGCAGCGCGCACTCGACGGGCTTGTCGAGTTCTTGCCGTCGCACAAGTGGTTCGACCACCACACCGACGCAAATGTCGACGGAGATCAGGACTGAGCTTGGCCACCTCCCCACACGATTCCGACGGCGAGCGCGACGATCTGGCCGCGCTCGACTTCTCCGCTGCCGGCGACGAGCAGGCGGAATCGGTGCTCGACGTGTTGGCCGGCTATGCCGAAGAGACCGTGGAAGACGAGCCGCCGCAGGTGTTCACCGTGACCAACCCACCAGGCACCGTCACGGTGACCACCTACCTGGACGGCCGCGTCAAGCACATCGACCTGTCACCGAAGGTGACCGAGATGACCGAAGCCGATCTCGCCGACGAGATCGTTGTCATCGCCCGGTTGGCCACCCAGGATGCCAGATCAGCCCAGTACGCCCACATGCTCGAAGGCATGCGGCAACAGGGCCACGACGACGTCGCAACCCGCGACTTCCTCACCCGAGACCTGGATCTGCCCACCCCGGAACAGGCCAAAGAAGCTCGGGCGCAACTATTTTCGACTAGATATGCAGGTGGTCATGACTGAGCATCTAGCCAGCCTCTTCGGCACCGCCGTCGGCATACTGGCCAGCTCCCAATCGCGTTCGTTCGAACTGTTCAGCGAGATCACGACTCTCGATGAGACGGCGTGCGACGCATGGGTGGGCCGGATCCGCTGCGGCGACACCGACCGGGTGACGCTGTTCCGCGCCTGGTATTCGCGGTCGAACTTCGGTCAACTCGCCGGGGCCGCTGAGATTCCGATGAACAGCCTGAACGCCAGGATCCCGATCGGCGGCATGTTCGGCGACATCACCTATCCGATCAACTCGCCGCTGGCGATCACGATGGGCTTCGCGGTGCACGAGGCGTCCATCGGTAACTACGCCGACGCGATGGAGGCGCTCGAAGACGTCCCGTCCACTGGCGCAGAGCATTTGGTCTCCTGGGTCAAGGCAGTGATCTACGGCGCCGCCGAGCGGTGGACCGACGTGATCGACGAGGTGCGGGGTGCGGGTAGCTGGCCGGACAAGTTCCTGGCCGCCGCGGCCGGGGTCGCACACGGGGTGGCGACGGCCAATCTCGCGCTGTTCACCGAAGCCGAACGCCGCCTGACCGAATCCAATTCGTCGCCTGCGGGGGAAGCGTGCGCGCCGGCTATCGCCTGGTATCTGGCGATGACCCGCCGCAGTCAAGGCAACGAAGAAGCCGCCCTGGCCCTGCTCGAGTGGTTGCAGGCCACCCATCCAGAGCCGAAAGTCGCTGCTGCGCTGCGGGATCCGAATTATCGACTGGTGACCACCACACCGGAGAAGATCGCGTCCCGACGCGACCCGTGGGATCCGGCCAGCGTCGTCGCGGACACGTCGGGTCGGGAGAAGTTGCTCGCCGAGGCGCAGGCCGAACTCGACCGGCAGATCGGCCTGACCCGGGTCAAGGAGCAGATCGACGCCTACCGCGCGGCCACCCAGATGGCCAAGGTGCGCGCCGCGCGCGGTATGAAGGTCGCCCAGGCCAGCAAGCACATGATCTTCGCGGGCCCACCCGGCACGGGTAAGACGACCATCGCGCGGGTGGTGGCCAACATCCTCGCGGGCCTCGGCGTCATCGCCGAACCCAAGCTGGTCGAGTCCTCGCGCAAGGACTTCGTCGCCGAATACGAAGGCCAGTCCGCGGTGAAGACCAGTCGCACCATCGATAGGGCCGTCGGCGGGGTGCTGTTCATCGACGAGGCGTACACATTGGTCCAGGAACGCGACGGGCGTGCCGACCCGTTCGGCACCGAGGCCCTGGACACGCTGCTGGCGCGGATGGAGAACGACCGCGACCGCCTCGTGGTGATCATCGCCGGGTACAGCGCCGACATCGACCGCCTGCTGGAGACCAACGACGGGTTGCGGTCGCGGTTCGCCACCCGCATCGAGTTCGACTCGTACACACCCGACGAGATCGTCGACATCGCGAAAGTCATTGCCGCCGCCAATGATTCGACTCTCGACGAGGAAGCCGCCAAGCGGGTGCTCGACGCGGCCACGCTGCTGTCGGAGCGGTCGCTGAACGGCAAACCCGCGCTCGACATCGCGGGCAACGGCCGGTATGCGCGTCAGCTGGTGGAGGCGGGCGAACAGAGCAGGGACATGCGACTGTCGCGGTCGGTGGACTTTGACAGCCTGGGCGTCGAGCAGCTCAGCGAGATCAACGGGGAGGACATGGCCGGCGCGATCTCGGCGATCCATGCCCGCCTGAACATCAACGAGTAACCGATGGCAAGTTTCCGGCTCACCACCAAGGTGCAAGTCAGCGGCTGGCGATTCCTGCTGCGCCGGGTCGAGCACGCGATCGTACGGCGCGACACCAGGATGTTCGACGACCCGCTGCAGTTCTACAGCCGTTCAGTGTCGGCGGGCGTCGTCATCGCGGTGTTGATATGCCTCGGCGCGGGCCTGCTGGCGTACTTCAAGCCGCTCGGAAAGCGGGGCGGCGACACGCTTCTGGTGGACCGCAGCACCAACCAGCTGTACGTGGTGATGCCGGGCACGGGACAACTGCGGCCGGTGTACAACCTGACATCGGCCCGGTTGGTCCTCGGCAACGCCAACAGTCCGGTGGCGGTGAAGTCCGACGAGCTGAACAAGATGCCGAAGGGCCAGCCGATCGGAATCCCCGGCGCGCCGTACGCCACCCCGGTCGGCGGCGCTGCGTCGACGTGGACGTTGTGCGACACCGTCACCAAACCCGAGAGCGTCGCGCCGACGGTGGAGACGTCGGTGATCATCCAGTCGCTGAGCCTCGACAGTTCGGTCGGTCCGATGCGACCCGATCAGGGTGTGCTGGTGTCCTACCAGGACAACGACTGGCTGGTCACCAACGACGGCAGGCACGCGATCGACCTCGCCGACCGTGCCGTCACCTCGGCGGTGGGCATTCCGGTGACCGCCAAGGCCACCCCGATCTCCGAGGGGCTGTACAACGCGTTGCCGAACGCGGGTCCGTGGCAGCTACCGGACGTACCCGCGGCGGGCGCGCCGAATACCGTTGGCCTGCCGCCCAATCTGGTGATCGGGGCGGTGTTCACCACGGTGGGCGATTCGGGCGAACAACATTACGTGGTGCTGCCCGACGGGGTGGCGAAGGTCAACGACACCACCGCGGCAGCCCTGCGGGCCACTAACTCCTTCGGTTTGATCGCGCCGCCCTCGGTGGAGGCCAGCATGGTCGCGAAGATCCCGGAGCGGGTGTACACCTCGCCGCTGCCGGACAAACCGATGGACATTCTGCTTCGCGAGGACGCGCCGTCGATGTGCTGGGCATGGCAGCGCGAACCGGGTGACCAGGCGCCGAAGACCACCGTGATCAGCGGGCGCCACCTGCCGATCCCGGCGTCGGCGATGACCACCGGTATCAAGCAGATCGGCGGCAGCTCAACGGTTTACATCGACGGCGGACAGTACATCCGGCTGCAGTCACCGGATCCCCGGTACGGCGAGAGCCTCTACTACATCGACCCGCAGGGGGTGCGCTACGGGCTGCCCGATGAAGAGACGGCCAAGACGCTCGGCCTGATCGGCCCGAAGACGGCTCCGTGGCAGGTGGTTTTGCTGCTGGTGGACGGGCCGGTGCTGTCGAAGCAGGCGGCGCTGCTGGAGCACGACACGCTCCCCGCGGACCCGGACCCGCGCAAGATCGAAGGCGCGCAGCCGGCAGGCGCGGGCGTAGGAGGCGGCTGATGACGACAAAGAAGTTCACGCCGATCATCAAGCGCGGACCGCGGTTGACGCCGGGAGAGATCACCGTCACCCCGCCGGACGATCTCGGCATCGAGATCCCGCCGTCGGGTATCCAGAAGGCGCTGCCATGGGTGATGGGCGGCGGCATGCTCGGGATGATCGCGATCATGATCTTCACCGGTATCCGTCAGCTGTCGCCGTACATGCTGATGATGCCGTTGATGATGGTGATGGCCACCGTCGGCTTCATGGCGGGCGGCGGACCCGGCGGCAAGCGGGTGCCCGAGATCAACGCCGACCGCAAGGAGTACCTGCGGTATTTGGCCGGCCTTCGGACCCGGGTCACGTCGTCGGCCGCGGCGCAGGTGACGTTCTTCAACTACCACGCACCGCATCCTGAGGACCTGCTGTCGCTGATCGGCACCAACCGGCAGTGGTCGCGGCAGGTCAACGCCGACTTCTATGCGGCCACCCGGATCGGCATCGGCTCGGAGCCTGCGGTCGACCGGCTGTTGAAGCCAGCCGTCGGCGGGGAACTGGCCGGCCCGCAGGGGGCACCCCAAGCCCATCTCGAACCGGTCAGCCACATGTGGGTGACGAAGTTCCTGCGCACCCACGGCCTCATCCACGACTGCCCGAAACTCGTTCAGCTGCGCACGTTTCCGACGATAGCGATCGGCGGCGACGCTGCGGGCGCCGCCGGATTGCTGCGCGCGATGATCTGCCACCTCGCGGTGTTTCATCCGCCGGACCTGCTCCAACTGCGGGTGCTCACCGACAACCCGGAGGATCCGGACTGGGCGTGGCTGAAGTGGCTACCGCACGTGCAGCATCAGACCGACACCGACGCCGCGGGGCCCACCAGGTTGGTGTTCACCCGCCCCGACGGGCTGAGCGATCTGACCGCACGCGGACCGCATACCGCCGACTCGGTGCCAAGCGGACCCTACGTCGTCGTCATCGACTTGACCGGTGGCAGAGCGGGATTCCCGGTCGACGGGCGGGCCGGAGTCACCGTGATCACGCTGGGCAACCACCGGGGATCGGTGTACCGGATCCGCGTCGACGCCGACGGCACGGCCGACGACAGGCTGCCCAACCAAACCTTCCGGCTCGTCACAAGCGTGGCCGACTCGATGACACCGGCACAGGCGGGCCGGGTGGCCCGCAAGCTGGCGGGCTGGTCGATCACCGGCACCATCATCGACAAGAGCGTGCGGGTGCACAAGAAGGTCGCCACCGAGTGGCACCAGATCGTCGGCGCGCAGACGGTCGAGGAGGTGACGCCCGCCCGGTGGCGGATGTTCACCGACACCGACCGGGACCGGTTGCGCATCCCGTTCGGCCACGAACTCAAGACCGGCGAAGTCATGCACCTCGACATCAAGGAGGGTGCGGAATTCGGCGCCGGCCCACACGGAATGCTGATCGGCACAACGGGTTCCGGTAAGTCGGAGTTCCTGCGCACGCTGATCCTGTCGCTGGCCGCCACCCATCACCCCGACCAGGTCAACCTGCTACTCACCGACTTCAAGGGCGGTTCGACGTTCCTGGGTATGGAGAAGTTGCCGCACACCGCGGCCGTCGTCACCAACATGGAAGAGGAAGCCGAACTGGTCAGCCGGATGGGCGAGGTGCTCACCGGTGAACTGGACCGCCGTCAGTCGATCCTGCGGCAGGCGGGTATGCAGGTCGGCGCCGCGGGCGCGCTGTCCGGGGTGGCCGAATACGAGAAGCACCGCGAGCGGGGCGCCGATCTGCCGCCGCTGCCAACGCTTTTCGTCGTCGTCGACGAGTTCGCCGAACTGCTGCAGAACCACCCCGACTTCATCGGCCTGTTCGACCGCATCTGCCGTGTCGGCCGATCGCTGCGGGTGCACCTGCTGCTGGCCACGCAGTCGCTGAACACCGGCGGTGTGCGGATCGACAAACTCGAACCGAACCTGACATACCGTATCGCGTTGCGCACCACCAGTTCTGCCGAGTCGAAGGCCGTGATCGGCACGCCTGAGGCGCAATACATCACGAACAAGGAGAGCGGCGTCGGGTTCCTGCGGGTCGGCATGGAGGACCCGGTCAAGTTCCAGAGCGTGTGGACCGGCGTCAACTACGAACCGACGGCACCGGTCGAAGACAACGGCGAGGTCCGACCCAGGGCGCAGACCGACGGCCGGTTGCGCATCCACCAGTTCACCGCGGCCCCGATCTTCGATACGGCGGTGAGCTCATGACCGTGAAGGACGCTCGGATCTGCGCCGAGACTACGCAATATGACGTTTTCGGCGCGAAATCCGTCAAAAACCGTAGCCTCGCCGACGAGGAGCACGCATGAGCATCGAGTCTGACCAGCGAGTGCTGCGCGAGGTGGTCCTCGACCAGTTGACCACCGGCGAGATACGCGCGTACCGAATGTGGTTGCCGCCGTTGGCCGATCCGACCCCGGTGAACGAACTCGTCGAGCGGGACCGGCAACGCCAACCGCTGCGTTTCGGGCTCGGCATCATGGACGAACCGCGGCGGCACCGCCAGGAAGTGTGGGGCATCGACGTCTCGGCAGCAGGTGGCAACATCGCCGTCGGCGGCGCTCCGCAGACCGGCAAGTCGACGTTCCTGCAGACCTTGGTGCTTTCGGCCGCGGCCACCCACACGCCCCGCCAGGTGCAGTTCTACTGCATCGACCTCGGCGGTGGCGGGTTGATGTACCTGGAGGACCTGCCACACGTCGGCGGGGTCGCCACCCGGTCCGAACCCGACCGGGTGAACCGCGTCGTCGCGGAAATGAAAGCCGTTCTGCGGCAACGAGAAGCGATGTTCAAACAACACCGCGTCGGGTCGATGGCCGCGTACCGGCAGATGCGCGAGGACCCGAACCATCCCGCGGCCGCCGACCCGTTCGGCGACGTGTTCCTGGTCATCGACGGCTGGCCCGCGTTCGTGGCCGAGTTCCCCGATCTCGAGCCGGTCGTCCAGGATCTGGCCGGACAGGGCTTGGCGTTCGGCGTGCACACCATCATCTCCACCCCGCGCTGGACCGAGCTGAAGTCACGCGTGCGCGACTACCTGGGCACCAAGGTCGAATTCCGGCTCGGCGATGTCAACGAAACCCAGATCGACCGGATCACCCGCGAGATTCCCGCCAACCGGCCCGGCCGCGCGGTCTCGATGGAGAAACACCACCTGATGATGGGGGTGCCCCGACTCGACGGCGTGCACAGCGCCGACAACCTGGTGCCGGCGATCTCGGAGGCGGTGCAGGTCATCGCCGCCCGTAACGCCGAGCGGGCACCGCGCGTGCGGGTGCTGCCGGAACGCATCTACCTGCACGAGTTGGATCCGCACCCGCCTGGCCCCGAGGCCGACTACCGCACCAGGTGGACGGTGCCGCTGGGCATCCGGGAGTCTGACCTGTCGGTGGCCTACAACCCGATGTACATGACGCCGCACCTGCTGATCTTCGGCGCCCCGAAGTCGGGCAAGACGCGCATCGCGCACGCGGTGTCACAGGCCATCTGCCAGCGCAACAGCCCGGCGCAGGTGCGGTTCATGCTGGCCGACTACCGCTCGGGTCTGCTCGACGCGGTGCCCGAGAGCCATCTGCTCGACGCGGGCGCCGTCAACCGCAACAACGCCACGCTCGAGGAGGCCATCAAGGCGCTGGCGGTCAACCTGCAGAAGCGGCTGCCGCCGCCGGATCTGACCACCGCGCAATTGCGGGCCAGGTCGTGGTGGACGGGCCCGGATGTGGTGCTGCTCGTCGACGACTGGCACATGATCGTCGCGGCCAGCGGAGTGCTGCCCCCGATGGCGCCGCTGTTTCCGCTGTTGCCGGCGGCGGCGGACATCGGCCTGCACATCATCGTCACGTGCCAGATGAGCCAGGCGCATCGAGCGACCATGGACAAGTTCGTCGGCGCCGCCTACGGCGCGGGGTCGCCGACCATGTTCCTGTCCGGGGAGAAGCAGGAGTTTCCGTCCAGCGAGATCAAGCTCAAACGGCGCCCGCCCGGCCAGGCGTTCCTTGTCTCGCCCGACGGCAAGGAGGTCATCCAGGCGGCCTACGTGGATCCACCGGAAGAAGAAGTGTCGGCAGCACCCCTTGGGGGCCGCTAGACTATGACGAGGACGCTCAGCAAAGTCGGAGACGACGTGCCAGCAAACCGGTCGGGGACAAGATTCCGGTACGTTTAGGCAATTCCTGCTGGGCTGCGCACAAAGCAATATGCAGGGTTTTTGACACGGAAAAGGAGTATCCGCAAATGCAACCCATGGAACACAACCCCGGGGCCGTCGGCCTCGGCGCCCAGGTGGTCGCAAACGGCGCGCGTGGGCTGACCTCCGGCACCACGGCCTCCGCGGCCGTGACGGCGTTGACGCCCGCCGGCGCTGAAGAAGTCTCCGCGATGGCGGCGGCGGCCTTCGCCGCCGAGGGCGTCGAGAGCCTCGCGCAGAACACGTTCGCGCAGGAAGAGCTCACGCGGGCGGGTGCCGCATACATGGAAGCAGCGGGCATCTACACCGCGGTCGACGGCGCCAACGCCGCCGCTCTTTCGTAATAGCCGTAGTCGATCAGGCAAATCTGGGTTCTTAGTCGATCATGATCTGGCATGCGATGCCGCCCGAGTTGAACACCGCGCGGTTGATGCTTGGGGCCGGCTCGTTGCCGATGCTCCAAGCCGCCGCGGGGTGGGAGGCGTTCGCGATCGAACTGGAAACCCAGGCCGACGAGTTGGCGGGCACCCTGGCCGCGCTGACCTCGGCGTGGAGCGGTACGGCCGGCGAACGGGCCGTCTCCGCAACCATGCCGATGGTCGTCTGGCTACGCACCGTTTCGGCGCAGGCGCAGAAGCGGGCATTGCAGGCGACCGCACAGGCCAACTCCTACGACATGGCGATGATCACGACACCGCCGATCCCGGAGATCGAGGCCAACCACGTCACCCATGCCGTCCTGGAGGCCACCAACTTCCTCGGCGTCAACACAGTCCCGATCGGGATCAACGAGTTCGACTATTTCGTCCGGATGTGGAACCAGGCCGCCGGCGCGATGGACGTCTACGCCGCCGAGACGGCGCTGAACATTCTGTTCGAGCCGATCATGCCGATGAAGCCGATCGTCATCCCCGGCGTCGGCGAAGCGACGACGGGTGCGGCGTTGGGCCAAGCGGCGGCGATGACCGCCGGGGCGGTTGCTCGCGAAACGGCGATCGCCCACGTCGGCGCCCAGGCCACCATCGAGTCGGCAGGTCTGCAGACCGGCCGGGCCGCGGCACAGGCCAATCAGATGGCGACCACCGCCGAGGGGCAGGCGCAGAAAGCCCAGAACGCCCAACAGTTTTCGCAGCAGGGTCAACTGCAGCAGGGCGCGCAGCAAGGCATGCAGATGGGCATGCAACTGGCCTCGCAGCTGGGTTCGACGCTCGGACAACTGCCGCAGCAGGCCGGCCAGATGGTGATGCAGCCGATGCAACAGCTGACCCAGCCGCTGCAGCAGGTGTCGTCGATGTTCAGCCAGATGGGTGGGCTGGGCGGTGACAAGGGCGCCCAGATGGGCCTGATCGGCACCAGCCCGCTGTCCAACCATCCGTTGGTGGGCGGTTCCGGAGCGGGTTCGGGCGCCGGTCTGGTGCGGGCCGCGTCGCTGCCCGGTGCGGGCGGTACGTCAGCGCGCACCCCGCTGATGTCGAAACTCGTTGGGGCGGAACTGGAGCCGACCGTTTCGCCGGTGTCCGTCGCCGCAGGCGCTGCGGCGGGCGCATCGGCCGCCGGGTTGGCGCCGGTCGGCTCGGGTGGCGGCGCGGGGCCGATGGGCATGATGGGCCACGGCCAGAAGAGCGGTGGGACGAAACAGGCGCTGACGGCACCGTCGCCGCTGGTTTACGACCTGGCCGAGGACGAAGAAGACGACTGGTAAACGAAAAAACTTCCCGGCCAACGGGTCGGAAAGACTCGCCATTGGTTTTGGTGAGGACACGCAGAAGAAAAGGAAATTATCCAGATGGCACAGATGAATACAGATGCCGCTGTCCTCGCCAAGGAGGCAGCGAACTTCGAACGGATCTCCGGTGAACTCAAGGGCGTCATCGCCCACGTCGAGTCGGTCGCCGGCGCGCTGGCCGGGCAGTGGCACGGCCAGGCAGGCACCGCCGCGCAGGCCGCGCTGATGCGGTTCCACGAGGCGGCCGCCCGCCAGGTGCAGGAGTTGAACGACATCTCGGCCAACATCCACACCTCCGGTGTGCAGTACACCTCGACCGACGAGGACCAGCACGCCACGCTGACCAACGCGATGAACCTCTGACCGACAACGACTTACGAGAAACGGAGAAAGACTTATGACCGAACAGCTGTGGAACTTCGCCGGTATCGAGGGCGGCGCAAGCGACATTCAGGGCGCCGCCGTGGCCACCACTGCCGGCCTGCTCGACGAGGGCAAGGGATCGCTCGCGGCGCTTGCCGCGGTGTGGGGCGGCACCGGCTCGGAGGCCTACCAGGCCGTGCAGATGCGCTGGGACAGCACCTCCAACGAGCTCAACGCAGCTCTGCAGAACCTGGCATCGACCATCAGCGAGTCCAGTGCAACGATGGCTCAGACCGAAGCCGGCGTCACCGGGATGTTCGCATAACACGATCGAGCACGCGGGTGGGCGAGTCGGTCCGAAGACTCGGCTCGCCCACCACGTGTGTCGCAGCGTGACCTAGTAGTGATGAGAGGTACCCATGTCGGCTGACTATGACCGGCTCTTCCACTCCCCGGGCTCCTCGGTGGACGCTGTGCAGACAGCCGACGAGGAAGCGGAGAACGGTGCCGCGGCGCCTGCCGGTGCGGACGGCCGCAGCGATGTGCCGCCGCCGCCGATGCCCATCGCACCGACCACGACTGCCACCGCCCCTGCCCCGCCGCCGCGGCAGACGGAGGTGACCACCCAGATGCCGCCCACCAGGACGGCGCCGCAGCCGCGTCAGGCCAACGGCATGATGCGTGCACCGCAGTCCGCGGGCGCGGCGGGCGCTCGATTCGAGCAGCCACGCTCGGCGCCCACACCGTCGCCGAGGCCTGCGCCCGCGCCTGCCCCGTCTCAGCATTTCGCCGAGGTGCAAGCCGAGGCGGGCAATGCGTGGCGGGCGAATCAATCGCAGGCCAGCCAGCCGGCCACGACGTCGGCGGCGACCATCGGCAATCACCGCGCCATCGACGCGCTGTCTCACGTCGGGGTCAAGTCCGCGGTCAAGATGCCGTCGCAGCGCGGCTGGCGGCACGTGCTGTACATACTGACGCGGATCAACCTGGGGCTGTCGCCCGATGAACTCTACGAGATGGATCTGCACGCCAGGATCCGGCGAAATGCCCGCGACTCATACCAGATCGGGATATTCGGGCTCAAGGGCGGTGTCGGCAAGACCGCGGTCACCGTCGCACTCGGCTCTGCGCTGAGCAAGGTCCGCGGTGACCGGATCCTCGCCGTGGACGCCGACCCGGACGGCGGCAACCTCGCCGACCGCGCAGGCCGCCAGTCAGCAGCAACTGTCTCGGATCTGTTGGCGGACAAGGAGTTGGCCCGCTACAACGACATTCGCGCGTACACGAGCATGAACGCCTCGAACCTGGAGATCCTGTCCTCCGAGGAGTACAGCGGGGCGCGCCGCGAGTTCAACGACGAGGACTGGACGAACGCGACCAACATCGTGTCGCGGTACTACAACCTGGTGCTCGCCGACTGCGGTGCCGGGCTGTTCCAGCCCGCGGCCCGCGGTGTGCTGTCGACGGTGTCGGGTCTGGTGATCGTCGCAAGCGCGTCGATCGACGGGGCGCGGCAGGCCGCGGTGACAATGGACTGGTTGCGGCAGAACGGTTATCAGGATCTGCTCGGCCGGTCCTGCGTCGTGATCAACCACGTCACGCCGGGAAAGCCGAACATCGACGTCGAGGACCTGGTGCAGCAATTCGAACGGCACGTACCGCCGGGTCGGGTGATCGTGCTGCCGTGGGACAAGCACATCGCCGCGGGCACGGAGATCCAACTCGATCTGCTCAGCCGCACCTTCCGGCGGCGGATCACCGAGTTGGCGGCTGCGTTGTCCGATGACTTCGACAGGCTCGAACGTCGTTGACCTCCACTGCCGCAGCAGCATCAACGTCCAGCGTCACTCCGGGTAGGCCGTCCACCACGCGGGTGACGATCCTGACCGGCAGGCGCATGACGGACCTCGTGCTGCCCGCGTCGGCGCCGATCGAGACGTACATCGACGAAACCTTCTCGGTGCTCGGCGAACTGCTGGACGACACGCCCAAGGACGTGCTGGCCGGTTTCGACTTCACGGCGCAGGGCGTGTGGGCATTCGCGCGGCCGGGCGCACCGCCGCTCAAGGCCGACGAATCGCTCGATGACGCAGGCGTGGTGGACGGCGCGTTGCTAACGCTGGTGTCGGTCAGCCGAACCGAACGCTATCGGCCACTGGTCGAGGACGTGATCGACGCGATCGCGGTGCTCGATGAGTCGCCGGAGTTCAACCGCACCGCACTGAATCGCTTTGTCGGCCTTACCATTCCGGCGGCCGCGCTGGCCATCACGGTGATGGCGCTGGTCGCCTGGTCGCGCACCAGCCACGACTGGTATTGGCCGGTGGCGCTGGGCGTGCTCGGTCTCGCGATGCTGGGTGGCGGCATGCTGGCCAAGAACCGCTACGACAATGTCGACATGGCGGAAAGCCTGCTGGCCGCCGCAGTGCCAGTGCTGGCGGGTGCCGCGACGCTCGCGGTGCCACTGCCCCGCGGAGTCGACGGCCTCGGTGCGCCGCAACTGGCGGGCGCGGGCGCTATGGTCCTGTTGTTGACGTTGGCCACCAGGGGCGGACCACGAAGGCGCGCGGAGTTGGCGTCGTTAATGTCGGTCACCTCGATCGCGGTGACCGCAGCGGCCATCGCGTACGGATACGGCTGGCAGTACTGGGTGCCCGCGGGCGCCATCGCGTTCGGGTTGATCGTCGTGACCAACGCGGCCAAACTGACCGTCGCCGTCGCCCGCATCGCGTTGCCGCCGATACCGGCACCCGGCGAGACCGTGCACAACGACGAGTTGCTCGATCCCGTCGCGACGTCCGAGGGGATCGACGAGGAGTCGTCCACCTGGCAAGCGATCATCGAGTCGGTACCGGACTCGGCGGCCCGCCTGCACGAGCGCAGCGTGTTGGCGAAGCGGTTGCTCATCGGCTTCGTGACGGCGGGCGCGCTGGTCTTGGCCGTCGGCGCGATCACCGTTGTGGTGCAAGGCCATTTCTTCATCCACAGCCTGATCGTCGCCGGTTTGGTCGCGGTCATCTGCGGCTTCCGGTCCCGGCTCTACGCCGAACGCTGGTGCTCATGGGCGCTGCTGGCGGCGGCGGTGGCGGTGCCGACGGGCGTGACGGTCCGACTGTGCCTGTGGTACCCGCACAAAGCGTGGCTGGTGCTCGGCATCTACACCGCGGTCGCGATCGTGGCGCTGATCGTGCTCGGCGCCACCGAAGGCGTGCGGCGGGTGTCGCCGGTGACCAAGCGGATCCTGGAACTGACCGACGGTGCGGCGGTCGCGGCGGTCATTCCGCTGCTGCTGTGGATCGCCAGTGTCTACGACGTGCTGCGCAACATCCGGTTCTAGTCGGCCGGGCTCTGCAGGCCCGCGGTGATCTCCGCGACTGCGGCGTCAATGCGTTCGCGGTCGGCTTCGATCGACTGTGTCGCGGCCGCCATGGCGTTTTGCAGGGCCTCGTTGATGCGCTGCTCGACCGTACGCGCGCCGAGGCGCAGCAGGCCCTCGGAGATGAAGGCCGCCGTCAGGTAGTGATGTCCGTTCAGCGTGACTTCCACGGTCTCGGCTTCGTCTGTGGCGGTGAACGTTTCGCTGTTCATCTTGTGCAGTTGGTCGTCGACGATCGACTGTAACCGCTGTGCTTGCTTGAGCACGGCAGCGACCTGCGGATGCATGTCGTCGGTCACTTGGAATCCTTGTCCTGCACATCCCTGCGCCGGCGGTTGCCGATCACTGCCTCGGTCCACGGCCGGTCCTCGGTGTAGAGGTCCTCGTCGGGCGACAGATTCGGATCGCGCCGCTTCTCCTTACCCTGGCTGCCGTGTCCGGCCCCGTGCATCGGCGCCATGCCGCCTCCCATCGCGCCGCCGGTGGCGGCCCCGGCAGACCCGGCGGCGGGTGTGGTGGATGCCGCACGCGTGGGCGCCGTCGGCGCCACGGTTTCGGCACCGACGGCTGGGGACAACGGCATCGATGAACCGCCGCCGCCCGCGCCACCGCCGCCCGCGCCGGCGCCGCCACCTCCGCCCAGTGCGGCCGGTTTGAGGCTGGGATCCGTTGGCAGCTTCGGTGTTCCGGTCGACGGACCGCCACCGGGCAGGCCGCCGGGCATGCCGCCGGACGGCGCGCCGCCCCCCGGCGAACCGCCACCGGACGGTGAGCCGCCCCCCGGCGACGCGCCTCCGCTGGGTTGCTGGCCGCCTGCGGGCTGGCCGCCCGTCTGCTGTGCGGCCGAGGGAGGCTGCGCTGCGGCCGACGTTGGCTCCGCGGGAGCGCCGCCCCCGCCGGGGGTGGATTCGCTTGCGCCACCGGGAGATCCGTCACGGTCAGTGGCTGCCTTCGGGTCTCGGGCGTTGGGATCCCTGGTCGCTGCGGTCGGGTCGAGGCCACTGTTCGGCGGGTTCTCGGGTTGAATCACCTTGGGCGACATTGCCGCCGCGTATTGACCGACCAACTCCTCGGAAGCCGCTTGCGCCTGCTGCATCTGCGCGAACAGCGCGGCCACCGCAGCGCCGTCCGTCGCGGCGGTCAACTTCTGCTCGGCCTGAGCGTACGCCTCGGCCAGCGGCCGATGCGCAGCGCTGACGCTCTGGTGCACGTCGGCAAGCCGGGTGGCCTCGGTCGACAGCTCCTCCCACGAGTTGGCGAGCTTGTCGAGCCAGGAGCGATAGCTGTTGAACTTGGCGTACGCGGCCTCGGCTGCCATGCCCTCCCAGTCGCCGACGCGGCCTTCGAAAGCCGGTGCGGCGCCGCGGATCTGGCCGGCGAAGCCCTTCCACAGGTCGGCGGAGTTCCGCAGCGACGCGCCCTGGTCGCCGGCGTCGAGCTGTTGCTGAACGATCGGGGGACTGGCGAAGCCGCCGGGGGTGATCGCGGCGGGGGCGGGGACCACAGC
>NZ_LZHZ01000019.1 GCF_001667505.1 Mycobacterium sp. ACS1612
ACACTCGACGCCGTCACAGCGCACTCGGCGGCCTCCCACCGATCAGCCGACTGCTACCAACGTCGTGACTAGGTACAGCTGATATGTAGGTGGTGTTTGTCAATAGGCAGGTGAAAGCCGCCCCGGTTTGGTGCCGGGGCGGCTTTCGTTTGATCGGGGGTGGTCGGTGTCGCGGCGGTCGTTGGTCAACGACGGTGGTGTCAGACTGATATGCGCGGGTTGGGTACCGCAAGACGATGGTTCGGCGCGAACGGTGGCTGCTCTCTAGAGGCGGGCGTCACATCGACATTCGGTGAATGCTGTTGTTGCCCATAGCTGTAACGCAGGTCCAGTTCGCCTACCTCGCCGTCAACCGGCTGACTCCGATCAAGTCATCGGGCAAGCCGGTTAGTTCAAGGTGGCCAACGACCAGCACCAGCCCGCCAGCTGCCGGGCGACCGCGACGTTGGCCACCACGTGGGGCTTGTTGCGTTCGTTGAATCGGCACCACTGCTGATGCAGCCGCCGGTTTCCGGCATGTCCGCGGGCCTTGAGTGCCGGGTCGACGTTGGCCCAGCGGGCCCGCATCGTCGGGCCCGGGTTGCGGTACTCGGCCCGGTGGTGCCAGGCCGCCTCGATCAACAGCCGCCGGACGTGGGCGTTGCCGGCTTTGGTGATCGAGCCCTGCACACGGCAGGCGCCTGAGGAGTACTCCGTGGGGACAAGGCCGACGTAGGCGCCGATCGAGGAGCCGGTGAACCGGGTCCAGTCACCGATCTCGACGCTTAACGCCAGCCCGGTCAGCGCCGAAATACCCCGTAGACATCCCAACCGATTGACCGGGTCAGCCCACCGCGGTGAGGCCGCAACCGCCGCGATCTGCTCGTCGAGACGATCACGAGCAGCAGTGGCATGAAGCACCGCATCGAAGTGATGATCGAAAGCCGCCGCGGTGTGTGAGTCATCGAATCGTTGTCGACGTAACCAGGTTTCGTGCACCGCATTCCAGGCGTGCCCACCGGAGTACACCCGGCCCTGTCGTAGCAGCAATTTCGATAACCGGTGCCGGACTCGCATCAGATCGGCACGGGCGTCCTCGCGAGCGCGGACCAGATCGCGCACCGCCTCTACGTCGGCCTCGGGCACGCTGACCGCGGTGACCTCACCCAACCGCAACAACCGAGTCAGGTGCGCGGCGTCACGGGCATCGGTCTTGACCCGATCCCCGCTCGGGCGAATCAACTTCGACGGTGCAGCGACCACACAGTCGATCTGAGCTTCAGCCAGGGCGCGGGCCAAACCGAATCCCGTAGGCCCAGCCTCGTAGGCCACCCGTACAGGCCCGCGGCGCTGACGCAGCCAGCCCAGGATCTCGCCGTGATCAGGACACAACCGCGCCCGCTCGACTTGACCCGTTTCCTCATCGACAGCATGCGCAACCACCGAAAGCGCATGCACATCCAACCCGACACTCGTACCGTTGAAACTCACCGGAGGCCTCCTGATCTGCAACTGTGGCTCTACCCCGGCGAGTTTTCACCCGCCCAAGGCAACCCACGTCCGATTGCAGCCCGAGGCCTTCGGCCTCGAGTCAGCCCCCATACCGTCTAGTCGGTCGGCAAGATCGACCACCAGTCGATCCAGAAATGGGTCAACGAGATGGCCCGATCGGGCCTCAGCCCACGAGCACTGCGGTGGAACCAGTCGGTGTTGAAGATGTACCTGGACCACGCCGCCGACGAAGGTCAGCTCCTCGGCCGAAATCCCGCCGCCCACACATAGTTTCCACCGCTGCGCTCGACCGCACACACCTACCTGAACACCGCGGAAGTCGCCTCGGTCACCCTCGTCTGTGGCTGCCAAGGCGATGTGGTCACCCTCCTCGCCCATACGGGCATGCGATTCGGCGAACTGACTGGCCTCGGTGTGGAGTACGTCGACCTCAAAGCGCGCCGGATCCGCGTGCGTAGGTCCATCACCCAAGTCGGCGGCAAGCTCGTCGAGGGCAACCCAAGTTGTCCGCAGGTCGGCGGGCGATCCCCATCCCCGAACGCGTCATTCCGATCCTCAAGACCCGGCTCGCCGGACGACGGCCGGGTAAACGGGCGATCACCACCCCGCTTGGTGCTCTGCTCGGGCTGGAGAACTGGAAACGCTCGGTCAAGTGGCGCCAAGCCATCGTCGAGATCGGCCGGCCGACATTGCGGGTGCACGACCTTCGACACACTTCCGCATCCCTGGCGCGCCGCGCAGGTGCCGATCTGCGGCTGCTACAGAAGGCGATGGGCCACGCGTCGATCACCGTGACCATGCACATTTACGCCGATCTCTACGACGACGAACTCGATGATGTCGCTTCAGCTTTGGACGCACTGGACGACCAGCACGCGGACGAGCTCTGAAAAGTTCGGCCCTATAGAACGCCTCAAGTGGCTTCGGAGAATGCGATTACGGCCTGAAAATAGGCCCTCCACCTGCGATTTTTTGTGGTGGTCCCGACTGGGATCGAACCAGTGACCTTCCGCGTGTGAGGCGGACGCTCTCCCGCTGAGCTACGAGACCCGGATGCCCGACCGAACATGTCGAACGACGTCGAAGACTAGCACGCGGGCTCGTGCAACCCGAATTCGTTTAGGACGCCTCGACGGGCATACACCGCGTTACGGTCGTGCCGTGGTCCTGCGTCTGGTCTGCACAGCTGCCGTCCTGGTGGTAACCGCATGCGGTACCGGCGCCACGTCAACCGGGGCGACCAGCGCCGAGACCGGCCCGCCGCCGGCCGACCGCGAAGTCCACGAGCTCACCGGATTCGTCGCAAGGTCGGGCGACGTTAGCTGCATGCTCGACGCGGACTGGGCCCGCTGCGACATCACCGACCGCGACTGGTCGCCGCCGCCCGGCCCGCGGATTGCGAGTTCGACTACGGCTAGGGCATCTCGCTGGCGCCGGGCGAGCAGGCGCAGTTCGTCTGCGCGGGCGACACCGCGTTCGGAGCGGACGAGGTCCTGCCGTACGGCAGTCGATCACCGCCGGGGTGCTGCGGTGCGAAAGCGCCGAGTCGGGGACCACATGTCGGGGTGTCCGGAGCGGCCACGGGTTCTCGATTTCTCGTGAGGCGTACCGGCTGTTCTGACCGCAGATGTTTACGGATTTGTGCGGCCACACTTTGGTGGACTATCGTCGTGCTTCGCGACGGGCGACGTGTCGTTCGTGGCGCGCGGATGTAGCGCAGTTGGTAGCGCATCACCTTGCCAAGGTGAGGGTCGCGGGTTCGAATCCCGTCATCCGCTCGAGGTGCAGTCGCATCAACCCCAGCGGTGGAGTGGCCGAGTGGTGAGGCAACGGCCTGCAAAGCCGTGCACACGGGTTCGATTCCCGTCTCCACCTCCACGTTGGACCCGCGCGATTAGCTCAGCGGGAGAGCGCTTCCCTGACACGGAAGAGGTCACTGGTTCAATCCCAGTATCGCGCACCACTATCGACCCACGTCAGACATAGTTTCTGACCCCAAATCCGGGGCGCATGGGCCAGATATGGACTGGCGGCTGCGGCGCTAGCAACCAACGCGATAGGCAGCTAGCCCAGTGACCCCACCACCAGACACAGCCCGCGGATCACCACTCGCAGCCACGTTGCCGACTTCGGCAGTGTGGCTGTTCTGCTTTCACCACGCGGCTTTCATGTGGTCCAAATGACCACATGACGAGAACAAGCACGGTGCTTACGACCGTGCTTGCGAGGTGCGCTTGCCGGCCTCACGTGGGGGGACCCTCGACTGATCGCCGCCGCGGTGTCGCTCGATGCCTGCACTGCTACGGATCCGGTCCGATCGCTGCGCCGTCGTGCCGCCGTAAAGCGCGCCGGTCGCGGTCCCCGTGGCGTCGGCCCTCCGGCTTAAGCCCAGGCGCTCGACGTCGCCCCGACCGTGCTGGAAGTAATGTGATCGGCCCAGCGCCGCGACCATTGCCGCCGGGGTTGGCCGGCCTGGTTGGGGAGTACCTAGCTGCTGAGGCTGGCGCGCGCCGGTCGCCGGCGACGATCGCCCGCGCCGCGGACGCTTACCTCCTGCGTTCTGCATGACGACCCCCCGAAGGCATCCTGAGTTACAGGTTGTGGCCCGACGCCAACGATTGTCGACGGTGCCTCAGTCGGTGGTGTGGACGATCAGCACATCGACGGTCTTGCCTTTGGCCCTGGCCAAGACGTTGCCGGGCACCGAGCCAAGCCACTTCTCGCTGCGCGTGCCCAATCCCACGTTGCCAACCACCAACAGATCGGCCTTAACCTCGTCGGCGAGGCGGGACAAGGCCCGCGCTGCACCACCGACATGAGGAAGCGGAATCGGTCGCATCTCGATGTTCTTCGCCCCAGCCGCCCTGGCCCGGTCGCGGGCCTCCAGCAGGGCCGCATAGATAGGTGCCATCCCGTGCGTCTTGTAGTCGCCCTCGGCCGCGAGGACGACCTCGGAGCGACCATCAATCACACGGTCCGGACGGGCTGGTCTTCCCCAGCCTCCCTTGTCCACATTGGGCAAGGACGCCATCGCGATGATCAACGTCGCATTATTTTGCGCCGCGAACGCGGCTGCGCGATCCACCGCACGCAACGACGTGTCCGAGCCGTCGGTGCCAACTACCAGGGTCCGATATGCACTCATTTCCTTGCATCCCCCTCCGCGGTCCTGTCAATTGAGCCGCTCTGCCGATAGCAAATAAGCACCCCCCAGTTCCATACCGCGTCCTGCGTTTCTCGAAACGCGGGTAGCGATTATGTCGGCCCTTGGGTAAGTGAAGTGGGCGGCCCGGGAGTGTGTGAACACCATGCGAGCCTTCGACGTAAGCACGCGGCATCCCCCGACGGTTTCCCTCAGCGGTACCTAGGGTTCGCTTCCAGGAACTCGTCAATGTCCAAGATCGCTCGGCGAAGGGCCCGCATATCCTGCTCCGGGCAGTTTGAAAACAGGACAGACGGGCCGGGATGTGTCTCGCTGCTTGGGTTGTCTGTTCGGGGCTGGACGGTCGCGCCGTGAAAACGGCAGCGGTCACGTGGTGCAGACTCATCGCTGACACAAGCCGTCGTGATTTCGAGACGTACCCGTATGTCCCGCTGGGACAATGTGCAGGTGACAGCTTGTGCGCGTGTGGCAAGGTCGAACACAGCCATACGTCTGTCCCACCCGGAGTCCCGCTAGGACAAGCACTTTCCAGCAAACGCATCCACCACCCGCCGGCAGCATCGTCGCCCGGGCGAGGCGCGCGCTGTTCACGCTTGTGGCTTGTCTCCCTCGAACGTTTCTCGTAGACCGTCTTCGGCTTGTTCTCATCGCGCAGATGCATATGCCGGCAGCTACCCTGTACCCGCGCCCAGATCCTCGCTTCGACCAGATCGTTGGCCGCACGAGTCGCTTTCACGCCGCGCACTTCCCGCTCCGGGATGAACCAGGATTCCAAGTCGCCGAGCACGGATTCGGCGGCGAGGAAATCGCGGCCGCGGGTCTGGTCCTTCGCCCAGGAGAGCGCGCGCCAGTACAAGCCGAACGCGGCCATTCCGACGCTGTTGAGCAAAGGGTCTTTCCAGTCGTCGTCGCCGATCAGAATCCACAAAGACGGGTCGGAGCGCTCGTTCGTCGGACCGGCTCCCGCGGACACATCGGGGTAGATCAGCATCGTGTCGAGCGCGCGATCGAACCGGGCCCGCCGCGACCGCCGGCCCGGTCGACGGCGCCGCTGCGGCATACCCCAGAACGCCAGTTGCTCTGGCTCATCACGCATCCTGCGGGTGCGTCTCCACGTCGCGGGACGCGATGGCCGCGACGAGCAGTCCGCCGGCGAGTTCGATCGCGAACTCGGGCGTCACGCTGAACGGGTCGGCGCCGAATCCCACCGCCACCAAGACCGGCCCCGGCCGCGACGCGCCGCAATGTGAATGGCCGACTGGTCGGGGGGCTTGCGGCCGTCCTCATCCTTCTACTGAAGGCCCGCGCGGTATTGCTGCGCGCAGCATTCGCCCTACGACTCAACTGATCCAGTTCATCCGATTGTTTGCTGTCACTTCGGGTAATTTCCACAGACATGCGGCTAGCGGGAGCCTTCTTCGCGAACAAGGCCGAGGTCGTCGATGACATGCTCAACGTCGAGGGCGGCTTCTGGGCGAGCACCACCGTCCCCGCAGGCGCGACCAGTTTCCAGTCGAATTGTGTCGTGCTGTGCGACACCGGGCGCCGCGACATCGGCAGCCACTACACCCTGCACGTCGACGCGCTGGGCCCGACGGGTCAGCGTTGGGCACCGGCCTGGTCGACGAGTTTCCAATTGCCCAGCGCCATGAAATTCATGGTGCTCACCCAGTTCGCGCTTCCGATGGAGCCCGGCGGAGGCCGGCACATCTACAGCTTCCGACTCGACGGCACCCACGAGCGGTTCGACATTCCCCTCGACGTCGTCATCCGCTGACCAGCCGGAAACTGTTCACTGGCCAGGGCGCAACCGCTAGGCTTCGCGGAGACCAACCGGTCAGGACGACCAGAGGGTGGGACATGATTCGTGTACTTCTCGCCGCCGCGGCGATCGCCGGTGCCGCTGTCAGCGCAGCGCCGACCGCATTCGCCGACAACGGCGACAACTTGTATTTCGACAAACCCACGCACTACGACACCGACGTGCCGGGAATGAACTACGACGCCCATCTCGCCGGGCCGTGCGACAACATGGAGTTGTTCACGTTCGGGCGCGGCCCCGGCGGCGAGGCCCTGCAATGCCGGTGGATCGAGAACCAATGGCCGCCCGTGACCACCGGGTTCTGGGTGACGACCTATGAGCTGTTCGGCGTGCAAGAGGTCGGCTCGCCGTGCCCGAAGCCACAAGCCGCGGCCCAGGCTCCCGACGGCCGTCCGTTGCTGTGCCTCGGCGGCCAAGGTTGGCAGCCCGGCTTCTTCACCCGCGAGGGTTTTTTCCCGCGGTAACCCCCGTTATGCGCCGCGCAGCGTTCGACTCGGCGGAGTCCCGAACGCCTCGCGATAGGCGATGCTGAACCGGCCCGCGTGGCTGAACCGCCACCGCCCGGCGATGGCCATCACAGTGTCCACGGACGGATCGGCGGCCAGCAGATCCCGGTGCGCCCGGTCGAGGCGGACATTGCGCAGATACTCCAATGGCGTCGTGCCGAGATGACGGCGAAACGTGTATTGGACCGACCGCGGGGTGACGTTGATGGCGGCGGCGATGTCGCTCAGACCGATGTCCCGGTGAGCGTTTTCGTGGATGAACGCGATTGCCCGGCGCAGCGTGCGGGGCTGCGCAACAGAGGGTTCGACATAATTCGGCATTAGCCGTGTGATACCCGGCGACCGCCATCCCAAACCGCCTGCGTCCCGCCGCCGCGTCAACCGAAGGTTGACGAATCCCAGTCGTCAACCTAGAGTTGACGGCATGACCGAGCCAGTCAAAATCGCCAACCCCGTCCGCCTCGACGACCTCATCACCGCGATCAAGACGGCCCACGACGAACCGCTCGATCAACTCACCGACGCCGTCATCGCCGCCGACGCCCTCGGCGACATCGCCGACCACCTGATCGGCCACTTCGTCGACCAAGCCCGCAAGTCCGGCGCCTCGTGGACCGAGATCGGCCAGTGCATGGGTGTGACCAAGCAGGCGGCCCAGAAGCGGTTCGTGCCCAAGGCGGACGCCTTACTCGACCCGAATGCCGGATTCGGCCGATTCACGCCCCGCGCCCGCAACGTGATCGTCGTCGCGCAGAACAAGGCGGGCGAAGCAGGCAACAACGAGATCGGCACCGACCATCTGGTCCTCGGCCTGTTCGCAGACCCGGACGGCCTGGCCGCCAAGCTGCTGGCCGGACAGGGCATCGACGCCGACAGCGTCACCAAGGCCATCGCGCTGCCGCCGCGCGCCGACAACGTGCCCACCCTGATCCCGTTCAACGGACAGGCCAAGAAAGCGTTGGAACTGACCTTCCGCCAAGCACTTCGGTTGGGCCACAACTACGTCGGCACCGAACACATTCTGCTGGCGCTGTACGAAGCCGAGGACGACGACGGCACGCTGCATCGGGTCGGCGTCGACCGGGACCGCTTCGAGCGCGAACTGGTTGCCGCGCTCGAGTCGCTGACGAAAGGCTGATCTCACGTCCGCGACCGTCGCGACGTCTTCATGATGTGAGGGTGCGACCGTTCGAGGACGTGGTGGCCGAGCACGGTGCGACCGTGCTGCGCGTCTGCCGGGCCGTGCTCGGCCCTACCGACGCCGAGGACGCCTGGTCGGAGACGTTCCTTTCGGCGCTGCGGGCGTACCCGGATCTGCCCGCCGACGCCAACGTCGAGGCCTGGCTGGTCACGATCGCCCACCGCCGGGCCATCGACGTCGGGCGCGCCCGCTCGCGGCGCCCCATGCCCACCGACACCCTGCCCGAACGGCCCGCCGCCCACGCCGATCCCGCGACGCGCGACCCCGACCTGTGGGCCGCGCTCGAACGGCTGCCGACCAAACAACGCCAGGCACTGGCCTACCACCACATCGCCGGCCTGCCGTTCGCCGAAATCGGTGAACTGATCGGCAACTCCCCCGACGCCGCGCGCCGAGCCGCCGCCGACGGACTCAAGACACTCCGGAAGTACTACCGCGAGGACGAAACAGCATGACCGCCAACCTTTTTGACGACCTGGCCGCCGACGACGGCGCGCTGGCCCGGCTGCACCAGCGACTCGAACGCGACGCCGACGCCGCCCATCTGCTCGACGTCGCCTACCGCACCCTCGACACGCCGGTCGGCACACTGCTGCTGGCGGCCACCACCGCCGGACTGGTCCGGGTGGCCTACGACGTCGAAGGGCACGACGCAGTGCTGCACGCTCTCGCCGAGCGGATCAGCCCGCGGGTGCTGCGCGCGCCGGCACGGCTGGACACCGTGGCACGCCAGATCGACGAGTATTTCGCCAAACAGCGCACTGCCTTCGACGTGCCTGTCGACCTGAGGCTGGCAGACGGTTTCCGCCGCAACGTGATCGAACACCTGCGCGAGATCGGCTACGGCCACCGCGAAAGCTATGCGACGGTGGCCGCCGCGATCGGAAACCCGAAGGCGGTCCGTGCCGTCGGCACCGCGTGCGCACACAACCCGTTACCGGTGGTGATCCCCTGCCACCGCGTCGTGCGGTCGGACGGGTCGACCGGACAGTACGTCGGCGGACCGGTGGCCAAGTCGACACTGCTGGACCTCGAGGCCGCGTGACGGCGGGAATGAATACGCGGGCGCGACGGTAGAAGTGGTTCATGAAACTCAACGACGCGGCCCGCGAGCTCATCGGCGAGGGCACCGACGCGACACTTGTCACGATCAACCCCGACGGCAGCCCGCAGGCCACCGTCGTCTGGGTGGCTCTGGAATCGACACCCGACGGCGACGAACTGGTCGCCGCGCACCTGCACGAGTACCAGAAGACCCGCAACGTCCGACGCGACCCGCGGGTGGCCGTCACGATCCTGTCCACCAAACATCCGGGCCAGCAGACCCCCTACCTGTCGATCACCGGGACGGCGCGCATCGTCGAAGGCGGCGCGCCCGCGCTGCTGAAGAAACTGGCCAAGGTGATGCTGGGCAGCGACGAGCATTTCCCGCCGCCCAACGCGCCGGAAGGTCTGCTCACCCGCATCCGGATCGACAAGGTCGGCGGCCTCGGGGTAGCCGCGTCCTGACGACCAACTGGCTGTAACACGTTTCAGTTTGTGCCATCATGCGTTGATGCGCCGCTGCCTCGTGCTCCTCGTCGCCCTGGTGGCGGCCGTCGTCGGACTCTCGGCTCCCCCTGCCTCGGCGGAAGGCACGCCGATCGGCAGCATCGGCGAGACGCTGCGTGTCGAGTTCAAGGGCATCGTGGCCGACGTGACCGTCCATGACGTGTTGCCCGTCGATCCCCCGCCGCCGGGCTACGTGGCGACCGGTTCGCCGCGGTGGATCAACCAGGGCGGCCCGTGGAAGGCGCCGATCACCATCCACACCATCCAGGCGCCCAACCCGTACGCGATGGCGGTCGCGTTCTCGTTCAACGGCGTCACCCCGTACGCCGACGCGTATGTGCCCAAGCACACCGACGCGCCCGACGCGTTGGAACACGCGCTGACGAACGCGCCGCCGGGGTCGACGGTCGACGGCGCGGTGTACTGGCAGGTGTACCGCGCGCTGGTGACCAACGTCGTGCTGATCAACCCGTCGACGGGTACGCACCTGGCGCAGTGGAATCTGTGGCAGCCGGGGGCACCGCTACCGTAGAGCCGTGTCGATTGACGTCGCCGCGGCCGCCGAGGCCGACCTGCCTGAGTTGGCCGACGTCGCCGCCGCCACCTTCCCGCTGGCCTGCCCCCCCGAGGCGACGCAGGAGAACATCGCGGCCTTCATCGCCGAGAACTTGTCGCAGGCGCGATTCCGGGAGTACCTGGCCGATCCGGATCGGGCGGTGCTGGTGGCACGGTTCGCGGGCCGAATTGCGGGCTACGCCATGCTGATTCGCGGCGTCCCCGACGATGACGACGTGCAGCGAGCGGTGACACTGCGTCCGGCCGTCGAGCTGTCGAAGATCTACGTGCTGGCTGACAGTCACGGCGCGGGCGTGTCCGCGGCGCTGATGACCGCGGCGGTGCAGTACGCGGCCGAACACGATGCCAAATGCGTGTGGCTGGGCGTCAACCAGCTGAACCGGCGCGCGCAGCGGTTCTACGCCAAGCACGGGTTTACCGTGAACGGCACCAAGACATTTCAGCTGGGCACCGGCGTCGAGAACGACTACGTGATGGTGCGCCCACTCCCCTAGCGTCCCTGACGGCGGTGTGGGCCCTGCTCGCCGGAAGTCTGGCCGGCCGCCGTCAACGCCAACAAGCGCGACGTCGCGCGCAGATACTTCTTCCGGAAGCCGCCCGCCAGCATCTCCGCGGAGAAGATGGTGTCCAGCTTGGTCCCCGACGCCACCACCGGAGTGCCCGCATCGTAGAGCCGGTCGGTCAGCGACACCAACCGCAGCGCGACGTTCTGATCGTCGATCGGATGCACTCCGGTGATGAACACCGCGGTGACACCCTCGATCAGGGTCAGATAGCGCGACGGGTGCATGGTCGCCAGGTGCTTGCACAGCGCGTCGAAATCGTCGAGCGTCGCGCCCGGCACCGCCGCGGCCCGCGACGCGACTTCCGCATCGCTCGGCGGCACAGGCGCGGGCGGTAGGTCGCGGTGCCGGTAATCCGGCCCGTCGATCCGCACCGACGTGAAAATGCTTGCCAACGCCTGGATTTCACGTAAGAAATCCTGCACGGCGAAGCGGCCCTCACCGAGCTGATCGGGCAGCGTGTTCGACGTCGCAGCGACGGACACCCCGCGCGCCACCAACTCCGACAGCAGCCGCGAGATCAGCGTGGTGTTGCCCGGGTCGTCGAGCTCGAACTCGTCGATACACACCGCGGTGTAATCGGCCAGCAGCTCGATGCATTCGACGAAGCCGAACACCCCGGCCAGTTGCGTCATCTCGCCGAACGTCGCGAACGCCTTGGGCCCGGGCAGCTCGAAATACGACGACGCCAGCAGATGCGTCTTGCCGACGCCGAACCCGCCGTCGAGGTAGATGCCCACCCCGGGCAGCGCCTCGCGCCTGCCGAAGAGTTTCTTCTTGCCGGCCCGCCGCTCGACGGCCTGCTCGCAGAACTGCCGGCAGGCCTGCACGGCTGCCGCCTGCGTCGGCTCGGCGGGATCGGGTTTGTAGGTCTCGAAGCTGACGTCGGAGAACGTCGGCGGCGGAATCAACTGGGCGATCAAACGCTCGGGTGTGACGCTGGGGTGCCGATCGACCAGATGTGCCACCCCGCTGGACCCGTGCATGCTCGCACCTTAGCGACGTGCTGCAATTCTGCGTATGGCTGACGACACTGCCGGGATACAGCTCACAGTGCTCGGCTCCACCGAATCGGTGGAGGAGCGCCGGCTCGCCGACTTCTACGCCTATCCCGACGGTCTGCAGTCCTGTTGGGTGCGCGGCAACATGATCACGAGCCTGGACGGCGGCGCCACCGACGACGGGAAGGCCGGTGGCCTCGCCGGCGCCGGGGACCGCGCGGTCTTCGCGCTGATGCGGCACGCCGCCGACGTGATTCTGGTCGGCGCCGCCACGGTGCGGGTCGAGAACTACTCCGGCGCGCAGCTTTCGGTCGCCGCTCGACAGGAGCGGCAGCGCCGCGGCCAGGCCGAGGTCCCGCCGATCGCGGTCGTCACCCAATCCGGCGACCTGGATCCGGCCGCGTTGTTCTTCACCCGCACCGAGGTGCCGCCGTTGATCCTGACCAGCCGCCGGTCCGTCGACGCCACCCGGCGCAGACTCGGCTCGGTGGCCGAGGTCATCGACGCGTCCGGTCCGCAGTCCGACAGCGTCGACGGCGCCACCGTGCTGAACATCTTCGCCGAGCGCGGGCTGTACCGGGTGCTGTCCGAGGGCGGCCCGCTGTTCCTCGGCTCGCTGATCGAAGACGGTCTGCTCGACGAGCTGTGCTTGACCATCGCGCCGATCCTCGTCGGCGGCGCGGCCCGCCGCATCGCCACCGGTCCGGGGCAGGTGCGCACCAGGATGCGTCGCACCCATCTGCTCACCGACGACGACGGCTACCTCTACACCCGCTACGTCAAGGGGGGGTGAGCCGACCATCAGTACCCTGGTCGGCATGCGTCGGCGTCGTCACCTCGTCCAGGCCATGAGCCTGGCAACCGTCATGGCTTTCGTCGCCGCGTGCGCACCAGGGCTTGCCGCCAATCCCCGCTACGCCACCGACGCGGGTGCGCATCCTCAGGGGGCGCCTCAGACCACGAAGGCGGCGTCGGGTCCGCCGCCGATCGAGGCGCCGAAGAACGACTTGTCGTGGCGCGACTGCACGTCGCGCGTCTTCAGCGAGGCTGCCGTGCAGGCGATTCCTGGTGTGAAGCTGGACTGCGCCAGCTACGACGCCGACCTCGACCCGATCAACGGCGCGACCGGGACCGTCAGTATCGGCGTCGTGCGGGCCACCTCGGTGCAGACGCCCAAGGACGCCGGGCCGCTGGTGATGACCACCGGATCGGACCTGCCGTCGTCGACGCAGTTACCGGTATGGCTGAACCGCGCTGGCGCCGACGTGCTCAAGTCGCGTCCGATCGTGGCGGTCGACCGCCGCGGCACCGGCATGTCGGGGGCGCTGGACTGCCGCGACCTCTACGACCGCCAGGAGATGATCGACCAGGCGCAGTTCCAATCCGGCGACGACCCGGTCGCCAACCTTGGCGCGATTACGCAGACGGCCACCACCAGTTGCACCGACACCATCGCGCCGGGCGACTCCGCGTACGACAACTCGCACGCCGCGGAGGACATCGAGCGGCTGCGCAGCACCTGGGACGTGCCGACCATTGCGCTGTTGGGTGTCGGCAACGGCGCGCAGGTCGCGCTCGCCTACGCCGGCTCGCATCCGAACAAGGTCGCCCGACTGGTGTTGGACTCGCCGCTGCCGCTGGGCATCGCCGCCGAGGCTGCGACCGAGCAGCGGATCAAGGGTGAACAGGCCGCGCTGGACGCCTGGGCCGCGCAGTGTCTGGCCACCAACTGCCCGTTGGCGCCGGATCCCAAGGGCGCGATCGACGCCCTGCTGGACTCGGCACGAAACGGCAGCGGGCCGGGCGGCGCGTCGGTCGCGGCGGTCGCCGCCGCGATTTCGACGGCGTTGGCCTATCCGCGCGGCGACCGGGTCAACTCGGGCAACGACCTGGCCGCCGCCGTCGCGGCGGCCCGCAGCGGCAACACCAACCAGATGACCAACCTCATCACGGCCGCCGAGAACCTGCGCCAGACCGACGGCCAGTTCGTCAACGGCTGCAGCGACGCGCTGAACCGGCCAACGCCCGACCGGGCCCGCGAGTTGGTGGTCGCCTGGCCCAAGCTCTATCCGCAGTTCGGCGCTGTCGGCGCGCTCAGCCTGGTCAAGTGCATGAACTGGCCGAGCGGTTCGGCACCGCAGGACCCGAAGAACCTCAAGATCCCGGTGATGCTGCTAGGCGTGCAGAACGATCCGATCGTCGGCAACGAGGGCGTGGCCGCGGTCGGCGCGACGATGATCAACGCGGGCACCACCAGCAAGCGGGTGATGTGGCAGGGCATCGGGCACGGCGCCAGCATCTACTCGGAGTGCGCGCTGCCGCCGGTGATCGGTTACCTGAATAGCGGTAACCTGCCGCCCACCGACACCTACTGCCCGGCCTGACACGGGCCCGCGGGTTGATCGGTGTACGGTGCGCTGGTGGCGGCTCTTGACTCCATTCGAACCGGCCTGTTGAAAGCGTTCGCGCCCCGTACCTCAGCGCCAAGCGTCGCAGTCGTGCTGCGGTCCATCCTGTGGCCGCTGGCGATCCTGATGATCATCCATCGCAGCTATGTGCTGGCCACCAACGGCTACATCACCGACGACTACGGCCCGGTGTACCGCGCGGTCGTCAACTTCAAAATGGGCTGGGACATCTACAACGAGCACTTCGATTACGTCGACCCGCACTACCTGTATCCGCCGGGCGGAACGCTGATCATGGCGCCCTTCGGCTACCTGCCCGTCGACGCGTCGCGTTACTGGTTCATTACGTTCAACACGATCGCGATCATCATCGCGGCGGTCCTGCTGGTGCAGTTGTTCAAGTTCTCGTGGACATCGGTGGCGTTGCCTGCGCTGCTCGTCGCGATGTTCTGCACCGAAAGCGTGATCAACACACTGGTTTTCGGCAACATCAACGGCTGCATCCTGCTGCTGGAGGTGCTGTTCTTCCGGTGGCTGCTTGACGGCAAGGTGAACCACCAGTGGTGGGCCGGGGTGGCGATCGGGCTGACGCTGGTGGTCAAACCGCTGCTGGGCCCGCTGCTGTTACTGCCGCTGCTGAACCGGCAGTGGCGCGCGCTGGTGACCGCGTTCCTGATGCCGCTGATTTTCAACGCGGTCGCGTGGCCGTTGGTCGCCGACCCGATGAACTTCGTCACCGGCACGCTGCGGTACATCTTCAAGACGCGCGACTATTTCAACAGCTCGATCGACGGCAACGGCACCTACTACGGCCTGCCGCCGTGGCTGATCCTGTTGCTGCGCATCGCATTCCTGGCGCTGGCCGTGGTCAGCCTGTGGCTGCTGTACCGCTACTACCGCACCCGTGACCCGCTGTTCTGGATGGCGACGTCATCGGGCGTGCTGCTGATCACGTCGTATCTGGTGCTGTCGCTGGGCCAGGGCTATTACTCGATGATGCTGTTCCCGTTCCTGATGACGGTGGTGCTACCGAATTCGGTGATCCGCAATTGGCCTGCGTGGCTGGCGATCTACGGGTTCATGAGCGCCGACCGGTGGCTGCTCGGTCACTGGCCGACGACCGGGCGGTATCTGGAGTACATGAAGTTCACCTACGGCTGGTGTCTGATGCTCATCGTGGTGTTCAGCGTGCTCTACTTCCGCTACCTCGACGCCAAGGCCGACGGTCGCCTCGACGACGGCATCGACCCGGTGTGGGTGAAGCCGAAGGAGCCGGTGCCGGTTTAGTGCCGGCTGGCCTCCTGTGCCAGTTGCACACGTGAGGTGACGCCCAGCTTCGAGTAGACGTGCGACAGATGCGCCTGCACAGTGCGGGGCGAGACGATCATCCGGGCCGCGATCTCCCTGTTGCCGAGGCCGTCACAGGCAAGCCGGACGACGTTGAGTTCGGTGGGGGTCAGCGATGCCCAACCCTTTGACGGCCGTTTGCGCTCGCCACGTCCACGGCCGACGTAGGCGATCGCCTCCTCGATGGTCAGCGTCGCCCCTTCATCCCAGGTTGATTGGAAGTCGTTGTCGCCCAGAGCGTCTCGAACGACTGCGAATCGACGCTCGTGCTCGTCGTCGAATATCTTGAATCGGGCGATGCCCGTTTGGCGCCGAGCGGCGTCGGCCATACCGAACAGCCGAGCTGCTTCGGGGTGGTTGCCGGCATCGCTCGCGAGGTAGCCGAGGCAATCGAAGGTGTCCGGAATCATCACGTAGCCGTGGCATTCGGCACCGAGGGCCAGCGCTTCTCGGGCGTCGAGGTCGGCATGCTCCGGCTGGGCTTGGGCGAGCGCCACGCGAGCCCGGGACGCCAGCGCTGCGACCAACGAGATACCCGTCGACGCCGCTACCACTTCGTCAGCCAGGCGACGGGCCGCCGGAAGATCTCCAAGCACCGCCAACGGCAGCGCTGCAACGACATAGGTGGACACGGTCTGCGGCGTCAGCGGCGTGCGCTGCAGCGCCACTGCATAAGCGTCGCGCGCGGCGACGGCATCGCCGGCCGCCTGACACAACAGCCCGATCCCTGAGTGCACCACCCGGTCGACGAGGTCGCCGAGTGAAACCTGTTCGCTGAGAAGCACATCCAGCACCCTTTGAGCGCCATCCACGTCGCCCCGCCAAGCCAGCGCGAAGAGCCGATTCAGCTGGGCGGTCAACACGCAGAACGGATCGCGTGCAGTCATTGCTTCTGCCAGTGCGTCGGACAATTTTTCGACCGCCTGATTCACTTCCCCGCGATACGTATGCGCGTTGCACACACCCAGCCGGCATATCCGTGCGTTGTAACCGTCGCCTATCGCATCGGCCAGCGCACTGCCTTCGCGCGCCACCGCTTCGATCGCAGCGTGGTCGCCGACGGCCATAGCTGCCATCACTTGCCAGCCGAGCACCTGACTCAACCGCCACTGATCGCCGAGTTCGCGACCGAGAGTGGCGGCTTCCCCGAAATCAGCACTAGCTGTCCCAGCGTCTTGCGCATACCCGACACCGTGCGCGATGAGAGCGCTGATCAGAACGTGGGATTCCCCGATCTGCCGTGCCAGCGCAAGCGCCTCGTCAACGATCGGCATGCCTCCGGCGATGCCGGTGAAGCACATCAGCATGCCTTGATACGCCAGCGCTCGCACGCGCGCCGGATCGTCCTTTGAGGTTTTTGCGGCGAGGGCGGCGGCCAGCCAAGCCAGACCTTCACGGTGACGCCACCTGCAAAACCACAGCGGCAACAGCGACGTTGCGAGCCTGAGAGCGGGTTCGCTCGCCTCATTCTCCAGACTCCATGCGAAGGCGCCCCTGAGGTTGTCGAACTCGGTTTGCACATGTTCCAGCCGCCGTGCGTCTGCGACGTCACCCGGCGAGTCCAGACCGGCCGCCAACGCGGTGTAGTAATCGCGGTGCCTGTCACCCAGCGTTATGGCCTCCCCCGATTCGCCCAGCTTCTCCAGAGCGTATTGGCGCACGGTCTCCAGGAACCGGTATCGCGTTCTGCCGCTGGCGTTTTCGGTCGTCAGCAGAGACTTGTCGACGAGTAGGCTGAGTTGGTCGAGTATCTGATAGCGCTGCGCGCCGTCATCCCCGGCGACGGCGTGGGCGGCCTCCAGATCGAATCCGCCCAGGAAGACCGCCAGTCGACGGAACAGCGTCCGTTCAGTATCCGTCAGCAACGCGTGCGACCAGTCCACCGACGCGTGCAGCGTCTGCTGGCGCCGCACCGATCGACGGGCCCCGCCGGTCAACAAACGGAAGCGATCGTGCAATCCGTCGAGGATTTCGTCGAGCGTCAGCGCCCGCACCCGCGCGGCGGCGAGTTCGATGGCCAACGGCATGCCATCGAGGCGTCGGCAGATTTCCCCCAACGTCGCGGCATTGTGTTCGGCGACGGCGAATTCGGGCTGTGCTCGCCTGGCGCGGTCAGTGAACAATTCGATCGCCTCGTCGTCCAGCGACAGTGATGGCACCACGAATGTCACTTCCCCTGGGATCCCCAACGGTTCCCGACTCGTGGTCAGCAGTTTCAGTTCAGGGCACGCGCCGAGGAGGGTGCCGATCATCGAGGCGCTGGCGTCCAGAAGGTGCTCACAGTTGTCGAGCACGATCGACAACTGCCGATCACCGATGAACCGGATCAGCGTGTCGTCGGTCGAGCGACCCGGTTGATCGGGTAGGCCCAATGCACGCGCGACCGCGACGGGCACCACCTCGGGATGCGTGATCGGTGACAGGTCGACGTACCAGACACCGTCGGGCACATGAAGTTGACCCGCGACTTCGATCGCCAACCGGGTCTTACCCGCGCCGCCCGCACCGGTCAGCGTCACCAGTCGGTTTTCGTCGAGTAATCGACTCACGTCGGCGATCTGGGCGCCGCGCCCGACAAACCTGGTGAGATGCACCGGAAGATTCTGTGCTGCAGTGGGTTTCGCAGCTCGTAGCGGTGCGAACTCGTTGCACAGATCGGGATGGCACAACTGCACCACCCGTTCGGGACGGGGCAGGTCCCGCAGCGGATGAGAACCGAGTTCGCGCACCCACACCCCATCCGGAAGTCGATCCGCCACCATCTCGTAGGTCGCCCCGGAGAGCACCGTCTGACCGCCATGGGCCAGATCCCGCAGGCGCGCAGCGCGGTTGATCGTCGAGCCCATGTAGTTGCCCTCGTCGCGCAACTGCACCTCACCGGTGTGCACCCCGACCCGCAGTCGCAGCGGCGCCAATGGCGCCAACTGCAGATCCAGGGCACATCCGACCGCATCGCTGGCGCGCGCGAAGGCCAGCACGAAGCTGTCACCCTCGCCTTGCTCGACGGGGCGGACGCCGTGATGGGAGGCGACCACCTCGGCCAGCACCGCGTCCAGTCGCGTGACCGCCGCCGTCATCTCCTCAGATCGGCTCTGCCACAGCCGGGTGGACCCCTCGACGTCGGCAAGAAGCAGCGTCACCATGCCTGTGGGCAGTAGCTCCGTCATGCCGAGGTCGCTCCAGTCGGTCTGGCTCATGTTAGCCAGCGTGAGGCCCCAGCGACGGCGAAACATCGGCCAAATGGCCTACTCGAGTGGCACGAGTCGCGAAATCGATTGCGTGAGTGATTGCTGATGCAATAACCAGCTGCCTGTTCTCCGCCCTGACAGCGAGCCCATCTCGTACGATTGATTCGTTTGGTGGCGCCGCAAGGGGGGCGATGCGTATGCCGACTATTCCGGTCGATTCCGCTTGCGTGACCCCTGCGTGGCTCAGTGACGCGTTGCACGCCGACGTGCACGCGTGCGAGGTCGAACAGATCGCGATCGGCGTCGGACTGCTCGGCCGGTTGTTCCGCGCGCACCTGGACGGCGGCCAGGATGTGCCGGCTTCGGTTGTGGTGAAACTGCCGACGCTGGACACCAGAGCGCGGAGAAACATCTGCGAAGCCGGCGATTTCTACCTACGCGAAGTCCGGTTCTACGAACAGATCGGAGTTGCGAACCCGCTGCCGCCCGCAAGACCGTATTTCGCAGCCTTCGACGAAGCCACCCACGACTTCGTCCTGGTGCTCGAAGACCTGCAGCGGCTTCGGACCGCCGACCAGACCGTCGGATGCACTGCGGCGGACGCCGAGATCGTGATCGACGCGATCGCCCGACACCACGCGCACTGGTGGCACAACGATCGCCTGGAGTCGCTGTCCTGGTTGACGCCGTACGACACCGGACCGTTCCCAGCAGTGGCGGTCAGCAACTTCACGGCGGGATGGCCCGTTTTCCTCGACCGCGTGGGATTTGAACTATCCTCTGCGGCACGGGATTTCGGTGAGCGGATGCCGTCGCTGATACCGTGGTTGCTGACCGAGCTGACACGTCCGCCGCGCACCTTCCTGCACGGCGATCTGCGGCTGGACCAACTGTTCTTCGCCGTCGAAGCCGACGACCCACCGCTGACGGCGTTGGACTGGCAGGTCACCGCGAAAGGTCGCGGCGCCTACGACGTCGGCTACTTCCTCAGCCAGAGCCTCACCGCCGACACCAGGCGCAGCTGCGAGGACCAGCTGCTGCAGCGCTACACCGAGCGCCTCGCTGAGCAGGGAATCGATTACTCTGCAGAACAATTGCGTCGTGATTACCGGCTGACCACCGCGTGGTGCTTCAGCTATCCGGTGATCGGCGCGGGCCGAATCGACATCGCCAACGACCGCCAATTGATTCTGCTCCGCTCGATGCTCGACCGCGCCGTCACCGCGATCGAGGACCACGACTGCTTCTCGTTGAGGCCGGACTGATCATGGTCGAGCAGCGCCGCCGGTGCGTGGCATGCGGTACGGCCAATGAGGAGGACGCCCGGTTCTGCGAGGAGTGCGGCGCATCAATGGCCCGCGTGTGCGAGACATGTGGCGTGGAGGCCAGCGCGACCGCCCGGTTCTGCCGCGGCTGCGGAGCGCCCCTGGAAAGCGCGGTGACACAGGATGTTCCGGATGCGGGTCCGGTGCGTAAGACCGTGACCGTGATGTTCGCCGATCTCGCCGGGTCGACCAGTTTCGAGGAGCAAGTGGACGCCGAAACTGCCCGCGAAGTCATCGGTCGCTACCACGACCTGCTGCGGTCGACCGCGCGGCGGCACCGCGCCGGTGTCACCAAGTACATCGGCGACGGGTTCATGGCGGTCTGGGGTGTCCCCGAGATCGGACCCGACGACGCCGCCCACGCCGTCGATGCCGCGGTCGCCCTGCAGGAGCGTTTCGTCGACCTTGCCGAGCGGGTAGCCGCCACCCACGGTGTCGACCTGGCGCTGCGCGTCGCGGTGAACACCGGTGAGGTCGTCGTCGGGGCCGGCGACGCCGATCTGGTCGGCGACGCGCTGAACGTTGGCGCCCGACTGGAGGCCGGATGTCCGCGCGGCCACGTCGTGGTGGGTGAGGAGACATGGCGGGCGACCCGCGGCCGGCACGGCTACGAAGCGCTCGGCGAGGTACCGGTGAAGGGCCGCACCGCGCCGGTGGCGGTGTACCGATGGCTCGGCCGCCGCTCGGAGTCCGACACCGTGCCGTTCGTCGGACGGTCAGACGAGATGCGGCGCCTGGTGCCCGTTCTCGACGACACCATCACCTCACGCGCGGCGCAAATGGTCACCGTTGTCGGCGATCCCGGCGTCGGCAAAAGCCGATTGGCCGCTGAATTCATTGCGGCTCGAAGCGACGCCCGTGTCGTCGAGGCGCGCTGTGACGTCGAAGGAACGGTCGCGCTCGCCCCGATGATCGAGATGCTGCGCGGCCGTGATCTCGAAAGCGACGTTCCCGCAGACACTCCCGAGCGTGACCGGCTGCTGCACGACCTCAACGGTCTGGCCACCGGTGTGGCGGGCTCGGTCGAAGAGAATTTCTGGGCGCTGCGCCGGCTCATCGAGGTGTTGGCAGCTGACGCGCCGGTGTTGGTGGTCTTCGACGACATCCAATGGGCCGATGCGCTACTGCTGGACTTCATCGAGCATCTCGTCGAGTGGGTGCAGGAGGCGCCCGTGCTGGTGCTGGCCCTGGCCAGACCCGAGCTTCGCGAGATGCGACCCGATCTCGTGACCGCGAGTCGGTGGGTGGCAGAAGCGGTGCATCTCGACGGCCTCGACGCGGCGGATACCGCGGAACTGGCGGTCAAGGTGCTGGGAACGACCGCCCTACCGAGCGACCTGCTGGGCCGGCTGCCGTCGTCGACCGGTGGGAATCCGCTGTTTGTCCGCGAGCTGATCGGCATGCTCGTCCACGACGGAGTGCTCGTCGAACAGCCCCGCGGGTGGCGGCTCACCATCGATGTCGACGCCATCTCCATTCCGCCGACGATCCAGGCGCTGCTCGCGTCACGGCTGGAACGCCTCGACGCCATCGATCGGCGCATCCTCGAAGTCGCGTCAGTGGTCGGCAGCGACTTCTCCCCCGCCGCTGTCGGTGCGCTTGCCGGCGGATTGCGTGCAGTCATGTTGTCGCTCAACCGGCTTCGCCTACTCGAGCTGATGCAGCCGAGCGGGTCGTACATCGGTGACGAGCCGGTGTGGCGCTTCCACCACGTGTTGATCCGGGACGTCGCCTACCGTCGCCTCCTGAAGTCGGACCGCGCGGATCTGCATGAGCGACTTGCCGACTGGGTGGATGCGGGCGGGCCAAGCGCGGCGTTCGACGCCGACGAGATGATCGCTCGGCATCTGGAGGCCGCACAGTCGTATCGAGTCGAACTCGGATCGCCGCAGGCACATTGCCGCGAGCTCGCGTTGCGCGCCGCCCGTCGGTACGCGATTTCGTCCAGACGTGCCCTCGACCGTGACGAACTGGTGTCGGCCGGAACCCAGGCCGCCAAGGGTGCAGCACTGGCGGCCGCCGACGAGGTGGTACACGCCGAGTTGCTACTCATCGGCTGCGAGGCTTTCCTGTCCGCCGGTGACGTGGCGGCAGGAGCGCCGCTCGTCGACGAACTCGACCAGATTGCCGGAGATGCGTTGGCGCCGTGGGCAATCTGCTACCGGTGCCAGTTTCTCGTGTACACCGAGCCCGAGCGGTTGCTGGAGGTGGACGAACGACTGCAGAGCGCGATCGACGAGTTCGGTCGCCGCAACGATGCAGCGGGGCTGGCCAAGGCGCATCGCGTCCGGGCCGGCGCACGGGCACGTCTCGGCCGGATCGGCGATTGCGAGGTCGACCTCTTCGAAGCGCTTATCGCGGCGCGGCGAAGTGCGGATCATCGACAGATCACAGCCGCGTTGGGTGCCGCGCCAAGCGCGGCACTGTGGGGGCCGAGCCCGGTGCCGAAGGCGGGCGGTCGGTGCCTGGACGTGGTCCGGATGCAACGAATGACGACGGCCGCGCCCTCGCTGGAAGCGACGTCGTTGCGGTGCCTTGCGGTGCTGGAGATGTTGCGCGGTCGGCCGGACAAAGCGCGCACGATGCTCGCCGACGCCCGCCAGGTGGTCGCGGACCTCGGCCTGCGGCACGGGTTGATGGAAACGGAACTGTTCGCCGGCATCATCGAGTCGATGCAGGGCGACTTCGTCGCCGCCGAGCCCCACTTCCGGACCGCCCTGGAAGGTCTGGACGCGCTCGGCGTCGGCGCTGACGCCGGCCAGGCCGCCGCGTTGCTCGCTCGATCGGTGCTGGCGCAGGGCCGGGTCGACGAAGCCGACCGGTACGCCACGGAAAGCGAGCACCTCGCGGGCCGCAACCTGAAGACCGCGATCGCCTGGCGTGCGGCGCGCGCCGAGATCCTCGCCGCCCAGCGCAGATACGACGAAGCCGCCGTGATGGCGCGTGATGCGGTGGCCGTCGCCGCGGGAACTGACCTGGTGCTCGACCACGCCGAGGCCTGCCTTGCGTTGGGTCGCGTGCTCGAGGCCGCCGGAGATGGCAAGGGCAGCCGCGTTGCCCGCGCGGAAGCTGACCGGCTGTACACAGCCAAGGAAGTCGCCACGGGGGTAAGCCGACCCGTCGACCCGGCCGCGCCGGCGAGCGTCGAACCGGTGGCCGCGTCGCGGCTGGCGGTGCGGAATCGGGCAAGCGAGAGAATCGATGCGGTGTGGCAGGCGTATCGCACCGGTGACATCGACCGCGCCGTCGCCGATTTCCCGGACCAATTCGCCTATGAGGACCGGGGGCGATTCGGCGGTTATCCAATCGAGGGAATAGCAGGGTTACGCGCGGCTGCCGAGCGCGCTCGCGACCACTACCCATACATCAAGTGGCGCACGTTGGCAGTCCGTGGCGAGCGTCTCGAGTTGCGCTGGATCCGCATGTCCGATGACGCCGGTAACGAATCGACGACATTGAACGTGTTCGAGGTCGACAACCCCGAGCAAGTCGACTTTTGGGGGCGCTTCGACGAGGACGACTTCGAAGGCGCCTACCGTGAACTCGAAAGTCGCTATGCCGCAGGCGAAGGCGCAGAATTCGCGGCAGGAACGGCCGCCTCAACCGAAGTCATGATGAACATCAACGCCGGCGACTACGACCGAGTGTTCGGTGAGCTGCTGACACCTGACATGCGCGTGGAAAACCGTACTATGTCCGGCTTTCCGGACCGGTCGCTGACCGACCTGCGGGCGGCCTTCGGACAACTCGATGAGATGGTCACCTCCGCCCGAATGTGGGCGTCGGCAATCTGCTGGCTGTCGCCTGCCTGCGCCGTCACCCGGGTCGACCGGGAGGCCGTCGGGCCAAACGCTGAGAAATTCGCGTGGACGCGGCTGATAGTGATCGAGGTCAGCCAGGGCCGCATGGGATCGATGTGCGAGTTCGAGGTCACCGACGAGTCGTCGGCGTTCGCCTATGCCGAGGCGCGTGTCCGAGCGTCGAGGTCGCGGGTGTCGGTGACCAATCGAGCCAGCAGAACCAACGACCTTGCCTGGCAGGCGATGCGGGACCGCGACATCGATGCGCTGATGGCCATCTACGCCGATCAGTTCGTTTACGACGATCGGCGTCGCATCGCCGGCGACCCGGTGGAAGACCACGCCGGTATGCGCGTGGCCGTCTCGCGCGTCCTGAACCAATACAGCGACTTCGAGTTTCGGGTGCTGGCTGTGCGCGGCGAATGTCTCGAATTGAGTTGGAGCCGTTGGTCCGACGACACGGGCAACCAGACGTCGTATCTGCATGTCCGCGAAGTCGACTCCGACGGCCACGTCAGCTATGACGGCCGCTTCGACGAGGACGACTTCGAAAGCGCCTACCGCGAACTCGAACGCCGCTACTACGCCGGCGAAGGCGCGGCATTCGCCGAGGCCGGCGCGACATCTGCCGAATACGTGATAGCGCTGAACCAACGTGATTTCGACCGAGCGTTCGGCGACCTCACCGCGGCCGACTTCCACGTCGAGAACCGGTCAAGCTCGGCCTTTCCCGACCGCTCGGTGACCGAACTCCGCGCGAGCGCCGACGAGCTTTTCACAATGGTGGCATGGACACGATCGTGGCACTCGGCTGTCCATTGGGTGTCAACGACCATCGGCGTCGCCCGTGACGAGCGTGAAGCCGTCGGGCACGACGGCGAGCGATTCGCATGGACGCGGCTGCAAGTCGGTGAGCTACGGGACGGACAGATCGCGGCAGCCTGCGCATTCGACATCGACGACGAAGAGGCGGCATTCGCCTACGCCGAGGAAAGAGTGCGCGCGACCTCGAGTCGACTTGCGGTAGTCAACCGGGCCAGTCGGGCGTCGGATGCTCTCGGCGAGGCGACCGCTCGCGCTGACGTCGACGGCATCGTCGCGTGCTACGCCGACGATTTCGTCTTCGACGATCGACGACGACTCACCGGCGATCCTGTCGCCGGCCTGACCGCGTTACGCACTGCCGCCGAACACCTTGTGGCGCAGTACAACCGGTTCGAGCGCAAAACACTGGCGGTGCGGGGCGACCGCCTGACCCTGCTGTGGAGCCGGTGGGCTGATGACGCGGGAAACGAGACGGCGTATCTGCACGTGCGCGAGGTCGGGGATGACGGGCGGTTCGTCTATGACGGCCGCTTCGACGAGGACGACTTCGAAGGCGCCTACCGCGAACTCGACCGCCGCTACTACGTCGGCGAAGGCGCGGCGTTCGCCGACGAGAGTGCCTTCAGAACCGAGTGGATGGTGGCCTTGAATCGAGGCGAGTTCGACCGGCTGACCGGGGAACTCGCAACCCCGGACGCGTGGCTGGAGAATCGGTCTGGTTCGGCGTTTACAGATGGTTCGGTGGCCGAAGTGTGCGCCAGTCTGGCTCAGCTGAACGAGATGATGGCGTCGGTTCGGACGTGGAACTCAGCCGTATGCGCGCTATCGCCGACGTGCTTTGTGTCCAGACAGGAACGCGAGGCCGTCGGCGAAGACGGTGAAGAGTACAGCTGGACGCGGATCTTCGTGACCGAGGCCCACAACGGCCGATTGGCGTTCTCCTGCCAATTCGACATCGACGACGAAGACGCGGCATTCGCCTACGCCGAGGAAAGAGCGCATCTTGGAGCAGTACGACCGGTTCGAGGGCCGAAGCCTCGCGGTCCGGGGTAAGCGTCTGCATCTCGGCTGGACCCGCTGGTCGAACGGATCGGGCTTCGAGACGTCGTATCTGGTCGTGCACGAGGGCGACGAACATGGCCGGTTCAGCTACGAGGGTCGCTTCGACGACGACGATTTCCAGGGCGCTTATCGGGAGCTGGAGCGTCGCTACTACGCGGGCGAGGGTGCGGCGTTCGCCGAAGCGGGTGAGGCCCAGACCGAGTGGCTGGTCGCATTGAACAGCGCGACGGCGACAGCCGTCTCGTCGCGAACATGGCTCTCAGCCCTGTTGTGGGTATCGCCCGCGTGCTGCGTCGACCGCATCGAGCGCGAGGCCGTCGGCAACGACGGCGAGCCCTATGCGTGGACGCGGCTCAGCGTGGTCGAGTTCCGCAACTCACAGATGACCTCAGAGCGCGAGTTCGACATCGACGACGAAGAGCGAGCTAGCGTGGAGTCATGACAACACCGGCCCCCAAACTGCAGCTCACCAACGACGAGTGGCGCAAGAAGCTGACGCCTGAGGAGTTCCACATCCTTCGCGAGGCCGGCACCGAGCGGCCCTTCACCGGTGAATACACCGACACCAAGACCGAAGGCGTCTACGAGTGCCGTGCCTGCGGTGCCGAATTGTTCCGCAGCAGCGAGAAGTTCGAGTCGCACTGCGGTTGGCCGTCGTTTTTCGACCCGGCCAACTCGGACGCGGTGATTCTGCGCGCCGACGACTCGCTGGGCATGCATCGCGTCGAGGTGCTGTGCGCCAACTGCCACAGCCATCTCGGTCACGTCTTCGAGGGCGAGGGCTACCCGACGCCCACCGATCAGCGCTATTGCATCAACTCGATCTCGCTGCGGCTGGTACCCGCCAGCTAGTTTTTCGGCCGAACGTTCCTTACCGCTCGAAAATCTGCCGAATTTTCGAGCGGTAAGGAACGTTCGCGGCAGCTGGGCAGCTAGGGCGCGGCAGCTGGACAGGCCCGCGGGCTAGTCGACGCGGGTGGCGTGCACTTCCCAGAACGGCATGTGCATCCGCCCGTCGGTCAACCACGGTTCGATGACGCGGATGCGCTCCACCAGCGGAGCTATCTGCGAGGCCGCCTCCGGGTTGCGCGCCGCCATCATCTCGAAGGTTTCCAGGCTGATGTTGCCCTGATAGGTCGTCGGGCCCAGGTAGGTGATCTCCCACCCCGCGGGCGGCAACACCTGGCGGAAGTCGTCCTCCGACAGCGACCGCGGCATTTTGAAGCCGTTGACGTTGTGCGCGCCGAACTCGAACATGAACAGCCGCGCGCCGGGCTTGGTGACCCGGTGCAAGGCCTGCGCATAGGACCGCTGCAGTTCGGGCGCGTCGCTGAACACGTGATAGAAGGCGCAGTCGACGACGGTGTCGAACCGACCGTCGAGACCGTCGAGCTTCGTCGCATCGGCCACCCGGAAGTCGACCGAGACGCCCGCCTTGGCGGCGTTCTGCCTGGCGCGCTCGATGGCCGCGGGCGATGCGTCGATGCCGGTGGCCGACAGCCCCTTCGATGCGTAGTGAATCGCGTGGTGGCCGGGTCCGGTGCCGGGGTCGAGCACCTCACCCTTGATCGCGCCGAGCGCCACCAGTTGCTGCACGACGGGCTGCGGCCCGCCGATGTCCCACGGCGTGGCCGCGGGTAGGCCGTGCGACGTCCGTTCGTCGCGATACATCTCGTCGAAGCGGTTCGGATCTGTCGGAGCAGTCATGCCGCCGAGGATAGGCCGACTAACTCAACGCGCCGGTCAAAGTGCAAATCGGCCGCCGACCGGCTCTAACGGTCCCAAAGGGAGCTAACTGATATGCCGCCGGATCTGGTTGACTATGCGCAAACCAACCCACCCCGAGGACGGTGTTGAGCACTCCGACTATCGCCCCCGCAACCGCCGCGGCCAAGCCACCGCGACACGGCATAGCGAAGTGGATCCGCCGGTTGGCGGTCCCGATCATCGTCGGCTGGGTCGCGCTGATCGTTTTCCTGAACGTGACCGTGCCGCAGCTCGAAACCGTCGGCGAGATGCGGTCGGTGTCGATGTCTCCGAAAGAGGCACCGTCGGTCGCCGCGATGATGCGGATCGGCAAGGTCTTCGAGGAGTTCGACTCCGACAGCTCGGCCATGATAGTGCTCGAGGGCGACAAGCCTCTCGGCCCTGACTCGCACGCCTTCTACGACGAGATGATCGCCAAGCTGCGGGCCGACAAGAAGCACGTGCAGCACATCCAGGACTTCTGGGGTGACCCGTTGACGCGGGCAGGCGCCCAGAGCGAGGACGGCAAGGCCGCCTACGTGCAGGTGTATCTGGCGGGCAACATGGGCGAGGCGCTCGGCAACGAGTCGGTCGCCGCAGTGCAGAAGCTCGTCGAGAGCCTGCCCCCACCCCCTGGCGTCAAGGTCTTCGTCACCGGCGGCCCCGCGATGCAGGCCGATCAGGAGCGCGCGGGCAACAGCAGCATCCGCACCATCGAGATCGTGACGATCGTCGTCATCATCACGATGCTGCTGTTCTTTTACCGCTCGATCTTCACGGTCGTGCTGGTGCTGTTGATGCTGATGCTGGGGTTGTCGGCGACCCGCGGCGTGGTGGCGTTCCTCGGCTATCACGACCTGATAGGGCTGTCGACGTTCGCCACCCAGCTGTTGGTGACCCTCGCGATCGCGGCCACCACCGACTATGCGATCTTCCTGATCGGCCGATATCAGGAGGCGCGCACGGTCGGCGAAGACCGAGAATTGGCCTTCTACACGATGTTTCACGGCACCGCCCATGTGGTGCTCGGTTCGGGTATGACGATCGCAGGCGCGACGTTCTGCCTGTCGTTCACCCGACTGCCCTACTTCCAGACGCTGGGTGTCCCGCTCGCGGTCGGCATGGTCGTCGGTGTGTTCGCGGCGTTGACGCTGGGCCCCGCGCTGATCACCGTCGCGAGCCGGTTCGGATTGCTGGAACCCAAGCGCGCGATGCGAATCCGATTCTGGCGTCGGTTGGGGGCGGCCATCGTCCGATGGCCGGGCTGGATCCTGACGATGACCGTCTTCCTCGCGCTGATTGGCCTGCTGACCCTTCCCGGCTACGAACCCAGCTACAACGACCGCAAATACCTGCCGGCCGACCTGCCCGCCAACCAGGGCTTCGCAGCGGCGGAACGGCACTTCCCGGTGTCCCGGATGAACCCCGAAATGCTGCTGGTCGAAACCAATCACGACCTACGCAACTCGGCGGACTTCCTGGTGATCGAGCGGATCGCCAAAGCCGTGACGAAGGTGCCGGGCATCGGCCGGGTGCAGGCGATCACGCGGCCCGAGGGCAAGCCGATCAAGTTCAGCACGATTCCGGCGCAGATGAGCATGAGCGGCACCTTCCAGGAGATGAACCGCGACTACATGCACAACGTGATGGCCCTGATGAAGGTGCAGGCCAACGACATGCAGAAGACCGTCGACACGATGGACCGGATGATCGTGCTGATGGAACAGATGAGCGCGACAACACACAGCATGGTGGGCAAGTCCAACCAGATGGCAGTCGATGTCGCCGAATTGCGGGACCACATATCCGATTTCGATGATTTCTTCCGCCCGATTCGTAACTATCTGTACTGGGAACCGCACTGCTTCAACATCCCGGTCTGCTGGTCCCTGCGGTCGACCTTCGATGCACTCGACGGCGTCGACACCATGACCGACGACTTCCAGAGTCTGCTGCCGGACTTGAACAAACTCGACGCTCTGATGCCGCAGATGATCGCGACCATGCCGCCGACGATCGAAACCATGAAGAACGCGCGCGACATGATGCTGAGCATGCAGTCCAGCCAGTCCAGCATGCAGGATCAGCAGCACGAGATGAACGAGAACCAGACCGCGATGGGGGACGCGTTCAACGACTCGCTGAACGACGATACGTTCTACTTGCCGCCAGAGATCTTCCAGAACAAGGATTTTCAGCGCGGCATGGACAACTTCATCTCGCCCAACGGCCACGCCGTCCGGTTCATCATCTCCCATGAGGAAGATCCGCTGTCGGCCGACGGCATCAAGCGCATCGACGCAATCAAGAACGCCACGTTCGAGGCCATCAAGGGCACCCCGCTGGAAGGCTCACAGGTCTACATCGGCGGTACCGCATCGACATTCAAGGACATGGAGGACGGCAACCGCTACGACCTGATGATCGCCGGCGTCGCCGCGCTGACCCTGATCTTCATCATCATGCTGCTCATCACGCGCGGTGTCGTGGCCGCGGCCGTCATCGTCGGCACGGTGGTGCTGTCGCTGGGCGCCTCGTTCGGGCTGTCGGTGTTGTTCTGGCAGCACCTGTTGGGCATTCAGCTGGAGTTCATGGTGATGGCGATGGCGGTGATCATCCTGCTGGCCGTCGGCGCGGACTACAACCTGCTGTTGGTCGCGCGGATGAAGGAAGAGATTCCTGCCGGGATCAACACCGGCATCATCCGCGCCATGGGCGGTAGCGGATCAGTCGTCACCGCTGCGGGATTGGTCTTCGCCTTCACCATGATGTCGATGGCGGTGAGCGCGATGGTGATCGTCGCCCAGATCGGCACCACCATCGGCCTGGGCCTGCTGTTCGACACACTGGTGATCCGCGCCTTCATGACGCCGTCGATTGCGGCGTTGCTCGGCCCGTGGTTCTGGTGGCCGCAGCGGGTCCGGTCCCAGCCGATGTCGGCGCGGATGAGGCGGTTGGCCCGTGCCCGGGCTACGGGATTGGCGCCTGGGGGTTCGAGTCCGGCCCCTCCCCCGCGTACAGGGGCGCAGGACCAGTGATGGCGGGCACCGCCTTCGTGATCGCCGGCTTCGACGGCGGTGTCGACGTGGTCGGGCCGCTCCAGTTTCCGGCCGCGGTGACCTCAGCGCCCTGGTTGTAGATGACCGCCGCACCACCCAGCACGATCAGGGCGCCGCTACCAACCACCGCGGCACTCAACCGCAATTGGTGAACCGATCTCAGCTTCATCGCCGTCTGCTCCCCTCGTCGCCTGTAAATCCAGTCAACACCGAAAAACTGGAATCACCCTGACGGCGGGATGCGAATCGACTACGCGCACCGTTCACAGCGTTCAGGCAGCCCTAAGGCGCTGTGCAACAACGCCGTTAGCAAATTCAGCTGCGATACTCCGGGATCCACCGAACCTCAGCGATACGCTGGTTGAGTTGTTCGGCGGTGCGATGCGGCGCCACTCCGTCGGCGATCGCCTGCAGTCCCACTGCATGCGCGATACGGACTGCCACCGCGGGGACGTCCGCCCAGGCGGGCAGCAGCGGCAGGTGCGGATCCACCAGCGCGGGTGATTCGTCGCCGAGTGCGGCCGCGGCGACACGCATCATCTCGTCGGTCACCCGGGTGGCCTGCGCCGCGGTGACGGCAAGACCCATCGCCGGGAAGATATAGACGTTGTTGCACTGGGCGATTGGCCGCTCCCCCCCGTCGCGGTGCAGCGGCGCGAACGGCGAACCGGTGGCGATCAGCGCGCGCCCGTCAGTCCACGCATCCAGTTCCGCGGGATGCGCTTCGGCGCGGCTGGTGGGGTTCGACAACGGGAAGATGATTGGCCGCTGAGTCTTCGCGGCGAGCTCACGCACGATGTCTTCGGTGAAAGCCCCTGCAGCCGTGGATAACCCGAGTAGCACGCCGACGTCGACATGGTGAACCACGTCGGCCAGTTGCGCTGGGCCGGACAAACCCCAGCCTGCCACGACGTTCGCGGGTTTCGCGAACCTGCGTTGTTCCGGGGACAGGTCGGCGCGGTCGTCGGTGAGTAATCCGACCACGTCGACCACCCAGATCCGTTCGGCCGCATCGGCTTCCGACAAACCCTGGGCCACCATCTCACGCCTCACCATGTCGAGCACACCGATGCCCGCCGAACCCGCTCCCAGCATCACGACCTGCTGTTGCGACACCGGGCGGCCCGCCACCTTCGCTGCGCCGTGCAGTGCGCCGAGCGTCACCGCCGCGGTGCCTTGGATGTCGTCGTTGAACGTCAGCAACTTGTCGCGGTAGCGCTGCAGAATCGGAAGCGCGTGCGCCGTCGCGAAATCCTCCCACTGCAGTAGCACATCGGGTAGCTCCTCGTGCACCGCCTCGACGAATTCGTCGATGAACGCGTAGTACTCGTCGTCACCGATCCGCCGGTGCCGCCACCCGAGATACTGTGGGTCTTCCAGCAATTCGACGTTGTCGGTGCCCACGTCGAGCACGATCGGAAGCGTGCGCGCCGGGTCGATTCCGCCGATCAGCGTGTACAGCGACAGCTTCCCGATCGGGATGCCCATTCCGCCGATCCCCTGGTCGCCAAGGCCGAGGATGCGTTGCCCATCGGTCACCACGATCACATCGACTTCGCGATGCGGCCGATTGCGAAGCACCTCACGCAATTCGGCCCGATCCGGATACGACACGAAGAGGCCCCGCGGCCGGCGATAGATTTCGCTGAAGCGCTGACACGCTTCACCGACGGTCGGGGTATACACGATAGGCATGGTCTCGGCGATGTTGTCCCGCAGCAGGCGGTAAAACAACGTCTCGTTGCGGTCCTGTAACGCACGCAGGTAAATGTGCTTGTCGAGACCCTCACGGCGAGTAGAGAACTCGTTCCACGAGTGCTGGACCTGTTGCTCCAGCGTCTTCTCCGCGGTCGGCAGCAGCCCCAGCAGGCCGTACTTGCGCCGTTCCTCGTGGGTGAATGCCGTTCCTTTGGTCTGCAACGCGTCGAACAGCAAGTCTCGTCCAGTCTTGGCCTCAGACAACTGGAGTCCTTCCGGCGGAGAAGTTATGGGAGTTTGTTGACCAACTCTTCCACCCCGACACGGGGACCGGTGAAGAACGGGGTCTCTTCGCGCGTGTGTCGCCTGGCGTCGGTGGCCCGCAGATCGCGCATCAGGTCCACGATGCGGTACAGCTCGGGCGCCTCGAACGCCAGGATCCACTCGTAGTCGCCGAGCGCGAAGGCGGGCACCGTGTTTGCCCGCACGTCCTTGTAGCCCCTGGCGGCCATGCCGTGCTCGGCCAGCATGCGGCGGCGCTCCTCGTCGGGCAGCAGATACCACTCGTAGGACCGAACGAATGGATACACGCAGACGTAGTTGCCCGGCTCCTCGCCGGCCAGGAACGCGGGAATGTGGCTCTTGTTGAACTCGGCGGGCCGGTGCAGCGCGACGCTGCTCCACACCGCCGTGCTGGCCCGGCCCAGCGCGGTGGTCCGGCGGAAGTCCGAATAGGTCGCCTGCAGCGCCTCCACCGTCTCGGCGTGAGTCCAGAGCATGAAATCGGCGTCGGCGCGCATGCCCGCGACGTCGTACAGGCCGCGGACCACGACGCCTCGCTCCTCCTGCTGTTTGAGGAAGGTCGTCATCTCGTCGACTACGCCCCCGCGGTCGTCACCGAGGACCCCCGGTTGCGCCGCGAACACCGAGAACATCAGGTAGCGGATGGTCGCGTTCAGCTCGTCGAAATCCAGCTTGGCCATACGGTCTATCGTGCCACGCGCGCGGTGACCAGCGACGCGGCCGCCCGTGTGGCGGCGGCCACGCAGGCGGGCACCCCGATGCCGTCCAGATAGCCGCCCGCGACCGCAAGCGTCGGCGGCAGACCGGCCCGCAGTTCGGCCACCACGTGCTGGTGGCCGGGCCCATACTGGGGCATCGCGTCGATCCAGCGCTGCACATGGCAGTCGATGGGTTCGACGTTGACCCCGAACACCGTCGCCAGATCCCGCGACGCCCAGGCCAGCAGGTCCTCGTCGCCAGCGCCCTTGGCCAACTGGTCGCCGAAGCGGCCGTACGACAGTCGGACCAGTTCGACGTTGCCTCGACGCCCCCATTTGCGGCTCGACAACGTAATCGCCTTGGCCTGCAGGGGATTCCGGTCGGCCACCAACACGCCGGACTGTTCCGGTAGCGGGGTTCCGCCGGGCAAACCCAACGCCACCAGCGCGGTGGACGCCACCTCGATGCGGCGCGCGGCGGCCGCCGTTCGCGGGGCCACCCCCTCGATCAGCCGCGGCAGCCGCGGCGCGGGCACGGCCAGCACCGCCGCGTCGGCGGGCCAGCGCTGACCCTCGTCGTCGACCAACACCCAGCCCTCCGGCGCCCGGTCGACCCGCTCCACGGTCACCTGAGCCCACTGGACGCCGGCCCGGCGGACCAACTCGTCGACCAGCACGGCGTATCCGCCGTCGACGGCACCGAACACCGACCCCGCCGACGCAGGCGGAAGCGCGTCGCGCACGGCCTCGGTCAGGTTCCTGGCCCCCCGGTCCAGGGCCGCGGCCAGCGTCGGAACCGCCGACCGGACGCCGATGGTGGCCGCCGACCCCGCGTAGACCCCGGCGAGCAGTGGATCCACCGACCGGGTCACCACCTGGTCGCCGAATCGATCTCCGACCAGGTCGGCCACCGACGGGTCGGCACCTGGCTGCCAGACAAACGGCCGGTTGGGTTCGTCGAGCATCCAGCTGATCGTGGCGTCGTCGACCAGCCCCGCCAGCGCCTGCGGCTGCGACGGAATGCCCTGCAGGGTGGCCGCAGGCAGCGGGTGCATCCTTTGCTGGCTGTAGATCAGCGGCCGGACCCCGGTGGTGCCGATCTGCCGGTTTGCCAGGCCGAGTTCGGCCAGCAGCGCGGGCACCTCGGGCCGTCGCGCGATGAACGCCTCGGCTCCGACGTCCAGCGGCTGGCCGCCGATCCGTTCGGTGCGCAGCACGCCCCCCAGCCGATCGGCAGGGTCGAACACGGTGATGGTCGCGGTGGGCCAGGCGACCCGCAGCCGATAGGCCGCGACCAGACCCGAAATCCCGCCTCCGACAACGGCATACGACGTCGTCATAGCGAATGCACCAGCGCGACGACATCGGTGATGACCGACGGGTCCGTGCCCGGCAGTACGCCGTGGCCGAGGTTGAACACGTGCCCGGCGGCACCGGCGTCGACGGCGCGCCGACCGTCCTCGACGACGGCGCGCACCGCGGTCTGGGCCACCTCGAACCCCGCGAGCAGCACGACGGGGTCGAGGTTGCCCTGCAGGGCGGTGCCGGGTCGGACGCGGGCGGCGGCGTCGGTCAGCGACGTTCGCCAGTCGACTCCCACCACGGTTGCGCCGGCCTGCGACATGGCGCCGAGCAACTCGGCGGTGCCCACCCCGAAGTGCGTCATCGGCGCCCCGGCGCCGGCGAGCGTGGCGAACACCCTGCTGCTGTGGGGCAACACGTAGCTGCGGTAATCGGCCAGCGACAGCGTGCCCGCCCAGGAATCGAACACCTGGATGGCGTCCACGCCCGCATCAAGCTGGGTCTGCAGGAACGCGATCGTGATGTCGGTCAGCGCCGTCATCAGCGCATGCCAGGTTCCCGGGTCGCCGAGCATCATCGCTTTGGTGCGCTCGTGGTGTTTGCTGGGACCGCCTTCGACCAGATAAGAGGCCAACGTGAACGGCGCGCCTGCGAACCCGATGAGCGGGACGTCGCCCAGTTCGGTCAGCAACTGCGACACCGCCTGCGCGACAGGCGCGACCTGTTGCGGCTCAAGCCCGCTGATCGCTTTCACGTCGGCGATGGTGCGCACCGGGTGTTCGATCACCGGCCCGACGTCGGGCACGATGTCGAGCTTGACCCCTGCGGCCCGCAGCGGCACGACGATATCGGAGAAAAGGATTGCTGCATCGACTCCGTGCCGACGGATCGGCTGCATGGTGATCTCGGTGATCAACTCGGGATCGAAGCACGCCTGCATCATGGTGTTCTTGGCCCGCAGCGCACGGTACTCGGGCAGCGAGCGGCCTGCCTGCCGCATGAACCACACCGGCACCCGGCCGGGTTTGCGGCCGGTGGCTGCGGCCAGATAGGGCGACTCGGGCAGCGTGCGGCGGTTCGTCATCGGCCTCAATGCTGCCATGCCTGTTCAGCGGCCTTTCACACGTCGGCACAGCAACAGCCCAGACCATGGTCAGCTCGGGCACAAAATCGGCGCGCCTGCGCACAGACCAGCCAATATGGTCTAGCGTCAAACGGCATGACCACCGCCGAACCGGCTCAGTTCCGTGAAGCGGTGGCGGCGATGAATGCCACCACCGTGCGGCCGGAAATCGAGCTCGGCCCGATTCGCCCGCCGCAGCGGCTGGCGCCGTTCAGCTACGCGTTGGGCGCCGAAGTCAGACACCCAGAGACGGCCATCGTCCCCGAGCGGTCCGAAGGTGACGCGTTCGGCCGGTTGATCCTGTTGCACGATCCCGAGGGCGCCGACGCGTGGGACGGCACCATGCGGCTAGTCGCCTACATCCAGGCCGACCTCGATCCCAGCGAGGCCCTCGACCCGCTGCTGCCCGACGTGGCGTGGAGCTGGTTGGTCGAGGCGCTCGAATCGCGGGCCGAGCACCTCACCGCGCTGGGCGGCACGGTCACCGCGACCACATCGGTGCGCTTCGGCGACATCTCCGGGCCGCCGCGCGCGCACCAACTCGAACTGCGCGCCTCGTGGACCGCGACGACGCTGGAGCTGGGCCCCCACGTGCAGGCGTTCTGCGCGGTGCTCGAGCACGCCGCGGGCCTGCCGCCGGCCGGTGTCACCGATCTGAGCTCCCGCACGCGCGCCTGACGATGGCGGACCCCGAACAGGCCGCCGAGGCGCAGGAGCAGGAGGCTGAGGCCACGCCGCTGCTCGCGCCACGGGACGGCGTGCCGCCGCTGTCGGTCAGCCGCGACGAAATCGCAAGAGCCGCAGATCTTTTGGCGTCCGGCCGCGGCCCCTTCGCGGTCGACGCCGAGCGGGCATCGGGCTTTAAGTATTCCAACCGCGCCTACCTGGTGCAGATCCGCCGCGCCGGTGCGGGCACCGTGCTGATCGACCCGGTGAACCACGGCGGGGACCCGGTCGAGACGCTGGCCCCGGTCGCGGCCGTGCTGGCGACCGACGAGTGGGTGCTGCACGCGGCCGATCAGGATTTGCCGTGTCTGGCCGAGGTCGGCCTGCGGCCGCCGAAGCTGTACGACACCGAGTTGGCGGGCAGGTTGGCCGGTTACGAGCGGGTGAACCTGGCGACGATGGTGCAGCGGCTGCTGGGCCTGCAGTTGATGAAGGGCCACGGCGCGGCCGACTGGTCGAAGCGCCCGCTGCCGCATGACTGGCTGAATTACGCCGCGCTCGATGTCGAGGTGCTGCTCGACCTGCGCGACGCGGTCGCCGCCGTGTTGGCCGAACAAGGCAAAACAGATTGGGCCGAACAGGAATTCGAGTTCGAGCGCACCTTCGAACCGTCACCGACGCGGCGGGACCGGTGGCGGCGCACGTCGGGCATCCACAAGGTGCGCAATCCGCGGGCGCTGGCTGCCGTTCGGGAGTTGTGGATGACCCGCGATCACATCGCCCGCCGCCGCGACATCGCGCCAGGGCGGATCCTGCCTGACTCGGCGATCATCAACGCCGCGACCGTCAACCCGGACACCATCGAGAAGCTGACCGAACTGCCGGTGTTCGGCGGCGCCCGGCAACGCCGCAGCGCGCAGGTGTGGCTGGATGCGCTCGCCCGCGCCAGAACCGCGGAGCCTCCCGAGGCGCAGGAGCCGTCCAACGGCCCGCCGCCCGCGTCGCGCTGGTCTCGGCGCAAACCCGAGGCGGCTGCCCGGCTGGAGGCGGCCAGGGCCGCGCTCAACGAACTGTCAGAACGGGTTTCGGTGCCACCGGAGAACCTGGTCTCCCCCGAGGTCATCCGCCGGTTGTGCTGGGACTGGCAACCGGCCGCCGATACCATCGCGGCGGTCGACGCCTTCCTGCGCGACGCAGGGGCCAGGCCGTGGCAACGTGAACTCGCCGACCCGGTGCTTGCCAAGGCGCTCAATCCTGAACGCGAGCAGTCGTAACGGGCCCGGCCCGCGGCGTAGGTGCCTAATCTGAAGCGGTGGCGCTGCTTCTCGGTCCCGTGCTCCGACACGTCGACGATACGACGGCGCAGGTGTGGGTGCAGACGGGTCACGCCGCGACGGTGACGGTGCTCGGTTGCGCAGCAAGAACTTTTGAGGTCCAAGGTCATCACTACGCCCTCGTCCCGGTGACCGGCCTGGCCGAGAATTCCACGACCCCGTACCAGGTCAGCATCGACGGAGAGCAGGTGTGGCCGCTACCTGACTCGCAGTTTCCGCCGAGCGTGATCCGCACGCGCGGCGGCGACTCCGCGCACCGGTTGCGCGCCGTCTTCGGCTCCTGCCGATACCCGAAGACCGGGATGGCCGACATCGACGAGGAACTCGGCCACGACGCGCTCGACTGCTACGCCGACCGGATGGCCGGCCAGCCGATGGACGAGTGGCCGGACATGCTGATCCTGCTCGGGGACCAGGTGTACGCCGACGAGCTCACGCCCGAGGCCCGTCGGCACATCGCGGGCCGCCGGCGCACACACGCGAAACGCCCGCCCGAAGAGGTCGTCACGTTCGGCGAGTACGAACAGCTGTACCGCCATTCGTGGGGCGACCCGGAGATCCGCTGGATCATGTCGACAGTGCCCACCGCGATGATCTTCGACGATCACGACATCCGCGACGACTGGAACACATCGGCGGTGTGGCGGGCGGAGATGAACAAGCAGTCCTGGTGGCGAGACCGGATCCGCGCCGGCTTGGCGTCGTACTGGGTGTACCAGCACCTCGGCAACCTCAGCCCCGCCGAACTCGCAGCCGACGAGGACTATCGGCGGCTGCGCGACATCGACGGTGACATCTGGCCGGCGCTGGTCGAACTGGCCGACCGCGCGGACGCCGAGGTCGATGCGAACAAGGGCGTCCGGTTCAGCTATCGATGGGACCTCGGTCGCAGCCGGTTCCTCATGATGGACAGCCGCAACGGGCGGATCCTGGACTCCGGCGAGCGCATGATGATCGGCGAGCGGGAGTTCGGCTGGCTCGAGGCGCAGGCCGCCGACGGGCTCGACGAACTGGACCATCTGATCCTCGCATCGTCGGTGCCGTGGCTTCTGCCGCCGGTGCTGTCCGACTTGGAGACGGTGAACGAGATCGCCGCCGACCGGGGCGGCTGGCGCGGCAAGTTGGCCGAATCAATCCGGCAGGCAGCCGATTTCGAGCACTGGGCGGCGTTCTTCAAGTCGTTTGTGCGGCTGACACAGATGATCGCGCGGGTGACAACGTATCCCGGCGGACCGGCGACCGTCACCGTGCTCTCCGGCGACGTGCACCACAGTTACGTCGCCCGCGCGCAGTTGGCTGCGGCGCCCGGCGCGACAGTGCATCAGGTCGTCTGCTCGCCGGTGCACAACAAGGTGCCGCCATACGTCAAACCGGCGTTCAAAATCGGGTGGTCACACCGACTTGCGCCGGTGATGCGGCGGTGGGCACGTCGTCGAGGAGCGTCGTCGCTGCCGGTCACGTGGACCGATGTCTGCGGTCCGCTGTTCGGCAACACCATCGCGCTGCTGCAGATCTCCGGCCGCGACGTCGAGGTCGTCTTCGAGCAGCCCAGCGCGTCAGGCACGCTCGAAACCGTCAGCAGGGTGCCGCTGACCGCGCCCGACGCCGAGCAGGTGGGCCCGGTTCGCGCTAGGAGGTGACGCGCTCGATGTGGGCAAGAAAGTGTTCTAGCACCGCATCGGGTGCCTCGATCTGCGGCCAGTGCCCGATCGCGTCGTCGAGCATCACGACGTCGGGATCGGGGATGACCTCGAGATAGCGCTGCGCCATGTGCCTGCCCGAGTTCGGGTCGACGGGTCCGTCGATCAACCGCATCGCGACGGCCGTCTCCCGCATCGCCCGCACCCACCGATTGCGGTGCGCGTAGCGGTCGGTGACGAACCGGCCGACCTTGTGCAGCACACGCTTTCCGTCGTTGTACTCCAGCACTTCGTGAAAAAGGTCGAGCATCCGCCGTGTCGGTTTGGTGTTCGGGCCGAACATCTCGTTGATCGTCGGCTCGATGATCCGCCTCGACAGCGGGCTGCCCTGCAGCGGACTCATGATGTCGCCCAACGGAGTTCGTGACATCAGCTTCTGCATCAACCGGGGCGTGTACGCCTCGTTGAACAGGCCGCCGTTGAGCCAGGTGATCGACTCGATGTGCAACCCGCCGTAAACCTGTTCGCGAAACTGGTGGCGGCCCAAAAGTTCCTGGCCGACGGAGTCGCCGAGGTCGTGAGCCAGGATGTGTGCTGAACCGACACCCAGATGCGCCAACAGCGCCTCGTGCATGTCGGCGTGGTCGTGCACGGAGTACTCATAAGCGACGGGTTTGGCGGAGAATCCCATGCCGAGCATGTCCGGCGCGACGACCGTGAAGCGGGCGGTCAGCCGGTCCCACAACGGCGCCCAGTCCCACGTGTTGAACGGATAGCCGTGGATCAGCACCAGGTGAGGCCCACTGCCTTCGACCCGGTAGAAGATGTCGAAACCCAGATAGTCGAAGTATTGTCCACCGGCTTTCCAGCGTTCGAGCTCAGCATCCATATCCGCGAGGCTCCTGTCTGGTCACGAGCAGACGCAAAAGTCCCCGACACGCCGCGTTTTCGGGCGAGGTTACGTCTGCTCGCGGAGTGAAGGTTCGGGCTCTGAGGCGCGGGTTCCGAGTGCCGCCACCCAACCGGTGATCCGGCGGGCGATGTTGGCGTCGGTCAGGCCGACATCGGCCAGCACCTCACCGCGCGACGCCTGGTCGAAGAACTGCTGCGGCAAGCCGAGGTCGCGGCACGGGACGTCGATCTCCGCGCGTCGCAGCGCACCTGACACCGCCGAGCCGACGCCGCCTGCGACGCCGTTGTCCTCGACGGTGACCACGAGCTTGTGCGCGCGCGCCAACTCGCCGAGCGCCTCCGGCACCGGCAGTATCCATCGCGGGTCGACGACCGTCACGCCGATGCCCTGGTTGCGCAGTCGCTCCGCGACCGCCAACGCCATTGCCGCGAACGGGCCGACCGCGACCAGCAGCACGTCGTCCGACATTCCGTCCGCGGGCAGCGCCAACACGTCGATGCCATCGCGCCGCTCGAGCGCCGGAATGTCTTCGCCGACATCGCCTTTCGGGAACCGGATGGCGGTGGGGCCGTCGTCGACGTCCAGCGCCTCGCCGAGTTCCTCGCGCAGCCGGGCGCCGTCACGTGGCGCGGCGACCCGCATGCCAGGCACGATACCCAGCATCGACAGGTCCCACATGCCGTTGTGGCTGGCGCCGTCGGGTCCGGTGACCCCGGAGCGGTCCAGCACCATGGTGACCGGCAGCCTGTGCAGCGCGACGTCCATCATCACCTGGTCGAAGGCCCGGTTCAGGAACGTCGAATAGATGGCCACCACCGGGTGCATACCGCCCATCGCCAGACCCGCGGCCGACGTCATCGCGTGCTGCTCGGCGATGCCGACGTCGAAGAACCGGTCCGGGAACCGCTGCCGGAACGACGTCAGGCCGGTCGGCCCCGGCATCGCGGCGGTGATCGCCACCACGTCACGTCGCCGACTTGCGTAGCCGATCAGCGCATCGGAGAACGCCGACGTCCACCCGGGCCCGGGCACCGAGGTGGCCAGCCCGGTCTCCGGGTCGATCACGCCACAGGAGTGCATCTGGTCGGCTTCGTCGTTTTCCGCGGGCGGATAGCCCATGCCCTTGCGGGTGACCACGTGCACGATCACCGGCGCCTTGAAGTTGCGTGCCTGGCGCAGCGCGGTCTCGACGGCATGCTCGTCGTGGCCGTCGATGGGGCCGACGTACTTCAGGCCAAGGTCGGTGAACATCACCTGCGGCGACAGCGCGTCCTTGATGCCCGCCTTCACGCTGTGCAGACACTGGTAGCAGAGCTCACCGACGAGCGGTACCCCGCGCAGCGCGCGCTTGCCCTCGTCGAGCACCTTCTCATAACCGGGTTGCAGCCGTAGCCCGGCCAGGTGCTCGGCGAAACCGCCGATGGTCGGCGCGTAGCTGCGGCCGTTGTCGTTGACGACGATCACGACGGGCCGCCTGGCCGCGGCGATGTTGTTCAGCGCTTCCCAGCACATGCCGCCGGTCAGCGCACCGTCGCCGACCACGGCGACCACGTGCCGGTTGCGGTGCCCGGACAGCTCGAAGGCCTTGGCCAGGCCGTCGGCGTAGGAGAGCGACGCGCTGGCGTGGCTGGACTCCACCCAATCGTGCTCGCTCTCGCCGCGCGACGGGTAGCCGGACAGGCCGCCCTTCTTGCGCAGTGAGTCGAAGTCATGGCTGCGGCCCGTCAGCATCTTGTGCACGTAGGACTGATGGCCGGTGTCGAAGATGATCGGATCGTGCGGCGAGTCGAACACGCGATGCAGGGCGAGGGTGAGTTCCACCACACCGAGGTTCGGGCCGAGATGCCCACCGGTTGCAGCGACCTTGTGGATCAGAAATTCGCGGATTTCCTGTGCCAGATCGCTCAACTGCGACTGGGAGAGGTGCTGCAGATCAGCGGGGCCGCGGATCTGTTCAAGCATTAGGCCAGTGTAGCCACGGGTCAGTGGCTCAGTCGTATCCAGACTGGTAGATGTCGGGAACGCCGTCCTGGTCGGTGTCCGTCGTCTCGATCGCCTCGATGCGCCGGTACGCCGCATTGCGGCTCAACAACACGACCGACGCCACTACACCTGCGATGACGGACCCCACCAGCACCCCGATCTTGACGTCGTCGCCCGCGGGTGTGCCGTGGCCGAAGGCGAGCTCACCGATCAACAGCGACACGGTGAAGCCGATGCCCGCCAGCAGCGACACGCCGAGCACGTCGCGCCATGCCAGATCTTCGTCGAGCGCCGCATGGGTGAACTTGGCCAGCAGCCACGCCGTGCCGAACACCCCGAGCGGTTTACCGATCACCAGGCCCGCGATGACACCGTCGGTGACCGGATGCGACAGCGAGTCGGCAAGGCCCGACCAGCCGCCGACCGTCACCCCCGCGGCGAAGAACGCGAACACCGGCACGGCGACGGCCGCGGAGACCGGCCGCAGCCCATGCTCGAACCGGTCTGCGCTGCTGTTTCTGCCGAGCACCGGGATGGTGAAGCCCAGGACCACTCCCGCGACGGTCGCGTGTACGCCGCTGGCATGGACCAGGGCCCAGGCCACCACGGCCAGCGGAACCAGCAGCCACCAGTGATTGATCCCCCTCTGCACCGCGAGCCCGAACAAAACAATCGGGATGACGGCCACCGCCAGGGGCCCGACGGCCAAGTGATCCGTGTAAAAGACGGCGATGACGGTGATCGCGAGCAGATCGTCGACAACGGCGAGAGTCAGCAGGAACGTCCGCAGCGCGGTGGGCAGATGGGTGGATAAGACCGCAAGCACCGCGAGGGCGAACGCGATGTCGGTGGCGATCGGCACCGCCCACCCCCCGAGGTTCTCGGGCCGGTCGGCCGCCAGGTTGATGCCGATGAAGATCGCGGCAGGCACCAGCATGCCGCCGACGGCCGCCGCGATCGGTAATGCCGCACGGCGCGGGTCACGCAGATCGCCTGCGACGAACTCGCGCTTGAGTTCGACGCCGACGACAAAGAAGAAGATCGCCAGCAATCCGTCGGCCGCCCACGCCGAAATGGACAGGTTCAGGCGCAGCGACTCTGGTCCGATCACGAAGTTCGACATGGCGCGGTAGGCGCCGGACCACGGTGAGTTCGCCCACACCAGCGCAGCGCCTGCGGCGGCCAACAGCAGCACGCCGCCGACGGTCTCCCTGCGGAAGATCTCGGCGAAGCGCTGCGCCTCCGACCGGGAGGCGCGGGACAACAATCGCATCGGGCTGGACATCGAATCGATCAGCCGGTTGCGAAAAGCGCTGCAGGACTGGCGAATCGGCGAATTCGAAGAGACGTTTTCACGATGTGCTCCGGGGTCGGATTACGGACACTGCCGACCAGGCTTCCCGGCACACCGGTGTCCAATCTACCAGCCGAACAATTCGCTGTTGCTCTGAACGTGGCCGCGGTACATTTCCTCTTGGTGCGCCGGGAAGCCTGGTCGGCAATTTGTAACCCGACGAGTGAAAGGTTTCCGGTGCACGCTTATCCGGCGGCTGGTGCGAACCCCGCCTTCGCCATTGAAATCGACCGCATGACTAAGCGGTTCGGTGACATCGTTGCCGTCGACGACCTCAGCTTGACCGTAACTGCGGGCGAGGTGTTCGGCTTCCTCGGTCCCAACGGGGCAGGCAAATCGACGACGATTCGTGTGCTGCTCGGCCTCCTTCGCCCGAACGCAGGCCAGGCGCGCGTGTTCGGGGTGCCGGCGGGCGACGTCCGGCGGGCCCATGGCCGGCTGGCGTACGTGCCCGCCGATGTCGCGTTGTGGCCAACGCTCACCGGCGCCGAGACACTCGAGTTGCTGGGCAACGTCGGTCCGAGCATCGATGTGGACTACCGCCGGCACCTTGTGGAGCGCTTCGATCTGGACCTCGACCGACCAGGAAAGGCGTACTCCACCGGCAACCGGCAAAAGGTCGCGTTGGTCGCCGCGTTCGCCACACGCGCGGCCCTGCTGGTGCTCGACGAGCCGACCAGCGGGCTGGATCCCTTGATGGAGCGGGAGTTTCGGCAGTGCGTGCGCGAGGCGCGGGAACGCGGCCAGACCGTATTTCTCAGCTCACATCAGCTTGCCGAAGTGGAAGCAGTGTGCGACAGGGTCGCTATCTTGAGAGCTGGGCGCGTCGTCGAGATCGACAGCATCACTGACCTGCGGCGGTTGCGCCGCACGGTTGTCGAGGTTTCGTATCGTGACTCAAAGCCGTTGTTGGACACGACGGATGGCGTGTCGGCAGTCGAATACCTCGACGGTAACCGGCTGCGGTTCAGCTTGTCGGGGCCACCGGCGTCGGCCCTGCGGGCGTTGGCGGCCGCCGACGTCACGGCGCTGGCCGTGCGGGAACCGACACTGGAGGAGATCTTCCTCGACTACTACGGCGAGGCGGCACAATCATGACCGCCGCGTTGTCGACGGTTCCTGCCGTCGCGCGAACCACGACCGGCCGTGCCATCAACCGACTTGTGATCCGCCAGATCCGGCGCGGTGCCGCCATTGTCGCCGTGGTGTGCGCGGCGATGTCGGCCACGGTCGCCGTGCAGTACCAGACGACGTTCAGAGGTTCGCTCGACGAATCCGGCTTGCGAGCTCTCGTTGACAACCCTGCGATCCGAATACTTTTCGGTACCCCCGTAGCGTTGGATGACGTGGGCGGGTTCACTGTGTGGCGTACCGCCACACCCATCCTCGTGCTTGCGTGTGTGTGGATTCTGTTGGCGGCCATCCGGATCACCCGCGGCGAAGAGGACGCCGGGCGCAGCGATCTACTGCTCGCCGGGCCCATTCGGACAGTCGATCTCGTCACCCATTACCTCACCACGATCGCCGCAGCCGCGCTGCTGATCGGGGCTGCGGTCGGAATCAGCCTCCTGGCAGCCGGCACGGATGCCGCGGGCTCGGTCATCTACGCGAGCGCGGTGCTCGGTGTGACGCTGACGTTCGGCACTGCGGGTGTCTTCGCGGCGCAACTCATGCCGACCCGATCCGCTGCGGTCGGCGTCACCGTCAGCCTGCTGGGCGCCGCCCTACTGCTCCGGATGCTCGCCGACAGCACCACGCAATTCGCCTGGGCGGCATGGGCTTCGCCGTTCGGCCTCACCGCCCGCGCCGCGCCGTATGCGGACAACCGGCTGGCACCGCTGTTCACGCTCGCCGGGTTCTCCATCGCATTCGCGGCGGCCGCACTGGCTGCGGCCGGACGCCGCGACGTGGGCAGCGGCTTGGTGACGGTCACTACGAGGCGGGCGCCGCGCACCCGACTGCTTGGCTCTGTCGGCGGATTCGCCGTGCGACGGGCGATACGGCTGACGGTCGGCTGGGCGGCCGGCATCACCGCGTACTTCCTGCTTCGCGGGACGTTGATCGCGTCGATCCTCGAGTTCTTCGAAAAGAACCCGCGTTTCGCCGAGTTGGCGGCCGCGGCAGGGTTCGGCGGGCTGGATTCCGCGAAAGGCTTCTCGGCGGCGTTGTTCGGTCTGCTGGCCATCCCGACCGGCTTGTACGGGGCTGTCCGCCTGTCCGCCATGATCACCGACGAGCGAGCGCGTCGATGGACTCCCCTGTTCGCATCGCCGGTGTCGAGAACGCGCTTGATGCGCACCGAGATCACGATGACAACGGCGGGCGTGCTCGTGTTGCATGCAATTGCCGGGCTGATGATGGCGACCGGAGCGGCAGTTACGGGCGCGCCGCTGAGTTTCGGTGACGCCCTGGCCGGTGCGTTGAACTCGGCGCCGATCGCATGGTTGAGCGTTGGCGCCGCTGCACTAGCGGCCGGGTGGTTTCCGTCGGCGGTGCTCGCAACCGGAGTGCTGCCGGTCACCGGGGGTTTTCTGCTCGACGTCGTCACGCAGAGCGTTCGGGCACCGGCCTGGGTGGTGGACGCATCGCCGTTCGCCCACCTCTCACCCGTACCGGTGACGGCACCGGATTGGACGGCCACCGCGGCGCTCCTGACCATTGGCGCACTGTTGGCAGCCGTCGGGCTGGTGGGCTACCTGCGCAGGGACCTGACGAGCTGACCAGGACGAAGACAGATGAACAGGATTTCGCTGACCGCGGTCGTATGGTGCTGATATGCACGCCGAGGACATGGCCGAGGACTTCCCGGTGGTGACAGTCGACTCCAATGCGCTGGAAGCCGCACGCATGCTCGCCGAGCACCGTCTGCCGGGAATTCTGGTCACCGATGAGTCCGGGCACCCCTTTGCCGTGCTACCGGCCTCGCAGGTGGTGCGGTTCATCGTGCCCACCTACGTCCAGGACGACCCGTCGCTGGCCGGCGTGATCAACGAATCGGTGGCCGATCGCGCCGCGGACAAGCTCGGCTCCAAAACCGTCGGCGATGTTCTACCCGAACACCTGACCGACGTGCCGCCTGCGAACGCGGATGACACGATCATCGAAGTCGCCGCGATCATGGCGCGTTTCAAGAGTCCACTGGTTGCCGTGATCAAGGATGGCGAGTTGCACGGGGTCGTGACCGCGTCACGACTGCTCGAAGCGGCGCTGAGGCACTAGTTCATTGACGACTGTCATCGCGATCACCGTCTTCGTGGTCGCGTACGCGCTTATTGCCAGCGACCGCATCAACAAGACGTTGGTCGCGCTTTTCGGCGCCGGCATCATCGTGGCTCTCGGCATCGTCGAGTCCCAGGACGTGTTCTATTCGCACGAGACCGGAATCGACTGGGATGTCATCTTTTTGCTCTTCGGCATGATGATCATCGTCAGCGTGTTGCGGCAGACAGGTGTATTCGAATACGTGGCGATCTGGGCGGCCAAACGGGCGAAAGGTTCGCCGCTGCGGATCATGATCCTGCTGGTATTGGTCACGGCGTTCGCATCGGCGTTGTTGGACAACGTGACAACGATCCTGTTGATCGCTCCCGTCACCCTGTTGGTGTGTGACCGCCTCGCCATCAACCCGGTGCCCTTCCTGATCGCAGAGGTTCTCGCGTCGAACATCGGTGGCGCTTCGACCCTGGTGGGCGACCCGCCGAACATCATCATCGCCAGTCGAGCAGGCCTGACGTTCAACGACTTCCTCGTCCACATGACGCCGATAGTCATCATCGTCGTCGTCGCGTTCATCGCGCTGCTGCCGATGGTGTTCCGTGGTTCGTTCGACGTCGACCCCGCGCGAGCGGCCGACGTGATGTCACTGGTGGAACGGGAAGCCATCCGTGACCCGCGACTGCTGATCAAGAGCGGCGTCGTGCTCGCGCTCGTCTTCACCGCGTTCATCGGCCATTCGGTGTTTCACGTCGCGCCGTCGATCGTCGCGCTGCTGGGAGCCGGCATTCTGATCTTGATCTCGGGCTTGGACCGACGCGACTATCTGGCGGGCGTGGAGTGGGAGACGCTGCTGTTCTTCGTCGGACTGTTCGTCATGGTCGGCGCGCTGGTGAAGACCGGTGTCGTCGACGAACTGGCGCGGTCGGCAACCGAGATCACGCACGGAAACGGGCTGCTGACGGTGATGTTGATTCTCGGTGTCTCCGCGCCGGTGTCCGGGGTGATCGACAACATCCCCTTCACCGCGACGATGACGCCGATCGTCGGCGAGTTGGCGGCGAGCATGCCCGACATGGCGCACCCCAACGCGCTGTGGTGGGCGTTGGCACTCGGGGCGGACTTCGGCGGCAACCTCACCGCGGTCGGGGCCAGCGCCAACGTCGTGATGCTTGGAATCGCCCGTCGCGCAGACTATCCGATCTCCTTCTGGGAGTTCACCCGCAAGGGGCTGTTGATCACCGTGGTGTCCATTGTGCTCTCGGCGCTCTATCTCTGGCTGCGGTACTTCGTCTTCGGCTGATTGCGCTCCATGCGTAGACCACCGCGACGCGATCGGGCGGGCTACCGTGGACGGTCATGATCATCGAACGGCAGAGCGTCGTTGGTGCGCCCGCCGATCAGGTGTGGGCGCGGGTAATCACCGCCGAGGGCATCAACGACGAGGTGCGGCCGTGGATGACGATGTCGATGCCCCGCGCGATCCGGGGGCTCACCATCGACGACGTGCCGGTCGGCATACCGTTGGGGCGCGCTTGGCTGCGGTTGTTCGGCGTGGTCCCGTTCGACTACGACCTGCTGACCATCGCGGAACTGCAGCCGGGCCGCGGCTTCGACGAGCAGTCGACCATGATGAGCATGCGTCGGTGGCGCCATCAGCGCTTCGTGAAGCCCGACGGTGAGTCCAAAACTGTTGTGCGCGACCGCATCACATTTGAGCTTCGGGCACCGCTTCGGTTCGCCACACCCGCGGTTGCAGCAGGGCTGCGGGCGCTGTTCGGCCACCGGCACCGACGTCTGCGGCGGCATTTCACCACGTCCTAGCGACACGAGCAGACGCGGAATGGCCGCCGAACCCCTGGCGGCCGTGCACAATCGAGGCCATGGTTGATATCGGCGATGCGCCCCACCGGCCACCGCTCGATCACATCTCGAAGGCCATCATCAGCGCGCTGCAGCAAAACGGACGGCGGTCCTACTCGGCGATCGCCGAGCAGGTGGGTATCTCCGAGGGCGCGGTCCGGCAGCGGGTGCAGCGCCTGATGAGTGGCGGCGTGATGCAGATCGTTGCCGTCACCGACCCGACGGAACTCGGCTTCGGACGCGAGGCGATGATCGGCATCTGCTGCTCCGGTGACAGCCTGCAGGTCGCCGAAAAGCTCACCGAGGTCGACGCAATTGACTACGTCGTGGTGACCGCAGGCAGATTCGACGTGGTGGTCGAGGTGGTGTGCGAAGACGACGCGGAGTTGCTGAACATCCTCAATACCCAGATCCGCTCGCTACCCGGCGTCTATCTCGCGGAAACCCTGGTCTACCTGAAAACGCTGAAGCAGCAATACAACTGGGGCACGCGTTAGGTCAGCAGGCCCAATTCACGCGCTTTCCGCACCGCGTCGCGGCGCTTTGTGACGTCAAGTTTCGTCAGGATCGCCGAGACGTGATGGTCGACGGTCTTGACCGACAGATACAGGCGCTCCGCGAGTTCGGCGTTGGTCAGGCCGTCGTCGAGCAACCGCAACACCTCGGTCTGGCGCGTGGTCAGACCCGCGGGGTTGGCCAGTGTCGTCGCGCGCCGACGGGCGGGCACCACCGAAATGCCCTTCGAGCGTAGGTCCCGGCGCACCTTGGCAGCCACCGCGTCGGCGCCGAGCCGATCCAGGATGTCCAACGCCCGCGACGCATGGGCAGCGTCGGCGGAGTCGACCAGCGCGAGCGCGGCGTCGTACGGCATCGAACGACGATGGAAGTCGTCGGCCGCGGCCTCGTAGGCCCCGTCCAGCAGCAGCCGATACGGTTCGGCCACCCCGACGACGTCGACGTCGTCGCCCAACCGTCGCAACCAGACCGCCAACTCACCGCGCGACCATTCCAACCCCGCGACCGGCCCGCCCATCAGTAACTCGCGACATCCCGCGATACGATCGTCAGGTTCTCCTGTGAGCCAGCACATTTCGACGATCGCGGCGGCGACGGGCAACATCCGGATCGGCTCGGCGAACCGGCACGCCAACGTCCAGGCGTCGTCGAGTAACGGGCCTGCGGTCCCGCACTTGCGCATGTCCACCACCGCGCGGATCAGCGACGGCCACGTCCTGGCCAGCGGGGCACTCGGAAACTCCAGCAGCCGGGCGGCATCGGCCGCCGCGTCGTCCCAGTCCCCCACCATCAGCGCAAGCCGTGCGCGCGAACCCATCTGCCAGACCCGGCAGATCGGGAGGTCGTGTTCATGCATGAGCGGGATGCTGACGTCGAGTAGCTCGGCGGCGACGTCGAGCCTGCGCTGCTCGACGTCGAAGTAGGTGATGTTGCTCCAGCCACCGGAGTACAACTCGTCGATGTGTGTGGGCGCCGAATCGAGAATCGCCATGATCTCGTCGCGCCCAGTCTCGTCGCCGTTGAGCAGAACCGCGTAGTTGTCGATCAGCCGGACGCGGATCCCCAAGTCGGTATCGCCGGTCTTGTCGGCGACTTCGCGGGCACGCGCGACCAACGCCTTGGCCCGGTCCAGTTCGGTCGCCTGCACGGCGAGGTACGCCTGCATCGCAAACGCGTGGCCAAGCTGCACCAGCTGCGTGGCGTCGTCGGCGTCGGGGTTCAGCACCGACATCGCTTGGCTGGCATGGCCTTCCGCTTGTCCACGGTCGGCGTTGTACCACTGGTAGACGGCCAGCGAGTGGTGGTTGGCGCTGACCGCGGCCGGCTGGCCCAACTCCTGGCGGATCCGCATCGCGCGGTGACATGAGGAGATCGCGTCGGCCAGCCGGTCGGTCAGGTAGTACTCCCACGCAAGCTGTTCGAGCAATTCCGCCTCGGACTGCGGCTGCAACGCGCCGCCCCGCTCGAGCGCGATCGTGAAGAACTCCGTCGACTGGCTGTGGGCGCCCGAACGCGCCGCCGTGGCGCCCGCTTCTCCGGCGTATCGCCGGATCCTGTCGATGTCGCCCGCGCCGAGCGCGTGGTGGGTCAACACCGCAGGGTCGACGTGACCGGTGGCCTCGTAGGCGTCGATCAACCGGCGATGCAGTCGCGGTTCGGCACCGGCGGGGATCACGCTGCGGATCGCGAGTCGGCACAGGTCGTGACGAAAGGCGACTCCGCGCGGACTCCTGCGGATCAGGCCCGCCTCGGCCAGCGCCCGCGATGCAGGCAACGTCACGCCCAGATCGACCAGCAGGTAGTCCGGAATTACGCCCGGCGAGCAGGTCAGCAAGTTCAGCAGATCCCACGCCGAGGGGTCCAGCCCGGAGGTGCGCGCGAGCACCGCGTCGCGCACGGTGGTCGGCAGGTCGTCGCCGTGGTGTTCGAGCATCTCGCACACGAAGAACGCGTTGCCGCCGGTGATGTCGTGCAGCCATCCCGGATCGACGCTGCGCTCGCCGACGAGGGATTCGACGGCCTGCAGGGACAGCGGCGGGATGGTCAACGACTCGGCGCGCGGCGACCGGGCCACGTCGCCGAGCAGTTCGCGCATGCGATGGTTGGCGCCGACCTCGTCGTCGCGAATGATCCCGATGACCAGCGAGCGGCTTTGTGCGATTCTGCGCAGCACGAACCGCAACAGGTCGATGGTGCCCTGGTCGGCCCACTGCAGGTCGTCGAGGACGAAAACCGAAGGCGCGGTGCACAAGTCGTCGTGCAGAGCGGCGAAGATATCGTACGGCGCATCGCTGTGTTCCAGCAGCTCCCTGCTGGCAGGCGCAAGCGCGTGTGAGAGGTCGCGGATCGGGCCGAGGGGGCGCGGCGTCGGCAGCGGGTCGCAGACGCCCCACAACAGACGTTCATCGCGGATCCACCCGTCGACGAACGATTCGACGAACGACGTCTTGCCCGCACCGGACTCCCCGCTGACGATCAACATCCCGCCGCGCCCCGCACGCGCGTAGTCGGCCCTGGCTTGCAGCCTGCCGAGTTCGTCGGTGCGCTCGATGAGCTTCACAAAACCGATGCTAACGGGGTGAGCGCCGCCCTGAGCAGCGAATATGACCGTCACCGCAAAGATGGGTAACTTCCCCCCATGCCCGGGCGGCCGAGGTGGCCGAACGTTGTCTTCATCCGCGGCGCACGGTCGCGGAACGTCGATCAAGACAGGAGACAACAATGAAGCGCTTTCTGATCGAGCGGCAGATCCCCGGGGCCAGCGAGCTGACCGAAGAGCAGTTGGCAGGCATCGCCGCGAAGTCCAACGACGTCGTGGCGTCGCTGGGCGTGCCGTATCGCTGGATCACCAGCTATGTGGCCGGCGACAAGATCTACTGCGTCCACGAAGCCGAGGACGAGGACACCATCCGCGAGCATGCCCGCCGCGGCGGGTTTCCGGCCAACTCGGTCACCGAAGTGGCCAACGAGTTCGGCCCGCACACGGCTGAGCGGATGGTCAGCACGCACTGATCTACTGCGGTATGCGTCGTGGCCGGTCGGATGCCGGCCACACATACGGCAGATCGTCGGGCACGTCACCGAAGACCGGTTGGTAATAGGCCGGATCCTTGCGCAGCAGGGCCGATTGGTGACTGCGGTGGAAGTTCTGATCGCCCAGCCACGGCGGCAATTCGCCCGCGGCCGCCAGTGCGGCCTGAGCGCGCGGCTCCGCGACGCCGGTGCCACGCGTCAGGTCGGCGAGCAGCGTCGTCGCACAGGTGTCGGCGTTGCCGAGTTCGCACCACACCGCGCAGATGTCGAGGCCGTAGCTTACCAACGCCTCTTCGTAGCCGGCCCACATCGCCGCGGCGGGGTGATGCCGCCAGCCGTAACCGGCCACCGTCAGCGCGCGGACGACCTGAATGGTCTCGACCCGTTGCTTGCCGAGTCGGCGTTTGTCCAGCACCCTTGCCGTCGCGGCGAATTCGGCGTACGGCAAGAAAGTCTGCATGGTGTCAGGCAGGCACCGGGTCGGTCTCCCGGTCCCATGCGCGGTGCTTGGCGAGTTCTGCTGCGAACGCGTCGCAGAACTCGTCGGTGAGGTCGTCGGCGGCCGCCGCGGTCGACACGACGCCGTTCGACACGACGATGTCGGTGTCGTCGGCCAGTTGTTCGGCGATGCCGATGTTGCGCAGCAGATCCACACCGGAACCGAAAGCGCCGACGGCCTTGAGGTGTTTGTAAGCCTCGGCGATGAAATGCATTGCGTAGCCGTCGCCGGACAGCGTTTCCACCGACTGCGGACCACACGGCACTACTACCGCGTCGTAGAGCACCGACGACATGGTGGTGATGGCGCGGTCGACGGCGACCTCGCCGCCTGATCCGCCTGCCAACGTCCCGCCCGCAACCGGAGCCAAGACCTCCACCATCGCGCCTCGCTGTTCGAGTGCCCGCTTTACCCGTTCGACGCCTTCCGCGTCGACGCCGGCCGCCGCCAGCACCGCGACCTTGCGGGTTTCGACGCTGTCGGTGGCGGTGTTCAGCTGTGAGAGCGCGGGCGAGGCGGGCATCTTGTCGTCGACCGGCTCTTCGGCCGGTGCGGGCAGTCCGAGCTTGGCCGCGACGCCGCTGGCCAGTTCGTGGTCGACGAGGTTGAGCTGGTCGACCACCCTGGCGCGGATCTCGGGTGTCTCGACCTTGCCCAATTCGAATGCGTACGCGGCGACGATGTGCTTGGCCTCGACCGCCGACATGCTCTTCCAGAACATCCGCGCCTGGCTGTAGTGGTCGGTGAAATTCTTGGCGCGCTGGCGGATCTTGTGGCCGTCGACCTTCTCGGTGTAGTGGCGGAATACGCCCTCGTCGGCCAGCGCCGGACAGCCGCCGCCCAGCGTGTTGGGGAAGTAACTACTCCTGCCCTGCGGTATTGCATGCTGGCCGTAGCCGTCCTGCTGGTTGTTGCGGACGTCGGCGAGCGGCCGGTTGACCGGCAACTGCGCGAAATTCGGGCCGCCGAGCCGGATCAGCTGCGTATCCAAATAGGAGAAGTTGCGGAATTGCAGCAAGGGGTCATTGGTGAAGTCGATACCGGGGACCACGTTCGCGGTGTGGAAGGCGACCTGCTCGGTTTCTGCAAAGAAATTCTGCGGATTGCGGTCGAGCACCATTTTGCCCACCGGTCGAACCGGAACCAGTTCTTCGGGAATGAGTTTCGTCGCGTCCAGAAGATCGAAACCGAAGTTGAACTCGTCACTTTCAGGAACCAGCTGGACACCGAGTTCCCACTCCGGGAAGTCACCGGACTCGATCGCCTCCCACAGATCACGCCGGTTGAAGTCGGGATCTTTGCCCGCGACCTTCTGGCATTCGTCCCAGACAAGGGAGTGCACACCGAGTTTCGGCTTCCAATGGAACTTGACGAAGGTGCCTTCGCCCTTGTCGTTGACGAGACGGAAGGTGTGCACCCCGAACCCCTGCATCATCCGATAGCTGCGCGGCAGGGCCCGGTCCGACATCAGCCACATGATCGTGTGCAGCGTCTCCGGCTGCAGGGAGACGAAGTCCCACAGCGTGTCGTGGGCCGACTGCGCCTGTGGGATCTCGTTGTGCGGCTCGGGTTTGACCGCATGCACGAAGTCGGGGAATTTGATGCCGTCCTGGATGAAGAACACCGGGAAGTTGTTACCGACGAGATCGTAGTTGCCCTGCTCGGTGTAGAACTTCGTCGCGAAGCCACGCACGTCGCGAACAGTGTCGGCCGATCCGCGCGAACCGGCGACGGTCGAGAACCTGACGAAGACGGGAGTTTGTTTGCCCGGGGTTGTCAGGAATCTGGCGACGGTGTACTCGGCGAGCGAGTCGTCGTACGGTTCGAAGTAGCCGTACGCACCCGCTCCGCGGGCATGCACGACGCGTTCAGGGATGCGTTCGTGGTCGAAATGGGTCATTTTCTCGCGGGCGTGAAAGTCCTCCAGCAGAGTGGGGCCGCGTTCACCGACGGTAAGCGAGTCGTCGGTGTGGTCCACCCGAACCCCCTGCTGGGTAGTCAGGTAGCCCTGCTCCCGGCTGACGCGTACGCCGTCGAGTTGCTCTTGCTTAGCGTTGTGCCCGTTGTCCACCATGTCGGGGCGGGTACCCAAATCAGCGAGTCAGAACCGCGACGCATTCGACGTGGTGGGTCAGCGGGAACGAGTCGAACACCCGCAGGTCCTCCACGCTGTACCCGGCGCCGCGGTAGAGCCCGATATCGCGGGCGAAGGACGCGGCCTCGCAACCGATGTGGATCACCCGTGGCACTTCGGCGGCGGCCAGCAGGTCGATGACATCGCGGCCGGCGCCCGACCGCGGCGGATCCAGCACCGCGACATCCGCGCGGGCGTTGTGTGCCATCTGCGACATCAGGGCTCTGCGCACCGAGTCGGTCAGCACCGTCACCCAGCCGAGGTCGCTCATCGCCGTGCGCGCCGACCGCGACGCGCCGCGCGAGGTGTCCACCGTGACGACCTTGCCGCCCTCGCCGACACCTTCCGCCAGCACCGCGGCGAAAACGCCTGCGCCGCCATACAAGTCCCACGCTGTCATGCCTGGTGCGAGTTGCGCCCAGTCCGCCACCAGCCGGCTGTAGGTGGTCGCCGCGTCACGATGCGCCTGCCAGAACGCCGTCACCGGCACCCGCCACACCCGCTCACCGACCCGCTGGGGGGCCTCGTAGCGGCCCTCGGCCACCAGCGTCGTAGTCTTGCGCCCGGTCCGCGGCCCCGACTGGACGACGTGCCGTTCGCCGTCGTCGTCGATCGCCACGTGTAGTTGGGCGCCTGCCGGCCACATCCAGTCGTTGATGCCGTCGAGCATCCCCGTCGGCAGCTGCGCACAGTTCAGTTCGGTCACCAATTCGGAGCTGTGATACCGGTGAAAACCCGCCCGGCCCTCTGCCGTGGTGTCCAGCCGCACCCGGGTGCGCCAGCCGGTCGGCTCACCAGTGCCGACCGGTTCGGCGACGGCGGAGTCCTCGTCACGCCATTGATAGCCGCCGAGTCGGGCCAGCTGGTTGGCAACGACCTCGCCTTTGAGCCTGCGGGTGGCCTCCGGATCGGCGAACGCCAGATCGCAGCAGCCGGCACCGTCGACACCGGCGATCGGGCATAGCGAGTCGATGCGGTCGGCCGACGGCTCGATCACCTCGACAACGTCTGCGTGCCAATACGATCCGTGGTCCCCCACGACCCGCACCTTGACCGTCTCACCCGGCAAGGCGTAGCGCACGAAGACCACCCGGCCGTCGTGGCGCGCCACACAGCTCCCGCCGTTGGCCGGTGGCCCGATGGTCAGTGTCAGGTCCTCCGGCCATGGCGGCGGTTCGTCGACATGTTCGGTCAATCCAGGAACCCTCTGCGGATATCACCGGGCGCGGCATGCGGCTGCAGCGTCTTGAGTCGCTCCGACGAACTGAGTTGCCACGGCACCGAAGTCACCATCACGTTCGGCATGAACAGCAGTCTGCCTTTGAGCCGCAGCGCGCTCTGGTTGTGCAGCACCTGCTCCCACCAGTGCCCGACGACGTATTCCGGGATGAACACCGTGACCACGGTGCGCGGCGACTCCTTGCTGACCCTCTTCACGTAATCGAGGACGGGACGGGTGATTTCGCGATACGGCGACGCGATCACCTTCAGCGGCACACTGATGTCGCTGCCTTCCCACTGGTGCACCAGTTCGCGGGTTTCCCCGTCGTCGACGCTGACCGTGATGGCCTCCAGCACGTCCGGTCGGGTGGCCCTGGCGTAGGCCAGCGCACGCTTGGTCGGCAGGTGCAACTTGGACACCAGCACGACGGCGTGGTTGCGGCTCGGCAGCACCATGTCGTCGCCCTGTTCCTCGGCTTGCTGTTCGAGTTCCCGGGAGACGGTGTCGTAGTGCTTGTGAATCATCTTCATGATGACGAACAGCGCGCCCATCGCCAGGATCGCGATCCAGGCGCCCGCGACGAACTTCGTCACCACCACGATGATCAGCACAGTGCCGGTGCAGATGAAGCCGATGGTGTTGATCACCCGCGACCGCATCATGTGGCTGCGCGCGGCGGAGTCGGTTTCGGTGCGCAGCAGCCGGGTCCAGTGCCGAACCATGCCGATCTGGCTGAGGGTGAACGACACGAACACCCCGACGATGTACAGCTGGATCAGCGCCGTCACCTCGGCGCGGAACGCGACGACGAACGCGATCGCGGCGAACGCCAGGAACAGGATGCCGTTGGAGAACGCCAGCCGGTCGCCACGGGTGTGTAGCTGACGGGGCAGGTAACGATCCTGGGCCAGAATCGATCCCAGCACCGGGAAACCGTTGAACGCGGTGTTGGCCGCCAGGATCAGGATCAGTGCAGTGACGCCTGCGATCAGATACAGACCGATCGGGAAGTCGTGGAAAACGGCGTCGGCGAGCTGTGCGATCAGCGTCTTCTGGTGGTATCCGGGCGGGGCACCGACCAATTGCTCGGGGCTATCGGCGATCTTCACACCGGTTTCCTTGGCCAGCATGATGATGCCCATGAACAGCGACACCGCGATGACGCCGAGCATCAGCAGCGTCGTGGCGGCGTTGCGGGACTTGGGTTTCCGGAATGCGGGCACACCGTTGCTGATCGCCTCGACACCCGTCAGCGCCGCACAGCCCGACGAGAACGCCCGCGCGACAAGGAATATCATCGCGAACCCGAGCACCTCGCCGTGTTCGGACTGCACCTCGAAGCCCGCCGATTCGGCGCGCAGCGGATTACCCAGGATGTAAATCTGGAACAGCCCCCAGGCCAGCATGATGTACATGCCGATCATGAACGCGTAGGTGGGGATCGCGAACGCGGTGCCCGATTCCCGGATGCCTCGCAGGTTTATCGATGCCAGCACCAGGATCGCGATGACAGCGAAGAGCACCTTGTGATGGTCGATGAACGGAATCGCCGAACCGATGTTCGACATCGCCGAGGACATCGAGACCGCGACCGTCAGCACGTAGTCCACCAGCAGCGCGCTGGCCACCGTCAAGCCCGCGGTCGGACCCAGGTTGGTGGTGACCACCTCGTAATCGCCGCCGCCCGACGGGTAGGCATGCACGTTCTGCCGGTAACTGGCGATGACGATCAACATCACCGCGGCGACGGCGAGCCCGATCCACGGGGCCATCGAGTAGGCGGTCAGCCCGGCGACGGAGAGCACCAGAAAGATCTCCTCCGGTGCGTAGGCGACCGATGACAGCGCGTCGGAGGCGAACACGGGCAGCGCGATGCGCTTGGGTAAGAGCGTGTGGGCGAGCTTGTCGCTGCGGAACGGCCTGCCGAGGACCAACCGGCGCGCAGCGGTCGAAAGCTTGGACACGAGAGCCAAGAGTAAGCCCGACGGCCATCAGCCGTCGGAAAGCGGTAGCGTTCTGCGTGCGCGGGTTCGCCACAGACATGCCGGAAAGGACTGTCAGGTGCGGGTAGTGGTCATGGGGTGCGGCCGGGTTGGCGCGTCGTTGTCGGACAGCCTGGCCCGGATCGGCCACGATGTGGCTGTCATCGATCGCGACAGCACCGCCTTTCATCGTCTCTCCCCCGAGTTTCCGGGTGAGCGGGTGCTGGGCATGGGCTTCGACCGCGACGTTCTGCTGCGGGCAGGCATCGAGGAGGCGGGCGCGTTCGCTGCGGTGTCGTCGGGCGACAACTCCAACATCATCTCGGCGAGGGTGGCCCGCGAGACGTTCGGCGTCGAGCGTGTGGTGGCCCGCATCTACGACGCCAAGCGCGCGGCCGTCTACGAGCGTCTTGGCATCCCGACGGTGGCCACCGTGCCGTGGACCACCGACCGGTTGCTCAACGTGTTGACCAGGGAGACCGAAACCACGAAATGGCGCGATCCGACCGGCAACGTCGGCGTCACCGAGCTTGCACTGCACGAGGAGTGGGTGGGACACCGGATCACAGCACTGGAGAGCGCCACCGGCGCCAGGGTGGCGTTCCTGATCCGGTTCGGAGCGGGCCTGCTGCCCGACCCCAAGACGGTCATTCAGGCCGGCGATCAGGTGTACATGGCGGCCATCGCCGGGCATATCGCCGAGGCCCTGGCGATCGCGGCGCTGCCGCCGAGTGAGGACGTGGAGTCGGCATGAAGCGCGTCCGCGAAGACATGGAGGAGCGGCGCCGATGAAGGTCGCGATTGCCGGAGCGGGGGCCGTCGGCAGATCCATCGCCCGCGAGTTGGTCGAGACCCACGACGTCACGCTGCTCGAGCGCAACCCGGACCACATCGACGTCGACGCCATTCCGGCCGCCCACTGGCGTCTTGGCGACGCGTGCGAATTGAGCCTGCTCGAGTCGGTCAAGCTCGAGGAGTTCGACGTGGTGATCGCCGCGACGGGCGACGACAAGGTCAACGTGGTGGTCAGCCTGCTGGCCAAGACCGAGTTCGCGGTGCCGCGTGTGGTGGCCAGGGCCAACGATCCGCGCAACGAGTGGCTGTTCGACGAGAACTGGGGCGTCGACGTCGCGGTGTCCACGCCGCGCATGTTGGCCTCGCTCGTCGAGGAGGCCGTCGCCGTCGGCGACCTGGTGCGGTTGATGGAGTTCCGCAAGGGCCAGGCCAACCTCGTCGAGATCACGCTGCCCGACGACACGCCGTGGGGCGGGAAGCCGGTCAAGCGGCTGGACCTGCCGCGCGACGCGGCGCTGGTGACGATCCTGCGCGGCCCTCGGGTGATCGTTCCCGAGTCCGACGAGCCGCTGGAAGGCGGCGACGAGCTGTTGTTCGTGGCCACCACCGACGTCGAGGAAGCACTGCAGGAGCTGCTGCTGCACCCCCGCGCCACGCGTTGAGGTTCAGCGGTGCAAGTACGCCGCGTCTTCGGCGGTGACCTTGTCGTAGTCGCATTGCGCGTTGGAGATGCCGATCGCCGACACCACTCCGGCCGCGACGAACAGCGCCGCTGTCACCAAGGCGCCCTGCCGGAAACCTTCGAAATCGACTGTGCCGCCGAGAATTACGCCCGTGAACGCGATCGCGATCAGCCCGGCGATCCGGGACACGGCGTTGTTGATCGCCGAACCGATGCCGCTTTGTGCCGGGTCGACAGCGGCCAGGATCGCCGCCGTCAGCGGCGACACCGTGATCGACAATCCGAGACCGAACACCATCAGCCCCGGCAACATCTGCGTCCAGAAGTCGAACGGCTCCCCCGCCGTGGTCATCCAGAGATAGCCGGCCGCGGCGATCAGCGGACCGCCCGCCATGAACAGCCGCGGCCCGTGCGCACCGGCCAGCGTGCCGAACCGGCGGGCCAGCAGGAACGACAGCACCGGGATGGGCAGCGTGGCCAGCCCCGCTTGGGTGGCCGACAGGCCCGCGGCCTCCTGTAGGAACAGCGCGACGATCAACGTGCCGAGTGACACCGCCGCATACAGGAACACCGTCGCGAGGTTGCCCACCGCGAAGTTGCGTGCGGCGAAGATGTGCAGCGGCATCATCGGATGCGGGCAGCGCCGCTCCCAGAACGGGAACACCGCCAGGCATCCCAACCCGACCACCAGGGCCGCAACCACCTGAGGATGGGCGAAGCCGAGCCGCTGCCCTTCGATGAGGCCGTACACGGCTCCGGTCAGGCCGACGGCGTTGAGCAGCGCGCCGATCACATCGACGCGCGCGGCCCGGTCCGCGGAGTCGGGTCGCGTCAGTCTGGTGGTCAGGTACAGCGTGGCCGCCAACGGCACGATGTTGACCCCGAAGATCCAGCGCCAGCCGACGGCGTCGACCAGCAGACCGCCCAGCAGCGGACCGATCACGAACGCGGTGCCGGTCCACGCCGTCCACGTGCCGATGGCCCGGGCCTGGGCGGCGCCGGAGAACCGCGCGTTGATCATGGCCAGCGAGCTCGGCACCAGAAACGCTGCGCCGACGCCCTGCAGACACCGCGCGGCGATCAGCACCCACCCGCCGGGCGCGAGCGCGCACAGCACCGACGCCATCCCGAACACGACGATGCCCATCCGCAGCACCGCGAGCCTGCCGAACTGATCCGAAATCGCCCCTGCCACAAGGATCAACGCGCCGAGGGTGAGCAGATAGCCGTCGACCACCCACTGCTGCAGCGCAAGACCGCCGCTGAATTCGCGGCTGATCGCCGGCAGGGCCAGATTCACCACCGAACCGTCGAGGAACGCGACGAACGAAGCCAGCACCGCGACCGCGATGAGCGGCCTGTCGCTATCCGCCCTGGTGGGCATCGGGTTGCGCCAGGTCCCCGTGTTCCTCGGTGGTCGTCGCGGGTTGTTGGGCATCGTGGGCGTGCAGCGCGCGCTGGGCGGCGCGGATGGCCAGGTACGTGACGAGCGCCGCCACCGCCGTGAGAGGCCACCCCATCGCGATGCGGGCCACGCCCAGCCAGCCCGTCTGGTCGGAGTCGTAGAGGTGCTGCTGCACCACGAAGCGTGAGGTGAACACCAGCACCCAGACGAAGGTCGCGAGGTCGAACACCAGCACCGCCTTGCGCAGGCCGCGCCAGTCGCGGTCGTGGGAGTTCACCCAGCCCCAGATGTAGCCGACGGCAGGACGCCGGATCAGGATCGAAACTCCGAACACCACGGCCCAGAACAAGGACATCCAGATGCCGAGCAGGAAGTAGCCCTTCGAGGCACCGACGATGTACGCGATCAACGCACTGATGCCGACGCCGACGAACCCGGAGATCGCAGGCTGGGCGGATTCACGGCGGATCAGCCGCCAGATCAGGATCAGCGCCGCCACGCCGAGCGCGGCGCCGATGGCAGGCATCAGCCCGAGGGTGGTGGAGACGGGGACGAAGACCACGACGGGCAACGAGGAATAGATGAGGCCACTCACACCGCCCATCTGTTCGAGGACTGCGTTCGCCTTCGGTTGCTTCCCCGGTTCAGGTCCGGGGTCGCTCACTTCTGAATCTCGTAATGGGGGTTGTAGATCGCCTTGACGCCGCTGTCGAGCTTGCCGACCCGGCCGTGCACCCGAAGCGTACGACCGGATTCGATGCCGGGGATGCGCCGTTGGCCGAGCCACACCAGCATCACGGAATCCGTGCCGTCGAACAGTTCGGCTTTGACGCCGCCCGAGCAGCCTTTGCCGTTGCACTCCACGCTGCGCAGGGTGCCGACCATTGTCACTTCCTGGCCGCGTTGACAGTCGATCGCTTTTTGAGCGCCGGTACTGGCGGCTTCGTCGGTGAGCTCTTCTACGTCGAGTTGCTCCGGGTCTTCCGTCAATCGACGGGTGAGCCGGCGAAGATACCCTTCGGCCGTAGCCATGGCCTCTCCTGACTTTTGCAGATCCACCATGGATCTACCCAATCCAACGCCACGGTAGACCTCTTGGTTCCGATATGCCACGTAGGGGTGGGTCGCCACGCCGACGAGGTGGTGAACGGGAGACGATCATCTGATGGCGGTCAATCTTCGCGGCGTAACGACGGTGCTGCTGCCGGGCACCGGATCCGACGACGACTACGTCTACCGGGCGTTTTCCGGCGCTCTGCACGATGTCGGCGCAGTGGTGGTGACGCCGTCGCCGCAACCGGACCGGCTCATCGACGGCTACCGTGACGCGCTTCACGACGCCGCGCGTGGCGGCGCCATCGCGGTCGGCGGAGTGTCGATCGGCGCGGCGGTGGCAGCGGAGTGGGCGCTGGCGCATCCCGGGCACGCCGTTGCGGTGCTGGCCGCGCTGCCTGCGTGGACGGGCGAACCGGAGGCCGCGCCCGCCGCGCTGGCCGCGCGGCACTCCGCCGAGATGCTGCGGCGCGACGGCCTGGCGTCGGCGACGACGCAGATGCGGGCGTCGAGCCCGGCCTGGCTGGCCGACGAGCTGACCCGGTCCTGGGTTGACCAGTGGCCCGCTTTGCCGGATGCGATGGAGGAAGCGGCCCGCTATGTCGCGCCGACGTGCGGGCAGTTCTCGGGGCTCACCGTGCCGATGGGCGTGGCGTCGGCGACCGACGATCCGATCCACCCGGTGGAGGTGGGCTTCGAGTGGGTGGCGGCCGCGCCGCGCGCCGCCCTGCGCACCGTCACGCTCGTCGAGATGGGCGAGGACCCCGGCGTGTTGGGCGCGGCATGCGTGGCCGCGCTGGCCGATATCGAGTGATTTGTGTGCGTCAACCGCCGGTGATGGTGCGCAACTGCTGCATCGCCGAGCCGAGTTCGCTGCGCCGCGCCGCGGGCTGCGGCGGCTGCTGCTGAACCTGCTGGGCCTGCTGCATCTGCTGCTGGGCGGCCTGTTCGGCGGCGGCGCGCAACTGGGCCGCCATCGGGTCCGGTAACTGCACCTGCAGCGGCGTGCGGACCGGCAGCGGCGTGTCACCACGCCGAACGACTGTGTCCGCCAACGCATTTCGCGCCTCCGCCGCAAGCGCTGCGATGCGGTCCTGCGGGCCGTTGACCACACACCGGATCATCCACCGGTAGCCGTCGACTCCGATGAACCGGACCACGCCTGCCTGCTGGTTCTGCTCGGCCTTCGATACGCCGACCACCTCGCGGCCCCACGGCCCGTCCTCGATGCTGACCTGGGCGACCTCCTTGCGCAGCGAGTCGGCCAGTTCCGTGGCGACCTCGCGCCACAGCCCCGCCGACTTCGGCGCGGCGTAGGCGGCGATGGTGAACCGGCCGTTGGGCGTGACCACCCATACCGCGCTGGGCACCCCCGCCTCGTTGAGTTCGACCTGCACCTGGCCGGCCTCCGGCATAGGGATCAGCACGGAGCCCAGATCCAACCGGCCCTGCGCCGCGGTCGCAGCGTCGTCGAAGTCGTCGATGTCGAACGGACCCTCGAGTTCCTCGTCGACGGGATCACCCGTCAAGTCCTCGTCGACAGCGCGGTCAACAGTGCTGTCGTCGTCGTTCCTGTGTTTTCCGAATGCCATCACAAACTCGCATGTCCGCCGGAGGAACCGTGGCCACCGTCGCCACGGGATGTGTCGGCCAGTCCGGCCTCGTCGAATGACGTCACCTCGACCAGTTCGGGCAACTCGACTCGCTGCACCAACAGTTGGGCGATCCGGTCACCCCGGTTCACCACGATCGGTGTTTCGGGGTCCAGGTTGATCAACGAGACCTTGATCTCACCGCGGTAGCCCGCGTCGATGGTGCCGGGGCTGTTGACGATCGAAAGCCCAACGCGCGCAGCCAAACCCGAGCGCGGATGAACGAGCCCGACCATGCCGTGCGGGATGGCGACGGCGATGCCGGTCGGCACCAGCGCCCGCTGACCGGGCGCGAGTTCGACGTCGAGCGCGCTGAACAGGTCGATGCCCGCGTCGCCGTCGTGGGCTCGGCTGGGCATCGGCAGATCGCGATCAAGGCGCACGACCGCCAGAGAGGTGAACACGACGTCAGAGATTACTCTTGGCCGCGTGTCCGACACGCGCGCCACGGCGCAAACTGTGCGCTACCGCGAACGGTTGCGCGTGCCCTGGTGGTGGTGGCCGCCCGGCTTCGGTCTCGCGGCGTTGATCGCGCTCGAGGTCAATCAGGGCGTGCAATCGCTGCCCAACTGGGTGCCGTTCGCCGTTTTGCTGCCCGTCGCCGCCGTCGTGCTGCTGTGGTTCGGCAGGATCGAGGTCAAGGTCGTCAGCACCGACGGCGAGACGGAGTTGTGGGCCGGCGGCGCGCACCTGCCCGTCAGCGTGATCACGCGGTCGGCCGAAGTGCCGAAGACCGCCAAGTCGGCAGCGCTGGGTCGACAGCTGGACCCGGCCGCATATGTGGTGCACCGGGCATGGGTGGGCCCGATGGTTCTTCTTGTCCTCGACGATCCCGACGATCCGACGCCGTACTGGTTGGTGAGCTGCCGTCGTCCCGACCGCGTGCTGGCCGCGCTGCGACCTTGAGGTCCGCTCAGGCCGCGCAGTCGGTACAGATCATCACGCCGTTCTTCTCGCTAGCCAGCCTGCTGCGGTGATGCACCAGAAAGCAGCTCGAGCAGGTGAACTCGTCGGCCTGCTTCGGGATCACCCGCACAGACAATTCCTCGCCGGACAGATCAGCGCCCGGCAGCTCGAAGGATTCGGCGGATTCGGACTCGTCGACGTCCACGACCGCGGACTGGGCCTCGTTACGCCGCGCCTTCAGTTCCTCGAGCGAATCCTCGGAAACGTCGTCGGTCTCAGTGCGCCGCGGGGCGTCGTAATCGGTAGCCATGTCTTGTCCCCTCCGTCAGACCTTGCAGCAGAGCTTTGTACCAGCGTCGAACGCATTCCCCAAACGATTCGTGCCCGTTCTGATACCCGTTCCAGTGTGATTTATGTCACAGTGTAGATCTCACCGCAGGAAGGGCCCCGTGTCTGTGGCCTTAGAGTGCAGGCGTGGTCGCGCAAATCACCGAAGGCACCGCGTTCGACAAACGCGGTCGGCCGTTCCGCCGACGTAATTACCTGCCGGGGATCTTGTTGTTCGTCGCCCTCGCGGTGGTGACGCTGTTGGTCTGGGTGATGGCGCTGAGCCGACCGCCGGACATCCGGGAAGCCACCGTCTGCAATCCGCCGCCGCCCGCGGATCCGTCGGCTCCCGCGCCGCAGCTCGGTGAGCAGGTGACGCGCGCCGATATGACCGATGTGACGCCCGCCAAGCTGGCCGACGCCAAGATCCGCGTGCTCAACGCCAGCGGCCAGGGCGGCCAGGCCGCCGAGGTGGCGGGTGAACTCCGCGACCTCGGCTTCGCCGAGCCGGCCGCGGCCAACGACACCGTGTACGTCAAAGCGCGGCTGGAATGCCAGGGGCAGATCCGGTTCGGCCCGGCGGGGCGCGCCGCCGCCGCAGCGGTGTGGCTGGTGGCTCCGTGCACCGAGCTGTTCCAGGATCAGCGCACCGACAACACCGTCGACCTGGCCATCGGCACCGAGTTCACCGAGCTGACCCACAGCGACGACATCGACGCGGTGCTGGCCAGCCTGCGCCCCGACGCCACCCAGGCCGCCGACCCTGCGCTGTTGAAGAAGATCCACTCGGCTGCCTGCTGAATTCGTTGGGGCGCAACGCGATTCGCGTCAGAACGGATCACCGAGGGCGTCCATCAGCGCGTCGGCGATACCGGGCGCGGCCGCGGCGATGAAGCCGCTCGAGCCGTCCGCGGCGGGTAGCCGCATGACCGCGCCCGCCTCTGCCGCGACCAGCGCGCCCGCCGCCCAGTCCCACAAGTGCACGCCGTCCTCGTAGTAGCCGTCGAGTTGGCCGGCCCCCACCATGCACAGATCCAACGCGGCCGAGCCCATCCGTCGCACGTCGCGCACCGCGGGCAGCAGCCTGGTCAGCACCTGGGCCTGGCGTGCCCGTTGGTCCGGCGCATACGAAAACCCGGTGCCTATCAACGACATTGACAGATCCACGACGGCGCTCGCCCGCAGCGGGGTGGTCACGCCGTCGCGCAGCATGCGCGCGCCGTGCCCCCGCGCCGCCGAGAACAGCGTCTTGCCGGGAACATCGGCCACCGCCCCGGCGATCGGGGCGCCGTCGCGCAGCACACCCACCGACACCGCGTACTGCGGTAGGCCGTAGACGAAGTTCACTGTGCCGTCGATCGGGTCGAGCACCCAGGTCAGGCCCTTCCGTACGCCGGTCGCGCCGCCTTCCTCCTCGCCGAGGATGTCCTCGCCGGGACGCAGTTCCGCTAACCGGTCGCGCAGCAGTCGCTCGGTTTCGGTGTCGACGACGGTGACAGGGTCGGTGGGTGTGCTCTTGGTCCGCACGGTGGCAGCGGCGTCGGGCGCAGGATTTCCGAACACCTCGACGCGGCGGCGCCGGACGAAGTCGGCGGCCTCGCCCGCCAATCGCTCCGCGACCGAGCGCAACTCAGGGAAATCGGTGTCATTTTCCGTCACTCGTCCATCGCAGCACATTCCGGAGCTACTAATGTGTGTTGCGCGTCCGACCTGCCCGCCTGAGGAGCGCTCATGACCGCGACCGAGCCAGCCGCCGACCCCAGCACCAACGGCGGTGGTACCCAACGCCGAGGATTCGGCATCGATGTCGGCGGAAGCGGGGTCAAGGGCGGCATCGTCGACCTGGACACCGGGAAGTTGATCGGCGACCGGTTCAAGCTGGAGACGCCGCAACCGGCGACACCGGACTCGGTCGCCAAGACCGTCGCCGCGGTGGTCAAGGAATTCGGCTGGACCGAGAGACTCGGCGTCACCTATCCCGGAGTCATCACCGACGGCATCGTGCGCACGGCGGCCAACGTCGACAAGCGCTGGCTCGGGGTGAATGTCCGGGAAGCGTTCGCATCCGCGCTCGACGGCCAACAGGTGACAGTGCTCAACGACGCCGACGCCGCAGGCCTTGCCGAGGAGAAGTTCGGCGCGGGCAGGGACAACTCCGGGGTGATCGTGCTGCTCACCTTTGGCACCGGGATCGGCTCCGCGGTCATTCACAACGGTGTGCTGCTGCCGAACACCGAGTTCGGTCATATCGAGGTCGGCGGCAAAGAGGCCGAACACCGCGCGGCGTCGTCGATAAAGGAAAAGAAGGGCTGGAGCTACGAGCGCTGGACAAAAGAGGTGACCAGCGTGCTCATTGCCATCGAAAACGCGATCTGGCCCGATCTGTTCATCGCGGGCGGCGGCATCAGCCGCAAGGCCGACAAGTGGATTCCGCTGTTGAAGAACAGGACGCCCGTGGTGGCCGCCGCGCTGCAGAACACGGCAGGCATCGTCGGCGCCGCGATGGCCGCTGACGTCGACGTCACCTCTACCGCCAAGTAGCGCACCGACCGACGCGCCAAATTTGCCGCTCAACACGGCGGTACCTCACACTGTCGTTACAATGGTCCACGGCGGCCGCATCCCGGATAGCGGCGAGATCAACCGCCAATATTCGACATAGCCGACGCTTTTCGATGGTGCACGACCGTGCCCGTTGGAAATTGCAAGATCGAAAGGGTGTACGTGGCAGCGACAAAGGCACGCCCGGCAACCGATGAGCCGGTGAAGCGCACCGCTACCAAGGCCCCCGCCAAGAAGACCGCGGCGAGCCGCGAATCCGGCCACGCGGCGAAGTCCGCCAACGGCGCTGCGCCCGCGAAGCGGGCCACCAAGGCCGCGAAGGCTCCTGCCGCGAAGGCCGCTAAGGCACCCGCCAAGGCTGCCAAGGCGAAGGCCGACGGTCTGGCCCCGCGCACTCGCGCCAAGAAGGCCACCTCGCCCGAGGGCACGGTCGACGAAGACCTCACCGAAGAGGTCGAGGGCGACGACGACCTCGAGGCCGAGCCCGGCGAGGATCTCGAGGACGCGGATCTCGACCTGGAGGACCTCGAGGTCGACGACGAAGCTGGCGACGAGGACGCCGCCGACGACGACAGCGCCGAGGAAGAAGGGGCCGAGCCCGCCGCCGCCGCCGCCAAGGGCGATGCGCCGGCCGAGGACGACGAGATCGCCGAACCCAGCGAGAAGGACAAGGCCTCCGGCGACTTCGTCTGGGACGAAGAGGAGTCCGAGGCGCTGCGGCAGGCCCGCAAGGACGCCGAGCTCACCGCATCGGCCGACTCGGTGCGCGCGTACCTCAAGCAGATCGGCAAGGTCGCGCTGCTAAACGCCGAGGAAGAAGTCGAGTTGGCCAAGCGCATCGAAGCGGGCTTGTACGCCACCCAGCTGATGGCCGAGCTGACCGAAAAGGGCGAGAAGCTGCCCGCCGCGCAGCGCCGCGACATGATGTGGATCTGCCGTGACGGCGACCGCGCCAAGAACCACCTGCTCGAAGCCAACCTGCGCTTGGTGGTGTCGCTGGCCAAGCGCTACACCGGCCGCGGCATGGCGTTTTTGGACCTCATTCAGGAGGGCAACCTGGGCCTGATCCGTGCGGTCGAAAAATTCGACTACACAAAGGGTTACAAGTTCTCCACCTACGCGACCTGGTGGATCCGGCAGGCGATCACCCGCGCGATGGCCGACCAGGCCCGCACCATCCGCATCCCGGTGCACATGGTCGAGGTGATCAACAAGCTCGGCCGCATCCAGCGTGAGCTGCTGCAGGATCTGGGTCGCGAGCCCACCCCTGAAGAGCTGGCCAAGGAAATGGACATCACGCCGGAGAAGGTGCTGGAGATCCAGCAGTACGCGCGTGAGCCGATCTCGCTGGACCAGACCATCGGCGACGAAGGCGATTCGCAGCTGGGCGATTTCATCGAGGACTCCGAGGCGGTTGTCGCGGTCGACGCGGTGAGCTTCACGCTGCTGCAGGATCAGCTGCAGTCGGTGCTCGAGACGCTGTCCGAGCGCGAAGCGGGCGTGGTGCGGTTGCGGTTCGGCCTCACCGACGGTCAGCCGCGCACGCTCGACGAAATCGGTCAGGTGTACGGCGTCACCCGTGAGCGGATCCGGCAGATCGAGTCGAAGACGATGTCAAAGTTGCGCCACCCCAGCCGTTCTCAGGTGCTGCGCGACTACCTGGACTAGCCATTCGCGTTTCACCTGTCCGCGTCATTGCGGCCGCCGCTCTTTTGGCCGCGTTGACCGCCTGTTCGTCGACGGAACCCAGCGGCCCCTCGCACGCCGACACGATGAAGGCATGGCGCAATCAGGCGCAGCCGACCATCGACAAGATGAACGATGCGATGGCCTGGTTCGAAGGGGCGGTGCGAACCGACGACTACGCCGGCGCCCAGAACGCCTGCCGGTCGTTCGCCGACGGCGTGAGCAGGCTGGAGCAGGAACTGCCCTCCCCCGATGACGACGTGACGGCGGTGCTGAGGGAGGCCGTCGGGCACTTCCGCGACTTCGACCGCGAATGCGTGACGGTCAATCCCGCGATGACCCAGGACCAAGCCAACACCGTGGTGTCCTACCGGGACCAGGGCGTCGAGCGGATGGAGGCGGCCGTCGCGATGATGGACCGGCTCGAACAGCAGTAACACGCCGCGGGCGTGATGTGCTTGTGAGGTTGCTGAAAGGGTATGGTCTCGCAGTGCCTGAAAAGCCTCCGATGATTCCACCCGTTCCGGTTGTCCGCGCCATCAACGCCGTTCGCTCCGCGACCCAACGCCTGAGTCGTCTGCTCGCGCCGGGAGCGATCAACATTCTGGAGTTGCTGACCGGCGCTTGGGCCGCGCAGGCGATCTACGTCGCGGTCAAGCTCGGCATCCCGGACCAGCTGGCCGACGGTGCGCTGACGGCGACCGAAGTGGCCCGCCGGGTGGGCAGCGACGCCGATGCGACCTACCGGTTGATGCGCGCACTGGCATCACGCGGCGTGCTGCGACACCGCGCAGACAACACGTTCAAGCTGACGTCGGTGGGCAAGGCGTTGAGAACGGGCACACCGGGATCGGTGCGCGACTTCGCGTTGTTCTTCGGCCATCCGCTGCGCTGGGAGGACTGGGGCAACCTGCTGTACTCGGTGCAGACCGGCAAGCCGTCGGTGGACATGCTGCGCGGTATGCCGTTCTTCGAATACGTCGACACTGACCCGGATCTCGCGTCGGCGTTCAACAACGCGATGACGGCGAGCAGCGAATTCGCCATCTACGCGGTGCTCGCGGCCTACGACTTCAGTGGTTTCCGCCGCATCGTCGACGTCGGGGGTGGGCACGGCAGGCTGCTCGCGATGATCCTGCCGAAGGCGCCCACCGCCCGCGGGGTGCTCTTCGACCTGCCCGCCGTGGTGGACGGCGCCGGTCCGGAGCTCACCAAGACGGGTGTCGCCGCGCGCTGCGAGGTGGCCGGCGGGTCGTTCTTCGACTCGGTGCCCGACGGCGGCGACGCCTATCTGATGAAGACGATCCTGCACGACTGGAGCGACGACGATGCACTGAAAATCCTTGCCAACGTCCGCAGCGCAATCCCGGCCAGCGGCAAGCTGCTACTGCTGGAAAGCGTTCTGCCGGAACGCTCTACCTCCGACCTCGGCTTGATGATCGACCTCGAGATGCTGGTCGCCGTCGGTGGCAGGGAACGCACTCAGGTCGAATGGGAGAAGCTGTTGGCCCGGGCGGGATTCCGGCTGAACCGCGTTGTGCCCACGGGCAACCCGATCTCGATCGTCGAAGCCGTTCCCCTCTGATCAGCCGCGCGAATCACGCCACGCCAGAGCGGCTTTCAACTCCGCCAGGTCGTATCCGTCCGGCGAACCGAATACGGACACGGTGAACATCGTCGCGCCGGCATCGGCGTAGCCGCCCGCTGCTTCGGTGCTGACCCACGACACGGCGCGTTCGATCTCGGCGTCGTCGCGTCCAATCTTCGCCGTCTGTTCGGTGAGGACGGCGTTCTTGCGCACGAACAGGTCCAATTCGCCGCCGGTGTGCCAGATGTCGGCGAACCGTGCGGCGGCGGGGATCGTCTTCTTCTCGCCGCCGCCGCCGATCAGCACCGGGATCTTGCGCAGCGGCGGTGGCATCAGGTTCGGCAACCGGTTCTCGATGCGCTCGAGCGCATCGATGAACAACTCGTGTCGCGACGACACCGTGCCGTAGTCGTAGCCGTATTCGGTGTAGTCCGGTTCATACCACCCGGCACCGAGACCGAGAATCACGCGACCGCCGCTGATGTGGTCGACGGTGCGGGCCATGTCGGCGACCAGGTCGGGATTGCGGTAGCCGGCGCCGCCGACGAGCAGGCCCAGTTCGGCGCGACTGGTGATCTCCGCCCAGGACGCCAGCGCGGTCCAAGCCTCGAAGTTGTTCTGCACAGGCGGGTTCGGGTCGGTGATCGGCCGCCCGTCCTTGTCTCGACCGGTGACCGCGGGCACCAGGAAATGGTCGTAGCCGAAGATGACGTCGGTGCCCAGGTCTTCCGCGCGCAGGATCGTGTCGCGCCACGCCGCGTAGGTGGGTGTGGCGGCGGGCGGGATCTGGGCGGCGATGCGGATCGGTCGTGTCATACGACCTGCGACGACGCGGTCGCGAGGTTTATTCCGTGACTCGGCGTGTCTGTGACGCGCCTGTGTCAACGCTTTTTGTCGCGCACCTTGTATGTCGACGGCCACGACTCGCGGGTCTCGTCGCCGACCAACGGCACACCCTTGCTGCCGATCCTGATGTCGTAGGCCTCCTTGCCCGGGCCGATCTCACGGTTGGCGTGTTCGGTGGCGAGGTACATCAGTTGATCGATCTCGGCTTCGGCGAAGGCGACGAACGTCGTCTTGCGCACGATGTCTTCCGGTGGCGGCGCCATTCTCTCCGGCAGCACCTTCGACGCCAGCGCGGCCAAGCCGAGGAACGAGAAGGGAAGGACCCAGTAGCAGATGAAAGACAGCGGCGTCTTGGTGTCGAGGATCGTCGCGTCGCCCTGCACGATCGGCGGGACCGCCGATGACACCGTCATGCCGGCGAAGGCCGCGATCCAGATCCATGTCAGCAGCGACGTGATGCGGCGAAACAGGTCGCTCTCGACCACTTCCTTCGGCTGGTCCACTTCGGCAATCTCACGCACGAACGGCCGTCCCATCAGTGCGCTGATCAACGCGACTAGGAAGATCCCGACGTTGCTCAACGGCTGGATCCACCGCTCCATGAACGACTGACTCACCGCGAAAGTCAGCGCGGTGAGTATCAAAAACGTTGCGACTGCGCCGATTTCGAGTGTTCGACCCGGCGTTCCCTTGATCCGCCCGACCACGAACGACAGCACAGCGACCGCAAGCGCGACCAACACCGCCGTCGTGAAGGGGACGTTGCCGACAAGCACCCAGTAGACGATCCAGGGGGCGAAGCCCAACAAGATACCCACGAAAAGTCAGTCTAGGTTGTCAGTCAACGACCGAAGTGTAAACCTCTTGCACTGGGGGCCTGCGCCGCTAGTTTGAACGGATGACGCAGCGCCGCACGGTCGCTTCCGGCACGGAGTACGAGTCTTTCGTCGGCTACTCGCGCGCGGTCCGCACGGGCCCGTACATCGCGGTGGCAGGCACCACCGGGGCGGGTCCGGACGCCGCCGCTCAGGCGCGAGATGCGTTGTGCCGCATCGGCATTGCGTTAGAGGAAGCCGGTGCTTCGCTGACCGACGTGGTCCGCACCCGGATGTACGTCACCGACATCGCGCTGTGGCGGGAGGTCGGCGCGGTGCATGCCGAGTTCTTCGGTGACATCCGCCCGGTCACCACCATGGTGGAGGTGTCGGCGCTCATCGCACCGGAGCTGATGGTCGAGATCGAGGCCGACGCGTACCTGGACCGCTAACCCGTTAGCGCCCCAAACGTGCCGGTCTCGTCCGGCAGGTAGGGCGTGACGTTTATCACAGCGTGAACGGGTAATTCTCCGTACAGATGAGGGAACACCATGCCACCAGGATCGGTCGGGACACCAGGCTCCCAGCGAACCGGAGAGGACAGCCGTGCCGCGTCGATGCGCAACAGCACCAGATCGGTGCGACCGGCGTAGAGCCGGTTGGCCGGCAGATGCACCTGCTCAGGCGCCGACAGATGGACGAATCCGACCGTTTCCAGCGACTCCGGACGCAGCGCGCCTGACCGCTGTCCGGCCTCCCATTCGTCGTTGCTGCACAGGTGGACCAGGACGCCGGGAGCGTTTTGCATACCGCCAGCCTGCACCCGCTGCAAATCGACGCAACCGTGAGACACGACACACCCGTAAACGATCCGGGAACAAGGCCGGAACCGAAAACGTCTGAGACAGTGGATATACGCGAAGCATTACGGAGGTCGCCATGAACGCAACGCTCACCAGTCCCGAACTCACCAGGGCTGACCGCTGCGATCGCTGCGGGGCCGCCGCACGTGTACGCGCAAAGCTTCCCTCAGGTGCCGAGTTGCTGTTCTGCCAGCACCACGCCAACGAGCATGAGGCAAAGCTGGTCGAGCTGGCGGCGGTCCTCGAAGTCAGCCCGCTGGAGCCGTAGCACCGAATAGGCAATGCTGGACTGGTCATGAGCGACCAGTCACAGCCGCTACCGGTTCCGCCGTCACGTCACCACATTGGTCACATCGTTCGGCGCACGCTGTCGAAGAGCTGGGACGACTCGATCTTTTCGGAGTCCGCGCAGGCGGCGTTCTGGTGTGCGCTGTCCCTGCCTCCCCTGCTGCTGGGAATGCTCGGGAGCCTGGCATACATTGCGCCGCTGTTCGGGCCTGACACGCTGCCGACCATCCAGGAGCAGCTCATCAGCACCGCGGGCAGGTTCTTCTCGCCCAACGTCGTCAGCGAGATCATCGCGCCGACCGTGCACGACATCGTCAAGGGTGCGCGCGGTGAGGTGGTGTCGCTGGGATTCGTCATCTCGTTGTGGGCGGGCTCGTCGGCGATCTCCGCGTTCGTCGACTCGATCACCGAGGCGCATGATCAGACAGCACTGCGGCATCCGGTGCGCCAGCGGTTCTACGCGCTCGGCCTGTACGTGGTGATGCTCGTCGGCGCGATCGTGTCTGCCCCGTTCCTCGCTCTTGGACCGCGCAAGGTTGCCGAGTACCTCCCTGACAGCTGGGACAACGCGCTGGCCTACGGCTACTACCCCGTGATGTTTTTGGGCCTGGTGTTGGCGATGAACGTCCTCTACCGGGTGTCGCTGCCCAAGCCGCTGCCCTCGCATCGGCTACTCATCGGGTCGGTGCTCGCTGCCGTGGTGTTTCTGATCGCCACCTTCGGGCTGCGGGTCTACCTGACCTGGATCACCAGCACCGGCTACACCTACGGCGCGCTCGCGACGCCGATCGCGTTCCTGTTGTTCGCCTTCTTCCTCGGGTTCGCGATCATGCTCGGCGCCGAACTCAACGCGGCGATCGAGGAGGAGTGGCCCGCGCCGGTCACCCACGCCAAGCGGTTCCGGTGGTGGCTGGAGGAGAAGGCCGAGTCGCTCAACGGCAACGGCGCCATGCCCGCACGGCCCGCGGCCACGACCGCTTCATCGGCCGACGAAACTCCTTAGCTCCCGCGCCCGGTTCGGGGCCATTGGATCGGCGGCTGGAGCTGCGGCCACCAGAACCAACGGCCCAGCAGCCGCGCCAGGGCCGGAAAGATCAGAGCGCGAACCACCAGGGTGTCGATGATCAAGCCGATGCCCACGGCGGTACCGATCTGGGCGATGCTGCTGACACCGCTGGCCAGCAAGCCGAGCATGGTGAGGGCGAACACCACTCCTGCGGTGGTGACCACGCCGCCCGTGCCGGCGAAGGCGCGCACCATGCCGGTCTTCAAACCCGCGGGAGCTTCTTCCTTGAGCCGGGCGGTCATCAGCAGGTTGTAGTCGGTGCCGACCGCGACGAGCGCGACGAATGACAACGGTGGCACCGCCCAGTGAATGTGCTGTCCGAGCAGACCCGTCCAGAGCGCGACGGTCGCGCCGAGCGCGGACAGGTAGGACACCCCGACGGTGGCGACGACGGTGATGGCCGCGACCGGGCTGCGGATGAGCAGCAACGCGACCACGAAGATCAGAGCCAGCGCAACCGTCACGAGCAGCGCCATATCGCTGGCGAGGGTCTCTTGCAGATCCGACGTGTAGGCGCCGACCCCGGTGATGCGCACGACGTTGCGGCTGAGGGTTCCTTCCTTGGTGGCTTCGTGAACGCTGGTGCGGATGCGCGCGGCCTGGTCTGCGGCCGATTGGCTCCATGCGTCGCCTTCGGTGAAGACGAGCAGCCTCGTCGCGTGGCCGTCAGGTGAGAAGAGCAGCCTGGCTGCGCGTTGGAAGCCGGGGGCGCGCAGCGCACCTTCGGGAAGGTAGAAGCCGCGGTCGGGGCTGCCTGCGAAGTCCGCGGCGAGTGCGGTCAGGTAGTCGGCCAGTTGACTGAATTGGGGTAGCGCGGATCCGGTGTTGAGGCCCAGTGCGGTGATCACCTGGCGCGCCTGGCTCATTTTCGCGCGTGTCGTCGCTATCGCAGTGGTGGCCGCGGCCAGCGCATGGGCCGCCTGGTCGGATCCGTCGACGAGTTGCGTGGTGCCCTGTTCGAGTTGTTGGGTGCTCGTCACCGCCGCGTCCACCGGAACGATCACACGGTCGACCAGTGCGCAGATGGTGTTGGTGGCGCAATCCGGTGTGGCACCGACGAAGTCGCGCAGCGGCGTGAGCTCCGCTGAGATGGAGTCGGTGATGCCGTGCAATCCGGTTGCGCCGTTCTTGGTGTTCTGCGCACCGGCGTTGATCCGTTGCAGACCGTCGACGGTGCCCGCCAGTTCGGCGTTCAGCTGCTGCAGCGCGTCGGAGAGTTGGGACAGCATGGTCTCGGTCCGGTCGATGCTGTCCAGTGCGGTTTGCAGCGAAGACATTCCGTCCTTGATCTGACGACCGATCACTCCCGCCTGGTCGGTGAGCGCAGCGCCGGGAGGGGGCGCTCCGGTCGGTCTACTCGCGGACTGGACCGCGCGCACTCCGGGTATCGCCACGAGGTGGCGGGTGACGCCTTCGATAGCGATCAGCCCCGCAGGGTTGCGCATGTCGTGATCGGTCTCGATCAACACATACTGAGGGAGCAGACCGTTGGCCGGGAAATGACGGTCCGCGGCCTGGTATCCGAGGTTGGAATCCGACGATGGTGGTTGGCCTGCGCGCTCGTCGTAACTCAACCTCAGGCCGACCGCGGGCACCGCGCATATCAACAGCAGCGCGGTGGCCGAAACGAAAATCGGTGCAGGCCAACGCACTATCGCGGTGCCAAGCCGCCGCCAGCGTCGCATGCTGTGCGATCGCGTCGGCTCGCACAGTCCTCGCCACGCCGCGATTCTCAGCAGGGCCGGCGTGAGGGTCAATGAGGCAAGGGTGGTGACCGCGACGGCGATCGCGCAGGGAATGCCTGCGCTGCGCAGTAATCCGATCTTGGTGAACACCAGACAACACAGTGCGATCGCGACTGTCGACGCCGACGCGATCAACACCGGTGCGGTGCTTGCGTACGAATTCTGCAGTGCGACTTCGCCGGCGACACCGCGGCGGCGCTGTTCGTGATAGCGACCGATGAGGAAGATGGTGTAGTCGGTACCCGCCCCGAGGACCATCGCCGCCATCAGCGATACCGAAAACGTCGAAACCTCGACAACACCGGCCTGGGCCAGCGCTGCCACCAGGGCACGCGCGGCGGCCAGAGACAGCCCGATGGTGGTGAGCACCACGGCGCACACCGTCACCGAACGGTAGACGGCGAGCAGCAGTATGGCGATCACGATCACCGTGACGATCGTGATGGTGATAAGTCGGTTTGCGATGGAGGCGAATTCATCTACGACGGTGGCGCCGGGTCCGCTGAGGTGGACCTGAAGACCGGCCGGCCGCGGCACCTGATCAATCGTATGCCGCACGGCGGCAACGGCTGCGGTAGCTTGCGCGTCTCCGATGTCGCCGGAGAGTCGCACCAGCATGGTCACCGCGCGGTGATCCCCTCCCTCAGCGATGGCAGCCGAGTAGAGGTCCGACCACAGATCCATCACCGATTCGACGTGAGCACGGTCGGCACGCAGCGAGTCGACCAGATGGTTGTAGTACTGATGGTCGGCGTCGCCGGTGGGCGACGAACTTTCCAGCACGACATAGGCGACGTTGTTGGTGGTGGAGTCGTCGAAGTCCCGGCCCATCTGGACCGCTGCACTGACCGCTGGGCTGTCCGATGCGAAGAAGGGTTTCGCGTGTTCGCGGACGACCTGCTCGATCTGGGGTACGGCGAGGTTCGCCGCGCACGTGGCCACCAGCCAGATCAGCACCACCCAGGGTGCATGGCGTGTGACGATTCGGCCGAGCGACTCCATCACTCGGGCGGTCGGACCATCACATTGACCACCGGCCCGTCATGTCCTAACCGCGGTCGGTCGACCAGCTCGAAGCCGATAGCCCGGTAGTAGGCGACGTTACCGTCCTTGCACATCAGGTAGAGGGGCCGACCGTCTCTATCGCACCGGGCAAGAAGGACTTTCACAAGCGCGCGGCCGACGCCGCGTCGCTGGACATCGGGAGCGCACCCGAAATACACGCCCACGTTGTGGGGCCGACCGGGGGCGAACTTGGCGAACATCGCGTCCAGCGCCATCCCGGCGGACACCCGGGTGCCCATCGCACCCAGCAGGGCGATACCGCCCAGCACCGCATGGATCGGTCGCGGTTTGGGTTCGCTGCCGTCCCAGAGCAGAGTGCCAACGACGCGGTCGCCAATGAGCGCGACCAGGGCATTGCCCTGCGGCAGGAACCGGTGACGAATCATGGCGGCCTGCATCTTGGGCTCCCTGCGGACGCGCACGCCCGGATCAGGGAACAGAAACTCGCCGATGGGGTCGTCGGTGGCGAAAGCCGCGGCCAGCACTTCGGTCATCGCGTCGACATCGCGATAGCCGGCGTCGCGCACCACGATGGTGGCGTCCGTTGTCGGTTGCTCGTCGTCGCGGGGTTGCTTCACAGGCTGTCGACGATCGTGCGAAGGGTCCTCACGGCGTACTCGATCTGCTCGTCGGTGTGATCGGCGTTGGCGCAGAAGCGCAATCGTTCCTGCCCCGCCGGGACCGACGGGGCGTCGATGACCGGCACGTTGACTCCATCCTGAGCCATTCGCAGCGAGGCCAGCCCGGCGCGGGCGACGTCGCCGAAAATAACCGGAACAATGGGGGTTCCGTCGGATGTTCCGGTGTCGAAGCCGTTGGATCGGGCCAACGTGCGCAACTTTTCGCCGTTGCGTCGCAGACGTCCGACCCGCTGCGGTTCGGACTCGAGGATGTTGAGCGCTTCGAGCGCCGCTCCGATCGTGGCCGGGGATGCGCCGGTGGCGAAGAGGCTGACGCCCGGGGCCGCATACTTCAGCGCGCGCATCAGCTCGGCGTTGCCCGCAACGAACCCGCCAACGCTGCCAAGTGCTTTCGACAGCGTCCCCATCCAGATGTCCACGGCGTCACCGGGGAGGCTGAAATGCTCGCGGATGCCGCCCCCGCCCTCGCCGAGGACACCGAGCGAGTGCGCCTCGTCGATCATGATGGAACAGTTGTGCCTCCGGGCCACCTCGATGATGTCCGGCAACCGGGCGATGTCGCCGTCCATGCTGTAGCAGCCCTCGACGATCACCAGCGCCCTGGAGAAGCTGCCGCGGGACATCTTCAGGACCGCCTCCAGAGAATCTGGATCGTTGTGGCGGAACGTCAATCGTTTACAGCCGGCCCACCGGGTACCGGAGACCACGCTGCTGTGGACGAGAGCGTCGCACACCGCGACGTCCTTGGCTCCCAGCAGATAGCCGATGACCGCCGCGTTGGTGAGATAGCCGCTGGGCGTGATCACCGCCGCGTCGACGTCATAGCGTCGCGCCAGCCTCGTCTCGAGTTCGTCGTACAACGCGACCTCGCCCGACACGATGCGACTGGCCGACGCCGAGGTGCCGTACTCGTCGATCGCCTTCTTGGCGGCCGCGTGCACCCGCGAATCCGCGGCGAGGTTGAGGTAACTGAAGCTGCTGAAGTTGATCAGCCGACGGCCAGCCTGCTGCACGGTCGAACCATTGGAGCCGCAATGTGGTTCGAACAGCGGGTTGGTCAGATCCGCCGCACTGTACATCTCGGCGAGCCGGCCGTACACCTCGCGTACGCGCACCACGTCGGGGTGGTCGACGAAGGAGGTGTCCGGCCTCGCAATGGTCTGGGTGTTTTTCACCCGGGCGGCAACCACGGCCGCCGCAGCGGCATGTGCGCCTGCCGAACGTGCCAGCAGGTCGCGGGCGACCTCGCGGGGGTCGGTGGTCATACGCGTGCCACCTCCTCAGCGGCGGCAGAGCCGGTGGCGGCCAGCGCCGGCTCGGCCAGTCGCGCAGCCAGGTGCGCGCCAATCGCTGAAAGGCCGGTGGCTCTGCCGAATTCGAGCACCGACAACTCGACGCCCAGCGTGCGTGCGATCCGGGCGGCGAACTCGACGCCCATCAACGAGTCAAGACCGAGATCAGGCAGCGCGGTCTGCACGTCGATCGCGTCGCTGGACACCCCCATCACCTCGGCGAGTTGTTCGGCGAGAATGTGCGTCAGCACGGCGGGCCGATCTTCCTCGGCGAGCGCCAGGATCTCGGCTTGCAGCGCCGTCACGCCGGTCTTGCCTGCCGTGGCCGCAGCGATGTGCTCGACCAGTCGAGGGTTGCGCGTTCCGGGCCCGTTGACCATGGCCCATTCCGACCAATCGATCTTCATCACCGCAGCATGCGGAATACCCAACACCAGGCATTCGCGGAGGTAGTGCATGGCGACATCCATCTGGACCGGGCTGAAGCCCAACAGCGCCAGGTAGCGAACGGATTCCGCGGACGCTTCCGCCATCCCGCCGCCGCCCATCGCACCCCAACTGAGCGAGATGGCTCGCCGTCCCATGGCGTGCCGGGTGGCCGCCAGGGCATCCAAAGCCGCGTTGGCCGCCGAGTACGAAACCTGAGGGGCTCCTCCGACGAGAGCACTGACCGAGGAGTACAACACGAACGCGTCCAGTTGCGCGCCGATCGCCTCGACCGCACGGTGCAGGTTCCAGCCGCCGACGACCTTGGGACGGAAAACGTCTTGCAGGCGGTCAGGGGTGATCTCGAATATCGGACGGCTGTCGACGAGTCCGGCGGTGTGGAAGATGCCGCGCAGCGGCGCGTCCGGCCGATCAGCCCTGGTGATCGCCGCGAGAACCGCGTCGTAATCGCCGACGTCGACGGCTTCGACGATCACGTCGACGCCTGCCGCGGCGAACTCGGCGAGATGGTTGTGCGCGACATCGCTTGTCGGACCGCGACGGCCGAGGAGCACCAGGTGGCGCGCGCCCTCGGCGACAAGCCATTTGGCGGTTGCCAGACCGAAGGCGCCGAAGCCACCCGTCACCACATAGCTGGCCGCCGCCGACACCCGGAAGGCGGGGATTTGCGGGCGCACCATCGGATGTGTCTCGGCTTCCAGGTCCAGCACGACCCGGCCGATGTGGCGCGATCGCGCCGCCGCCTCGAACGCCTCGGAGATCCTGCTCACCGGATAGCTCGTATAGGGCAGATAGTGGTAGACGCCTTCGGTCAGCCGATCGAGCACTCGTTGCGTGAGTGAGCGCACCAGCGCCGGCTTGTATCGGAGCATGCGGTCCATATCGACCGCGAAGTAGGAGAGGTTGCGGTCGAAAGGCGCCAGGTCGAGTGTTCCGCCGCCGTAGATGTCGGCCTTGCCGATATCGACGATGCGTCCGAATTCCGAAGCCACCCGGAAGTTCTGGGCGCCGATCTCGCCGGGCGCCGAGGTGTAGACAACGTCGACGCCGCGGCCCTCGGTCAGTTGCATCACGTCGTCGACGAAGTTCACCGTGCGTGAACCGATGGCGTGGTCGGCTCCCGCGGCCACCGCCGCTGCGCGGCGTTCCTCGGTGCTGGCCGTAGCGATGACATGTGCGCCAAGAGTTTTCGCCACCTGGATCGCACCCAGGCCCATGCCTCCGGCGGCTCCGTGGATGAGCACGGTCTCGCCGGCTTGCACCTTCGCGAGTTCGATCAGACCGTATTCGGCGCTCAACAGCGGCAGCGTCGAACTGCAGTGTGCGGCATCGAGTGTGCTGGGCACCTTGCAGGTGTTACCGGCATCAGCATCGATGGTGAGGTAGCGGCGCATCATGTTGAGCGCTCCGACGGCGAGTTTGTCACCGACCGCGACATCGGTGACCCCGGGCCCGACCCGGACCACCGTGCCGGCTCCCTCCAGCCCCAGTGCCGTACCGAAATATGTTCCGGCGAGCTCTTTTTCGGTCAGCACACCGATCACCTTGAGCGGGTCCTTGTAGTTGACGCTCAGCGCCTCCATGCGGACCTCGACCTGGCCCGGTCCCGGATCGACACGGTCGGTTTCCCGCAGCGCAAGATCGGACAGCGCCTTGGTGGCCGGAGTCTCCACCGCGTAGGACACGTCGGGTCCGGTGAGCGGGCGCGCTTCGTTGTGTGCGGCGAGGTGGTCGGAAAGGTTCGCGCGCAACCGGATCAGCCATCGCGCGCCGTGGCGCAATGCGACTTCATCCGCGGTGTCCGAGGCGAAAACGCCCGTGGTGACCAGTTCTGCACTGATGAGCTCGTCGCTGACCTCAGCTCCGACGTCCACCAGACGCCATTGCAGGCTGGGTTGCTCGTTGGCCAGCGACCGCCGGGCACCCACCAGCGGTGCGACCGCGACATCGGCGCCCTCGACTTCGCCCGGTAGACAGAATGCGTTCTCGGTCACCATCACGCCGCGCAACATTGCGGGCTGATCGTCCGAGTCAGCGTCGAGGGTTTTGTGAGCCGCCGCGGCGAACTCGGCGGCGCGCGCAACAGCGATGGCGCCGAACGTGTTCTGCTCCGGCGTCCATGCGCCAGAGGCGATCGCGAGCAGGCGGACCCCGTCAGCGCCTGCGGTCGACATGGCCGCCAGGAGTGCGTCGCGAATGCGTCCGGTGGCGGCATCATCGGTCGGGTCGTCGACGACGACGAGGGTGGCATTGCCGGATTCTGTGGCCAGGGCCCGAATCCGCGGCGACGCCTCGTCGCCGAAGCACACCACCACCGAGGTCCCCAGCGCCGATTCTCGTGCGGCGTCGATAAGGTCCCGGTCGTCAGCCAGTTCCCACACCGGCTCGTAGAACAGCCTGTTCAGCTGGTCGGTGACCGGGGTGGGCGGTGCGACCGGCTTGAATTCGACCGACCCTAATTCCATTGCCACCGAACCGGATTGGTCTGCGATGACGATGTCGACCAGCAGCGGATCGCGGTTGCGGCTGCGCACCGAAACGACGGCGTCGTCCGGGATGGGCCCGTAGCGGCGGACGGTGCCCACCGCCGAGGGAATGACGGCACCGCCCGTTGAGCTGGATGCCGCGAGTACGGCCACGCATTGCAAGGCGGAGTCGACGGCCGCCGGGTGTGCGATGTGGCCCAGGTCCGTCAGCGTCGACAGGTCGAGGTCGGCGCGCACGGCGTCGTCGCCGAATCGCGCCCGCACGATGCAACGGAACGCGGGCCCGTATGCGAGGCCGCGCAACGCCAGCGCGTTGTAAAGGTCGGAGCCGTCAACCGATTCGGCCTCACCCAGCACGCCGACGTCCACCTTCACGCCGTCGAGAGGTGCTTCCACCAGCCGCCCGGTGCAGTTGACCGTCCACAGGTCGGAGTCGACGTTGCGGGACCGGATCGTGAACCGGCGGGTGGTCGGCTCGACGGTGAACTGGACCACCGGTATCGAATGTTTGGCGACGACCAGCGGCGACCGAAACCGGATGTCCTCCAGCACCAAATCCGCCCGCCCGGTGCGTGCCGCCGCCGCGCTCAGCGCCGCGTCGAGGTACGCGGCGCCGGGCAACACTACGACACCGTCGACGACATGGTCGTTCAGCCACGGCAGACGCTCCACTGACAACTCGAACTGCCATTCGTCGACGGCCGCGGTGGTGCGTGCGCCCAGCAGTGGGTACTCCCCTGGACGGCCGAGGCGCTGGCGTCGAACTCCGTCCGGCTCGACCCAGAGATGCTGCCGCTGCCACGGATACCGGGGCAGGTCCACGTGGGGTGTGGCGCCCGCATTGCTGACGCCGGGGCACCTCGAGGTGTCCAGGCCGCCCGCGACATACAAGGCTGCCAGCGCGTCCATCATGCTGCGGGCGTCGTCCTTGTCGCGGCTCAGGGTAGGTATCGCGGCGGCGACTTTGCCTGCCCGGACGAAGATCTCGCGCATGTTCCCGGACAGCACGGGGTGCGGGCCGACCTCGAGGAAGACGGCATGGCCGTCGGCGACCAGTGCGTTGACAGTGTCGGCGAAGCGGACCGGTTGCCGGACGTTGTCGCGCCAGTAGTCTCCACCCCAGCTCGTGTCGACAACCCGCCTCGACGTGACCGTGGAGTACAGCGGCAATGCCGGCACGGCGGGGCGCAGCGCCGACAGTTCCGTGGTGATCTGGCTGAGAATCGGATCCATCAGGTGGCAGTGATACGGCACTCCAACTCGCAGCTTGCGTGCGAATATGCCTGCGGATTCGAGTTTTTCGTTAAGTTTGTCCAGGGCGGTGTGCGGACCGGCGAGGGTGGCGGCCGACGGGCTGTTGACCGCGGCGACCGAGACACTGCCGTCGGTGGGCAGCCATTCGGCGACGGCGTCTTCGGAAAGGCCCACCGCGAGCATGCCGCCGGTGCCTTCGGTAGTCGCTTGCAGGCGCGCCCGGTGATAGCTCACCGTGAGCGCGTCGCGCAGGCTCAGAGCGCCGGATACATAGGCCGCGGAGACTTCACCGACGCTGTGTCCGACGACTGCGCTCGGGTGAACTCCGGCCTCGGCCAGTTCTGCGGCAAGACCGACCTGCACCAGGAAGTTCGCCGGTTGCGCGAACTCGGTCTGGGTGATCCGGGACTCCGACTCGTCGCGGCGCAGTTCCTCCACGATGGACCAGCCCGAGATCGGTTGGAATGCCTCGTCGATCTCCCGTGCTGTCCGGGCGAACACACCATCGGCCGACAGCAAGCCGCGGCCCATCGCCCACCATTGCGGGCCCATTCCGCTGAACACGAAAACGGGGCGGCAGTCCGCACTCGAGACGCGGGCCTCTGCCCTGCCCTGCCCGCCGGCGAATTCACGCAACTGCTGTTGCAGATCGTCGCCGTCGGTGAAGGCGAACGCCTTACGGGTCATGTGGTGGGCTCGTCGCGTCCACGCCGCCTCGGTGAGCAGATCGACGTCCGGGCAGGTTGCCACGACATCTGCGAGCGCGCCTGCGACCGCGCGGGCGGCCGATTCGTTGCGGCCGGATACCGGAAACAGGTGCAGCGGTTCCACGTCGCGCTGAGCGGTGCCCTCCGGGGCCGGTGCCTCCTCGAGGATCACATGCGCATTCGTGCCGCCGTATCCGAAGGAGTTCACCGCGACGATCGCTTTGTCGTAGGCGGCGGGGAACGGTTCGCATTCGGTGGGGACGCGAAGCCGCAACTCCGCGAACGGGATCTCGGGGTTGAGTCTGTCCAACCAGGCTTGCGGGGCGATGGTGCGGTGGTAGACGGTCAGCGCGGCCTTGATCACGCCTGCGATTCCGGCGGCTGCCTCGGTATGGCCGATGGACGCCTTCACCGAGCCGACGACGAGGTCGGTACTGCGGTTGCCGACATTCCCGTACGCCTCCCCGAGCGCCTTGAGTTCCAGCGGGTCGCCGACCGCGGTCCCGGTGCCGTGGGCTTCCACGTAGCCGATGGCGGCCGGATCGATTCCGGCTTCGTCGGCGACGCGCTTGGCGAGGTTGGCCTGCGACACCGGATTGGGCACGGTGATCGCGATGGTCCGGCCGTCTTGGTTCGACCCGGTGCCACGCACCACCGCGTAGATGCGGTCCCGACTTCGTCGCGCCTCGTGGAGAGGACGGAGCAGCACCGCGCCCGCGCCTTCACCGCGACCGTAGCCGTCTGCCGACGCGTCGAAGCTCTTCGAGCGCCCGTCTCGGGACAGGAAGCGGCCCTTACACATTGAGATGAAGGTCTCCGGCTGCAGCATCGCGCTGACGCCACCGACGAGTGCCATTTCGCATTCGCCACGGGCGATCGCCTGCGTCGCTTGGTGCATCGCCACCAGCGACGACGAGCACGCGGTGTCGATCGTCATGCTCGGTCCGAGTAAGTCCAGTGCGAACGAGATCCGGTTGGACAGCAGGGTGAACGACGCACTCGTCGGGGTGTGCGCACCGATGAAAGGACGGGCCTGATCCGAAACGCGTGACATCACACTGTCATTGGTGAAACCGCCGACGTACACGCCGATCGGGCGGCCCGCCACACGACCTGCTAAACCGGCATCGTCCAAGGCTTCCCAGGCGACTTCCAGGAGTAACCGTTGTTGCGGATCCATGACGGAGGCTTCGCGCGCACTGATGCCAAAGAAGTCAGGATCGAAGTCCCACAGCGAATGCTGGAGGAAGGCACCGTGTTTGGTGTACATCCGGCCCGGAGCCTCCGGGTCGGGGTCGTAGTACTCCTCGACGCGCCAACGGTCGCGCGGAATCGGCACGACGCCGTCGCCCTTGTTGACCAGGAACTCCCAGAACTGCTCCGGACTGGCCGTCCCACCGGGAAAACGGCATCCGATACCGACGATCGCGATTTCTACCACGTGTCAACGCCTCACTGTGTCGAACTAGAGGCCTCGCCGACGAGTCCTCGCGTGATTCTTTCTGGCCGTAGGGCCCAAAAAGCCTGCAGCCGAATGCAACACGGCATGATTCATTGCGGTCTGTACTGCAGAAAGTCGTCTGTCACGGCGGATCATCGGATGGGATGTGCTGGCCTGTGGCGCGAAACCGCCTAACCAGCGCAGAGCAAATCCGATGACAACTCCTTTGCTAGACATCGGAATTGATGCCCAACGTATCAACCGCCAGAGCGACATTACTCAAAAGTAAGTTGGTAGACAAGTTCCGGTCTTCAGTCGGCTACAGCGCGCTGAACAGGGAGTTCACAGCCGATATGCAGTATTCGTTCACCAAATTGGCGGCCGAAGCTCGTCCACGTGATTTCAGCAAAGTTGTCCATCGCGAAATTTATACGCGGAGATGAGTTTGCTGAATGAATGGCGTCTCTAGACGCGAGGTTGCTGGAACTTCGGCGAACGCCGTCGACCCGGCCATGCCAAGCAGGAGGCTGTCACGGGTTGCCTGCGGTGAGATGCGTAACCCGCAGGGGGACAAGCCAATAGCGGCCGGGCGTCGTCCGGCTGACGAAGCTACTTCTTGAGCTTCTCGTAGATCCGCTTGCACTCGGGACAGACCGGCGAGCCGGGCTTGGCGGCCCGCGTCACGGGGAACACCTCACCGCACAGCGCGACGACGTGGGTACCCATCACGGCGCTCTCGGCGATCTTGTCCTTCTTCACGTAGTGGAAGTACTTGGGAGTATCGCTGTCGGTCCCGTCGTCGACGCGTTCGTCGGTGTCGGTGCGCTCGATTGTCTGGGTTCGCATCGTCTTATTCTGCTCCTCACGTCCGCGGTCTTTATTCTGCCTGTCGGGAATCCGCCACGTACACCGGACGGCGAGTATGAAACAGTGGAGGTATGAAACACGGCCCTGAGCTGAGTTTCGACGACGACGGCAGGCCTGTCCTGATCACCCGCGCCGCGATCCCCTATGAGGAGGAACACCGCGCGCGGGTGCGCAGGTACCTGACGCTGATGTTCTGGCGGGTGCCCGCGCTGATCCTCGCCGCGGTGGCGTACGGCATTTGGCACAACGGCCTCATCTCCCTCGGAATCCTGGTGCTGTCGATCCCGCTGCCGTGGATGGCTGTGCTGATCGCCAACGACAGACCTCCCCGACGGGCCGAGGAGCCGCGCCGCTACGACGCGCAGCGCCGCATCCCGCTGTTCCCGACGGCCGAGCGGCCCGCGCTGGAACGCGGAGTGCATCCGGCGCCGCAACCGGACGGCGGCGATCCGGCCCGCGATGTCCCCAGCTGAGACGCTTCTGTCTCTTTTCTAAGGACATTCTCAGGTCGAGTGCGAAAAACCGCAGATCAGAAGGTGTGATCCTGGCGTCGGGCGGGAACTCTTAGCGGCACGTGGGCGTTGTAGCTCATGACAGATCGACCCGATCAGGAGGCCGTCATGGCAAATGCCACTACCACCCGCGTCGACTCCGACCTGGACGCCCAAAGCCCGGCCGCTGACCTCGTGCGCGTGTACTTGAACGGCATTGGCAAAACGGCCTTGCTCAACGCGGCCGACGAGGTCGAGCTCGCAAAGCGCATCGAGGCAGGCCTTTACGCCCAGCATCTGCTCGACACGCGGAAGCGCTTGGGCGAGAACCGCAAACGTGATCTTGCTGCGGTCGTCCGCGACGGCGAGGCTGCTCGCCGTCACCTGCTGGAGGCCAACCTCCGGCTCGTGGTGTCGCTGGCGAAGCGCTACACGGGGCGCGGCATGCCGTTGCTGGACTTGATTCAGGAGGGCAACCTGGGTCTGATCCGCGCGATGGAGAAGTTCGACTACACCAAGGGATTCAAATTCTCGACGTACGCCACCTGGTGGATTCGTCAGGCGATCACCCGCGGCATGGCCGACCAGAGCCGGACCATCCGGTTGCCGGTCCATCTCGTCGAGCAGGTCAACAAGCTGGCCAGGATCAAGCGCGAGATGCACCAGAACCTCGGCCGCGAGGCCACCGACGAGGAACTGGCCGCAGAGTCGGGCATCCCGGCGGAGAAGATCGCCGACCTGCTGGAGCACAGCCGCGACCCGGTGAGCCTGGACATGCCGGTCGGCAGCGACGAGGAGGCCCCGCTCGGCGACTTCATCGAGGACGCCGAGGCGATGTCCGCCGAGAACGCCGTGATCTCGGAGTTGCTGCACACCGACATCCGCCACGTGCTGGCGACCCTCGATGAGCGTGAGCAGCAGGTGATCCGACTGCGCTTCGGCCTCGACGATGGCCAGCCGCGGACTCTCGACCAGATCGGCAAGCTGTTCGGGCTGTCCCGCGAGCGGGTCCGCCAGATCGAGCGCGAGGTGATGGCCAAGCTGCGCAACGGCGAACGTGCCGACCGCCTTCGCTCGTACGCAAGCTAGCTACCGACTAACGACCCCGCCGGGCCCCCCACCGGCGGGGTCGTTGCGGTGTGCGGCGCAGTTTTCCCAGCTTGGCCGGTAGACTCTGGCGTGACGGAGGGTTGCCTAATGAACGATCTTGTCGATACCACCGAGATGTACCTGCGGACCATCTACGACCTCGAAGAAGAGGGTGTGGTGCCGCTGCGCGCGCGCATCGCGGAGCGTCTGGAGCAGAGCGGTCCCACCGTCAGCCAGACGGTGTCCCGGATGGAGCGCGACGGGCTGCTGCATGTCGCCGGTGACCGGCACCTGGAGCTGACCGACAAAGGCCGTGCCCTGGCCATCTCCGTCATGCGAAAGCATCGCCTCGCCGAGCGGCTACTGGTCGACGTGATCGGGCTGCCGTGGGAGGACGTGCACGCCGAGGCCTGCCGCTGGGAGCACGTGATGAGCGAGGACGTCGAGCGTCGGCTGGTGCAGGTGCTCAACAATCCGACCACGTCGCCGTTCGGCAACCCCATTCCCGGCCTGTCCGAACTCGGCGTCGACGACTTGGCCAACGACCAGATCAATCTGGTGCGGCTGACCGAACTGCCGTCGGGGATGCCCGTCGCGGTCGTCGTGCGTCAGCTCACCGAACACGTCCAGGGCGACACGGAGTTGATCTCACGGCTCAAGGACGCCGGCGTGGTGCCGAATGCCAGGGTGACCGTGGAGGCGAAAGACCACGGTGGCGTGATGATCGTGATCCCCGGCCACGAACAGGTCGAACTCCCCCACCAGATGGCGCATGCGGTGAAGGTCGAAAAGGTCTGACCCGTAACGTCATCCGGCGCGCTTGCCGGGTGCCCGCATCGGCGGCAACTGCACGCCCAACCGATCTGCGAGCCGGTATCCCGTGACCGCCAAACCGCGGATCTTGTCGGGCCGCAATCCCGACTGCAGGGCGGTGTCGAGCATGCCCGCCATCCGATGCGCCGGGTCGATGCGCAGCGCCGCCTCCAGCGACACCCCGGCCAGCGGCCCGTCGCCGCGCGCATAAGCCGAGAACGCCAGCAGCACGAGAGCCTCGACCCGCCAGGGCTCCGGCAGGGTGCGCGACAACAGTGCCCACAACTCCTCCGCCTGCCCGGCGTTCGCGGCGATCGCCAGCGCGTACAGCGTGTCGCGCACCCGCAGATCGGTCAGCGCCACCGCCAATCTGACCAGTTCGTCGTCGCCCAGACCGGCATCGCTCGCCACGGCCGCCGCCGCGATGGCCGCCTCGACGTCTGCTCGTGCGGCCGCCTCCGGCCGCTCCCCCGACGCGCATGCCCGGAGTTCGATGGCGTCGGCGAGCGCTTCCGCCCGGACGGGGTCGGCCACCGCGATCACCTCCTGCAGTTCGGCCCGCCGGGCGTAGAGCCGACGCCCGTCCAGCACGGCGGCCGCCGCCAGCGGCGACGACGACGGGTCTTCGACGGTGCCGGTGTTGCCGCAGCCGTCGGCGCAGTGCCAGCGCGCACCCGCGGCAACCTGGCCGACGACATGGGCCGCCAGCAGGTCGATGCCCTCGGCGGCCAGCGCGCTCGCCAGGCCGTCGGCCAGCTCGCGGTACCCGTCGTTGCACAACCGGCAGCTCACGCCCTTTTCGTCGATGATCACCGCGATCGCCGAGTCGGGTTTGGCCGCCGCGGCGACCTCGGCGAGGTGCGTCAGCTCGTCCGGCAGATCCTCGGAAAGGTCGACGCGCATAACGCATCCCATCTCGCCGCGGTCGACCGTCACGAGCACGAGGGAATTTTCCGGCACGAAGCCGAGCACAGCGGGTAGGGCCGCGATCAACACACCGGGCCGGTTGAGGTGAAAGTCGTGCGATTGCGATGTCGTCATGGCGACAAGGTCTCAGGCGGTTCTCTCACGACGGCCGGCGAAGACCGCGTTTGAGCCGAGGTTGGGGATGAACTTGGGTCTGGGGATAACCTGTGCGCCGCTGCGACAGACAAATATTCACGGGAAGTTGATACCGGTCGGCGTGCGAACGGGACGCAAGCGGCGTAGACCTTGTTGCTATGGGTGCCATGGTTGAGTACGACCTCATCGTGATCGGTTCGGGCCCCGGCGGGCAGAAAGCCGCGATCGCGGCGGCGAAGCTCGGCAAGTCGGTCGCCGTCGTAGAACGCGGACGGATGCTCGGCGGGGTTTGCGTCAACACCGGGACCATCCCGTCCAAAACCCTGCGCGAGGCCGTCGTCTACCTCACCGGCATGAGCCAGCGCGAGCTGTACGGCGCGAGCTACCGGGTGAAGGAGAAGATCACCCCCGCCGACCTGTTGGCCCGCACCCAGCACGTCATCGGCAAGGAACAGGACGTCGTGCGCTCGCAGTTGATGCGCAACCGCATCGATCTGATCCAGGGCCACGGCCGGTTCGTCGATGCGCACACGGTGCTGGTCGAGGAGCCCACTCGCGGTGAGCGCACCACCGTCACCGGCGATCACATCATCATCGCCACCGGAACCAAACCGGCCCGTCCGACCGGTGTCGAATTCGACGAGGAGCGGGTGCTGGACTCCGATGGGATCCTCGATCTGAAGTCGTTGCCCGCCACGATGGTGGTGGTCGGCGCCGGGGTGATCGGCATCGAGTACGCGTCGATGTTCGCCGCGCTCGGCACGAAGGTCACCGTCGTCGAAAAGCGCGACAGCATGCTGGACTTCTGCGATCCCGAGATCGTGGAGGCGCTGAAGTTCCACCTGCGCGACCTCGCCGTCACGTTCCGGTTCGGCGAAGAGGTGACCGCTGTCGACGTCGGCGCGGCGGGCACCGTCACCACACTCGCCAGCGGCAAACAGATCCCGGCCGAAACCGTGATGTATTCCGCTGGGCGCCAAGGCCAAACCGACCACCTGGACCTGGCCAACGCCGGACTCGAGGCCGACAACCGGGGCAGGATCTTCGTCGACGACAACTTCCAGACCAAGGTCGACCACATCTACGCCGTCGGTGACGTGATCGGCTTCCCCGCTTTGGCCGCCACATCGATGGATCAGGGTCGGCTGGCCGCCTATCACGCGTTCGGCGAGCCGTTCGCGTGCATGCCCGAACTGCAGCCGATCGGCATTTACTCGATTCCTGAGGTGTCCTACGTCGGCGCCACCGAGGTCGACCTGACCAAGGACGCGATCCCGTACGAGGTCGGTGTGTCCCGATACCGCGAACTCGCGCGCGGCCAGATCGCCGGCGACTCCTACGGCATGCTCAAGCTACTGGTGTCCACCGAGGACTTGAAGTTGTTGGGCGTGCACATCTTTGGCACGAGCGCCACCGAAATGGTGCACATCGGCCAGGCCGTGATGGGCTGTGGCGGCACGGTCGAATACCTGGTCGACGCGGTGTTCAACTACCCGACCTTCTCGGAGGCGTACAAGGTGGCCGCGCTCGACGTGATGAACAAGCTGCGCGCACTGAACCAATTCAAGAGCTAACCGCATTGGTCGTCGAACGCCGTCGGCGCGGCATCCGCAGGCCCGCCCGCCTCGGCGCGGACAAGTAACTGCTTGACCACATCGCCGAAAGGCGGTGAGTACGAGATGCTTTCGTTCGCGCAACCCCCGCCGTTGAGCCCGCCGATCACGCCAACGACCGAGGAGCCCTCGATCCAGGGCGCGCCCGAGAGGCCGTCGACCAACTCGGCGCAGTCGACCGCCGGAAACCCTTTCCTGTCGGCCACGGTCGGCGTGCGGCAACCGACCGGGCCGCCGCCGACACCCATCCCGTAGCCGCTGACGCTGACGACGGTGCCCGGCTTCGGCGCCGGCGCTACCTTCAGGCCGCCACCGGCCTGCGCCTCCACCGACCCGCCCGCATCGCGGCTCACCCGCGCGATCGCGAAATCGGCCATCGGGTCCTGGTTCTGCATCCAGCGCGGATCGAGGTAGAACGCGTCGACATGCCAGATGTCCTCGGGGGCGGCGGAATCCTTCAGGCCGGCGACGAACGTGGTGTCGGTGCCTGCGGCCAGGCAGTGCGCGGCGGTGATGATCAAGTCCCCGGCCGCGGAGTCGAGCACGCCGCCGGTGCAGGTGTGCAACGTACCGGCCCCCAGGAACACCGCGCCCACCCTCGGATCCGGAAGCACCGGTTGCGCCGTCGGCGGTGCCTGCGCGGCCGCGCCCGCGGGTTCGGTGGCGGCCGGGACCGACGGAACCACCGCATGCTGCTCGGCACATCCCGCGCCAAGGGACAACAGCAGCGCCGCCACCAGTGTGGCCCGGCCTGCCGCGGAGAAGTGCATGAGCACCGATCTTGCCCGACGGCGGCCGCGCGCATCCTGGTGATCTGATCTGCGGCACGCTGGGGGCGCCACACATTTCGCACAAGCCGGTTGATGCGCGCCCGGCGCGGGCATCCCTGCCGGAATGCCAGATCGGTGCGGTCGTGTTCGAACAGTTCCGAGGGCCGCAATCGCATTCGCGGCGAAATGCGCGACACTTGTGGGCAGGAGGAGCAATGGCTGAGAACGCCGATCGACCAGAACAGCACTACCAGCCCGAGCAGACCGGGATGTACGAGCTGGAATTCCCGGCACCGCAGTTGTCGTCGCCGGACGGCAGCGGGCCGGTGATGATCCACGCTCTCGAGGGCTTCTCCGATGCCGGACATGCGATCCGGCTGGCTGTGCAATACCTGAAGAACAACCTCGACACCGAGTTGGTCGCCTCGTTCGCCATCGACGAACTGCTCGACTACCGGTCACGCCGGCCGCTGATGACGTTCAAGACCGACCATTTCACCGCATACGAGGAGCCCGAACTCAATCTGTACGCGCTGCGCGACAGCGTCGGGACACCCTTCCTGCTGCTCGCAGGGATGGAGCCGGACCTGCGCTGGGAGCGGTTCATCACCGCCGTCCGGCTGCTGGCCGAGCGGCTCGGGGTGCGGCGGGTGATCGGGCTGGGCACCATCCCGATGGCCGTGCCGCACACCCGCCCGATCACGATGACCGCGCACTCCAACGACAAGGAGCTCATCTCCGAGCACACGCCGTGGGTCGGCGAGGTGCAGGTGCCGGGCAGCGTGTCGAACCTGCTGGAGTTCCGGATGGCCCAGCACGGACACGAGGTCGTCGGGTTCACCGTGCACGTGCCCCACTATCTGGCGCAGACGGACTATCCGACGGCCGCCGAGGCGCTGCTTGCCGAAGTCGCCAGGAGCGCCTCGCTGCAAATCCCGCTGGCAGGCCTGGCACAGGCCGCCGCCGAGGTACACGACAAGATCAACGAACAGGTCGAGGCCAGCAGCGAAGTCGCGCAGGTGGTGGAGGCACTGGAGCGCCAATACGACGCATTCGTCGCCGCCCAGGAGAACCGGTCACTGTTGGCGCGCGACGAGGATCTGCCCAGCGGCGACGAACTCGGCGCCGAGTTCGAACGGTTCCTCGCCCAACAGGCCGACAAACGCCACGACGACGACTCCAAATAGCGAGCTCCAGGAACGTTGGCTAAGTTGTCGCAATGACCGCGCGTAAGGCGAACCTGCGTTCGGTGCGGGAACTGACGCCGTCATTGCAGTTCCGCACCATCCACGGATACCGGCGCGCGTTCCGGGTGGCCGGTTCCGGGCCTGCGCTGTTGTTGATCCACGGCATCGGCGACAACTCCACCACGTGGAGCACGGTGCAGACCAAGTTGGCGCAGCGGTTCACCGTCATCGCCCCCGACCTGCTGGGTCACGGCCAGTCCGACAAACCGCGCGCCGACTACTCGGTGGCCGCCTACGCCAACGGCATGCGCGACCTGCTGTCGGTTCTCGACGTCGACAACGTCACGGTGATCGGCCATTCGCTGGGCGGCGGCGTAGCAATGCAATTCGCTTACCAGTTCCCGCAATTGGTCGATCGGCTGATTCTTGTCGGCGCGGGCGGGGTGACCAAGGACGTCAACATCGCGTTGCGGTTCGCGTCGCTGCCGATGGCCAGCGAGGCGCTTGCGCTGCTGCGCCTGCCGTTGGTGCTGCCCGCGTTGCAGGCGACGGGCCGCATCGCCGGTGGTGTGCTGGGCTCCACCGGCCTTGGCCGGGATCTGCCCGACGTACTGCGGATTCTGGCCGATCTGCCGGAACCGACCGCCTCGTCGGCGTTTGCGCGCACACTGCGCGCAGTGGTCGACTGGCGCGGTCAGGTCGTCACCATGCTCGACCGATGTTATTTGACTCAATCCGTTCCCGTGCAACTCATTTGGGGCAGCCACGACTCAGTGATCCCGGTCAGCCACGCGCACATGGCGCATGCCGCGATGCCCGGTTCGCAGTTGGAGATCTTCGAGGGCTCCGGCCATTTCCCTTTCCATGACGATCCCGACCGCTTCGTCGAGGTCGTCGAGAAGTTCATCGATTCCACCGATCCGGCGGTGTACGACCAGGACTACCTGCGCGGCCTACTGCGCGCAGGCATCAGCGAAGACACCCTCTCCGGGCCCGTCGACACCCGGGTCGCCGTCCTCGACGCGATGGGCGCCGACGAGCGCAGCGCCACCTGATCGTCGCCACGTAGCATCGGCCTATGGCCATCGACGTGACAGTGCTGCGCGTTTTCACCGACCAGGACGGCAACTACGGCAATCCGCTGGGCGTCGTGGACGCCAGCCAGGCCCCGCCCACCGAGCAGCAGCGGATAGCCACCCAATTAGGTTACAGCGAAACAATTTTCATCGATGTGCCGAGCAAAGGCGCCACCTCGGCATACGCCCGCATCTACACACCGACCACGGAGTTGCCGTTCGCAGGGCATCCGACCGTCGGCGCGTCATGGTGGCTGCGCGATCGCGGCACGCCGGTGCACACGTTGCGGGTGCCCGCCGGGATCGTGCAGGTCACCTACGAGGACGACGTGACCGCTGTCAGCGCGCGCTCGGAATGGGCCCCGGAGTTCGCGATCTACGACCTCGAGTCGACCGACGAACTGTTCGCTGCCGACCCGGACGACTACCCCGACGACATCCAGAACTACCTGTGGACGTGGATCGACCGCGACCGCGGCGCGATCCGGTCGCGGATGTTCGCCGCGAGTCTGGGCGTGCCCGAGGACGAAGCCACCGGGGCCGCGGCGGTGCGGATCACCGACTACCTCAGCCGCGACCTGTACATCCTGCAGGGCAACGGCTCGGTCATCGAAACCCAGTGGAGCCCTGAGGGTTGGGTGCGCATCGCGGGCCGCGTCGTCAACGACGGCGTCAAGCAGATCGACTGACGGTCAGCTCTTGGCGGGGATGGTGCGCGCCGCCCGCAGCGCCTCGATCTCCCGCTCGAAGTCTTCTGCCGACTCGAAAGACCGGTACACCGAGGCGAACCGCAGATAGGCGACCTCGTCGAGTTCGCGCAGCGGACCGAGGATGGCCAGCCCCACCTCGTGGCTCTGCACCTCGGGGGAACCGGTGGCCCGGACCGCATCCTCCACCTTCTGCGCGAGCAGGTTCAGCGCGTCGTCGTCGACCTGCCGACCCTGGCATGCGCGCCGCACACCGCGGACAACCTTCTCACGGCTGAATGGTTCGGTGACGCCGCTGCGCTTGACGACCGCCAGCACCGCGGACTCCACGGTGGTGAATCGCCTACCGCACTCCGGACACGACCTGCGCCGTCGGATGGCCTGGCCCTCATCGGTTTCGCGGGAATCCACCACCCGCGAATCGGGATGACGGCAGAACGGACAGTGCATCACCGCTCCTTCGCCGCGACGACAAACAGCTACCTCGAACCTCTTCGAGCGTACCTGCGTGCCGCCGCCGCGACCCAGCACCGCCGCGTTTCGGCCCGCCACCGCCGAGGGCTCTACCGAAGGCGTTGAGCGGCAGAACCTTTCACCGGTAGCACCCGCGGTCACGCGACCGGCGCGATGAGGGTTTGGCCGGCGTCGAGCGCCACCGAGTCCAACTTGTTGAGTTCACGGATGCGATCCACCACTTCGGCGACCGGCGCGTCGGGGGCGACCCGATGCGCGACCTGCTGGAGCGTCTCCCCCGTCTGCACCTGAATCACCGCCAGGCGGGCCGGTACCGGCGCATCGGCACCCGAGACGCCGCCGAATTGGGCGACCAGACCCAGCCAGACGGTGATGCCCGCCGCGACGAGCGCGAGAAACACCGTGGTCGCCGGCGTGATGGGGCGCCTGCGGTGCGACGCCCGCGACATCATCACACCGGTGCCGCGGTAGCGCATCGGCGCTGTGGCAGGCCGGTTCGACCGCGGCCGCCGCCGAGCATCGGCCGCCCGGTAACCGGGCCGCGCTACCGGCCTGTACACCGAATCCGTCTGAATTTCTCGAGTGTCGAGGATGGTCATCTGCCTGCCTTCCGCTCCGCGTCCTTCGCTCTTGTGTTCGAACATACTCGCTCATGTGTTCGATTGATAGAACGTGTGATCGAACTGTTGCCAAACCATAGGACAGGGGTCCGACAAATCCAGCGGCCAACGGTTACACCTGCCAGGAACCACGACACGCGTCGAACACATGTTTGATTCTTGGTCCGGCACGGACTACATTCGGCGCCATGGGTGACGAAACGGGCACTTCGGACGGCACGGAAAGCACAGGTGGGCGACGGGGGCTCGACACGGGCCTGACCGAGCGTCAGCGCACCATTCTCGAGGTCATTCGCGCATCGGTGACCAGTCGCGGCTACCCGCCGAGCATCAGGGAGATCGGTGATGCCGTCGGCCTGACGTCCACGTCCTCGGTGGCGCACCAACTGCGCACCCTGGAACGCAAGGGCTACCTGCGACGGGATCCGAATCGGCCACGGGCCGTCGATGTGCGGGGTGCCGACGACGGCGTCACATCGATCGTCGCCACCGATGTCGCCGGATCGGACGCGCTACCGGAGCCGACTTTCGTGCCGGTGCTCGGCCGCATCGCCGCGGGCGGGCCGATCCTGGCTGAGGAGGCCGTCGAGGACGTCTTCCCGCTGCCGAGGGAACTGGTCGGCGAGGGGTCGCTGTTCCTGCTCAAGGTGGTCGGTGATTCGATGGTCGATGCGGCCATCTGCGACGGCGACTGGGTGGTCGTGCGTCAGCAGAACGTGGCCGACAACGGCGACATCGTCGCGGCGATGATCGACGGCGAGGCGACGGTCAAGACGTTCAAGCGCACCCGCGGTCAGGTTTGGCTGATGCCGCACAACCCGGCGTTCGACCCGATCCCCGGCAACGATGCGGCCGTGCTGGGCAAGGTCGTCACGGTGATCCGCAAGATCTAGCCGCCTAGTTGGCGCGGACGAACCCGTTGGTGCGCGCGAGTTCTTCGCTGACGAACCAGATTTCGGCCCGCGCCTCGTCATACAGCGTGCTGCCCGGCACCCAGTACAACCCGGATCGGGTGTCGGCTTTGATCGGGTAGCCGTCGGGGGCCTCACCGGGATCGTCGAGCGGCAGGTGCAGCGCGGTGCCGTTGGGCGACGGCTCATCGACCTCGATGCGGGCGTGCCGTCCGGTATCGGTCAGCGGATCGCGTTGGGCCGACGTGGGAACCTGCGTCGGCGTGGTGTCGACCTCGTCGGTGTCGTCTTGATCCTCTTGCGCCGCAAGGGCTTTTACGGCTTCCGGGGTCGTCGCCGGTTCCCGCGTGGTGTCGGCTTCGTCGACGGACTCCGGCTTTGGCGCATGCGGGGGTTCCCACGGGTTTCCCGGCGTGGGCTGGGCCTGAGCGTAGTGCGCGCTGAACAGCTCGTCGGACTGGTCGTCGTGCGGCGCGCGGAACTCGTCGGCCTCGGCGTCGAAGGTGTGGTCGTCGCGCCCCCCGCGTCGGTTGCGCATGACCGCGAAGGCCACCAGACCGATCAACACCAGCACCGGGATGATGGCCAGCAGCCACCACCAACTCCACGTGAACCAGTTCCTGCCCTTGGTGTCCGAGGCCTGAGGGTTCGCGGGCGGCACCTGCGGCGCGTCCAGGCCCGGCACTTGCAGCCCGGCAAGCTGCGAGGCCAGGTTGGCGGGCTCGGTGCTGAACGATCTCTTGGCGCGATCCCACGACACCACGCCGCCGCTGAACCGCTGGGTGGTCGCGTTGCCGCTGCCGGTCTGGTCGGCCACGGGGGCACCCAGCGGGCCCGTGGCGCCGCCCAGTTTCTGCCATGCGGCATTCATCGGCCCGCGGACGATGACGGCACCGTAGTCGGGGGTCCAGAAGATGACCGGCTCGTCCTTGGCGGAGAACGTGCTGATCCGGCTGTTGGGCAGGCCGCCGTCCTCCTCGCTGGAGGTGGGCAGGCCCAGGTCACCCTGGGGTCCGCCGACGCTTTCGTATTTCGCCAGCACCTGACCGGTGACGACGTTGGCGCCCGTCGCCGGGCTGTAGAAGATCTTGCCCCCCGCGAAATTCTGACCGAGCCCGTCGGCGCCGATCTTGTACGGCTCGCCCTGCGCGGCACCCAGCGGGCCCAGCGGCCCCCCGGCCGCGCGGCGGGCCGCGTTGATCGCCGACGTCGGGTCGTCGGGGATCTGAAGGTCGGCGAGCTGGCCAGCCAGCTCGGGCGGCACCGTGGTGAAGGTCTTCATCTTTCTGTCGTAGGTCACTTCGCCACCGGTGAACTTCTGCGTCACCAGATTGCCGCGGTACGTCTCGTCGTCGCTGGGCACCCCCAGCTGGCCTGCCGAGCCGCCGAGCTTGTCCCATGCGGCGTTGATCGGTCCGCGGACGACCCGGGCGCCGGTGTCAGGCGTCCAGAAGATGACCGGATTGTCCGGTGCGCTGAACGTGGTGTTGCGGCTACCCTCGGCCTTGCCGGCGCCCTCGTCGATGGTCGGGAACCCGAGATCGCCGTCGGCGGGCCCACCCAGCGACATGTACTTGTCCAGGATCGCGCCCGTCATGACGTGGGCGCCGGTGGCGGGGGTGAAGAAGATCTTGCCGCCGGGGAAGTTCTGGCCGAAGCCGTCACCGGCCGGATAAACCCCGCCGTCCTTCGGCCCCAGGGGGCCGGTGTCTCCGCCCGCGGCCAGCCAGGCGGCGGTGATCGCGGCGTCGGCATCGTCTTGAGGAGTCGCCCACGCGCTGGGTGCCGCCAAGACGAGCGCGGCGGCGGCGAGCAACCCGACGGCCAGCCGGCGCAACCCTGTGCGGCGAGCGCTCCGCAGCCCCTTCATCAACCCTCCCGCCATCGGCGCGATGTCCTTCGTTGGTCATCGCGTCCGTCAACTCTGCGTCAGCAGACGTCGATTACCAAGGAACATCGCCGACGTTGGAGGAGAAAATACCTGGCGCGCGGTAGATGCCCGCGATTTAGTCCCGCTAAACGCCCATGCTGGGCTCATGGCATGGGCCGCTAAACGCCCATGCTGCGCCCGATGATCTCTTTCATGATCTCCGTCGTGCCGCCGTAGATTGTTTGCACGCGCGAGTCGAGATATGCCTTGGCGACGGGATATTCACGCATGTAGCCGTAGCCACCGTGCAACTGCAGGCAGCGGTCGATGAGATGGACCTGCTTTTCGGTGGAATACCACTTCGCCATCGCCGCCTGCTCCGCGGTGAGTTTTTCCTCGAGGTGCAGTTTGATGAATTCATCGACCATGATTCGCACGACGGTGGCCTCGGTCGCGAGTTCGGCGAGCAGGAAACGGCTGTTCTGCTGGCTGCCGATTGGGCGACCGAAAGCCTTGCGTTCCTTGGTGTATTGCAGCGTGTCCTCGAGCACCGCCTCCATGGCCGTGGCAGCCATCACCGCGATGCCGATCCGTTCCTGCGGCAGGTTCTGCATCAGGTAGATGAAGCCCTGGCCCTCCTCGCCGAGCAGATTCTCGGCAGGCACCTTGACGTCGGTGAACGACAACTCCGCGGTGTCCTGCGCGTCGAGACCGATCTTGTCGAGTTTGCGGCCGCGCTCGAATCCCTCCATGCCGCGCTCGACGACGAGCAGCGAGAACCCCATCGCGCCCTTGTCAGGGTCGGTGCAGGCGACCACGATCACCAGATCGGCGTTGATGCCGTTTGTGATGAACGTCTTTGCGCCGTTGAGGATGTAGTGATCACCGTCCTTGACCGCGCGGGTCTTGATGCCCTGCAGGTCGCTTCCGGTGCCGGGTTCGGTCATCGCGATCGCGGTGATGATCTCGCCGGTGCAGAACTTGGGCAGCCAGCGCGCCTTCTGCTCCTCGGTGGCCAGTCGCAGCAGATACGGCGCGACGACGTCATTGTGCAGGCCGAAACCGATGCCGCTGTACCGGCCCGCCGCGGTCTCCTCGGTGACGATCACGTTGTATCGGAAGTCCGGATTGCCGCCGCCGCCGTACTCCTCCGGCACCGCCATGCCGAGGAAGCCCTGCTTACCCGCCTCCAGCCAGACGCCGCGGTCGACGATCTTGTCCTTCTCCCACTGCTCGTGGTGCGGCGCGACGTGCCGGTCGAGGAAAGCGCGATAGGACTCGCGGAACAGATCGTGCTCCGGTTCGAACAGGGTGCGGTCGTACTTCACGACGCTGCCCATGGCGGACCTCCATGAGTTGGTACGGGCTGTTACCGGCCACCGTACCCCACCCAACCGGATGGTTGGGCGGGGCCCGCTCCGGTTGTGCGTCGCCGAGACCGACGTTTTGTCGCCGTCGACTCGCACTGTCGCTGAGAAACGTCCGTTCCAGTTATCTCCCAGCAGGTAACCGGTAAACCTGTTTTAAGCGGGTACTCGTGCCTCATGAAACGAGACAAGCTGACCGTCCGCGAGCTGACCACCGACACCTGGGACGACTTCGCGACCGTAATGGGAGACAGCGGAGGCTCCCGCGGCTGCTGGTGCATGCATTGGCGACTGACGATCGCGGCGTTCATGGAGCACAGGGGCGAGGGGAATCGGCGGGCGATGCGGCGACTGGCGAAGAAGACTCCCCCACCCGGCCTGATCGGGTATCTCAAAGACGACCCGATTGCGTGGTGCGCGCTGGGACCGCGCGCGGCCTATCCGCGACTCGAACGCTCGCCGGTGGTGAACGCGGTCGAGGACGCCGGCGCATGCGCGATCACGTGCGTGTTCGTGCGACGTTCACATCGCCGCACCGGCCTGCAGGCAGCACTGCTGGATGCAGCGTGCGCCTATGCGGCGAAGAACGGTTACCGGCTGATCGAGGGCTACCCCATCGATCCGCGACGCGGAAAGCAAGCCGGATCGGATACCGCAATGACGGGAATTGCCAGCGCATTTCGCGGCGCGGGTTTTCAGGAGGTGGCGCGGCCACGAGCAGACAGGCCGATCATGCGGAAGCAGTTGCGGGCAGGCTAGCCCTGTTCGAGGTGTCGACGACGGTTCGCTTTTTCCCGGTTTCCGCACGTGGTCATGCTGCACCAGCGTCGACGTCCGCCCTTGGAGACGTCGACGAACAGCCATCCGCACCGCGGACAAGACCGCATGCGGCCAGTGGGCAGTGTGCACAGCGCGTCGATGGCCATCAACGCCAGCGCCGACGGAATGGCAGCCGGATCGCCGAAGCGCCCTGCCACCCTGGACATCTGGGCGTCCGAGTACCAGACGAGCTCCGAACTCACGCCACGGCCGGCCTGTCTCAGCAGCGGTCCCAATGCGACGGCCGGCGGCGGCTTTCCCGCCGACACCGCGTCGAAGACCGCCCACAGGTGATCGCGAACTCGATGTACGGCGCTGACGAGTTCATGGCCGGCGTGGCTGTTGAGCGTGCGCGCATCCGCCGACGAGATGAGACCCGCCGATTGGCACCAGGAACTCACGTCCCGGACCGATTTGAGCAGTTCGTTGTCCGCCGCCGGCGCCGTGCGATGGACGACCGTGTTCGCCAGGTCAAGCGCGAGGTGGCCGCCGACGAAGTGACCGGACTGCCATGGAGCAACGAGTCGTTGGAGAGCCACATCTCGACAGTAACCTTCGATACCGGTTTCACTGGTTACCTTGAAGTGAGCCCGACCGCGGCCCGCGCCCTAGAATTTGCGTCATGACCCATGCCCGGACGAGCCTTGCTCACTGGGGCGGCTTTTCCGCGGGGATCGACGCAGGCGACATCGCTACCGTCACCCCAATCGACGGCGACACCGATCCGTCCCCACTGCTCGGCAACCTACCCGGCGCCATCCGGCATCGCGCCAGAGTCGCCACGCCTGCGGTCCGGCGCGGCTGGCTGCGCCACGGGCCCGGTCCGACGACACGTCGCGGTGCCGACGAGTTCGTCGCCGTCTCGTGGGACGAACTCACCGACCTGCTAGCCGGTGAATTGCGGCGGGTCGTCGACACCCACGGCAACGAGGCGATTTACGGCAGCTCCTACGGCTGGGCCAGCGCGGGCCGCTTCCACCACGCACAGAGCCAAGTGCACAGATTCCTCAAACTCTTTGGTGGATACACGTTTTCGCGACACTCCTACAGCCTCGGCGCGACCGGTGTCATCATGCCGCGGGTGGTCGGCACCCACGACGACCTGTTCAAGCGCTCAACCGCGTGGGACGTGATCGTCGAAAACACCGATCTGCTGGTCTGTTTCGGCGGCCTGGCGCTGAAGAACACCGGCACCAATCACGGCGGCACCACCGGTCATCCGGCCCGCGACGCGCTGCGTCGGTTCCGTGACCGCGGCGGGCGCATCGTTTCGTTCTCACCGCTGCGCGATGACGTCGAGGGCGACTGTGAATGGCATGCGCCGGTGCCTGGCACCGATGTCGCCGTCATGCTCGCGCTCGGCTACGTGCTGGCCACCGAGTCGCTGGCCGACCGCGAGTTCCTGGACACCTACTGCACGGGTTACGACCGTTTCGAGCGCTACCTGCTCGGCCTCGACGACGGCGTCGCGAAGTCGCCGCAGTGGGCGTCGCAGATCTGCGGGTTGGCCGCCGACGATCTGACGGCGCTGGCGCGACGGATGGCGGCGCAGCGCACGATCGTCACCGTCAGTTGGTCACTGCAACGGATCCGGCACGGCGAACAGGCGCCGTGGATGGGTCTGACGCTGGCTGCGATGCTCGGCCAGATCGGCCTTCCGGGAGGCGGTTTCGGGCATGGCTACGGCTCGATGAACGAACCTGGCCTACCGCCACTGCGTTTCAGGCTGCCCTCCTTACCGCAGGGCCCCAATCCGGTGCAGACGTTCATCCCGGTCGCGGCGGTCAGCGACATGCTGCTGCGCCCCGGTGAACAGTTCGACTACAACGGCCGCAGGCTGACCTATCCCGACATCAAGTTGGTGTACTGGGCGGGCGGCAACCCGTTTCACCACCACCAGAACATTCCGCGGCTGCGGCGCGCGCTCGGCCGCGTCGACACCATCGTGGTGCACGAGCAGTACTGGACGGCGATGGCCAAACACGCCGACATCGTTGTGCCGTCAACCACCCCCTACGAACGCGACGACTACTCCGGGTCCCGCAACGACCCGGTCCTGATGGCGATGCCCAAACTGGTCGAACCGTATGCGCAGTCCCGGGACGACTACACCACTTTCGCCGCGCTGGCCGACGCGCTCGGCTTCGGCGAGCAGTTCACCGAGGGCCGCAACGCTCGGCAGTGGCTCGCGCACATGTATGACAAGTGGGCGGCGGGACTGGATTTCGGGGTGCCGACATTCGACGAGTTCTGGGCAATGGGGCGACTGCGGTTGCCCACCCAGAACGGTCTGACGCTGTTGGCCGACTTTCGCGCCGACCCGGAAACGCACCGGTTGACCACCCCGAGCGGGCGCATCGAGATCTTCTCCGCCGACATCGACTCCTTCGGCTACGACGACTGCGCCGGCCACCCGGCATGGTTCGAGCCGTCCGAATGGCTCGGCGGGACCCGGGCAGCCCACTATCCGCTGCATCTGCTGGCCAACCAGCCCGCGACTCGATTGCACAGTCAGCTCGACATCGGTGCGGTCAGCACCGCCTCGAAAGTGCAAGGGCGCGAACCGATTCGGATGCATCCCGCGGACGCGAGCGAGCGTGGCCTGGCCGACGGGGATGTGGTGCGGGTGTTCAACGATCGCGGCGCCTGCCTCGCCGGCGTGGTGACCGACGATCGGCTGCGCCGCGCCGTGGTGCAACTGTCGACCGGGGCGTGGTTCGATCCAGAAGATCCCGCCGACCCGGACGCCATGTGCGTGCACGGCAACCCGAACGTGCTGACCGAAGACATCGGCACATCGGCCCTCGCCCAGGGCTGTACCGGTGCGCACGTGCTGGTGCAGGTGGAGAAGTTCACCGGCCCGCTCCCGCCGGTGCGCGCCCACGAACCCCCGGTGATCGTCGATCGATGACCGAGGCGATCATCGTCGAGGAACGTGGCAGGACACTGACTTTCACGTTCGACGACATGATTCGCTACCACGGACCGCACTCCCCCGCCGGCGTCGCGATGGCGTTCAAGGTGTTGCAGCGCGCCTTCGCCGTGCTCTCCCCCGGCGCTGTGCCCGATCGCCGATCGGTCAAGGTACGCACCGCGTTTCGGGGTCCCGGTGCGCGCGACGGTTTTGAGGCAGTCACCCGCGCGGTGTCCGACGGCCGCTATCTCATCGACCGGAACTTGGTGCGTGAGGACCGGGGCCGACTGCTGGAAGACTTCGTGTTCGAAGTCGAGGTGGGTGGCCGCGCCGTCACCCTGCTGCTGCGCGACGGATACGTCACCGACGAGTTCATCGACCTCGCCCGCAATCAGGCCCGCACCGATGCGCAGGAGACGCGCCTCGACGAGCTCAAGGCGCGACTTGCGCAGAAAGTGCTGGCCGCCGCCGCGGAAGATTTGCTCGACACCGTGTGAGCTAACACACGCCGATGTTTGGCAAAGCGCTTCGGTTGGGAATCCCCCAGGCACCATCGGATTGACAGGGAGGAACCTGCCATGTCGGACAAGAACAACAGTGGACCCGAGGAAGCCGTCAAGGGCGTTGTCGAGGGTGTGAAAGGCAAGGCCAAAGAGGTTCTCGGCGCGGTCGCGGGTCGCGACGATCTCTACCGCGAGGGTCAGGCGCAGCAGGACAAGGCCGACGCGCAGCGCAACGCCGCCAAGAAGGAGGCCGAGGCTGAAAGTGCCCGCGCCGCAGCCAAGACCGCTGAGAAGCGCCAGGAAGCCGAGCAGCGCTGACACCGGACCGCGAAAGGCGCAAGGCTAACCGGAGGGGTGCCTTGCGTCTTTTCGTGTCTGGTCAGATCGCAACCAGATCGTCGGCGAACGAGTACGGTGGCCACGGCCCGGTTACTTCGAGTCTGATTCTGGCGGTTGACCTTTCGAGCGCTGTCAGGGTTTCCCTGAACAATCCGATGCCGTCTTTTTCCACCAGATACGAGCCGTTGAGCAACGTCCAAGGTCCCTTGTTCGTGCTGTGCTCCTCTGATGGCGGTTTGCGCTTTCCGTCGACGGCGCAACGCAACAGCACCGCGTGTACCCGATCCGCTTCGGCCGACGCCAACTGGTAGCCCTCCTGCAGGGCGGCGAGTTGCCGTCTCCTGCGCAGCAGATGGGGAACACGCGAGAGTGTGTCGGTCGCTGCCGAATTGATCAGATCCCCCTGCAGCGCCAGGCTTCTCGGATCGGCGTACGCCTTGACGCCGAGTTCGTCGCGGCCCGATACGCGGCGCAGCGCGGCCACCATGTCGTCGTGCTCGTTCAACAGCAGTTGGCTGACCCGCCGGTCGTCGCGGTAGATGGTGCCCAGTCGCACTGGAATCACCGGCCCGCCGCGGCGAAAGGCGCTGACGATCGCGTTGTGCGCTCGCGCCTTGGGGGCGAACGCGTCGGCATCCTCGAAGGTGCGCCGCAGTCGCGCTCCTCTGAACTCCTCGAGGTCCACCGTCCCGACGGCGGCGGCCAGGTCGCCCGCCACGACCGCACGCACCTGTTCGCCGGCCACCCCGCACAGGCTCGCCGCCCGCTCCGCAGCGTGGTCAGCGCGCCCGATCGCGTACACCCACACTCCCCGGTCGACCTCGGCAACGTTTGATTGCTCTGACATACTCCTCCGCTCGCCCTCCATCACTACCCAGATGCAAGGCGCGCCAACCATGAAAGGCCGAGCTAGAACCACTTTTTTCGGATGCGTCAACAATGCAAACGCAACTAAGTAACTGCTAACTGACGGAACCGTCTATTTACATGGCAAATATCAGCAAAGCGGTTCGCTGCGCTACTTCGCACCGGCGGGGTGGTTTTCTCGGCGACCACCACCTCAACGGCATCGAGCGTCAGCACTTGCCCGGCATTCGGCAGCAGGGTATGTACGCGGGAAATCGTGATCGTGTCGACGCAGGAGCAGCGGTAGTTGTCACTGCTGACAATTCAGCGGCGGTGTTCGAGGCGGTGACGTCCGCCGCGTTCCGGTCGCCTCGAACGCCGCGGCCAACCGCAGCAGCGCGACGTCGTCGTAGCCGCGACCGGCCAGCGTGAGCCCCACCGGCATGCCGACATCGGCCATGGTGCCCATCGGCACGGTCACCGTCGGGATGCCGAGGTGTCGTATCGCCAGGTTTCCGTTGGCCACCCACACGCCGTTGCGCCACCCCAGATCGGCCGACGATTCGTCGACATCCATATTCGCCGGCCCGACGTCGGCGACCGCGGGGAAGATCACCGCGTCGAGGCCCAGACCGTCCATCCACTCCTCGAGATCGAGGCGCCGGGTCTGCTCGAGTCCGCGCACACCGTCCTCTAGGTCCGGGATGTCGAGGAAGGACTCGACCGGGTGGTTCTTGACATGCGCCGGATAGCTCGCGATGTCGTCGTCGAACCCGGTGTAGCGGTCGGGCAGCGCGCCCTGCGGGTGCGGGAAGATCCGCTCGCCGTCCACGTCGGCCAACCGGTGCAACCGCGGGTCGCCGTTGTCGTCGAGGAAGTCGTCCCACGCCCATGCGCTCAGGTCGAGCAATTCCCTGGCCAGATAGCCAGGACTGACCAGCCCGCGGGTGAAAATCGTTGGTGCGCCCGGCCTGTCGCCTTCGTAGTTGCTGACCACCGGGAAGTCGACCTCCACGACGTCGGCGCCTGCCGCCTGCAGATCGCGTCGCGCCGCTTCGAACAACGCCAGCACCGACGGTCGCGTGTCGATGCGCTGTCCCGTCGGCCCGCCGATGCCGGGCCGTTCGGCGGTCCCGGCGTCCGGGTCGGCATTGATGTACATGCGCGGCACACCGAATCGCCGCCCCTCGAGGCCGGCTGGGGTCAACTGCCGATACGACGCAGGCCGCACCTGGCTGGGCCGGGGCAACGCCACCCATGGCTGGCTGCGCCAGAAATCACCGCGGGTCACCGGATCGTCGGCCACGATCACGTCGAGCACCTCGAACATGTCGGCCATCGTCCTGGTATGTGGCACAACGACGTCCATCGTCGGCACCAGCGGCCAGCCACCGCGGACCGAGATGACGCCACGCGACGGCGTGTACGCGCACAACGCGTTGTTGGACGCCGGAGCGCGACCGGACGACCACGTCTCCTCGCCGATGCCGAACGCGCACAACGACGCCGCCGTAGCGGTGCCCGACCCGTTGGAGGAACCCGACGCGAAGGCAGCGGTCAGATAGTCGGCGTTGTACGGACTTTCGGCTCGTCCGTAGAGTCCGCGCTGCATGCCGCCGTTCGCCATCGGCGGCATGTTTGTCAGCCCGATCAGCACGGCGCCGGCCTGGCGTAACCGCTCGACGACGAAGCTGTCCTTCTGTGCCACCAGGTCCGCGAAGGCCGGACTGCCCGCCGCTGCGGTGAGACCCCGGGCCAGATAACTGTCCTTGGCCGTATAGGGAATGCCGTCTAGCGGGCCGCGCGTTTGGCCGTGGGCCCGGCGTTGGTCGGAGGCCTCGGCATCGGCGTGGGCCTGCGGGTTCAGCACGACAACGGCGTTCAACCGGATCCCGGCATGGTCGTAGGCCGCAATGCGGTCCAGATAACTTTCCAGCAGATCGACGGCGGTCACGCGGCCCGAGTCGAGTGCGCCGCGCAATTCGGCGATGGACGCTTCGACAACGTCGAACGCCACCTAGAACGTCGCAAACTCTTGCAGGCTCGCGGCCAACGGAATCGGCACGCGGGCCTTGATTCTGGTGCCGTCGGCGGTGTGCTCGGTGGCGTCCACACGGCCGTCGGCGTGCACCTTGTTGACCAGGTCGCCGCGGTCGTACGGGATGGTCACGTCGACCACCCTGTCGGTCGGTTCGATCAACCCGGCCATCTTCTGCTGCAGGCGCTCCAGGCCGTCGCCGGTGCGCGCCGACACGAACACCGCATCGGGCAGCGCGCTGCGCAGCTGGGCCAGCGTGAGTCCGTCGGCGGCGTCGATCTTGTTGACCACCAACAGTTCTGGCGCCGGCTTGCCGTTGTGATCGGCTATCACCTCATTGACCACTTGGCGCACCGCGTTGATCTGCGCCAGCGGATTCACATCGGAACCGTCCACCACGTGCACCAGCAGCGCGGCGTCGACGACTTCCTCCAGCGTGGAGCGGAACGCCTCGACCAACTGCGTCGGCAGATGCCGCACGAACCCGACCGTGTCGGTCAGCACAAACGGCCGCCCGTCCGCGAATTCCCCACGCCGCGTAGTGGGTTCGAGTGTGGCGAACAACGCGTTCTCGACGAGCACACCGGCGCCGGTCAGCGCGTTCAACAGGCTGGACTTGCCAGCGTTGGTGTACCCGACGATCGCGATCGACGGCACGTCGCTGGCGCGGCGCTTGCTGCGCTGGGTGTCGCGGACCTGCTTCATGTCCTTGATCTCGCGGCGCAGCTTGGACATCCGCTCGCGAATGCGGCGGCGGTCGGTCTCGATCTTCGTCTCACCGGGACCGCGCGTACCCACGCCGCCGCTTGCGCCGCCCGCCCTACCGCCGGCCTGCCGGGACATCGATTCACCCCACCCGCGCAGCCGGGGCAGCATGTACTCCATCTGCGCGTAGGCCACCTGCGCCTTGCCTTCGCGGCTGGTGGCGTGTTGGGCGAAGATGTCGAGGATCAGCGCGGTGCGGTCGATGACCTTGACCTTGACCGCTTTCTCCAGCGCGGTCAGCTGCGCGGGGCTCAGCTCGCCGTCGCAGATCACGGTGTCGGCGCCGGTGGCCAGCACGACCTCACGCAACTCCTGCGCCTTGCCGGAGCCGATGTAGGTCGACGCGTCGGGCTTGTCGCGGCGCTGGATCAGCCCCTCGAGCACCTCCGAGCCCGCGGTTTCGGCGAGGGCGGCCAGTTCGGCGAGGCTGGCTTCGGCGTCCTTGGCGCTGCCTTCGGTCCAGACACCGACGAGCACCACGCGTTCCAGCCGCAGCTGCCGGTACTCGACCTCGGAGACGTCGGCCAGTTCGGTCGACAAACCGGCCACGCGGCGCAGTGCCGTGCGGTCTTCGAGAGCGAGCTCACCCGCGCTCGGGGCGTCGTTGAATGAGGAATCGGGATGGGTCATAAGTGATTACAGATTCGCACGGTCGACTGTGCGCGTGCACCCCAATTAACGCTGCGCAATGCGCCACCATTCCTCGGCCACCTCGCCGTTCGCCACCAGCACCGACGGGCCACGCAGGAAGCTGCTGGCGTCGGTGACGGTGACGGTGACCTCGCCGCCGGGTATCCGCACCAGCAGCGTGCCCGTGGTGGCACCCTCGTACGCCAGCGCCGCGACGGCCGCCGCGACCGTCCCGGTGCCGCACGAGCGGGTTTCTCCGACACCTCGCTCGTGTACCCGCATCGACACCGCTGACCCGTGTGGGGCGGTCGACACCTCGACGTTGACGCCTTCGGGAAACTGCTCGGTGTCGAACGACACCGGCGCCGCGACGTCCAGCGCGGCGAGTTCGTCGACGGTCAGGTCCGCATCAACGCACGCCAGATGCGGGTTGCCCACGTCGACCGCCAGGCCCGCGAACGGCCGTCCGCCGACGATGGCCTCCCCGGTGCCGAGTTGGTTGGTCTTGCCCATTTCGACTGTGACGTCCGCGGTGGTGTCGTCCCACCGGTGCAGCACCACCGGACGAGGACCCGCGAGGGAGCCGACGGTGAACTCGTCGCGGCTCTCCAGGCCGCTGGCCCGCAGGTAGTGCGCGAACACCCGAACCCCGTTGCCGCACATCTGCGCAACCGACCCGTCGGCGTTGCGGTAGTCCATGTACCAGTCGTCGGCCGCCACCCCTTCCGGCAGTCGGTCGAGTCCGGCGACCCCGGCCCTGGTCACCCGCAGCACCCCGTCGGCGCCAACGCCCTGACGCCGGTCGCACAGCACGGCCACCCCGGCGGGCGTCAGCGACAGCCTGCCGTCGGCGTCCGGCAGCAGCACGAAGTCGTTCTGCGTGCCGTGGCCTTTGGCGAATTCCACGAGTTCAGGATACGTGCCGCCAGATCCGCAGCGTGCGCTCGACGTTGTCGGGTGCGCCGCCGTCCAGCCAGGTGACGCGGTGGTCGCGGCGGAACCAGGAGCGCTGACGCCGGACGTAACGGCGGGTGCCGAAAAACGTCGGCTCGCGGGCCGCCGAGCCGTCGCCACCCGCGTCGAGATCGGCGATCACCTGGGCGTAGCCGAGCGCACGCGCCGCCGTCACCCCGTCGCGCAGCCCTCGCTGCAGTAGCCCACGCACCTCGTCGACCAGCCCGTCGGCGAACATCTTGTCGGTGCGCTGGGCCAGTCGTTCATCGAGAATCGTTGTGTCCCAATCCAATCCGATGATCGCAGTGTCCCAGCGCGGAGCGCCGATCACCGGCGCGGACGCAGCGAACGGCTGCCCCGTCAACTCGACGACCTCGAGGGCCCGCACGATGCGACGTCCGTCGGTCGGCAGGATCGAGGCCGCAGCGTCGGCGTCGACGCGGGCCAGTTCCCGGTGCAAGGCGCTCACCCCGATCTCGGCCAGCCGGCCCTCCCACTTCGCGCGCACGGCGGCGTCGGTGGCGGGGAACGACCACGCGTCGAGCAGCGACTGGATGTACATCATCGATCCCCCGACGATCACCGGGACCGCGCCGCGGGCGGCGATGGCCTCGATATCGGCCGTCGCGGCCTGCTGGTAGCGGGCGACGGTGGCCGTCTCGGTGATCTCCAGGACGTCGAGCTGATGGTGCGGGATGCCGCGGCGCTCCGACGGTGGCAGCTTCGCCGTGCCGATGTCCATGCCGCGGTAGAGCTGCATGGCGTCGGCATTCACGATTTCCCCGCCGACCTCGTCGGCGACGGCCAGCGCCAGCGCCGACTTACCGGTTCCGGTCGGGCCGATGACCGCGATCGGCCTCATGGTGTCCAGACGCCGACGAAATATCCGACGCCGTAGGGCGCCCCGCGGTACAGCTCGTCGGCTGACCGGGGGCGCCCCAGTCCGGCCAGCACCTGGTAGGCGACGCGGCCGACGATCGCGTCGGGCAGCCGACTCAGCGCGTCGACATCGCCGGCGGCGAGCGCGTCGTCGAGCGCGGCCTGCACCGCGACCGACGCGGGGTCGTATCCGCCGGGCGCGGGCGGGGTGAGCGTATGCGCACCGTCGGCGACGACGAGAACCCCGACCGGGTCCGGGTTTTCGTCGATCTCGGCGCGCAACGCCCGACCGTGAGCCAGCGCGGTGTCGACGTCGTGTCCCGCGTCGTAGACCCGCATCTGCGCGCGGGCGTCGGGCGCCGCCTGGTCGCGGACCCAGCCGGTGATCAACGCGGACAACGGCAGAGCGGTCGGGGTCCCGGCGTCCGGCGACAGCGCGACGCGCCGGTCGACGCCGTATCCCGCGAACGTGCCCGCGCTGTCCGGACCCAGCAGCGTGTCGGCGGCGTCGGCGCCGACCGCGATCCAGGTCGGCGGCAGCGCCCTCGCGGCGGCCAGCACCGCCCGACGCAGGTCGGCGAGTTCGTCGGCGGTGCCTGCGCCGAGTTCGGGAACCAATACGGGTGCTGACGGGACGATCGCGATGGCGCTCAGCACGCCACCAAGGTAGTGCTCACACTGGTTGCTTGGTGGCACCGGCCGCCTCGCCGCGGGCCAGCGCGGCCGTCGCCACCACCATCACCACCACCGCGACGATCAGCGTCAACCACCCGGCCTCTCCCGGTCGCAGCGTCTCGCCGAGCACCACGATGCCCAGCACGGAGCCGACCAGCGGTTCGGCGACGGTCATCGTCGGCAGCGACGCAGTCAGCGCGCCGGCACGGAACGACGACTGCTGCCACGCCGTGCCTGCGATGCCGACCAGCGCCCAGACGTACAACTCCGGGGTCCGCAGCAGCACCCCCACGCCGTGGTCGAGGCGGTCCACCACCCCCTTGGTCAGCACCGCGAACACCCCCCACAGCGCGCCGGACACGACGGCCAGCAGCACCGCGCTGGTCGGTCCCGAGCAGATTCGCGCGCCCACCACGCAGAGCACCAGCGCGGGGCCGAGCACTGCGATCACGGCCGTCCACGTCTCGAGCGACGCCCTGGAGTGGCCTTCGGTCGGATTGCCGACGGTCACGATCACCGCGACCGCGATCGCCAACAGCGCCGCCCACATCCACTCCCAGCGCGTCACCCGCCGCTGCGACAGCCTGGCGTTGATCGGCAGCGCGAACAGCAGCGCGGTGACCAGCAGCGCCTGCACCAACAGCACCGATCCGAAACCCAGCGCCGCGGCTTGCAGCGCGAACCCGACGGCCGCGACGATGCTGCCCATCCACCACTGCCGGTCGCGCAGCAGGCGCAGGAACAGGTCGAGGTGGCTGACCGGTTCGTCGGTGACCTCGTGCGCCGAACGCTGGTGGACGACGTCGCCGATCGCGATGAAGAGCGCGGCGCCGAGGGCGAGCAGGGCGGCGATATCCGCCTTGTGCATCGGTGGCCTCCCGTCCGTGTTGGCACGAGCGTAGGCAAAAGCATCGCGAAAGCCGTGGGCACGTGCCGCTCCGAACTGTTTGAATAGCGGTCGAGTATCAGGCGCCGCGTCGCGCGGCAGGTGCGCGGGTACCCGCGCGGAGGGTCGAGGTAACGCCAGATGACGACCAGCGAGCAGGGCGGTCAGTCCGCCGTCCCCAAACCCGCACCCCGGCCAGGACCGCCGCGGCCGACGCCCCGCCCGGGGCCGCATCCGACGCCGACGGTCGCCGTGCCCGCGGCGAGCGATCCGCACCGGTTCGGCCGCGTCGACGCCGACGGCACCGTCTGGCTGATCACCGCCGCCGGTGAACGGGTGATCGGCTCGTGGCAGGCCGGTGACCCCGAGGCGGCGTTCGAGCACTTCGGCCGTCGCTTCGACGATCTGCACACCGAGGTGGCGCTGATGGAGCGCCGGTTGGAGTCGGGGACGGGCGACGCGCGCAAGATCAAGGCCGCCGCGGCGGCGCTCGCCGAGACGCTGCCGGAGGCCCATGTGCTCGGTGACGTCGACGCGTTGGCGGCCCGGTTGAGCGCGATCGTCGAACACGCCGACGAAGCGGCGCAGGCCGAGCGGGCCAAGCGCGACGAGTTCCGTGCCGCGCAGACGGCCCGCAAGGAGGCGTTGGCCGTCGAGGCGGAGGACATCGCGGCGAATTCGACGCAGTGGAAGGCCGCGGGCGACCGGTTGCGCGAGATCCTCGAGGAATGGCGGACCATCAGCGGGCTGGACCGCAAGACCGACGATGCGTTGTGGAAGCGGTATTCGACGGCGCGCGAGACGTTCAACCGCCGCCGCGGTTCGCATTTCGCCGAACTGGACCGTGAACGCGCGGGCGCGCGGCAGGCCAAAGAGGTGCTATGTGAACGCGCCGAGGAACTGTCCGGCTCGACGGACTGGGGCCCGACCAGCGCCGCGTTCCGCGACCTGTTGACCGAGTGGAAGGCCGCGGGCCGCGCAGCCAAGGACGTCGACGACGCGCTGTGGCAGCGGTTCAAGGCCGCGCAGGACATCTTCTTCTCGGCCCGCAACGCGGCGAGTTCCGAACGTGACGCGGAGTTGCGCGCGAACGCCGAAGCCAAGGAGGCGCTGCTGGCCGAGGCCGAGAAGGTCGACACCTCGGATCTGGAAGCCGCGCGCGCGGCGCTGCGCGTCATCGGCGAGAAGTGGGACGCGATCGGCAAGGTACCCCGCGAGCGGGGCGCCGAGTTGGAACGCCGACTGCGTGCCATCGAGAAGAAGGTCCGCGACGCGCCTACCGGCGGCGTCGATCCGGAGGCACAGGCCAGGGCGGACCAATTCCGTGCCCGCGCAGAGCAATACGAGCGGCAGGCGGAGAAAGCGCAAGCGGCCGGACGGACGAAGGACGCCGAGGAGGCGCGGGCCAACGCCGAACAGTGGCGGCAGTGGGCTGACGCGGCGGCCCAGGCGTTGGGCAAGCGGGGCTAAGTCTTCGGCGGCCCGTCGTCGGTGTCGTTGTCGGTGTCGTCATTGTTGATGGTGTCCATCAAGTTCTTGTTCTGACGTTTGGCGGCGTCCTGACGGCGCTGCTCCTCGGCCGCGAGTTGCAGCGCGGTGCGCGCCCACACCGCCCGTGCCCAGTTGAACGCCAGTGTGATCACCGCGAGCCACGCGATGATCAGGCCGATGCCGGGGCCGGGGCCGTCTGCGGGGGCGGTCTGCCGTGACCACACCGCCAGCAGGCCGGTGAACGAGGCCACCGTCGATCCGGCGAGCGCGATCCACGCCAACCCCCAGCGCCGGGTGAGCAGCGCCAGCATGGAGAAGCCGACGCCGAACACCAGGGCAAGCCAGACGAACACCCTTGACGGCAGTGCGATGCCGTTGGCGATCGCCGCATTGTCGCCGACCAGCACGTCCCAGCCTCTCGCGCTGCCGGTGTGCGGGAGGATGAACGTCAGCAGCAGCACGAACACGGCGATGGCGAGCGCCAAAGCTCGTCCGCCAGGGTCGATTTCACGCGCCACCCGGCGTTCGGCCGCCTCCAGGTCACCCTTGAACTCGTCGAACTTGCCGTTGTTGTCTTTACCGGAGGTCAACAGGCACACCCGGAGGAGCTCGGCTGCTGCGCAGGCACGCCGACGCCGGGCAGGCCGAGGCCGACGCCGCCCGTACGGGGTTTGCGTCCCGCCGCGTGCGCGTCGCCTGCCCTGGTGCGCCGGTGCGAGTGCGGGCCGCCGTCGGCGATCAGGTGGTGCGGCGCGGCACCGGTGACGGTGGCGGTGACGACGTCGCCGGGCCGGATGTCGAGGCCCGCGGGGTCGAAGTGCACCAACCGGCCGTCGCGGGCCCGCCCCGACATGCGGGCGGTGCTGGCGTCCTTGCGTCCCTCGCCGGTGGCCACCAGCAGTTCCACGGTGCGCCCGATCTGGGCGGTGTTCTCCTCCAGCGAGATGCGCTCCTGCAGCTCGATGAGCCGCTGATAGCGTTCCTGGACAATGGCTTTCGGCAGCTGGTCGGCCAACTCGGCGGCGGGGGTCCCAGGCCGCTTCGAGTACTGGAAGGTGAATGCACTGGAGAACCTGGCCCGCTCGACCACCTCGAGGGTGGCCGCGAAGTCCTCCTCGGTCTCGCCGGGAAACCCGACGATCAAGTCGGTGGTGATCGCGGCGTGCGGGATGGCCGCCCGGACACGGTCGATGATGCCGAGATACTTCTCGGCGCGGTAGGACCGCCGCATGGCGCGCAGGATCCGGTCGGAGCCGGATTGCAGCGGCATGTGCAGCGTCGGACAGACATTCGGCGTCTGCGCCATCGCCTCGATCACGTCGTCGGTGAACTCGGCGGGGTGCGGCGAGGTGAACCGCACCCGCTCGAGGCCGTCGATCCGGCCGCAGGCGCGCAGCAACTTGGCGAACGCGCCGCGGTCACGCGGCTGCTCCGGGTCGGCGAACGAGACCCCGTAAGCGTTGACGTTCTGACCGAGCAGCGTCACTTCGAGCACGCCCTGGTCGACAAGGGTCTGCACTTCGGCCAGCACGTCGCCCGGTCTACGGTCGACCTCTTTGCCGCGCAGCGCGGGCACGATGCAGAACGTGCACGTGTTGTTGCAACCGACGGAGATGGAAACCCAAGCGGCGTAGGCGGATTCGCGGGCCGCAGGCAACGCCGACGGGAATTCCTCCAGGGCTTCGACGATTTCGACCTGGGCCGTGCGATTGTGGCGCGCCCGCTCGAGCAGCGTCGGCAGCGACCCGATGTTGTGGGTGCCGAACACGACGTCGACCCACGGCGCCTTGGACAGCACGGTGTCGCGGTCTTTCTGCGCCAGACAGCCGCCGACGGCGATCTGCATATCGGGGTCGGTCTGCTTGCGCGGCGCGAGGTGGCTCAGGTTTCCGTACAGCTTGTTGTCAGCGTTCTCGCGCACGGCGCAGGTGTTGAACACCACCACATCGGCGTCGGATCCGTCGGCCGCGCGCTCATAGCCCGCCGCTTCCAGCAACCCGGCCAGCCGTTCGGAGTCGTGCACATTCATCTGGCAGCCGTAGGTGCGGACCTGGTAGGTGCGCGCCGGCGAGCGAACAGCAGAGCCTGCTGTCGCATGCTGCGCCACCACCGAAGTCACGGACCCATGGTACGGATGTGCCGACATGGCGATCGGGGTGGATTGGCGAGTTGCAGGCAAGCTGGGCATTCCCTGGGTAATGTCTGCACCCATGGAAGCCACGGGGACCGATGCGGAAGTGGTGAAATCGACTCCGTCAGGCGCGCCGATGATCTCTATCAAGGGCGTCAACAAGCACTTCGGCAGCCTCCATGTGCTCAAAGACATCAACCTGGAGGTCGATCGCGGACAGGTGATCGTCGTGCTCGGGCCGTCCGGGTCGGGGAAGTCGACGTTGTGCCGCACCATCAATCGGCTCGAACCCATCGACGAGGGCACCATCGCGATCGACGGCGAGGTGCTTCCCGCGGAAGGTCGGAAGCTGGCGCAGTTGCGTTCCGACGTCGGCATGGTGTTCCAGTCCTTCAATCTGTTCGCGCACAAGACAATTCTGGACAACGTCATGCTGGCGCCGATGAAGGTGCGCAAGGTGTCCAAGGACAAGGCGCGCGCGAAGGCTATGGAGTTGCTCGAGCGGGTCGGGGTGGCCAACCAGGCCGACAAGTATCCGGCACAGCTCTCGGGCGGGCAGCAGCAGCGCGTCGCGATCGCCCGCTCGCTGGCGATGAATCCGAAGGTGATGTTGTTCGACGAGCCGACCAGCGCGCTCGACCCGGAGATGATCAGCGAGGTGCTGAACGTCATGACCGGGTTGGCCAGGGACGGCATGACCATGGTGGTGGTCACCCACGAGATGGGCTTCGCCCGAGGCGCAGCCAATCGCGTGGTGTTCATGGCCGACGGCGCGATCGTCGAGGCGTCCGAGCCGGCCGACTTCTTCGAGAACCCGAAATCCGACCGAGCCAAAGACTTCCTCAGCAAGATCCTGAAGCACTAACCCCGCGAAAGGAACGGAAAAACCATGCGGTCCATCTCGATGCGCGTCATAGGTGCCGTCACGCTGGCCATCGCCCTGCCGTTGGCGGCGACCGCGTGCGGCGGCGGCGGTGGCGGCGGTGGCGACAAGATCGTCATCGGCACGAAGTTCGATCAGCCGGGCCTCGGCCTGAAGAATCCCGACGGGACGATGAGCGGGTTCGACGTCGACGTCGCGAAGTACGTCGCCAAGGAACTCGGCTACGACGAGGGCAAGATCGAGTGGAAGGAATCGCCGTCGGGCCAGCGCGAAACGCTGATCCAGAACGACCAGGTCAAGTTCATCGTCGCGACCTACTCGATCACCGATGCCCGCAAGGAGAAGGTCAGCTTCGCCGGACCGTATCTGGTCACCGGGCAGAGCCTGCTGGTCAAGGCTGACAACGCCGACATCACGGGCCCCGAGTCGTTGCAGAACAACAAGAAGCTGTGCTCGGTGTCGGGCTCCACGCCGGCGCAGCGGATCAAGGACAAGTACCCCGGTGTTCAGCTGCAGCAGTACGACACCTATTCGGCGTGCGTCGAAGCTCTGAAGAACGGCGCCATCGACGCGGTGACCACCGATGAGGTGATCCTGGCCGGCTACGCGGCGCAGAGCCCCGGTGCGTTCAAGATCGTCGGCAAGCCGTTCTCCGAGGAGAACTACGGCATCGGCCTGAAGAAGGGTGACACCGACCTGTGCACCAAGATCACCGACGCGATCAAGAAGATGGAGTCGGACGGCGCGTGGAAGGCCGCGTGGGACAAGAATCTCGGGCCCGCCGGTCTCACCGCTCCGACACCGCCGACTCCCGCCGCCTGCTGACCCGGTAAAGGCGCCAGGTGATTCGTTTCGGCACGAGTTCCTACGACGTCCTTGGAGCGTTCTGGACGACCATCCAGCTGACGGCGCTGTCGGCCGTCGGGGCGTTGATCCTGGGCACCCTGTTGGCGGCCATGCGGCTTTCGCCCGTTCCGATGCTCAACTGGATCGGGACGGCCTACGTCAACGTGGTCCGCAACACTCCGCTGACGCTGATCATCTTGTTCTGCTCGTTCGGCCTGTCGCAGACGCTGGGCATCACGTTGGTGGACTCGAAGTCGCTGACATCGATCGAGGACAGCAACTTTCGGCTGGCGGTACTCGGATTCGTGGTCTACACAGCGTCATTCGTCTGTGAGACAGTGCGCTCCGGGGTGAACACCGTGCCGCTCGGCCAGGCCGAGGCGGCGCGGTCACTCGGGCTGACGTTCGGGCAGAATCTGCGAATCATTCTGCTACCGCAGGCTTTTCGTGCAGTGATCAACCCGCTCGGTTCGGTGCTGATCGCGTTGACGAAGAACACCACGATCGCGTCGGCGATCGGCGTGGCCGAGGCGGCGTTGCTGATGAAGGAGATGATCGAGAACGAGGCCGCGCTGATCTACATCGGCGGCATCTTCATGTTCGGGTTCGTCATCTTGACGCTGCCGATGGGGCTGTTCTTCGGCTGGCTCGGGAAACGGTTGGCGGTGGCCAGGTGACTGGGTCGTCGGTTCTGTTCGACGCGCCGGGACCGCGGGCGTTGGTCCGCAACCGCATCGTGTCGGTCGTGACGGTGATCGTCACCCTGCTGGTGCTGTGGGTGGTGTATTCGAAGCTGCAGTCCAAGGGCCAACTGACCGCGGCGAAGTGGGAGCCGTTCCTGTCGGCCAACCTGTGGAAGACCTACATCCTGCCGGGCGTGCAGGGCACGCTGACGGCGGCCGCGGTGTCGATCGTGCTGGCGTTGGCGCTGGGCTTCCTGCTGGGGGTTGGCCGGCTGTCCACCCACCCGGCGGTCCGCTGGCCCTCGGCGGTGTTCGTGGAGTTCTTCCGCGCCGTGCCGGTGCTGATCATGATGATCTTCGCCTACTTCCTGTACGCGACCTATGACGTGTTCCCGTCCAAGCAACTGGCGCTGGCGGGTGTGATCACCGGACTGACGCTGTACAACGGCGCGGTGATCGCCGAGATCGTCCGGGCCGGGGTCAACGCGCTGCCCCGCGGGCAGTCCGAGGCCGCGTCCGCGCTGGGGCTGCGGTGGGGGCAGACCATGCGGTCGATCCTGCTGCCGCAGGCCATCACGTCGATGTTGCCGGTGCTGATCTCACAGATGGTGGTCGTCCTCAAGGACACCGCGATCGGCTACCAGATCACCTTCCTGGAGATGGTGCGCCAGGGCACCCAGGTCGGATCCGCGTACGGCAACTACGTTCCCGCGCTGATCGTCATCGCGGTGTTGATGATCGCGGTGAACTTCACGCTGTCCTGGTTCGCGACGTGGCTGGAAGGCCGGATGCGCCGATCCCGCCGCGGGCCCGAGCCGATGCACATCCAGCCCGTCACGCAGGGCTCGTTCGGGGCTGGTGCCGGCGGCACCATCTGAGTTACAGAAACTCGGCGCAGCGCTCGAGTTGCTGCCCGGTCGGCGGTTGGTAGAACGACAACACCACGTGCTCGCAGCCGCGGTCTACCAGCTCGCCAAGATGCGCCAACTGCTCTTCGAGATGCCCCGGCTGGGCAGGCCGAACGAACAGTTGGATGGAGCGACGGATCTCGGCGGGATCGCGACCGACCTCCGCGCACGCGTCGTCGAGGCGTGCGCTGGTCTCGGCCCACGCCTCGATGTCGCCATGGCTGGGCACGTTCCACTCGTCGGCGTGCCGGGCGATGACGCGCAACATGTTGGGCTTCTCACCGCCGACGACGATCGGCGGGTGCGGTTGCTGCAGCGGCTTCGGATTGCACGGCGCATCGTTTAGGCGGTAGTGCCTGCCGTCGAACGTCACCGCGTCCTCGGTCCACAGCCTGCGGATGATCGTCAGCGCCTCGTCGAGCATGTCGACGCGCACACCCGGGCCGGGAAAGTCGAGTCCGTAGCCGCGGTGCTCCTCCTCGTGCCAGCCCGCGCCGAGGCCGAAATCCAGTCGGCCACCGCTGATGTGGTCGACCGTCACCGCCATCTTCGCCAGTACCGCCGGATTGCGGTACGCCACGCCGCTGACCAGACAGCTCACCCGCGCCCGCCGTACGACTGCCGCCATGGCCGCCAACGACGTCCATGCTTCGAACGTCGGGTCGGTGTGGTCGGTCAACCCGTAGAAGTGGTCGTAGTTGGCCACCGAGTGAAAGCCCAACTCGTCGGCGTGAGTCCAGAACTCCTGCAGCACCGGGTAATCGAACGTCGGCGCGAGCTTGGCGGAAAGCAGCATCTGCGCAAGTATGCCGTGCGTGCGCTAGACGCGTCGACGTTCCTGTTCGGCGGCGAGTTCCACTTTGACCACGTCGAACGCCATCGACTGGCTGTAGCCGCGGCGAGCGAGCATCCCGACGAGTCGCCGCACGACCTTGGCGTCGTCGCCGTCGACGAGTTTCTCCCGGCGCAGCTTGTCACGCACCAATTGCTCGGCGCGCTCGCGTTCCGCCCCGGCGTCGATATCGGCGAGCGTCGCGGTGATGACGTCATTGTCGACACCCTTGGTGCGCAGCTCAGCTGCCAACGCGCGCTTGCCCTTTCCGGCGTTGGCCCGGCGCGACCGCACCCACTGCTCGGCGAAATCGGCGTCGTCGACCAGGCCCATCTCGGCGAGCCTGTCGAGCACACGCCCGCTGACGTCGTCGGGGTAGCCCCGCTTGGCCAACTGCGCTTCGAGCTCGGCGCGGGTGCGTGCCCTCACGGTGAGCAGGCGCAGACAGAGATCGTGCGCCTGCTCCTCACGTTTGGGCGCGCCCGCCTCAGAAGTCGACTGGGGCGGGCAGGACGTCATCGTCGGTCGGGGTGGCTGTCACGTCGGCACCGATGCCGAGCTTTTCCTTGATCTTCTTCTCGATCTCGTTGGCCACGTCGACGTTCTCCAGCAGGAAGTTGCGGGCGTTCTCCTTGCCCTGGCCCAACTGCTCGCCTTCATAGGTGAACCATGAGCCGGACTTGCGGATGAAGCCGTGCTCGACACCCATGTCGATGAGCGAGCCTTCCTTGCTGATGCCCTTGCCGTAGAGGATGTCGAACTCGGCCTGCTTGAACGGCGGCGACACCTTGTTCTTGACGACCTTGACGCGGGTGCGGTTACCGACAGCGTCGGTGCCGTCTTTCAGCGTCTCGATCCGCCTGACGTCCATCCGGACCGAGGCGTAGAACTTCAAAGCCTTTCCGCCCGTTGTCGTTTCAGGACTCCCGAACATCACGCCGATCTTCTCGCGGAGCTGGTTGATGAAGATGGCGGTGGTGCCCGCATTGTTCAGTGCGCCAGTCATCTTCCGCAGCGCCTGGCTCATCAACCGGGCTTGCAGACCGACGTGGCTGTCGCCCATCTCACCCTCGATTTCCGCGCGCGGCACCAGCGCGGCCACCGAGTCGATGACGAGAATGTCGATTGCGCCGGACCGGATCAGCATGTCGGCGATCTCCAGCGCCTGCTCACCGGTGTCCGGCTGGGACACCAGCAGCGAATCGGTGTCCACCCCGAGCTTCTTGGCGTACTCCGGATCCAGTGCGTGCTCGGCGTCGATGAACGCCGCGATGCCGCCCGCGGCCTGCGCGTTGGCCACCGCGTGCAGCGCGACGGTGGTCTTACCTGAGGATTCCGGGCCGTAGATCTCGACGACCCGGCCGCGCGGCAACCCGCCGATGCCGAGCGCCACGTCCAGCGCGATCGACCCGGTGGGAATGACGGAGATCGGCTGACGCACCTCCTCGCCGAGCCGCATCACCGAGCCCTTGCCGTGACTCTTCTCAATTTGTGCGAGCGCCAGTTCGAGGGCTTTCTCGCGATCAGGTGCCTGCGCCATGGGGTGCTCCGTCCTAGTCAGCTGTTCGGTTGATCGGTGGTCGATCAGTTGGCCGTGACGCTAGAGGCCGCCACCGACAAGTCGGCCTGACCAGCATCTAGCCGTCGAACACTGTTCACAGTAGACGAACACCTGTTCGATTCAAGAAGACACGCCGTACGGACCGCGGCGGGGATAGATTCGCCCTTATGACCGCGCCAACTGACGTCCGCATCCCGTACCGCGGCGAGCAGATCGCCGCCTATCTCTACCGGCCCGAGGCCACCGACGGCGCCGTGCCCTGCGTCGTGATGGCGCACGGGTTCTCCGCCACCCGCGACGACGGACTGCCCGCCTACGCCGAGGCGTTCCGCGATGCCGGATTCGCCGTCGTCGTGTTCGACTACCGGCACTTCGGCGCGTCGACGGGTCAACCGCGCCAACTGCTCGACATCGGCCGCCAGCACGACGACTACCGCGCGGTCGTGGCCTGGGCCCGCCGACTCGACGGCGTCGACCCCGACCGAATCGTGTTGTGGGGTTCGTCGTTCAGCGGCGGTCATGTGCTGGCCGTCGCGGCAGGTGATCCCCGTGTCGCGGCGGTGGTCGCCCAGGCGCCGTTCACCGATGCCATCCCCGCCATGATGAAAGTGCCACCGAAAACCAGTGCCCGACTGCTGCTTCTCGGGCTGCGAGACCAGTGGTGGGCATGGCGCGGCCGCCCGCCCATCCTGGTGCCCGCCGTCGGGGCGCCCGGCACCTTCGCGGCGATGACCGAACCCGACGCCAAACCCGGCTTCGACGCGATCGTGCCGCCGAACTCACTGTGGCGCAACGAATTCACTGCTCGGTTGATGCTGCGATTCCCGTTCTACCGGCCCGGCATCGGCACCAAGCGACTGGCGATGCCACTGCTGATCTGCGTCTGCGAAGGCGACACCACCACACCGCCGGGGTCGACGATCAAGGCGGCGCACCGGGCGCCCCGCGGTGAGCTGCGCCGCTACCCCTACGGACACTTCGCGATCTATCACGATCCGAAAGCCAAAGCGGATCAAGTCGAATTCCTCCAGCGGGTGTTCGCAGAAGTCACGGCTTGACCGGATCGCTGGACCGGTCCCCGACACGAGTCCTATCGTGAGTCATCCGGCCAGAACGGACCGACATGCACGAGATGGCGATCACGCAGAGTGTCGTCGACGCGGTGTGTGAGCACGCCGCGGGTCGCCATGTGCACAGCGTCAAGGTCGAAGTCGGCGCCCTGTGCGCGGTCGTGCCCGACGCCATGCGGTTCTGTTTCGACCTCGCCACCGAAGGCACCGTCGCCGACGGCGCCCGCCTCGACCTCGCCGTCCAACCCGGCGCGGCCCGCTGTCGCACCTGCGGTCAGACGTTCGAACTACCGGACCTGATCCTGTTGTGCCCGTGCGGCAGTGCCGATGTCGAGGTGCTCGCGGGACGAGACTTGAGAATCCTGTCGATGGAAGTGAGCTGACATGTGCGCGACATGCGGGTGCGGCGACGACGGCGCGACCGTCATGGTCGCTTCAGGCGCGCACCCGCACGACCACGGACCGCACACCGAGACGGTCACGCTCGAGCAGAAGGTGCTCGCACGAAACGATGAGATCGCCGAACACAACCGGCAGTGGCTGGCCGAGCGGGCGATCCTGGCGCTCAACATGACGAGTTCACCAGGTGCGGGTAAGACGACACTGCTCGAACGCACGGTTCGCGAGCTTGGTGGCGACTATCCCGTCGCCGTCATCGAGGGCGATCAGGAAACGCTGCTCGACGCCGAGCGAATCCGGGCCGCGGGCGCTCGCGCCGTCCAAGTGAACACCGGCGCCGGCTGTCACCTCGACGCCGATATGGTTCACCGCGCACTTCACGCCTTGGAACCGGATCCGAGGTCACTGCTCTTCATCGAGAACGTCGGCAATCTGGTGTGTCCGGCGCTGTTCGATCTCGGTGAGCGCAGCAAAGTCGTGGTGATCTCGGTGACCGAAGGTCACGACAAGCCGTTGAAGTACCCGCACATGTTCGCCGCCGCAGGACTGGTGGTGATCAACAAGATCGATCTCGTTCCGTACGTAAACTTCGATCTTGAAACGTGTTTCGGTTTCGCGCGGTCTGTGAACCCGCGCGTGGAGATCTTGCCGGTTTCCGCGACGAGCGGCGAGGGACTGGCGGCATGGTACGACTGGATCCGCACGGAAATCAGGGTTCTGGCAAACAGCGCCTAATGTCCCTAAGACCCGTTGACAAGACATTGGGCCGGGAGTAAACCCAGGTTTGGTGCTGAAGAAATCGGCGCCGCTTGTTCCTGCTACGGGAGCCGCCAGCCCCGGCCCCGAGAAAGCTGTTACGCATGCCAAGCGAAGCAGCAGTCAAAGCGGAAGAGGCGTTGATTCACGTTCTTTGGATCAACGCGGGCTTGAGTTGTGACGGTGATTCGGTGGCGTTGACTGCCGCCACCCAACCCAGCATCGAGGAGATCGCGCTTGGCGCGCTCCCCGGGCTACCCAAGATCGCCGTCCACTGGCCCCTGATCGATTTCGAGTGCGGACCAAATGGGGGCGCAGACGATTTTTTGGAATGGTTTTTCAAGGCCGACCGGGGTGAACTCGACCCGTTCGTTCTCGTTGTCGAGGGGTCCATTCCAAATGAGCAGATCAAGGACGAGGGCTACTGGTGCGGGTTCGGCAACGACCCCGCGACCGGGCAGCCGATGACGACAAGCGAATGGCTGGACCGGTTGACCCCGAAGGCCACCGCGGTCGTCGCGGCCGGCACCTGCGCCACCTACGGCGGCATCCACGCGATGGCAGGGAATCCGACCGGCGCGATGGGTGTGCCCGATTACCTCGGCTGGGACTGGAAGAGCAAGGCCGGCATCCCGATCGTATGTGTGCCGGGCTGCCCGATCCATCCGGACAATCTCGCCGAGACGCTGACATATCTGCTCTACATGGCGACCGATCAGGCACCGATGATTCCGCTTGACGACGCGTTGCGGCCGAAATGGCTGTTCGGCGCCAGCGTGCACGAAGGCTGCGACCGCGCGGGCTATTACGAGCAGGGCGATTTCGCGACCGAGTACGGATCGCCGAAATGCATTGTCAAACTGGGCTGTTGGGGACCGGTCGTCAAGTGCAACGTGCCGAAACGGGGCTGGATCAACGGAATTGGCGGCTGCCCGAACGTCGGGGGCATCTGCATCGGGTGCACCATGCCCGGCTTCCCGGACAAGTTCATGCCGTTCATGGACGAGCCGCCCGGCGGCAAGGTGTCTACCACCGCATCCGGTCTGTACGGCTCGGTCATCCGCAGCCTTCGCCAGGTGACGGGGCGCACGGTGGACAAGGAACCGAAGTGGCGGCATCGCGGCACGAAACTCGAAACCGGAGCGACCCGCACCTGGTAGGCGCGGGCCCTTCCGGGCCGCCGCACGTGTCTTGCGAAATATGTTGTGGTGCTGCCTATTAGACGGCCCATTAGACGAAAGAGAACACTTCGATGACAACGACCATCCCCGAGCCGTCACATGTGAAGCGCGATCCCGGTCAACTGGTCGAGATGGCGTGGGATCCGATCACCCGCATCGTGGGCAGCCTTGGCATCTACACCAAGATCGACTTCGAGAACAGGGAGGTCGTCGAGTGCCACAGCACCTCGTCGATCTTCCGCGGCTATTCGATCTTCATGAAGGGCAAGGATCCCCGCGACGCGCACTTCATCACCAGCCGCATCTGCGGCATCTGCGGCGACAACCACGCCACGTGTTCGTGCTACTGCCAGAACATGGCATACGGCGTGAAGCCACCGCACCTCGGTGAGTGGCTCATCAACCTCGGTGAGGCCGCGGAATACATGTTCGACCACAACATCTTCCAGGAGAATCTGGTCGGCGTGGATTACTGCGAGAAGATGGTGTCCGAGACCAACCCGAGTGTGCTGGCCAAGGCCGAGAACACCCAAGCCCCGCATGCGGACATGCACGGCTACCGCACGATCGCCGAGATCATGCGCGCACTCAATCCGTTCACCGGCGAGTTCTACCGGGAGGCGCTACAGGTCAGCCGGTGGACGCGAGAGATGTTCTGCCTCATGGAGGGCAGGCACGTGCATCCCTCGACGCTGTATCCCGGCGGCATCGGCACCACCGCGACGGTGCAGTTGATGACGGACTACATGACCCGGCTGATGCGGTACGTCGAGTTCATGAAGTCGGTCGTGCCGATGCACGACGACCTGTTCGACTTCTTCTACGAAGCGTTGCCCGGCTACGACCGGGTGGGGCTGCGGCGCACCTTGTTGGGCTGCTGGGGATCCTTCCAGGATCCGGAGGTGTGCAACTTCGAGTACAAGGACATGCAGCGCTGGGGCGACGCGATGTTCGTCACGCCCGGGGTCGTCATCGACGGCAAGCTGCACACCCACTCACTGGTGGACATCAACCTCGGCATCCGGATCCTGTTGGGCCACAGTTACTACGACGACTGGACCGACCAGGAGATGTTCGTCAAGACCGATCCGCTCGGCAACCCGATCGACCGGCGGCACCCGTGGAACCAGCACACCAACCCACGCCCGCAGAAGCGCGACTTCGACGACAAGTACAGCTGGGTGATGTCGCCGCGGTGGTTCGACGGCAAGGACCACCTGGCGCTGGACACCGGTGGCGGTCCGCTGGCCCGGCTGTGGTCCACCGCGCTCGCCGGCCTGGTGGACATCGGCTATGTCAAGGCCACCGGCAGCAGCGTGCAGATCAACCTGCCGAAGACCGCGCTCAAGGGCCCGGTGTCGTTGGAGTGGAAGGTGCCGCAGTACGGCAGCAACACCCTCGAGCGCAACCGGGCCAGGACCTACTTCCAGGCCTACGCCGCGGCGTGCGCGCTGCACTTCGCGGAGAAGGCACTGACCGAGATCCGCGCAGGCCGCACCAAGACGTGGGAGAAGTTCGAGGTGCCCGAGGAGGGCATCGGATGCGGTTTCACCGAGGCGGTCCGCGGAGTGCTGTCCCACCACATGGTCATTCGCGACGGCAAGATCGCGAACTACCACCCGTATCCGCCGACGCCGTGGAACGCCAGTGCGCGCGACAGCTACGGCACTCCGGGCCCGTACGAGGACGCGGTGCAGGGCCAGCCGATCTTCGAGGAGAACGATAGGGAGCACTTCAAGGGCATCGACGTCATGCGCACGGTTCGCAGCTTCGATCCGTGTCTGCCGTGCGGGGTGCACATGTACCTCGGCAAGGGTAAGTCACTGGATCTGCTGCACTCCCCCACCCAATCGCTGACCGGGGAATAGCGGATGGCCCCGCCGACACTGCCAGGTCTCACCGATTCCCAAGACGACGCGCAGTGGCGCACAGCGGGCGAGCGAATCCAAACCCTGCTCGACGCGTCGTCTTCGGGCGGCGCGGTCGCGCGGGAACGCGCCGAACAACTGGTCCGTGAGGTGACCGACCTGTACGGGGCGGTGCTGGAGCGGATGATGGACGTGGCGTTGGCCGCGGATCCGGTTCTGGCGGACCGGTTTGCGGCCGACGACCTGGTGGCCAGCCTGCTGCTGGTGCACGGTCTGCATCCGCACGACGTGGTGCGACGGGTGTCCGATGCGCTGGACAGCGTGCGGCCCTACCTCGGGTCGCATGGCGGCGACGTGTCACTGCTCGGCGTCGAGGACGGCGTGGTCCGGCTTCAGTTCCAGGGCAGTTGCAAGAGTTGTCCATCGTCGTCGGTGACGCTGGAACTGGCGGTCGAGGATGCGGTGCGCGCCGCCGCACCGGAGATCACCTCGATCGAAGTGGTTGCGCCAGAGACAGAGTCCGCCACGGGCGTCATTCCGGCCGAGGCGCTGCTGCACCGGGTGCACCGCAACGGACATCGGTGGCAGCCCGTCCCGGAACTGGCCGACCTCGCTGACGGTGAGGTCGGCGGCTTTCGTGTCGCGGGCGTCACCGCGCTGGCCTGCCGGATCGGTGACGACGTGTTCGCGTACCGCGACCGGTGTCCCAGTTGCTTCGGTGCGATGGCCGGTGCGCCACTGCGTGGTTCGGTGTTGCACTGTCCGGCGTGCGGTGCCGGCTTCGACGCCGTTCACGCCGGCGCAGGCGTGGGAGGCGACAGCCATCTTGATCCGCTGCCGGTGCTGGTGCGCGACGGGGTGCTGTCGATGGCCGTCGGTGAGGTGGTGGCCTGATGGACGGCGACGTGGTCGACGTGCTCGCCCGGATCCGTGCGAGCCGCGGAGCGCCTCAGGCCGCCGGTGAACGGTGCGAGATGTGCGCCGAGGCCATCGCCGACGAGCATCAGCATGTGGTGAATCTGGAAGGCAGACAACTGATGTGCGTCTGCCGCGGCTGTTATCTGCTGTTCACCGACACCATGGCCGAGTTGCGCTATCGCGCCATCCCCGACCGCTACCTCGCGTTCGTAGATTTCGCGCTCGACCGCCGGGCCTGGGAGGCCTTGCAGATCCCGGTCGGGTTGGCGTTCTTCTTCCACAACTCGACGCTGGGCCGGACCGTGGCGTTCTATCCCGGACCGGCAGGCGCCACCGAATCCGAACTAAATCTGCGGGCGTGGAACGACATTCGCACCGCCGATCCCCGGGTGGACGCCATCGCCAAGGACACCGAAGCGCTGCTGATTCGGGTGCCCGAGCACGAATCCGCCGAACCGCAGGCCTATCTGGTGCCGATCGATGCCTGCTACGAATTCGTCGGCACGCTACGGATGCTGTGGCGGGGGTTCGACGGCGGACAGGATGCACGCAGATATGTCGACGAGTTCTTCGAACGCCTCGAGCGCCGCAGCAAGGTGGTCGACCGCTCATGACCGACATCACCTTCGCCGTCGTCGACGTCACGCCCGAACCGTATGCCGTGACGCCGATCCTGATGGCGCGGGTGGGCATCGCCTCGGTCGCCGACGTACACGCGATCGCCCTGCGCTGTCAGGTCCGCATCGAGCCGTCGCGCCGCCAGTATTCCGACGACGAGGCCGCCGAACTGGTGGACCTGTTCGGGCCGCGCGACCGTTGGGCTGCCACACAGCACTCGTTCCTGTGGCAGCACGCGGCCGCGATGGTGCCGGGCTTCACCGGTACCACCCAGGTGCAGCTGCCGCTGGAATGCACCTACGACTTCGAGGTGGCGGCGTCGAAGTACCTGCACGCGTTGCGGGACGGCGCCATACCGCTGCAATTCCTGTTCAGCGGAACGGTTTTCGAACGCGGCAGCAACGGCTTCGCCGTCCAGCAGGTGCCGTGGGACCGCGAGGAGCGCTACGACATGCCGGTGTCGGTGTGGCGCGATCTGATTCGGCAGCACTTCCCGAACACGGGATGGCTGCGGTTGGACCGCGACACCATCGACGCGCTGGCCGCCTACCGCTCGGCGCGCGGCCTGCTCGGCTTCGACGAGGCCATCGCCTCGCTGTTGGCGCAGAACTCGGCAGCCAGGGAGCTCTCATGACCGCCGGCTGGGACCATGCCCGCGCCGTCGCCGACGCGGTGCTCTACGAGGGGTATCTGCTGTATCCGTACCGGGCCAGCTCGAGAAAGAACCAGTCGCGCTGGCAGTTCGGTGTGCTGGGACCGCAGGGCGCAGCGGCCACCGGCATCGGCGAGGAGGACACCCTGTCCGCGCAGGTGCTGGTGCGCCCGATCGGCGCCCCGGCCCTGTCAGGGGTGATCCGGTTCCTGCAACTACAACACCGGGACGGCGCGGGCACCGAATGGCTCACTTGGGACGAGGCCGTCGAATGCGAAACCGTCATCCCCTCGTTGCCGCTCACCAGCCTGCCCCGCACCGTTGACATTTCGGTGCCCGCAGGGACTGACATCGAAAACGTCGACGGGGGCAGGCTGGTCCGGACCCGCCGCGCGTTGCACGGCCAACTCGACGTTTCCGCCGAGGTCGACGGCGACCTGATGCGACTTTCGCTGACCGTGCGTAACACCGCCGCGCCCGCGGCCGACAAAGACGACGCGATCGCGACGTCGCTGATCGGCACGCACCTACTGGTCGCGGTGACCGGTGGGGAGTTCGTATCGCTGCTGGAGCCACCCGATTCAGCGGCCGCTGCCGCGGCGCGCTGCAGGCACCACCGCTGCTTCCCCGTGCTTGCGGGCCCACCGGGCACCCGAGACCTCGTCCTGGTCTCCCCGATCATCCTCTACGACCATCCCGAGATCGCCGAACAGAGCAAGGGCGCACTGTACGACTCCACGGAGATCGACGAGATCCTCACGCTGCGGGTGATGACCATGACCGACGAGGAGAAGGCGCAGGCCCGCGCCACCGATCCGCGCGCCGCTCAGATCATCGACCGATGCGACGCGATGTCACCGGAGGCAATGCTGGATCTTCACGGTGTGCTGCGTGATCCGCATGGGCTGATACCCGAGGTGCCCGCGGACGTGGATTGGTGGGACCCGAAGGCGGACACCGCGGTTCGCCCAGACTTCGACGCGATCGTTGTCAATGGCAGACGGGTGAGCCGCGGCAGCAGGGTGCGGCTGCATCCGTCACGGCGGGCCGATGCCCAAGACCTCTTCTACGCCGACAGGGTCGCGCGGGTCACCTCGGTGCACGAGGACGTCGACGGCGACCGGCACGTCGGCGTCGTCCTCGAGGACGACCCCGCCGCCGACCTGCACGACGCCTACGGCCGGTACCTGTACTTCGCGCCCGATGAAGTGGAACCACTCGACGAAAGGAGTTCGACATGAACGTAGTGGGATGGGCCGCCGTGACCGTCATCGCAGCCGTCGTCGTCGCAGGTGTGGCCGTCGGTCTCGTCAACATCCCGGACGCGCGCCGGTACATGAAAATGCGTCGGATGTGACTGTGAACGAGGTGTTCTCACGTCCCGGATTCTGGTAGCCGGAATCGGCAACATCTTCCTCGGGGACGACGGTTTCGGCCCCGAGGTGATGCGCCATGTCCCGCATCGGCTCGCGGGTCCGCGCGTCGAGTTGGTGGATTACGGCATCAAGGGCATGCACCTGGCCTACGAGCTGCTCGACGGCTGCGAAGCGTTGGTCCTGATCGACGCGATCCCCAGCCGCGGTGCGCCGGGCACCATCCACGTATTCGAGGCTGACCACGAAAGCCTCACCGCTACAGCAGGTCTGGATGCGCACGCGATGGATCCCGGTGCGGTGTTCGCCAGCCTGCGCGCTCTTGGCGGCACACCGCCGTACACCGTGGTGATCGGCTGCGAGGCAGCAAACGTCGAGGAAGGCATCGGGCTTTCCGATGAGGTTGCCACCGCCATTCCGGACGCCGTCCGCGCGCTGGAAGATGTGCTGGCCCGCCTGCTCGCACCGGTGAAGGGAGGCTGACCATGTGTCTTGGCATTCCGGGTCGCGTCATCCACATGCTGGAGGGCTACGGCGACCAACTCGCGCTGGTCGACGTCGTCGGTGAGCAGCGCAAGGTGAACGTCGGGATGCTGCCCGAGGAGACATTCGAGCCCGGCGACTGGGTGATCATCCACATGGGGTTCGTCGTCGAGAAGACCGACGATGCGGGCGCCGCTGCCGCGATGGAGGGCCTGGAACTGATGGGCAGGGCCCGCGAAACCGAGACGTCGCCATGACGACCCGGCGCCGGTTACGTGTCTGCGTGCACGGGGTGGTCCAGGGAGTGGGCTTCCGTCCGTTCGTCTACACATGCGCGGCCGCCCTGGGCTTGTCCGGGTCGGTACGCAACGACACCACCGGCGCGGTCATCGAGATCGAGGGCGACACAGCAGATCTCGAGCGCTTCCTGGTGCGGCTACGCGACAGCCCACCGCCGCTCTCGGTCATCGAATCGGTTGAGAGTCAGGACGTCCCGCTTGTCGGCGGCACCGGCTTCACCATCGCCGATACCACGCGCGCAGGCGGTGGCCGCACACTGGCCTCTCCCGACGTCGCGATGTGCGCCGACTGCGCGGCCGAGTTGCGCGACCCGGCGAACCGGCGCTACCGCCACCCCTTCATCAACTGCACCAACTGCGGCCCCCGCTTCACGCTCATCGCCGGCCTGCCCTACGACCGCGCCGCCACCACGATGGCGTCGTTCCCGATGTGTGCCGAATGTGCCAGGGAGTACACCGATCCCACCGACCGACGGTTCCACGCCCAGCCGGTGTGCTGCCCGAACTGTGGGCCGCGGTTGCGCTACACCAGCGACGACCGGGTGGTCGACGGTGACGACGCTGTGGTGTCGGCGCGGGACCTGTTGCGTGACGGCGGCATCCTGGCGATCAAGGGTGTCGGCGGCTACCACCTGGCCTGCCACGCCGGCGACGCGCAGGCGGTCGCAGAACTGCGTCGGCGAAAGCGGCGTGGCGACAAGCCGTTCGCGGTGATGGTCCTCGACCTGGCCACGGCGCGTGCCGTCGCGGACGTCGACGATGCGTCGGCACGGTTGTTGGCCGGCCCGCAGCGGCCGATCGTGCTGATGCCGCGTCGGCATGGTGCACCGGTCGCCGACGCGGTGGCGCCGCGCAATCCCGACCTCGGCGTGATGACCGCCTACACGCCGCTGCACACGCTGCTGTTCGGGCTGCCCGGCGACCCGGACGGGCCTGCTGTGCTGGTGATGACGTCGGGCAACCTGGCGAGTGAGCCGATCTGCTACGCCGACGACGATGCGCGCCAGCGGCTTTCGCAACTGGCCGACGGCTGGCTGATGCACGACCGGGAGATCCTGGTGCCGTGCGACGACTCCGTGGTGCGAGTGGTTGGCGCCCAGGAATTGGCGATCCGGCGGTCCCGCGGGTACGCACCGCTGCCGATCGCGCTTCCGGTCGCGGTGCCGCCGACCATGGCGGTCGGGGCGGACCTGAAGAACACGATGGCCGTCGCGGACGGCAAGTACGCGTGGCTGAGCCAGCACATCGGCGACATGGACGACCTCGCGACGCTGTCCGCCTTCGATGCCGCGCAGCAGCACCTGCGCGAACTGACCGCCGTCGAACCGGAAATGCTGGTTGCCGACGCCCATCCGCTGTACCGGTCGACCGCGTGGGCGCACCGCAACGCCGCAGGCCTGCCCGTGCGGACGGTGCAACACCACCACGCGCACATCGCCGCGGTGATGGCCGAACACGGCCTCGACGAGTCGCAGCAGGTGCTCGGCTTCGCGTTCGACGGGACGGGGTACGGGCCGGACGCGGCGGTGTGGGGCGGCGAAGTGCTGCTCGCCACGTACAAGGGCTACCGACGGCTGGCGCACCTGTCGTACGTACCGCTCGCGGGCGGCGATGTCAGCGTGCTGCGGCCGTACCGGATGGCGCTTTCGCACCTGTGGTCGGCCGAAATCCCTTGGGACGAGGACCTCGCGCCGGTGGCCGCATGCCCGGCCGACGAGCTACGGGTGCTGCGCCACCAACTCGACACCGGCCTCGGGTGTGTGCCGACTTCGAGCATGGGCCGGTTGTTCGACGCGGTGTCCGCGCTCGTCGGTGTGCGAGAGGTGGTGGCCTACGAAGCCCAGGCGGCGATCGAGTTGGAGGGCCTGTCCCGCGGTGGCGACTGCGGCGCCGGCGGCTACGCCTTCCATGTGCACGACGACGTGATAGACCCGCGGCCCGTGCTGCGCGCGGTGGTGAGCGACCAGCGCGCCGGCGTGCCTGCAGGCGTGATCGGTGCGCGGTTCCATCGCGCCGTGGCCGACCTGATCGTCGACGTCGCCGCCGCGGCAGGTGACGCCGTGCCGACCGTCGCCTTGTCCGGCGGGGTTTTCCAGAACGCGCTGCTGCTGCAGTTGACGTTGGATGGCTTGCAGGCCCGAGGAATCGACGCGATCACCCACCACGCGGTGCCACCTAACGACGGCGGTATCGCGTTGGGCCAACTGATGGTGGGTGCCAGCGGATGACCTTGTTCGAACAGTACGCGTACCCGCCGAACGAGCTCGGTTACTGCGGGCCGACGGGCGGCGACGCATCCGGGTTGGCTGCGCACGCCAGGGAGTTCGACGGCGCCTGGCCCTACCTGTCGGCCATCGCCGAAGCGGTCGGCGCCTGCGATCCCCTCGACGAGGAGATCGTCCACAGCTACTGGGTGGGCGGCCCGGCGCTGGCCAAGGTGGATCCCGCCGATCTGCTGGCGACGCTGCGCGCATCGTTCACCGGGCAGGTCACCGGACTGCTCGACGCGGTCATGCCCGGCCCGAACATATTGGCGCATCATAGTTTCCACGTATTCGTGGTGTACCCGTGGATGCGGTTCCTCGACCGCGATCCTGCGACGGCGCTTGGTGTGATGCAGGACTGCCGGATCCGCTGGGGAACCGTCGAATCGGTCGACGGCGACCAGGTGGTGATGACGTCGCAGCCGCTGCGATACGCCGACAGGATGCTCACCCTCGGCCCGCCCCAACCCGAGCGGGTGCAGTGGCGGAAGGCTGGGCTCGCCCTGACCGGCACTCCCGAGCCGGGATCGATCGTCGCCGCGCATTGGAATTGGGTGTGCCAGACGCTCACCGACGACCAATGCACCGCATTGGAATCCGCCACATCGGCCACGCTCGACGTGGTGAACAGTTCGAGGGGAGATCGGAAATGACGACGACGCAACTCGGGGGGTCGTACATCGGCGTCGAGTTGTCCGCCGACCTGGCCGCCGCGGCACTGGATTTGGCGCGCAGATTCCACGACGGCGCCACGTTGTGGGTGATCGCGCCGCAGTGGGAACCGCACGCCCACCACGTCGCCGTCGAGTTCGTCCATCCGGTGATCGTGGGGAAACGGGCACTGCCGTCCGTGGCGCTGGTCGATCCGGACCCCGTCGCGCAGGCCAGGGTCGCCAGTCGGCCGGGTGACCTGCTGATCGCGGTAGCGTCCGCGGATCAGCCCGCGGTCGTCGACGCGATGCGGCGCGCACCCGCGTGGGGTGTGCTCACACTGTGGATCGGCTCGGGCCCGCGACCGCCGGCGGGTTCGGCCGACCACGTCCTGTGGATCGACTCCGACGACCCGATGGTGCCCGCCACCGGCACCTTCGTACTCATGTATCACCTGCTGTGGGAGCTCACCCACGTCTGTTTCGAACACCCAGGGCTGCTCAAACCGCCAGCGGCAGAAGAGGTGTGCGTGACGTGCAGCGACGAGGGGCGACTGGGCGAAGTGGTGCTCGAGCCTGTGGACGGCCGAGCGCTCGTGCGCACCGCAGGCGGTGAGGAGTGGGTGGACACCACGATCCTTCCCGAGGCGCGCGTCAACGACTTGATCCTGGTGCACGCCGGAGCGGCGATCACACGTATGGAGGTCAACGCATGACGACTCACGAGAACACGGGTTTTCTGTATCCGTTCATCGACTCAGAGGAGAGCGACGCCACCAGCCTGCTCGACGATCTGGCCGCGTCGGCCCGCGGCAAAGCTGCCGAAAGCGCACGCCTGCAACAAGAGTCGCTCGACGAGTACGCGGCTGGCCTGACGGCGGCAGGAATCCAGATGGCAGAGCGGTTCCTGCGCGGCGGCAGGCTCTACACGCTTGGCAACGGCGGCAGTTCCACCGACGCCGCGACGCTGGCGACGCTGTTCAGTCGGCCTGCGCGAGGTCGCCCGGTGGCGGCGTGGTCGCTCGCCGCCGACGAAGCGGTGGTGACCGCGTTGGGCAACGACGTCGGGTTCGATCTGATCTTCAAGCGCCAGATCATCGCGCACGCACGGGATCGCGATGTGGCGGTCGCATTGTCGACGTCGGGCAACTCCGAAGACCTGATGACCGCGATCGGCGAGGCGAAGCAGCGCGGGCTGCTGACCATCGGGTTCTCCGGGCACGACGGTGGCAGGATGGCCGCCGCCGACGAGTTCGACTTCTGCTACACCGTGCATTCGCAGAGCATCCACCGCATTCAGGAAAGCCACGCGATGCTCGGCTACCGGCTGTGGTCGGTCACTCAGGAGCACATGGCGCGCCCGTTGTCGGGGGCACGGGCATGAGCACCACCGCCGACCGCGAAGACCGGGTGCTGGAACGGATCGACAAGTTCCGCCAGCGCAGGCCACGACTGCTCGACGATGTGGTGACGCTCGCGCACGGCGCAGGCGGCAAGTCGTCGGCGGCGCTCGTCGACGCAGTGTTCCTCGAGGCGTTCCGCAACGACGAACTCGAACAACTCGGCGATGCCGCGGCGCTGCGCACCCCGTCGGGCGAACGACTCGCCTTCTCGACCGACTCGTATGTCGTTTCCCCGCGGCGCTTTCCGGGCGGCTCCGTCGGCCACGTCGCGGTGCACGGCACCATCAACGACCTCGCGGTGTCAGGCGCTCGGCCGCAGTGGCTGTCGGCGGCGTTCGTCATCGAGGAAGGCTTCCCGATCGCCGAACTCCGCGAGATCGTGGCCGACATGAGCGAGGCCGCGGCCAATGCCGGCGTCCAGATTGTCACCGGCGACACCAAAGTCGTCGGCAAGGGCGCCGCCGACGGCGTCTACATCTGCACCGCCGGCGTTGGTGTGATCCCCGACGGCAGGCAGTTGTCCCGTGAAAGCGTCGTGCCCGGCGACAAGGTGCTGCTGTCCGGGACCATCGGAGAACACGGGATGGCCGTCATGCTGGCCCGTGGCGACCTGGCCATCGACGCCGACATCGCGTCCGACACCGCGCCCGTGCACGAACTCGTCGAAATCCTCTTCGCTGCAGCACCGTCCACGCGGTGGATGCGTGATGCGACTCGCGGCGGCGTCGGCACCGTCGCTAACGAGCTGGTGAAGGACCGCCCGTTCGCGGTCATCCTCGACGAGGCCGCGCTACCCGTGCAACCGCAGGTGCTCGGCGCCTGCGACATGTTGGGCATCGACCCGCTGTACGTGGCGAACGAAGGCAAGTTCGTCGCGATAGTCGCCTCCAAAGAGGCGGACGCGGCGGTGGCCGCGCTGCGCGAACATCCGCAAGGCGCCGACGCCGCGGTGGTCGGCGAGATCGCGCCCGAGCCGCCCGGAATCGTCGCGCTGAGAACGTCTTTCGGCGGCAGCCGGATCGTCGACATGCTCGTCGGCGACCCGCTGCCCAGGATCTGCTGAGAGGAGACCGGCCATGTGCCTTGGAATACCTGGCCAGGTCGTCGACATCGTCGACGCCGAACAATCGCTGGCCAAGGTCGACGTGAACGGGGTCCGGCGCACCATCAGCGTGCGCCTGCTGGCCGACGACAACCTGCAAGTCGGCGACTGGGTGCTGGTGCACGTCGGCTTTGCGATGGCGAAGATCGACGAGCGCGAGGCGGCGATGACGCTCGATCAGGTACAGAAGATGGGCGAGAACTACCAGCAGGAGATCGACGCGTTCAACGAATCCGAAATCGCTTGAGAGGCTTGACATGAAGTTCGTCGACGAATTCCGCGACCCAGCCGCGGCGCGCGCGTTGGTCAAATCGATCACCGAGTTGGCAGGCGGTGACGAGTTCAAGTTCATGGAGGTGTGCGGCGGCCACACGCACACCATCTACCGGCACGGCATCGAACACCTACTGCCCGAAACGGTCGAGCTGGTGCACGGCCCCGGCTGCCCGGTGTGCGTGATTCCGATGGGCCGGGTGGACGACGCGATGTGGCTGGCCGAACAACCCGGCGTGATCTTCACCACGTTCGGCGACATGATGCGCGTACCCGGATCGAGGGGAAACCTAATCGAGGCCAAGGCCCGCGGCGCCGACGTGCGGTTTGTCTATTCACCGCTGGACGCACTCAAGGTGGCGCTGGACAACCCCGACCGGCGCGTGGTGTTCTTCGCGGTCGGTTTCGAGACGACGGCGCCGTCGACCGCGGTGACGCTTGTCCGGGCGCGCGCACTGGGTGTGCGCAACTTCAGCGTGTTCTGCAACCACGTCACGATCGTGCCGCCGATCAAGGCGATCCTCGAGTCGCCCGATCTGCGGCTCTCGGGGTTCCTCGGGCCGGGCCACGTGTCCACCGTGGTGGGCCTGCGGCCGTACCGGTTCGTGCCGCAGGTGTACGGAAAGCCGATGGTGGTGGCGGGATTCGAGCCGCTCGACATCCTCGCCTCGGTGCACATGCTGCTGCAACAGATCCGCGACGGCCGGTGCGAGGTGGAGAACCAGTACACCCGGGTGGTGCGACCGGAGGGCAACACCCAGGCGCTGAAGCTGATGGCTGAGACCTTCGAGTTGCGGCCCCACTTCGAGTGGCGCGGACTGGGATTCATCTCGCAGAGCGCGTTGAAGGTGCACCCCGACTACGCCGAGTTCGATGCCGAACGCAAATTCGACATGCCCGGCGTGCGGGTCGCCGACCCCAAGGCGTGCCAATGCGGTGAAGTGCTCAAGGGCGTGATCAAACCGTGGGAGTGCAAGGTGTTCGGCACCGCCTGCACGCCGGAGACCCCGATCGGCACCTGCATGGTGTCGCCGGAAGGCGCGTGTGCGGCCTACTACAACTTCGGCAGGCTGCACCGCGAGACCGCGCAGTTGCTGGGCCAGCGCTGACGCACTGGCCCGCGAGCAGACGCAGAAGGGGGCAGTTGGGTTGCAGATAGTACGTTTCTGCGTCTGCTCGCGCTTGTACGCGAGCGAGCGCGGGTAGTCCGCTCATATGTCACTGTGAGGAGTTGCCATGACCAAACCAGAGGAAAAGGGATCGCGAGACACCGGATCCGACGAGCCGTCAGCCGGAACAGATCGGCCGTCTGGCGCATACGAGGGCGACGAGTCGGTTCCGCAATACGGCGAGGAGGGCAAGCCCGATTTCCAGACGGGCTTCACCCAGGACCCGCCGCGCGACGTCGAGCCCGAAGTGCCGCCGTACGAGGGCCGCAAGACGTCGGCCGATTCGGGCGAGACCACGGAAAAGGAAGGCGCCAGGACGGGCGGGGCCACCGCGCCTACGACCGACCCACACAGCAAGGGTCAGACCGCCGGTGGCTCGACCACGTCACCTGCTCAAGAACAGCCCGCCGCGGGCAGCGGTGGACCCGATCGTGACGACGACATGGTCGGCCCCGCCCATACGCCGGGCACAGGCCGCGCCGAGGACAAACGCTAGCGATTTGTGCGCGTGTTGGAGCGCTCAGCGCGCGTCAACGCACATAAATCACCATTGGTCGCGCGGGACGTCGAAGTCTGCGCACAGCGCGCGCCAGACGTCGCGCGGGTCGATGCCGTCCTCGATGGCCTGGGCCGCGGTCCGCCCGCCGAATTCCGAAAGGGCGTGGTCGACGAGCATCGATGCGGCGCGCACGGGCCCGAACTGGCCTTCGACGAGCTCGTTGAATTCGGTCAACCGCACGCGACCAATTTACGCCGACGGGGCGAGCGCTTCATGGCACACCCGTACCGGATCGTCGACGTCGACGATGCTCGCCCCGGCTTGCCGGGCCGCGTCACGGTACCGCGGCGACGACAACACCTCATCGACAGCGGCCACCAGCGATTCCGGGGTCAGCGGCCGGACGAGCTGTGCACTGCCTTGGCGCACAAGGCGATTCGCTATCTCCCACTGATCTCCGCCGCCCGGCACCACCACCATCGGCACACCCGCGAGCAGCGCCTTGGCCACCAGCCCGTGGCCACCCCCGCAGATCACCAGATCGGCGTGCGCCAGCAGTTCGTCCTGCCTGCCCATCCCGACCACCGCCCACGGCGGCACGGCCAGCTCAGGTCCGCCCAGCCGGGACACGGCAATGCGGGCGCCGTCGGGCAGCGTCTCCCCCGGTCGTAACTCCTCGAGCGCCATCTCCGCCAGACCGCCGGCGCCGGTCACGGCCGTCGACGGCGCCACCACCACCAGCGGGCCTGCGCCCCGGGGCACCCGCAGCACCGCGTCCGTCGGTTCGAAATGCAGCGGGCCCACCACCTTGGCCTCCTGCGGCCAGTCGGGCCGCGGAACTTCGAGCGCGGGCAACGTCGCAATCAGCCGCCGCCGCGGCCCGGGATCTCGTGCGGGCAAACCGATTTCGGCTCTGGCTGCCTCTCGCTGACGCAGCCCCTGCCGCCAGGACCGGGCGGTCAGCGCCCGCATCACGGTGTCGCGCAGCTTGCCATGCAGCCCGACGCCGGGCGCCAGGCCGCTGCCCAGCGGCGGCAGGCCCTTCGACGGCCGGTACAGCGGAGAGGGATTGAGCTCGACCCACGGCAGCCCGAGCAGATCGGCCGCCAAGCCGCCGCAGGCGGTGATCACATCGGAGACCACCAGCTCAGGCGCCAAATCACGCAGCAGCGGCGCGTTGCGCACCGCCATCCGGGCGGCCCGCTGGTGGATCTTCGCCCCGGCATCGCTGTCGTCGTCGGCCGTGGTGGGGTCGAGTCCTGCGAGTTCGACGGCGTGCACCCCCGCGCGGCGGGCGGCCTGCAGCCGCTGCGCGCCCGTGAGCAGCGTCGGTGTGTCGCCCGCGGCCGAGAACTCCAGGCACAGCGCAATGGCAGGAAAAGCGTGCCCGGGATCCGGCCCGGCAACCACGGCGACCCGCACGCGCTTACCCTGCCACAGCCGCCGGGGATTACGCTTGCTGCCATGACCGACCAGGCTTCCGGGGTGAGTTCGGACGTCGACAACGCCCGCACCGTCGAAACCTTCCTCTACGCCCTGCAGGACGAGGACTACGACACCGTCGAGGCGGCGTCCGCCGACACCATCGTGTGGCAGAACGTCGGCTGGGCCACCGTGCGGGGGCGGCACCGCTTGATGAAGATCCTGCGCAGCGGGCAGGGCCGCGTCGGGTTCGAGGTGAAGATCCACCGCATCGTCGCCGAAGGCAACACCGTCCTGACCGAGCGCACCGACGCTCTGGTCATCGGGCCGCTTCGTACCCAGTTCTGGGTGTGCGGGGTGTTCGAGGTGTACGCGGGACGAATCACGTTGTGGCGGGACTACTTCGACCTGTGGGACATCACCAAGGGCACGCTGCGTGGTCTCGCGGCAACCGTTTTCCCGTCGTTGAGGCAGACACTGAGATGAGCGCTGGAACTTCCGGAACCACCCGGACCAAACCGAACCTGTTGGAGTACATCGGTTACAGCTACGGGCGGCGACTGCCCGATTCGATGCGCGACTGGGTTAGCCAGGACCTCGCCGGCAAAGGCGCGACGGCCAGGATGATGGTGCGGGTCTTCATCCCGGCGTTCCTGTTGATGGTGCCGTTCTGGTTCATCCCGACCACACTCGACGTGCATCTGTCGATGACGCTGCCGATCCTGATCCCGTTCGTGATGTTCTCGCACGCGTTGAACAAGGTGTGGCGCAGGCACATGCTGCGTAAACACGGCCTCGACCCGGCACTGGCCGACGAGCTCAAACGGCAGAAGGAAGCGCACATTCACGACGCCTACATCGCAAAGTACGGTCCCCGGTCAGGGCCGTCGAGCTCGCACGACGTCTAGGCGCCGCGCAGCCTGCCGAGTTCGTCGAACGCCTGCGCCCAGCCCATCAGCCGGTCGGTCGCGTTGGCCAACTCGTCGCGGTACCGCTGCTGCGACATCGGCGAGCTGGACATCGACCCGGTGTTGGCCGCTGACACGAGTTGCGCTGCGGCGGTGACCAATTCGTTGTACTGCCGAGCCCCGTGGTCGAGCTGAGCGGTGAACGCGCCGATCGTCGGCGCGAGGTGCGGCCGCGACTGCGGCGCTGATCTGACCGTCCGCTCCATCGACACCACCTCGTTGGCGGTGGCCGCCATCGTGGCGGAAGTCTGATTGGCCGCCACCCTCAACTCGCGCAGTTCGTCGGCGGGCAGCATCCGGCCGCGCTCCAAAACGCCGAGCAGGTTGACCAATCCACGCTCAGAGGCGGCAAGGGCGGCCATCGGCTGCCGGGCGGCGGACCCCCACGGCGGCAGTCTCCTACTCCGTGGCGGCGGCAGGGGTTCGCCACGCAGCCAGCGGTAGCGCGCAAACGCCAACGTCGCCAGAAACGCCGCGCCGACGGCGATCGGCGCCGGGATGAACAAGGCCCACACCGGCGTGCTCCACGACGCCAGCAACGCCGTCACCGCGATCCAGAACAGCGTGGACACCGTCAAGAACACTGTCAGCCGCAGCGCCCACCGCCGTTTGCGCAACAGCTTGGCGCGCGGATCCGCTGCGGCGTTGAGCTTTTCGGCCAACACATCGGTCCATTCCGCGGCGGTATCGACGCCGCGCTGCACCAGCGTGCGCCACGCTTCCGGCCGTCCCGTGCGTGTGTTCACTGCCCTGCCCTACGAAAGTTACTGCGACAGCGGGTTTTCCGGTGTCGCCTGCTGATTGGTGGCCGGAGTCGCAGGTGCGCCTGCCGCGGTGCCGCCGGTCGGCAACTGCTCACCTCGCATCGAGGCGCGGATCTGCTCGAGGCGGGAATGGCCGGCCATCTGCACGCTGGCCTGCTGAACCTCCATCATCCGGCCCTGCACCGAGTTCTGCGCCAGTTCGGCCGCGCCCATCGCGTTGGCGTAGCGGCGCTCGATCTTGTCGCGCACCTCGTCGAGGCTCGGGGTGTTGCCCGGTGCGGCAATCTCGCTCATCGAGCGCAGCGACGCGCTCACCTGCTCCTGCATCTTCGCCTGCTCGAGCTGAGACAGCAGCTTGGTGCGCTCGGCGATCTTCTGCTGCAACACCATCGCGTTCTGCTCGACGGCCTTCTTCGCCTGGCCGGCGGCCTGCAGCGCCTGATCGTGCAACGTCTTGAGGTCCTCGACGCTCTGCTCGGCGGTCACCAACTGGGCGGCGAACGCCTCGGCGGCGTTGTTGTACTCGGTGGCTTTCGCGGCGTCACCGGAGGTGGTGGCCTGGTCGGCCAGCGTCAGCGCCTGGCGGACGTTCACCTGCAGTTTCTCGATGTCGGCGAGCTGGCGGTTGAGCCGCATCTCGAGCTGACGCTGGTTCCCGATCACCTGCGCCGCCTGCGTGGACAGTGCCTGATGCTGGCGCTGAGCCTCCTCGATGGCCTGCTGGATTTGGACCTTCGGGTCGGCGTACTCGTCGACCTTCGAGCTGAACAGCGCCATCAGGTATTTCCACGCCTTGACGAACGGATTGGCCATCAGATCACTTCCGCCTTCGTGTCGTTGTGTGTGCTCAGTGCCAACTTATCGGTTTCGCACAGATCACTACACCCTGTGCGGCCGATTTGCGGCTCAGGCAACGGCCATCGGCACGACCTGCGGGATGACGACCTTCGTGGCGACGTCGATGTTGGCCGCGCTGGCACGCGACACCGCCGCCAGTTCCTCGCGGGCCATCTCGTCGCCCGCGTCGGCGAGCACCCGTGACAGCGGAATGTCCAGGGCGCCGCAGATGGCGTTGAGCAGTTCGCTCGACGCCTCCTTGCGGCCGCGCTCCACCTCGGAGAGGTAGCCGAGGCTGACCCGGGCGGTGTCGGACACCTCACGCAGGGTGCGGCCCTGCTCGGTGCGGGCACGACGCAGCACGTCGCCGATCACCTCGCGCAGCAATGCCGTCATCGATTTCCTCCCTCGGCTGGGCTCCGTTACTAGGGCAACGCGAACGCCTATCGGTTGGTTCCCGCCCGCCGAAGATCAGTTCTGCGACTCGACGAGTGCCCGCAGCCTCGCGATGGCCTCGGTGACCGCGGCCAGCCGGATGTCCCAGCGTGAGCCGGTGAACGCCAGCTCCACCACGTCGGTGTCGACGGGGCCTGCGAGGCCGAGGAAGACGGTGCCCACCGGGTGCCCGCCGTGCGGGTCGGGCCCCGCCACCCCGGTCAGGCCCACCCCCCAGGTGGCGCCGCACCGCTGCCTGGCTCCGACGGCCATGGCCCGCGCGGTGGGTGCAGCGACGGGACCGACCGCGTCCAGCAGCTGTGGCGCGACCCCGGCCAGCGAGATCTTGGTGTCTTCGATGTAGGTGATCAGGCCGCCGCGCAGCACGACGCTGGCGCCCGCGACCCCGGCCAGCGTGGCCGCGAGCAGGCCCGCGGTCAACGACTCGGCGGTGGCCACGCTCTGCCTGCGGACGGTCAGATCGGCGACCAGCGCGCGAGCGTCTTCGCTAACCAGCGGGTCGTCCACGCGAATCCCTCACTGCAGAAATGACGTAGTCCGCGCCGGTGAGCACGGTCAACACCACGGCCGCGTACATCACCACCCAAGCGCCGGTCAGCCATGCGCCTGACAACGGCAACACGAACAAGCCGATCGCGACGGCTTGGACGAGGGTTTTGAGCTTGCCACCGCGGCTGGCGGGTATGACGCCGTGGCGGAGCACCGACAACCGCAATACGGTGATTGCGATCTCACGGGCCATGACGACCACGGTCACCCACCACGGCAGATCGCCGATCATCGACAACCCGATCAACGCCGCTCCGATGAGCGCCTTGTCGGCGATCGGGTCGGCCAACTTGCCGAACTCGGTGACCATTCCGTAGCTGCGCGCCAGCGCGCCGTCGAACCTGTCGGTGATGACCGCGACCGCGAAGACGACGAATGCGGCTATCCGCCAGAATGTTTCATGGCCGTCGCCGACGAAGAGCAAGACGAGGAACACCGGGACCAACACCATCCGAACACCGGTGAGCACGTTCGCGATATTCGCAACACGGGCGCGCGGGACCGCCGGATCGATATGGGGTTGGCCCGACACCGCAACAGAATATCGGTTGTCCGAACCGATACTCTCGCACGTGTGAGCGGAGCGCCTGAGCGGGTTGTCGTTCGACGTGCCCGCACGTCCGATGTTCCGGCCATCAAAGCGCTCGTCGACATCTATTCCGGCAAGATCCTGCTGGAGAAGAACCTCGTCACGCTGTACGAGGCCGTCCAGGAGTTCTGGATCGCCGAGGCCGACGGTGAGCTGATCGGCTGCGGTGCGCTGCACGTGTTGTGGTCGGACCTCGGTGAGATCCGCACCATCGCCGTGCACCCGAAGGTCAGGGGCCAGGGCGTCGGGTATGCGATCGTGGACCGACTGCTCGACGTGGCCAGAGAATTGCACCTGCAGCGGATCTTCGTGCTCACCTTCGAGGTCGACTTCTTCGCCAGACACGGCTTCAAGGAGATCGAGGGCACGCCCGTCACCGCCGAGGTCTACGAGGAGATGTGCCGGTCCTACGACACCGGTGTCGCGGAGTTCCTCGACCTGTCCTACGTCAAGCCCAACATCCTGGGCAACACCCGAATGTTGTTGACGCTGTAGCGATTTGTGTGCGTTCAGGAGCGCTCAACGCAACAAAACACACACAAATCGCAATGGGCGTACCGTTGCAGGCATGCGACGTCGGATTGTCGTCTGCGCCGTCGCCGCGCTCATCGCCGCGGGGAACGCCAACGCGCCCGCCCACGCGGACCCACCGCAGTGTGACAGTGGGCCGATTGTGCTGGACGGGTGCACGCCCGGCGGCGTCTGCACCGCCGTCATCGACAACCAGTGTGTGGGAGTCCAGCCGCCCCTGCTTCCGCCGCCCCCGCCGATCAGGGTCGGCATCGAAGGCGGCGTCGGCGTGGGCTAGTCGACCTCGTCGTCGGCGTCGCCGCCGTCGGCATTCGAGCCGCCGCGGATCAACGCCAGCGTGCCGGCCAACTCGTCGGGTTTGACCAACACCTCGCGCGCCTTGGAGCCCTCGCTGGGCCCGACGATGTTGCGGGTTTCCATCAGGTCCATCAACCGGCCCGCCTTGGCGAAGCCGACCCGCAGCTTGCGCTGCAGCATCGACGTGGACCCGAATTGGCTGGACACCACCAGCTCGACGGCCTGCAGGAAGACGTCCATATCGTCGCCGATGTCCGGGTCGACGTCGGTGCGCTCACTGTTCGTCTTGGCGTTGGTGACGCCCTCGGTGTACTCGGGCTCCGCCTGGTCCTTGCAGGCCTGCACCACGGCGTGGATCTCTTCGTCGGTGATGAACGCACCCTGTAGGCGCAGCGGCTTGTTCGCGCCCATCGGCAGGAACAACCCGTCGCCCATGCCGATCAGCTTCTCGGCGCCCTGCTGGTCCAGGATGACGCGGCTGTCGGTCAGCGACGACGTCGCGAACGCCAGCCGGGACGGGACATTCGTCTTGATCAGGCCCGTGACCACGTCGACCGACGGTCGCTGGGTGGCGAGCACCAGGTGAATGCCCGCGGCGCGCGCCTTCTGGGTGATCCGGACGATGGCGTCCTCGACGTCGCGGGGCGCCGTCATCATCAGGTCGGCGAGCTCGTCGACGATCGCGACAACGTACGGGTACGGCCGGTATTCGCGCTGGCTTCCCAGCGGTGCGGTGATCTCACCGGAGCGCACCTTCTTGTTGAAGTCATCGATGTGACGCACCCGTGACGCCTGCATGTCCTGGTAGCGCTGCTCCATCTCCTCGACCAGCCACGCCAGCGCGGCGGCGGCCTTCTTGGGCTGCGTGATGATCGGCGTGATCAGGTGCGGAATGCCTTCGTAAGGCGTGAGTTCCACCATCTTCGGGTCGATCAGGATCATCCTGACCTCTTCGGGGGTGGCCCGGGCCAGCAGGGACACCAGCATCGAGTTGACGAAGCTGGACTTACCCGAACCGGTCGAGCCGGCCACCAGAAGGTGCGGCATCTTCGCGAGGTTGGCCGAAATGTATTCGCCCTCAATGTCTTTGCCGAGCCCGATGACCAGCGGGTGGTGGTCGCCGCGGGTGGACGGATCGGTCAGCACGTCGGCGAGTCGCACCATTTCGCGGTCGACGTTGGGCACCTCGATGCCGACGGCGGACTTGCCGGGAATCGGCGCGAGCATACGTACGCTCTCGGTCGCCACCGCATAGGCGATATTGCGGTGCAGCGCAGTGATTTTCTCGACCTTGACGCCGGGGCCGAGTTCAACCTCGTACCGGGTGACGGTCGGCCCACGGGTGCAGCCGGTGACCGCGGCGTTCACCTTGAACTGGTTGAGTACCTCGGTGATGGCCTCGATCATCCGGTCGTTACCCGGGCTGCGGCGCAACGGCGGGTCGCCGGTGATCAACAGATCCAATGACGGCAGCGTGTACGGTCCGTCGACCACCCGGTCCATCACGATCGCCTGCTTCTTGGCCGGTTTCTTCTTGCGCGGCTTGACCGCAGGCTCGGGCACCGTGGGCGCCTCGTCGTCGAGCGGGTAGTTCTCCATCGGCGTGCCGCCGTTGAATGTCGCCGCCCCCGCGGCTCCCCCCGGCCACGACGGCGCCTCGTCGCCGCCGAGCGAGGACTGATCGTCGTAGTACCCGTCCGAGAAGTCTTCGTGCTCTTCGGCGTACGGTTGCTCGTCCTCTTCGTAGTCGTCGTCGTACTCGCCGCCAAACGCGCGTGCGGAGAACATCCGCTGCACCGTCGACGGCACCTCGCGGATGGTCGTTCCGGTCACCAGCAGCAGCCCGAACAGCGCGCCGATGAACAGCAGCGGCGCCGCGATCCACGCGGTCAGACCGTCGGACAGCGGCCCACCGATTGCGAAGCCGAGGAACCCCGCGGCATGCTGACGCCCCGCCGGGTCCGTCGGCGAGCCCGCCCACAGGTGCCAGAGCCCGAGGGTCGGCAGCGCGATCATCGCCGCGCCCAGGATGAGCCGGGGGCGCGCGTCGGGATCGGGTTCGGTGCGCATCAGAACGACGGCGATCGCGCCCAGCAGAAGCGGGACGAGCACGACGGCCGACCCGATCATCAAGCGCAGCGACGTGTCGATCCACGCGCCGACCGGGCGCGCGGCGTCGAACCATGAGCTGGCGGCGATCACCACCGCGATGCCCAGCAGGGCCAGCGCGATGCCGTCGCGGCGGTGCCCGGGTTCGAGGTCGCGGGCCCGGCCGACGGACCGGGCGGTCGAGCCGGCGCCCTTGGCCAGCATCAACCAGCCGGCGCGCACTCCCCGACCGACGGTCGCCCCGGCCGACGAAACCGCCGACTGGTTGCGCCGCGGGGCCGGCTTGCGGCGGGCCGCGGGGCCGGGCCCTTTCCGCGCACCAGCCTTTGACCTGCTCGAACGGGCTCCAGAGCGGGCAGCGGTCTTACTTGGCATGCCTCCCAGCCTAGTCGCATAAGCCACATATTCACCATCTGCCACAGGGGTCACAGAAACGTATCGATTGAGTCGCTGCGACGCCCTACGGTGCCGAAATGACCACTTCACAGGCCCAAACAGCCCTCCCGACAACCAGCAAGGCGCTGTGCGCTGTCTACGGTGTGATCGCCGCGGCGGCCCTGATCGCCACCTGGAGCCAGAACGTCGCCTATCTCGACAACCCAGGCCGCTTCCTACTCCACTTCTTCATCGACTCCAAGGTCACCCCCGCCTCCCGGTCGCTGACCGTCGACATCGTGCTGTTCTTCCTCGCCGCTGCCATCCTGATGGTGATCGAGGCGCGCAAGCACGGCGTCAGATATGTGTGGGCGTACGTCGTGGGCGGCCTGTTGATCGCGATCAGCGTGACCTTCCCGCTGTTCCTGATCGCCAGGGAACTGCGCATCGGCCGGGCCGACCCCACCCGCCTGAGCACCGTCGACACCGCCCTGCTCGCACTGCTCGCGGTCGTTGCGGCGGCGGTGACGATCTGGGTCGACATGGTCTGACGACGGCAAAACCCTGTAGGTAGGCTAGGCAACCGTCCAGCACGTAGTCAGCGAGGAGTCCCATGCCCGTCACCGTCGTCGCCACCATGAAAGCCAAGCCCGAGTCGGTGGACGCGGTTCGCAACGCGTGCACGCAGGCCATCGAGGCCGTGCACTCCGAGCCCGGTTGCGATCTGTACTCGCTGCACGAAGCCGACGGCACATTCGTCTTCGTCGAACAATGGGCCGACGCGGACGCGTTGAAGGCGCACAGCGCCGCGCCCGCGGTCGCCACCCTGTTCGGCACCGTCGGTGAGCTTCTCGACGGCGCAGCGGACATCAAGGTGTTGCAGCCGGTCATCGCCGGAGATCCCAGCAAGGGTCAGCTGCGGCCATAATGCCTTCTCTGGCAGGCAAAGTCGCGTTCATCACCGGCGCAGCCCGCGGTCAGGGGCGCGCCGAGGCGATCCGGTTGGCCGCCGACGGCGCGAACATCATCGCGGTGGACATCTGCGACCAGATCGATTCGGTGCCCTATCCGATGGCCACCGCCGACGATCTGGCCGCCACCGTCAAGCTCGTCGAAGACGCCGGCGCTCGAATCGTCGCGGGCGAGGCCGACGTTCGCGATCAGGCGGCGCTGGCTTCGGTGTTGCAATCCGGAGTCGACGAGTTGGGCAGGCTCGACATCGTGGTGGCGAACGCCGGCATCGCGCCGATGGAGTCGGGTGCGCAGGGCTGGCGAGACGTCATCGACGTCAACCTGACCGGCGTGCACAACACGGTCGAGGTGTCGATGCCCACGCTGATCGGACAGGGCGATGGCGGGTCGATCGTGCTGATCAGTTCGGCGGCGGGCCTGGTCGGCATCGGCGGCGGCGATCCGGGCTCGCTCGGCTACACCGCGGCCAAACACGGCGTGGTCGGCCTGATGCGGGCCTACGCCAATCATCTTGCGCCGCACAGCATTCGGGTGAACTCGATTCACCCCAGCGGGGTGCTCACCCCGATGATCGACAACGACCACACCCGCCAGTGGCTGGCCAATGTGATCGCGCAGTCGGAGCGGCCGCCGGACATGGGCAATGCGATGCCGGTGCAGATCCTGCAGCCGGAGGACATCGCGGCGGCGGTCGCATGGCTGGTGTCCGACGAGGCGCGCTACGTCACCGGTGTGACACTGCCGGTCGACGCGGGGTACGCCAACAAACGCTGACGATGACGCGAAATCCCGCGGCACAGACAGCCTTCGGCCCGATGGCGCAGGCGGCGATCGAGCAGTTCGAACCGCCGGACCGACGCTTGGTGTTCGACGACCTGGCGCTGGCCTTCCTGCCACCCGGTCAACGCGCCGTCGTGCGCGCGATGCGCGCGCCGGTGCTGCGTCGCCTGACGATCGCGGCCGGTGAGCGCACGGTGCCGGGTTCGTGGGCGCTGATCGCCTGCAGGAAGCGGTTCATCGACGACAAGCTCGACGAAATCCTCGGCGACATCGACGCTGTCGTCGACCTCGGCGCGGGCATGGACACCAGGGCCTGTCGTCTCGCGCGTCGCTCGAACATCCCGGTCTTCGAGGTCGATCTCGGCGTCAACATCGACCGCAAGCGCGCCGCCGTCGAGCGGGTGATCGGCGCGGTGCCGGCATCGGTTCACCTGGTGCCGTTGGATTTCGAGCGCGACGACCTCATCGGCACATTGGCGGCGCACGGTTACCGCCCCGATGCGCGCACGTTCTTCATCTGGGAGGGCGTGACGCAGTACCTGACCGAGGACGCGGTTCGCGCAACACTGGTCGCGCTGCAGGGCGCGGCCACCCGAAGCCGTCTGGTGTTCACCTATGTCCGCAAGGACTTCATCGACGGGGCGAACATGTACGGCGCCGAAATCCTCTACAAACGATTCCGGCAACGCCGGCAGATCTGGCGGTTCGGGCTGGATCCCGAGACGGTTGCCGATTTGGTGGCCGAGTACGGCTGGCACCTCGTCGAGCAGGCCGGACCGGATCACTACTTGCGTACCTACATTCGCCCGACCGGTCGCAAGCTGGGCGCGTCGCAGCTCGAGTGGACCGCGTACGCGGAGAAGGCTTAGCCCCTAATCCCCTAGTCGGTCGCGTTCGCGGGTGTCCCTAACGGCCTTCCGCGGATATGGGCGCGCCGCCCGTTATGTCGGCGGTCGGCACTGCCGACGATTGCTGGACACGTCCACCACGACAGCGTCCAGGAGTCGACATGCCTTTCAGCAACACCGCATCACCTGTGCGATGGCGTCGGCTCCTGCCCGAAGCGGCCGACGAAGCGGGGTGCACGGCGGTCTACCGGTCACACCTCGGAAGCAACGTCGCCGCCTGTTCATGCGGCTGGTCGGCGCGACGGCGGATCTGGAAATCCATCGCATGCCTGGACGCGTGGACACACTCGGCTCACGTCGGCTGCGACCTCAACGTCCCGTTGGTCATCCCGGAAAGGCATTGACCATGTCCACCTTGAAACTCATCGCCGCAGTCGTGGCTGCCACGGCGAGCACACTGGGCGCCGGCGTCGTCGGTGCTCTCCCGATCACCGCCGCGCAGGCCCGGCAGTGGGATCAAGCGGCATTCGACAACTGCGCGGAAGGCTATGAGGCCCAACGCGAAGACGACTACGTCAGCTGGTACTACGGGGTGCGCCAGTGCTGCATCTCGTTCGGCGGTGTGTGGCATGAGCAGCAGCCCGGGCAAGCTCCTCGCTGCGATCCTCCGCCCCGGATCGTTCGGGTGCCGCCCGGCCTCACCATCGGAACGCTCTCGCCCGCAATCTCTCCCGGGACGCGGGAGCCGAGCAACCGACCGGGTGAGAAGTCATGAGATCGCTCTGGCCCCGACTGGTGCTGGCCGCACTGGTCCTCGCGGCGGCCATACTGGCAGGCAGCGCCGTCGTCCACCCAGCGACCGCGTGCGCGGCGCCGGCGGGCAGTGCAGCTTCGTACGACGAATGCGTCGGCCGCGGGTCGAACAAGAGGCTGTGCTGCAGCCTGGCGGGCGGGGAATGGACCGAGACCAAGTACTTCGACAAGGACGGCAAGTACCTCTACTCGAGTTGGGATTGCGCGGGCCTCGCCGCTGCGCGGCAGGTACGACCCGCGATGCAGCCAGGGGTCGTCACCCAGACGTTCGAACCGGCACCGCCGCCCGACCTCGGCTGAGACTCCCGTCAGATCTCGATGACCGTCGGCACGATCATCGGCTGCCGGCGGTAGGTCTCGCCCACCCACTTGCCGACGACGCGGCGGACGGCCTGCGCGATCCGCGTGGTCTCGGTGATGCGCTCGGCGGCAAGGGTTTCCAGCTCGGCCTCCACCTTGCGGGCCACCGGTTCCAGGGCCTTCGGATCTTCTGAGAAGCCCCGCGAATGCAAATGCGCGGGTGCGGCGGGTTTGCCGGTGCCGCGGCGGACCACCACCGTCACCGCGATGAAACCCGACGACAGCACGAGGCGCTCACCCAGCGTCGCGTCGCCGACGTCACCGGTGATCAACCCGTCGACGAACATCTTGCCGGTGGGCACCGCACCCGCGATCGACGCTCTGCCCGCCACCAGGTCGACGCTGACGCCGTTCTCCGCCAACATGATCGACTGCTGATCGACACCCGTTCGCTCGGCCAGTTTGGCGTTCGCGCGCAGCATCCGCCACGTCCCGTGCACCGGCATCACGTTGCGTGGGCGCACCGCGTTGTACAGGAACAGCAGCTCACCCGCGTAGGCGTGGCCCGAAACATGCACTCGCACTTGGGCGTTGGTGACGACTCGGACGCCGATCTTGGCCAACGCATCGAGGACGCCGAAGATCGCTTCCTCGTTGCCGGGAATCTGCGACGACGACATGATGATCAGGTCACCCGAGGTCAGGGTGATGCTGCGATGCTCGCCACGCGACATCCGCGACAACGCCGCCATCGGCTCACCCTGTGTGCCGGTGGTGATCAGCGTGATCCGTTCGGGCGCCATCATTTCCGCGGCGCCGATGTCGATCACGTCGTCGGTGTCGACCTGGAGATAACCGAGTTCCCTGGCGATGCCCATGTTGCGCACCATCGACCGGCCCACGAACGACACCTTGCGGCCGAGCGCCACCGATGCGTCGATGATCTGCTGCACGCGAGCGACGTTGGAGGCGAAGCACGCCACGATGACCCGGCCTTCGGCGCCGCGGATGAGCCGGTGCATGTTCGGCCCGATCTCGCTCTCCGAGGGGCCGACGCCGGGGATCTCGGAATTCGTTGAGTCGCAGAGGAATAGGTCTACCCCGGCGTCGCCCAGCCGCGACATGCCGGGCAGGTCGGTCGGCCGATCGTTCAGCGGCAGTTGGTCGAGCTTGATGTCGCCGGTGTGCAGCACGGTGCCCGCCCCGGTGTGTATCGCGATCGCCAGACAACCTGGAATCGAGTGGTTGACGTGGAAGTACTCGCACTCGAACACGCCGTGCCGCGAACTCTGGCCCTCGTCCACTTCGACGAACACCGGCTTGATCCGGTGCTCGCGGCATTTCTCCGCGACCAGCGCGAGCGTGAACTTCGAGCCGACCACCGGAATGTCGGCACGCAGCTTGAGCAGGAACGGAATTGCGCCGATGTGGTCCTCGTGCGCATGGGTGAGCACCAGCGCTTCCACGTCGTCGAGGCGGTCCTCGACGTGGCGCAGGTCAGGCAGGATCAGGTCGACACCGGGCTCGTCGTGACCGGGGAACAGCACGCCGCAGTCGACGATCAGCAGCCTGCCGAGGTGCTCGAAAACGGTCATGTTGCGGCCGATTTCGCTGATGCCGCCGAGTGCGGTCACCCGTAGACCGCCAGGAGCCAGGGGCCCCGGCGGCTTGAGTTCTTCGTTCACTACCGCAGCACCGCGGCGGCACGCATATCGGCTGCCAACGCCTCGATCTGCTCGGGGGTGGCCGGAATCTGAGGCAACCGCGGATCACCGACCTCGATGCCCTGCAGACGCAGCCCCGCCTTGGCCAGAGTGACGCCGCCGAGCCTGGCCTGGGCTCCGCTGAGCGGCCCGAGCGTGACGTTGATCTTGCGGGCTGTCGCGACATCGCCGGAGGCGAACGCCGACAACATGTCTCGCAGCTGGCCCGCGGCCAGATGCCCCCAGACGCTGACGAACCCGACGGCACCCATCGCCAGCCACGGCAGGTTCAGCGCGTCGTCACCTGAGAAGTACGCCAGCCCGGTCTCGGCGATGATCTGTCCGCCGCCGTGCAGATCGCCCTTCGCATCCTTGACGGCAACGATGTTCGGATGCTCGGCGAGCGTGCGGATGGTGTCCCATTCGATCGGCACGACCGAGCGCGGCGGGATGTCGTAGAGGATCACCGGCAGTTCGGTGGCATCGGCGACCGCGGTGAAGTGGGCGACCAGTCCGGCCTGCGGCGGCCGCGAGTAGTACGGGGTGACCACCAGCAGGCCGTGCGCGCCCGCGGCCGCGCATTCCTTCGCCAGGTGCACGCTGTGCGCGGTGTCGTAGCTGCCGGCGCCCGCGACGATCCGGGCCCGATCACCGACCGCCTCCAGCACCACGCGCAGCAGCGTGAGCTTCTCGTCGTCGGTCGTGGTCGGCGACTCCCCTGTGGTTCCGGACAGCACCAGGCCGTCACAGCCGGCGTCGACGAGATGGGTGGCGAGGCGGGCCGCGGCGTCGGTGTCCAGCGACCCGTCGGGCTTGAACGGCGTGACCATCGCCGTTAGCACAGTGCCCAATCGGGCGGTCACGTCGATTCCGCTGGTACTCACGGGCACCAAGATTACCCGCTCAACCTCAGCGTTCCGTAGCTATATACGCCCGACCCGCGCACGCCTCCGTGGCTCAGGTCTGGCCAGCTCCGGCTACGCCTCCGTGGCTCAGGTCTGGCCAGCTCCGGCTACGCCTCCGTGGCTCAGGTCTGGCCAGCTCCGGCTACGCCTCCGTGGCTCAGGCCTGGCCAGCTCCGGCTACGCCTCCGTGGCTAGCGGACTTGTCGCCACTTCGCTCCCGTCCGCAAGCTCGGCGATCTCGAAGTCTGAGAACACCTGCGGCGCGACGTCGATCAGCTGCCGCAGGCATTCGATCGCCAACCGACGAATCTCCACATCGGCGTGCTCGCTAGCCCGCATCGCGATGAAATGTCGCCATGCCCGGTAGTTCCCGGTCACCACGATGCGCGTCTCGGTCGCGTTGGGCAGCACCGCACGCGCGGCCTGTCGAGCCTGTTTGCGCCGCAGCACCGCGTTCGGCTGATCGGCGAACTTGGCCTCCAACTTGGCCAGCAGTTCGGTATAGGTGGCGCGGCTGGTGTCCGCGGCGGCCTTGAAGATGCTCTGCAGTTCCTCGTCGTCCTCCATACCCGGCGGCACGACGACCTGCGCGTCGTGTTCGGGCACGAACCGCTGCGACAGCTGCGAATACGAGAAATGCCGGTGCCGGATCAGCTCATGTGTGCACGACCGTGAGACGCCGGTGATGTAGAAGGTCACCGATGCGTGCTCGAGCACCGAAAAGTGGCCGACGTCGATGATGTGCCGCAGGTAAGCCGCGTTGGTCGCGGTCTTCGGATTGGGCTTCGACCAGCTCTGGTAGCAGGCCCGCCCGGCGAACTCGACCAGCGCCGGGCCGCCGTCGGCGTCCGTGCTCCATGGCACGTCCGGCGGCACCAAGAAGTCGGTCTTGGCGATCAGCTGCACGCGCAGCGGCGCGGTCTCGGCCACGAGCACACAGTATCCGGCGTCAATGCGCACCGGCGACGCCCGTCACCTGCTACGTTGGCGCGGTCGAGGTACTCCAACCGTTAGCTGGAGATTCATGGTCGGCATCCACTTTCTGCGTGAGGCGTCCTCCTGCGACTTGTGGATCCAGTTCGACTTCTCCCAGGCCGCGAGCAACTACTCCGGGCTCGCCGGGGTGTTGGCCGGCTTCGCGTTCTTGGCCATCATGCTCGTGTTGAACCGCCAGCACCGGCGGGACGGAGCGATCGACGCCGCGATCGAGCACCGTCAGGACAACCGCTTCCTCACGGCGTTGGGCAGCGCCTGCGTCGGCCTGATCACCGCGGCGACCCTGTTCTCGTTGCTATCGGGTGAAGAGGGGTGCGCGCTCATCAGCGGTCGGGCGTTGTCGAAGGAAGTGCTCGCCGGGGTGGCCTTCCATTTCTCGGTCTACACACTGCTTTTCGGTGCGGTGCAACTGATTTCAGCGGCGACACTGGGTGTGCACTTCCGCTTCATCGTCGCGGTGCTCGCGCCGCCCGTCGTGGTCTCCTTCATCGTCGCCAGCCTGGACGAGCTCGCGCTGTCGTTGGCCAACCCGCCGCAGCAGCCGGTCGGACCGCACGAATCGCTGGCCCCGGGCTGGACCGACGCCAGCGCGTCGCTGTGGAACTTCGCGCACAACGTGATGACGTGGTTGATACCGACGGTGTTCGCGCTCTGCCTGGCGATGTGGCTGGCCGGCTTCCGCTGGCGTCGGGCCACCGAGCCGCCGCATGGCCTGAACGCCACCATGACCAGGGTGGTGTCGACGGCGTTGACCTACCTGCCCTACGCCAGCCTCGCGCTTGTTGCCTACGCGGTGTGGCGGACGGCCATGCTGGGCCGACTCTCCGTCGGCGCCCACATCGGTGCCAACCAGGCCAAGGTGCTCGTGCTGGTCTGCACGCTCGTGGTGGTGCTGCAAAGCGCCAGCCTGTCGTTCTCGCGTGGTGACGATCGCCCGCCCGCGTTCGAAGGCGACGACGGCGTCACTCGGTGAGCACGCCTGCGCGGTGCATCGCGGTGGTGATGAGCTCGAAGTCGATCGCGCCGTGATGACGCGCCAGATGCTCGGCGTCGTCACCGCGGCCGTCGGCGATCGCCTGCACCAATTGCTCGTGCTCCCGTAGCGCGCGTAATTCCATGGCGCGCATGGTCGTTGGCTCGCCCCACGGGTGTGCGGGTGAACCGATGCTGACGGTGGCTTTCAGATCGAGCAACAGCTGTTTGAGGACGTCGTTGTGGGCGGCATCCATGATCGCGAGATGAAATCGGCTGTCGGCTTGCTGTGCGGCAAGCCCGCTGTCGGCGCTCCGGTAGGCCTCGAACCGGGTGCGCAGCACCAACATGTCGTGCTCGGAGCGGGACTCCGCTGCGGCGCGGCAGACGGTGCCCTGCAGACGGCATATCGCATCGCAACGGTCACGCAGATCATCGAGTCGGTCGCGCAGGGTGCGGCCCACCGCGTCGGTCGACGACTCCGGCCACTGGTCGAGCACATACGACCCGCCGCCGCGGCCGCGCCGGGTCTCGATGAGGCCGCGGTCCAGCAACCGCGCCAGCGCGGCCCGCACCGTCATTCGGCCCACCCCCAGCGACGCGGCGAGGTCCCTTTCCACCGGTAGCCGCGCGCCGGGCAGATACTCACCGATCGCGATCGCGGTGATCAGTCGGTCGGTGATCTCGTCGACCCGGGATGAGCTGTCCAGCTGCTGCTGGAGCAAACCCGGCAGTCCTGGTCCCCCAGAGGGTGCACCGGTGTGCGCCATGCCTGAATGTTAAATCTCGATCAATGGTCTTGTCATGAGACCTTTACGGGTCCATGCTGAGCGCCATGACTCCCACGACCAGGACGGTGCCGTTCCGCGACCATGAGACCTGGGTGCAGATCACCGCACCCGACGATGCGCGCGAGGGCGCCCTGCCCCTGTTTGTGCTGCACGGCGGGCCGGGAATGGCGCACAACTACGTGCGCATCATTGCCGGCCTCGCCGCGGAGACCGGGCGGACGGTCATTCACTACGACCAGATCGGCTGCGGTAAGAGCAGCCACCTCCCGGACGCGCCCGCCGACTTCTGGACCCCTGACCTGTTCGTCGAGGAGTTCCACGCCGTGCGCACCGCGCTGGGCATCGACGAGTACCACGTGCTCGGCCAGTCATGGGGCGGCATGCTGGGCGCCGAGATCGCGGTCCGCCAACCGCATGGGCTCGCCTCGCTGGCGATCTGCAATTCGCCCGCGTCGATGGAGCTGTGGATGGCGGGCTGCGCGCAGTTGCGGGCCCAGTTGCCGCCCGAGACCCAGGCCGCGCTGACTCGCCACGAGGAGGCCGGCACCTACAGCGATCCGGAGTACGTACAGGCCACCAACGAGTTCTATCTGCGCCACCTGTGCCGCGTCGACCCGATGCCGCAAGACCTCGTCGACACGATCACCCAGATGGAGGCCGAGCCGACGGTCTACCACACCATGAACGGGCCCAACGAGTTCTACGTGCTCGGCACCCTGCGCGGTTGGACCATCATCGACCGGCTGCCGCAGATCACCGCGCCGACGCTGGTGATCGCAGGAGAATTCGACGAGGCGGTGCCCGCCGCGTGGCAGCCCTACGCCGAGCTCATCCCCGACGCGCGCAGCCACGTGTTCCCCGACACCAGCCACTGCTCGCACCTCGAGAAGCCCGAAGAGTTCCGCGCCGTCGTCGGCGACTTTTTGGCCAGTCACGACGCCGCCCGCGACGCCTCGGCCCGCATCTAACTCAGCCCACCCACTCACACCTTCGGATAGGACGGTCATGGCCGATCAGCGCACGCTCGAATCCTTCGGCTACAAGCAGGAATTGCACCGATCGGTCTCGACCTTCGATCTGCTGGTGTACGGGCTGGTGTTCATGGTGCCGATCGCGCCGTGGACGATTTTCGGCGTCGTCTACAACAGCGCGAAAGGCATGGTGCCGCTGGTCTATCTGATCGGCCTGGTGGCGATGGTGTTCACCGCGCTGGCCTACGCGCAGATGGCCAAGTCGTTCCCGTTAGCGGGCTCGGTGTTCGCCTACGTGGGCCGCGGAATCCATTCGGGCGTCGGCTTTTTCGCGGGGTGGGCGATTCTGCTGGACTATCTACTGGTCCCGACGCTGCTGTACGTGCTGGCGGCCGAATCGATGATCGGCCTGTTCCCGGGAACCCCTCGGTGGGTATGGGCACTGCTGTTCGTCGCCGTGAACACCGTGATCAACCTGCTCGGCGTCGATTCCCTGAAGATGGCCAACCGCGTGTTTCTGGCACTCGAACTGGTCTTCCTCGCGATCTTCGTCGTCATCGCGGTGCGCGCCATCAGCGGTGACCGGTTGCCCGATGTGCACTGGAGCACCACACCGATCTGGAATCCCGAAACCGTCAGCGCGCCACTACTCGCGGCGGCGTTGTCGATCGCGGTGCTGAGTTTCCTTGGCTTCGACGGCATTTCGACACTGGCGGAGGAATCCACCGGCGACCGCAACCCGGCGGGCAAGGCGATGGTCGGCGCACTGTTCATCGTGGCGTTCTTGTTCATCGGTCAGACGTGGCTGGCCAGCCTGCTGGCCGGCGGGCGGTCGTCGTTCAGCGACGACGAAGCGGGCAATGCGTTCTTCAAACTGGTCGAGGCGGCGTCGAGCACCGGATGGATGAACGCCTTCTTCGTCGTCAACGTGCTCGCCGTCGGTTTCGCCAACGCGATGGCCGCGCAGGCGGCGACCAGTCGACTGCTGTACTCGATGAGCCGCGACCGGCAATTGCCCAGCTTCTTGTCGAAGGTGAGCGCACGTCAGGTGCCGATGGCCGCCATCCTGTTGGTCAGCGCCATCAGCGTGGTGCTGGTGCTGTTCTTCGTCGGGCAGATCGCGCTGATCTCGTCGCTGGTGAACTTCGGTGCGCTGTTTGCCTTCTGCCTGCTGCACGTGTCAGTCGTCTGGTACTACATCGGACGCAAGAAGTCGAAGAACTACCTGCTGCACCTGGTGGTTCCGACACTCGGCTTCCTGATCATCGGATATGTGCTGTTCAACGCCGACTACCTCGCCAAGGTCGGCGGGCTGGTCTGGCTGTGCGTCGGCGCGGGAGTGTTCATCGTGAACAAGGTGCGCGGTCGCGGCGTGCCGGAGTTCAGCGGAGAGTCGGCTGTGCCCGGCGAGGGACAACCGAACGCCGAAGGCGCACTGCGATGAGCCGGTCCGGCCCGGCCGGGCCGTCGGTTGTCCACATTGCGACACATTCGCTTCGCTGTGCGGCTGTTTTTGCGTTAGCAGGATATTGAGCGCTGCTTGGCAGCGACTTCTCAACACCCTTTTGTATACAACGGTCTACCCGGCATTCGATGTATTTCGGTTGACCGGGTACCGTCGGCCGGAGTGTTGAAAAAACTGACACTGGACCGACCTCCACCGACATGCAGAGGGACTCACAGTGGCAGAAAGGTCAACCGAAACGCGCGGTTCAAGCGCAATCCAGGGCAGCCGGCCAACCCCGAGAACGCGCGGGTCCAACGCCGACGACATCCAGTCTCATTACGACCTGTCGAACGAATTCTTCCGGCTCTGGCAAGACGCGAACCAGGTCTACAGTTGCGCGTACTTCGAACGCGACGACATGACGTTGGACGAGGCGCAGATCGCCAAGATCGATCTTGCCCTCGGCAAGCTGGACCTCCGGCCGGGAATGACCTTGCTGGACATCGGCTGTGGCTGGGGTGCCGCGATGATGCGGGCTGTCGAGAAATACGACGTCAACGTCATCGGCCTGACGTTGTCGCACAATCAGATGGCGCACATCACCGACAATTTGTTCGCGAAGTCAAATAGTCGGCGGCGCATGGAAGTACGGCTGCAATCGTGGGAGGAATGGGACGGTCGAGTCGACCGAATCGTCTCGATCGGCGCATTCGAACACTTCGGATTCGACAAGTACGAGCACTTCTTCAGGCGCACATTCGACTCACTACCCGACGGCGGCAAGATGCTGCTGCACACGATCGTCATTCCCAGCGACGAAGAGATCGAAGAACGTCAGTTCACGATGACGATGTCGCTGTTGCGCTTCATCAAGTTCATCATGGACGAGATTTTTCCCGGCGGGCGGCTTCCACAGGTTCAGCAGGTGCGCGACCATGCCACCCGGGCAGGTTTCGACGTCACACGCGTGCAAGCGCTTCGCCCGCACTATGCACGCACTCTCGACATCTGGGCCGCGAAACTCGAGGCCAACAGGGACGAGGCCATCGCACTTACCTCCGACGCGGTCTACCAGCGATACATGAAGTACCTGACCGGCTGCGCCGATCTGTTTCGCACCGGCAGAACCGACGTGTGTCAATTCACCTGTGAGAAAGGCAGTCTCACAGCCGGTTGACGGCCGCCCGTAGCTGCTTGGACAGGTCGCCGTTGGCGGCGACCTGGACGTCGGACAGCTCCAGCCAGGACGCCATCGTCTGCAGTTCCGCAGCCAGCGCATCTGCCACCCGCGACTTGTCCTTGTCGGGTTCGGCGAACGCGCCGACGACGTGCAGCGCGCCGCGGGCGCGCTCGGCCTTCAGGTCGACACGACCGACGAGTTCACCGTCGAGCAGAAACGGCCAGACGTAGTAACCGAATTGGCGTTTCGGTGCGGGCACGTAGATCTCGATGCGGTAGTGGAAACCGAAGAGCCGCTCGACCCTCGGCCGGAAGAAGATCAGCGGGTCGAACGGGCACAACAGCGCGGTTCCGCGGTCTCGCCGCGGAACCGCCTGCCCCGCAGGCAGATACGCCGGGGCGGTCCAGCCGGCGACCTCGACCTCTTCGAGAGCACCGTCCGCGACGAGTTTGGCGATCGCCGGTTTGGACAGCTTGGGCGACAGTCGGAAGTAGTCGCGGATATCGGTTTCGGTGCCCACACCCAACGCTGTGGCGGCCCTCATCGTGAGTTCACGCACCGCCTGCTCGTCGTCGACCTGGCGGGCCACCACCTCCGGCGGCAGCACGTTCTCCACCAGGTCGTAGTAGCGAGCGAAGCCGACGCGCGTCTCCGTGGTCAGCACGCCCGCGGCGAACAGCGCCTCGGTCACCCATTTGGTGTCGCTGCGGTCCCACCACGGCCCCTTGCGTCCGCGTTGCGCGGCGCCGAGGTGGGCCTCGATCTGTCCGGCGGTCGACGGCCCGATCTCCTTCACCGCCGCGATGACGTCCTCGACGAGCTTCGGGTTGTCTTTGACGACGTGGGTGCCCCAGCGGCCGTGGGTGTATTCGCGCATCCGCCAGCGCAGCAGCGGCCAGTCGTCGACCGCCATCAGCGCGGCCTCGTGCGCCCAGTACTCGACCAGCAGCCGCGGTGCCCGCGCCGTATGGCTCCAGGCCGCCCGGTCGAGCACCGTGCGGTCGTAGGGCCCGAGCCTGCTGAACACCGGCGCATAGTGGGCACGCACCGCCACCGACACCGAGTCCAATTGCAGCACCTGGATTCGCGAGATGAGCCGCCGCAGGTGCGCGCGGGTGACGGGCCCGCGCGGCTTGGGCTCGGTGAAGCCTTGCGCGGCGACGGCGATACGGCGCGCCTGGGCGGCCGTCAGTCTTGTCGGCACCTGGTCATCCTGCAGTACGCCACCGACAACCTGTCTAGCGGCGGTAGCTGTGGTACCGGTAGCGCAGCCCCGAGGCGCTGGTGAGCCACTCCCCGCTGGTGCCGATCCAGGTCTCGTCGAGCACCGGCGCCACCGCGTCGGCGTCCCGGCGCGGCAGGTCGATCTCCACCTCGGTGACCTCGCACCGGTTCGCGGTAGGCAGCGCCAGCGCGTAGATCTGCGCGCCGCCGATCACCCAGACCTCGTCGTCGCCCAGCGCGCCGTCCAGCGTCTGCACCACCTGCGCGCCGTCGGCGGCGTAGTCGGCCTGCCGGGTGACGACGAGGTTGCGCCGCCCCGGCAGCGGGCGCACCTTCGCGGGCAGCGATTCCCACGTCAGCCGTCCCATCACCACGGTGTGGCTCATGGTCAGTTCCTTGAACCGGGCCTGATCTTCTGGCAGCCGCCACGGAATGCCGCCGTCACGGCCGATCACACCCGAGGTCGACTGGGCCCAGATCAGCCCGAGGGTCGTCATACAGCGACGGGCGCCTTGATCGCCGGGTGCGGGTCGTAGTTCTTGATGACGATGTCCTCGTAGGTGTAGTCGAAGATCGAATCGCGCGGCGCCAGAACGAGTTCCGGGTACGGCCGCGGCTGGCGGCTGAGTTGTTCGGTGACCTGCTCGACGTGGTTGTCGTAGATGTGACAGTCGCCGCCGGTCCAGATGAACTCGCCCACCTCGAGGCCGGCCTGCGCGGCCATCATGTGGGTGAGCAGCGCGTAGCTGGCGATGTTGAACGGCACGCCGAGGAACAGGTCGGCGCTGCGCTGATACAGCTGGCAGGACAGCCGCCCGTCGGCGACGTAGAACTGGAAGAACGCGTGGCACGGCGGCAACGCCATCTGCGGGATCTCGCCGACGTTCCAGGCCGAGACGATGTTGCGTCGCGAGTCCGGGTCGGTCCTGAGCAACTCGACCGCCGCGCTGATCTGGTCGATGTGCTCACCGGACGGCGTCGGCCACGACCGCCACTGCACGCCGTACACCGGACCCAGATCGCCTGTCTCGCTTGCCCATTCGTCCCAGATCGTGACGCCGCGGTCCTGCAGCCAACGCACGTTGGAGTCGCCGCGCAGAAACCACAGCAACTCGTAGACGATCGACTTCGTGTGCACCTTCTTGGTGGTGATCAGCGGGAAGCCGGCCGACAGGTCGTAGCGCATCTGGTGGCCGAACAGGCTGCGGGTGCCGGTGCCGGTGCGGTCCGATTTCGGGGTGCCGCGGTCGAGCACCAACCGGAGCAGATCCTCGTACGGCGTGGCGATGGGCACGTCGCTCAGCTTACGTCGAGGGCCGGCGAGTAGAACGGAAGCCATGCCGACCATCTCCGCCGCCGTCACCACCCCCGACGGCACCTGCCCCGTGACCCTGCACACCCCCAACGGCCCCGGCCCCTGGTCGGCTGTCGTGATGTACGTCGACGCCGGCGGCGTCCGGCCCACCTTCCAGGAAATGGCCGACCGCCTGGCCGGCTTCGGCCACGCCGTGCTGCTGCCCGACGTCTATTACCGCCACGGCGACTGGCAGCCGTTCGACATGCGAACCGTGTTCTCCGACTCGAGCGAACGCAAGCGCCTGTTCGGGATGATCGGCAGCATCACCCCCGACATGATGGCCGCCGACGCGACCGCGTTCTTCGACTTCCTGGCCTCGCGACCCGAGGTCAAGGGCGACGCCTTCGGAGTCTGCGGATACTGCATGGGCGGACGCACGTCGGTGATCGTCGCGGGCCGGCTGCCCGATCGGGTGGCCGCCGCAGGGTCGTTCCACGGCGGAGGCCTGGTCACTGACGACGCGACCAGCCCCCATCTGCTCGCCGACCGGATGAAGGCGACCGTCTATGTCGCGGGCGCCGAGAACGACGCGTCGTTCACCCCGGAACAGGCCGAGACGCTGGACAAGGCGCTGACGGCGGCCAACGTCACGCACACCGTCGAGTTCTATCCGGCCGCACACGGCTTCGCCGTGCCCGACAACCTGCCCTACGACGAGCCCGCCGCCGAGCGGCACTGGATCGCGTTGCAGGAGTTGTTCGCCTCCGCGCTGCCCAACTAACTCATTCGCCGCCGTCGTCGCGGCGCAGGAAGCGGCGGGCCGCGCGTAACAGGCCGCGGCCCGCATAAATGCCCGCGACGACGGAGACGATGATCATCACGACGAACATCACCAGCCAGTTGGCCCGGCTGTGGCTGACGTTCCACCAGACGATCGTGAACAGCACGGCGCAGATGAACACCACAATGTCGCGCCAGTTGCCGCTGTAGGACATGGCCGCGATGCGCAGTTCGCGACTGCGTTCGTCGGCCTTGATGAGCGCGTCGATCCGTCGATCGATGCTGTCCTTCAGGCGCGCCCTGAGTTCGGGCTGGTCGTCGGGAATCCGTTCCAGCAGATCCATGTCCTTGGCGATGTTGGCGCGGACATCCGGTGGTTTGAGGTTTCCCGCGGCGACACCCAACAAGGCCCCACCGGCGATCGGCGCTGCACCCAAAGCGAGTTCGGCGATTCCGGGCATGTGGTGTCCTATTCCGTCGGTTGACCGGTGGCCTGGAAGATGACGCGGCGGCCGATCTCGACGGCGTGATCGGCGAACCGTTCGTAGTAGCGACCCAGCAGCGTCACGTCGACGGCGGCGGCCACCCCGTGTTTCCACTCGCGGTCCATCAGCACGGTGAACAGGTGTCGGTGCAGATTGTCCATGTCGTCGTCGTCATCGTCGAGTTGCGCCGCCCGATCCGGATCACCGGATTGCACAACGTCTTTCACGCTGTTGCCGATGTCGACCGCGATGCGCCCCATCTCGGTGAAGTAGCCGTTGACCTCCTCAGGCAACGCGTTGGCGGGGTGGCGGCGGCGCGTCAGCTTGGCGACGTGCAAAGCGAGCGCACCCATCCGGTCGACGTCGGCGAGGTTGGACAACGAACTGACGACCAGACGCAGGTCGCCTGCCACCGGCGCCTGCAGCGCAAGGACCGTGATCGCCGCTTCCTCGGCCTTCCTGATCCGCGCCGTGAACGCCTCATGCGTCGAGATGACGTCCTCGGCCAGCACCAGGTCCGCCTGCAGCAGGGCCTGCGTCGCGCGTTCCATCGCCGTGCCCGCCATCCCGCATATGTCGGCGATGTCGGCGGCGAGAGCGTCGAGCTGCTCGTGAAACGCTGTCCGCATACCGTCACACTGTATGGGTTGGCAGCTTGCGAAGCCGGGCGGCGAGCCGTCGTGCCTCGTTCAATTGCTCCCGCAGCCGGATCAGCCTGGCAGGCGTCTCGACCTCGCCCCGACTGCGGTCGCGGCGGTGGTCCCACTGCTTCTCCGCCCTGCGCAGCTGCGCCCGCAGGGTGACGATTTCGGCGGACAGGATGTCGGCGAACAGCGCGGCCTGCGCGATGTCGCACGGTCCCATCGGATGAGACGCCGGCCGCCTCGAGTGCGTCGCCTTCTCCCCCATCGACCTCTACCTCACCCCTCGAAGACGTTGGCCCACCGACGATACCGCCAGGTGCGCACGCCGATCAGGGAAACGGGCGCGCTCAGTCCATCAACTGAGCGGCCACCGTCGCACCGAGTTCCCAACACGCTTGCAGGTCGTCTTTACTCGGCTTACCTGACACGCGAACGTACGCAGCGGCTTTCACCCAACCGAGCCCGGTCGTGATCGCCGTGACGCCGTTCTCGGCTCCTTCGGTGCCTTCATTGCCGTGCAGATACAGACCGAAGGGCCTGCCGCGGGTGGTGTCCAGACACGGGTAGTAGCAGACGTCGAACGCGTGTTTCAGTGCGCCGCTCATGTAGCCGAGATTCGCCGGCGAGCCGAGCAGAAAGCCGTCGGCCGCCAGCACGTCGGCAGGCGACACCGTCAACGCCGGGCGCCGAACCAACTCGACGCCTTCGATGTCGGGATCGGTGGCGCCGTTGACCACCGCCTCGAACATCTCCTGCATGTACGGCGACGGCGTGTGGTGGATGAGCAGCAGCGTCTTCACTATTGGCGCTCGCGTTCTTGCATTTCGACCGCCTTGCGCATGGTCTCGCGGGCGCGGCTGCGGTCACCGGCGTAGTCGTATGCGCGGGCCAGTCGATACCAGCGCCGCCAATCGCCGGGATGGTCTTCGACTTCGCCGCGCACCGTCTCGAACAGCGCGTCGGCGGCGTCGCGTTCGATTCGCCCGGATGGCATCCGCGGCAACGAGCTGACGTCGAGTTCCATGCCCTCGTCCTTGGCGATGCGGGCCAACCGCTGATGTGCCAGACCGGCACGCAGCGTGCTGACCATCACCCAAATTCCGATCAACGGCAGCCCCAGCAACGCGACGCCCAGACCGATCGCGGCCGGCCGCCCGGAGGTGATGAACGCCATCGCAATTCGGCCCAGCATGAGGAAGTAGACGATCAGGGCCACGCACATGAAGCCGATCAACAGCTGGATGCGCAATGCGCGCGCCCCGTCACTCATGTCAAGTCGAGGAAGGGCTCGAGACCGACTGTGAGACCGGGGTGTTCACCGATTGTGCGCACCGCGCGCAGTACGCCGGGGACGAACGAGGTACGGTCCATGCTGTCATGGCGGATCGTCAGGGTCTCCCCCTGCGTGCCGAACAGCACTTCCTGATGCGCTACCAGCCCGGCCAGCCGCACGGAGTGCACCGGGATGCCGTCCACAGCGGCGCCGCGCGCACCCTCGATGCCGGTGCTGGTGGCATCGGGGTTGGGCGGCAGGCCTTTTCGCGCCTCCGCGATGAGGCGGGCGGTGCGGGCCGCGGTGCCCGACGGCGCGTCGGCCTTCTGCGGATGGTGCAGTTCGATGACTTCGGCGGATTCGAAGAAGCGCGCCGCCTGCTTGGCGAAATGCATGGACAGCACCGCGCCGACGGCGAAGTTCGGGGCGATCAGCACGGCGCTGTCGGGTCTGCTGTCGACCCAGTCCTTGACCTGGCTCAGCCGTTCGTCGGTGAAGCCGGTGGTGCCGACGACGGCGTGAATTCCGTTGTCGATCAGAAACTTCAGGTTGTCCATCACCACGTCGGGGTGGGTGAAGTCGATGACGACCTGAGTCCGGCTGTCGGACAACAGGGTGAGCGGGTCGCCGGCGTCCACGCCGGCAGTGAACGTGAGGTCGGCGGCGGACTCGACGGCCGCCACCATCGTCGCGCCGACCTTGCCCTTGGCGCCAAGAACTCCGACTCGCATGGGCCCACCCTAGCTCCCGCTAGGGTGTTCGCCCTGCGCCGCGGTTCAGCACGCCACGTCGACGTAGACCGTCATCCCGGTGACCGTGGTGACGATGTCGTCCATCGCGCCGGGCGCACCGGAATCCATCCTGGAGAACGTCTGTCCCGGCCGCACCGAACTGACCACGCACTCGCGCAGGGGCGCGGCGTCGAGTTTGTTGACGATCACATCGAAGCCGTGGGCCTGAAGTTGTCCGATCGTCTGGGAGGCGTCGGGCGCACCCGACGGTGCCGCTGCCGCGGTACCGGCCAGGCTCAGAGCGGCGCCGGCGATTGCGCCGGCGATGATCGGCAGGAACATCATTGGTCTTCCTTTCGACGAAGTGCCTGTCGAAGTGCTGTGCGCCGGCCCGGCACATCCGTTACAGCAGCTGCGGGACGGCAAGACGCAGACCAAGTTGCGAGAGACCTGCCAAACTTTGCCAGCCAAGTTGCTGTTATTTGCGTTTCCGTCGATTCCTACACTTGGGAACATTGCGCTGAGAAGCGCCATTCATGATCCCCGCGACATAGTTTCCCGAAGACGCCTCGCCCGGTGCTTACCGCCATAGCTGCTAGATGCATGTCGTTAGCCGACCAACGCTCCGCTCAAGGCCCGATGCTCAGGCGAAACCATGATCTTCGTGGTGCCCTGAAAAATTCTTTTTGATTTTGCTATGGCAATCAGATTATTAGTGGCATTATGTTGCTCGCTGACCTAGAACTATTAGCTGTCCAGAGAGCTGAACTGCAATCGGCAACGAAAGGTATCCCGGGGCGATGGCCAAACACAGCACGAAGAACACCTCCAGGAAGCTCAAAGTCACGACCTATCTCGCGGCAGGCGTACTGGCGAGCGGCGGCGGCGCCGCTGCGCTGACCGCCGCCGTCACCCCGGCCACCCCGCCGACAGCTGCGCCGCAGGACGTGCAGCTGACCAGCCTCGGCGGCCTGCTCGGCTCGCTGGTCAAGAAGGTGGTGGCGCCGGTCGTGTCGACGGTGTCCGATGTCGTGTCGACGGCCGTGCCGGTCGTGACCGCGGTGCCCACGGTGGCCACGCCGATCGTCACGACCACGGTGGACTCGCTGGTTGCGCCGACCTCACCGTTGGCCCCGCTGGCGCCGGTCGTGACGCCGCTGATCAGCAACGGCACCACTAATCCCGATGGCACCGCCACCAACGGTGGCCTGCTGATCGGCAACGGCGGGACCGCAACTGGCGCGGGCGCCGACGGCGGCAACGGCGGCCTGCTCCTCGGCAACGGCGGCATCTCGGCCACCGGTGACGGCGGCAACGGCGGCCTGGTCCTCGGCAACGGCGGCATCTCCGGCACCGGTGACGGTGGCAACGGCGCCGTGTTGATCGGCAGCGGCGGCACCTCCGTGCTCGGCGGCAATGGCGGCGATTCCGGCCTCGTGCTCGGCAACGGCGGTTCCTCGGTCGTGAGCACCGACACCGACCCGACGACCGGCAACGGCGGCCACTCGGGCCTCATCGGTGACGGCGGCAGCGGCGCCACCGGCCTGGTGGGTACGGCCGACGGCGGCGACGGCGGCAACGGCGGCATCCTGATCGGCTCCGGCGGCAGTGGCGGCGGCGGTGCCTCCACGCTGAGCGGCGCGGCCGGTGACGGTGGTGACGGCGGCAACTCCGGCATCGTCATCGGTGATGCGGGCGACGGTGGCGCCGGTGGCGCCGCCGTAGGCGTCGGGAACATCGCGGGTGGCGATGGGGGCGACGGTGGCCACACCGTGTTGCTCGGCTCCGGTGGTGACGGCGGCGCGGGCGGTAGCTCCTCGGGCCTGCTCGGCACCTCGACGGGCGGCGCGGGCGGCGACGGCGGCGACGGCGGCATCGTGACGGGGACCGGCGGCGCGGGCGGCACCGGCGGCGACGCGGCGAGCACCTTGGGCACCGCGTCGGGTGGTGCGGGTGGCTCGGGTGCCGACAGCGGCGTGCTGGGCGCCGGCGGTGACGGCGGTTCCGGCGGCGACGCCAGCGGTCTCGGCGCAACCACAGGCGGCAGCGCGGGCGACGGCGGACACACCACCGTGGTCGGCGACGGCGGCACCGGCGGCACCGGTGGCAACGCAACCAGCACCGGCACCGGCGGCAGCAGCGATGCCACGGCCGGCTCCGGCGGCTCCGGCGGCGACGGCGGCAGCGTGCTCGGCGACGGCGGCTCCGGCGGCAGCGGCGGCACTGCCACATCCGGCAACACCACCACTCACGTCGGCTCGGGTGATGCCACCGGCGGATCGGGCGGCAGCGGCGGCACCGGCGGCATCATCGGCAGCAACGGCGGCGACGGCGGCACCGGCGGCTCGGCGACCACCGGCACCAACAACACCGGCGGGAAAGCCACCGGCGGCACCGGTGGCGACGGCGGTGCCGGCGGCATCGGCAACACCGGCGGCACCGGCGGCGAGGGCGGCTCCTCGACCGGCAAGAGCGGCGGCAGCGGCTCCGACGGCGCGGACGGCTGACGCCTCAACACCTCAACGCAAGTCGGGGGCCCCCCCGCGGGGGGGGGGGGGGGGGGGGGGGGGGGGCGGGGAGGGGGGGCGCCCCAACAACCCGCCCAAACACCACAGCGACGGGGGGAGGTGGGGGGTGCGTTGGGGGAAAAACGGCGGCGAC
>NZ_LZHZ01000020.1 GCF_001667505.1 Mycobacterium sp. ACS1612
AGTTGAGCGCGCCGAGCAGCCGGTTGGCGGCGGTGGTGTTGCCGCCGTCGGCGCGGGTGCCGCCGGGTACGTCGGCGGGGGGGGGGGGGGGGGGGCCCCGGGCCCCCCCGGCGCTGCCCGGGGGGGAGGACCGCCGGGGGGGGGGGGGGGGGCGGGCCGCGCCGCCCAAATAACCCCCCACCACCACCCCCGGGGCTACCCCTTGGGGGGGGGGGCCCCCCCGGGCGCCCCCCGAGCGCGCGACCGAATTCGACAGGATGCAACTGCGTTCAGCGCAGCAGGCGATGGTTGATGTCGACGACGGAGCCAGGGCCAAGGCAGCGGCGAACCGGCGCTTCCATGAGGCGGTGTGGACGGCGAGCCACAACCCGACCCTGGTGGACTTGTTACAACGACTGAACGTTCACCTGGTGCGCTATCCGACCACGACGCTCACCTACGGCGATCGGTGGCAGGCCGTGCTTCGTGAGCATGAGGAACTGCTCGGGGCGATCGAGGCGCGTGACGGTGAGGCCGCGCGTCGCATCGCCGAACATCACATGTTCGGTGCGCGTGAGGTGCGCCTGCGCATGTATGCCGAACGCGAGCATGCAGGCGGCACAGGCTAACCCGTGGTTTCCCGCTGGGTAGGAACCACCATCGGCACGACGAACTCCTCGAGCATCGCGCGCTCGTCGGCCTCGTCGTGGCCGGGGAACAGGAACAGCGACGTCATCACCCGCACCAGCCAGCGGGCCCGCTGTGCGACGACGTCGGGCTCGTCAGGTCCCAGCGAGATCACGAATGCCTCGGTGAGCGCTCTGATCACCTCCGACTGCTCGGCCATCTCCGCGCCGATCGGCCGTTGGGTCGTCGCGAACCACGAAGCCAGCGCAGGGCTTTCGCGCACATTGCGGATCGAGGCGATCATTCCCTCGATCAGCCGTTCGCGGGGATCGGTCACGGAGTTGATCTGCTCGGTCATCTCGCGATACAGGCGGTACGCCTCGCGATGCACATAGGCGGTGTACAAGGCTTCGCGGTTCTCAAAGTACCGGTACAGCGTGGCGCGCGAACACCCAGCGGCCGAGGCGATTTCGTGCATGCCGACGGTCGCCGCCTCCTGCTGGGCGAACAGTTCGCCTGCCGCGTCGAGGATTCGGTCGGCCGCCACCTCGGTGCGCCGCGCTGCCAGCCAGTCCCCGGTCATCAGGTTTTCACCGTGATCGGCACCGACAACGGCCTGCGCACATAACTGCCGCCGGCCCACACGATTCCGTCCTCGTCGACGTCGAAGTCGGGGCAGCGCGCCAGCAGTTCGGTCAACGCGACGCGTGACTGCATGCGGGCCGCCGCGGCGCCGAGGCAGAAATGCGCGCCGTGGCTGAACGTCATGATGTTTCGCGGCCGCCGCTGCACGTCGAGTTCGGCTGCGTCGTCGCCGTATTCGCGCTCGTCGCGGTTGGCCGAGCCGTAGAGCAGCAGCACCTTGCGGCCGGCAGGGATCGTGGTGTCGCCGATGGTGACGTCCCGAGTGGTGGTGCGTGCCAGCCCCTGCACGGGGGAGGTCAGCCGCAGGAACTCGTCGATCGCCTCGGGGATCAAGTCGGGGTTCTCGACGAGCAGCCACCGCTGATCTGGCCGCTGATGCAGCAATTGCGCTGTGCCGCCGAGCATTCCGGTGGTGGTGTCGTTGCCGCCGGTCACCATCGTGAAGGTGAACGCCAGGATCGACAGCACGCCCGCGGTGTCGCCGTCGGCTCCGACTCCCGCCGCCACCAGATGTGAGATGGTGTCGTCGCCGGGGTCGCATCGGCGGCGTTCGATCAGCGCGGCGAAGTAGGCCATCATCTCGCCGAGGGCGTCGCCGAGGCCGCCAAGCGCGCCCGCCACACCGCCTGATGTGGTGTTGGCGGCCACGATCGCTTCGGTCCAGCCGTCGAACTGATCGCGGTCCGCATCGGGGACGCCGAGATAATGGGCGACGACCATCGACGGCAGCGGTTTGAACAACTCGGCGACGATGTCACCGCCGCCGTTGGCGCGCAACGCCTCGATGCGCTCGACGACGAACTCGCGCACCTTGGGCTCGACGGCCTCCACCTGTCGCGGGGTGAATCCCCGCGACACCCGCTTGCGGAACTCGGTGTGCACCGGCGGGTCCTGCATCACGAACGGCGGGTTGTCCTGAAGGCCGATCAATTCCAGCTCGCCGTAGTTGACGGTCAGCCCCTGCGCTGAGGAGAACGTCTGGTTGTCGCGGGCGGCCCGCCATGCGTCGGCGTGCCGGGACAGCACGTAGTAGTCGTGATCGGGATTGGTCTCCGGTACGACGCGGTGCACAGGGTCGTGGTCGCGCAGCGCCTTGTACATCGGCCACGGGTTCGGCCAGGTATCGGCGTCGGCGAGCCGAAACTGCACCGGCGACTCCTGAGACACAGTGGCTGTCATGTCTCATTCGTACGACAGGACGCTAGGACGTGTCAATAGCGTCTAGCGATTGGCGGTCAAATGGCGGCGCCCGGGTTCAGGATGCCGTCGGGATCCAAAGCCCGCTTGATCCGCTGGTTGAGTTCCATCGCTTCTGGGCCGAGTTGACCGGCCAACCAGGGTCGCTTCAACCGGCCAACACCGTGTTCGCCGGTGATCGTGCCGCCCAATCCGACCGCCAGATCCATGATGTCGCCGAACGCCTTGTGAGCGCGTTCGACCATCGCCTCGTCGGCGGGGTCGAACACGATCAACGGATGGGTGTTGCCGTCGCCGGCATGCGCGATGACCGAGATCATCACGTCGTGGTTGGCGGCGATCTTGCCCACTCCGGCGACCAGATCGGCCAGCGCGGGGAGTGGCACGCCGACGTCCTCGAGCAGCAGCGACCCCTTCATCTCGACCGCGGGTATGGCGAACCGCCGCGCGGCCACGAACGCCTCACCCTCGTCGGGATCCGACGTCGAAAACACTTCTTTCGCACCATGTTCCGTGAACACCGTCGACATGAACTCGGCGTCCTCGACCCCGGACGGTCCGCGGTCGTCGGTGGCGGCGACCATCATGGCGGCGGCGTTGCGGTCCAACCCCATCCGCAGCTTGTCCTCGACCGCGTTGATCGCCGCCGCGTCCATGAACTCCAGCATCGACGGGCGGATCTTCCCGGTGATGGCGACGACGGCATTGGCGGCGGCTTCGACTGAGTCGAAGGTCGCGACCACCGTGCACGCGACCTGCTGCGGCGGCAGCAGTCGCAGCGTGACTTCGGTGATGATGCCCAGCGTGCCCTCGCTGCCCACGAACAGCTTGGTCAGCGACAGCCCGGCGACGTCCTTCAAGCGCGGGCCGCCGAGACGCACAGCGGTGCCGTCGGCCAGCACCACCTGCAGGCCGAGCACGTAGTCGGTGGTGACGCCGTACTTCACGCAGCACAACCCGCCCGCGTTGGTGGCGATGTTGCCGCCGATGCTGCAGATCTCGAACGACGACGGATCCGGCGGATACCACAACCCGTACGCGGCGACCGCCCTCTTCACCTCGGCGTTCAACAGTCCGGGCTGCGCGACGGCCGTGCGCGTCACCGGGTCGACGGAGATATCGCGCATCTTCTCGGTGCTCAACACGACGCCGCCGGTCACCGCGGTCGCCCCGCCCGACAGCCCGGTGCCCGCGCCGCGGGGCACCACTGCGACCTTGTTGGCCGTCGCCCACCGCATCACGGCCTGCACCTCTTCGGTGCGATGCGGCCGCACAACGGCCATCGCCGTACCCGCATTCGGGTCCAGCGCACGGTCCTGCCGGTAGGACGCCACGATGTCGGGATCGGTGACCACGACGCCGTCGGGCAGTTCAGCGATCAGGCCGGCCAGCACAGAATCCACGCATCCGATCGTACGAGTCGCAGCTGTGCAGGCGCAGAAGCGCTTATCCTGAGCAAACGGGGAGGTCGGGGGATGACTGCAGCGACGGCGTGCATTGCGTGCGGCACCGACCTGCTCGAAAACGCCCGGTTCTGCCACGTGTGCGGGTCATCGATCACGACACCTGACGCGGGTGCCGAGTACAAACAGGTGACCGTCCTCTTCGCCGATGTCGTTGCATCGATGGACCTCGCGGCGGCCGTGGGCCCGGAACGACTCCGGGAAATCATGGGCGAACTCGCCCGTCGCGCATCCGCCGTCGTGCAACGCTACGGCGGCACCGTCGACAAGTTCACCGGCGACGGCGTGATGGCGTTGTTCGGTGCTCCGAGAGCGCTCGAGGATCACGCGATCCGAGCATGTTTGGCGGCGCTGGACATTCAGCGCGACGCGCGCGTCTTGGCGGCCGAGGTCGAGCACCGCGACGGCGTCGAGTTGCGACTGCGGGTCGGCCTGAACTCAGGCGAGGTGATCGCGGGCGAAATCGATTCGGGGACAACGAGCTACACCGTCATCGGCGAACAGGTCGGGATGGCTCAGAGGATGGAGTCCGTCGCTCCCGAAGGCGGTGTGATGCTGAGCGACTCCACTGCACGGCTCGTCGGAGAAGTCGCCATCCTGGGCGATCCGAAAACGGTGAACGTCAAGGGACTCCACGAGTCCGTCGAGGGACGAAGCCTGCTCGGTATCGCCTCCCACCGGCACGCGGACCGAGTCGCGCCGACCTTCGTGGGTCGAAAATGGGAACTGAGCGCGCTCAGCGGCATCCTCGACCAGGCGATCAGGGGTAAGGGAAGCGTGGTCGGCGTGGTCGGTCCCGCGGGCATCGGCAAAAGTCGCATCGTCGGCGAAGCGGTAGCGCTGGCGACCCGGCGAGGGATGGACAGTTTCACCGCCTACTGCGAATCACATACCAGCGAGGTGCCGTTCCACGCGGCGACGGAAGTGCTGCGTGCCGTCATCGGACTCAATGACCTCGACAGCGCCGCGGCGCGCGGGCAGGTGCGCGCGCGGTTGTCCGACGCCGACTCCGACGATCTGCTCCTGCTCGACGACCTCTTGGGAATCGCCGATCCCGACGCCGCCGAACCGCAGATCGATCCCGACGCTCGCCGTCGCCGCCTCGCCGCCATGGTCAACGCCGCGGCGTTGGCCCGTGTCACTCCGGCGGTCCTGGTGATCGAGGACGTGCACTGGATCGACGAGATCAGCGAGTCGATGATCGCCGGATTTCTCGCGGTGGTTCCGAGAAGTCACTGGTTGCTGATGATCACCTACCGACCCGAATACGACGGGGCGCTCTCGCGCACCACACGGTCGCAGACCTTGGCCCTTGAGCCGCTCGACGACGCGCAGATATCGGCACTGAGTTCAGAATTGCTCGGGGACCACCCCTCCGTCGGAACGCTTGCAGCGACGATTTCCAAACGCGCCGCGGGCAATCCGTTCTTCGCCGAGGAGATCGTGCGTGACCTGGTCGAGCGTGGCGTGCTGACTGGCACCCGTGGTGCCTACGTATGTGAGGATCCCGGCACTGAAGTCAGCGTGCCGGGAACTCTGCAGGCGACGATTGCCGCGCGCATCGATCGGCTCAGCCTGTCGGCCAAGCGGACACTCAGCGCAGCGGCGATCATCGGGTCCCGCTTCGACGCCGAGTTGCTCACGGCCCTGCAGCAGGTCGAGCCGTCGCTCGATGAGCTGATCGCGGCGGAACTGGTCGATCAAGTCACGTTCACGACGCGGCCGGAGTACGCCTTCCGGCATCCGCTGATCCGTGCCGTGGCCTACGAGTCGCAGTTGAAATCTGATCGTGCATCGCTGCATCGGCGGCTCGCCGCCATGATCGAGCCGGATGATCAGAATGCGGCGCTGATCGCCGAGCACCTCGAGGCGGCAGGCGATTTGGACGACGCATACCGCTACCACATGCAAGCAGGCGCTTGGTTGGCCAACCGGGACTACCCAGCGGCAAGGGTGGCCTGGCAGCGAGCACGGCAGGTGGCCGACCGGTTGCCCGCCGATCACCCGAACCGGATGGCGATGCGGATCGGCCCCCGCACTCTGCTGTGCGGCAGCGCGTACCGCACCGCCGCGGGCATCGCCGACGTCGGCTTCGACGAGTTGCGCGATCTCTGCACCGCTGCGGGTGACAAGTCCGCGCTGGTCGTTGGCATGGCGGGCCTGGTCTCGGTCTACGTGCTGCGCAACCGAATCCGTGAGGCCTCGCAGCTGGCATCCGAGTACATGGGGCTGGTCGAATCACTGGATGATCCCGTGCTCACCGTGGGACTTTCCTTCTCGGGCATCATCGCCAAGATCCAGCGGGCGGAAATGGGTGACGTGCTGCGGTGGTCGCAGCGAGTGATCGACCTCGCCGCGGGCGATCCGGAGATGGGCAATCTCTTCGTCGCATCGCCACTTTCGGCGGCACTCGCGTGGCGTGGCACCGCCTTGTTTTCGTTGGGCCAGCCGGGATGGCGGGAGGATTTCGAACGCGCGGTGAGGATGGCTCGGTCGACGGACCTGAGCGCCCAAGCAGTCGTCTTCGCCTTCAGCTACGGCCTCGCAATCCCGCGCGGTGTGCTTCCCGCCGACGACAAGGCGGTGCAGGAAATCGGGGAGGCGTTACAGATCGCCGAGCGAGCCAGCGACGAGGTCACACTCGTGCTACTGCGCTTCGCGCTGTGCGTCGCTTTGATGCACCGCGACGGAGCCGACGACCGCCAGCGCGGCATGGACATGCTGATCGAACTCCGCAGGACCTGTGTATCCCACGCCTACGCAATCAATCTGATTCCGGCTATCGACGCATTACTCGCGCGCGAAATGGCACTTCGAGGGGGCGTCGACGATGGGGTAGCGCAACTGCGGGCGATCACAGATGACGTGTACACCGCCGAGTACTTCTGGCCGTTTGTGCTCACGACAGCCATGCTGGTGGAGACGCTAGTGGAGCGTGGCACCGTTGATGACTTGGTTGAGGCCGAGGCCGCGATCGCTCGGATGGCGGCGCTGCCCAGCCATATCGATCCGGTAGGACGCGAGATCACGTTGTTGCGACTGCGCGCTCTACTGGCCCGCGCTCACGGCGACGAACCTGCCTACGCTGATCACCGCGATCGGTACCGCGAGAAGGCGACATCGCTCGGCTTCGAGGGCCACATCGCCATGGCCCGCGAAATGGCGTGACTACCGGTCGGGGAACACCATCTTGACGAGCTCGTCGCGAGTCGCCGCGCCGGTTTTCATCATCGCCCGGTAGATGTGGCCCTCAACGGTGCGCGCAGAAACGCACAACCGCTCGGCCACTTCCTTCGTCGAATACCCGGAGCCTAGCAGTCGCACGATCTCGCGTTCACGTCCGGTCAGCGGCAGCGGTTCGCTGACCTCACGCAGTGCCGGCGTACTGATGCCGCCACACCGCCGAGCCAACGCCTCGGCCCGCGCCGAACAGCCCAGTGCCGATCCGCGCAGTTCGCCTTGGCGGTAGGCGATGCAGGCGTGCGCGGCGGCGTCCACCGCCGCGACGAGGTCGCCGGCCTTCTCGAATTCCTCTGAGATAACCGACAATTCGGTGGCATCAGACGTTGCGAGCGCCGATGCGAACCGCGCGGCCAGCGGTGCCCGCGGCCCTTCGGCCATCGATGCCAGCTCGGCCAGTCGACCGGCGGGCGTCGCATCGCCGAACTGCACCGCGGTCTGCAGGCACATCACTTCGGCGCCGAATTGCCCCTTCTCCCTCGCCTTTTCCGCCGCCGACAGCACGGTGGTGACCGCCTCGGTCAGCGCGCCCTGGCCCGCCGCCAGCCATGCCCGCGCCAGGCTCTGCTCGTAGTCCAGCTTGCGGAACGGGCGCCGAATCGTGCCGAGCGAATACAGCACGGCGGCCGCCTGATCGGTGGCCCCCCGGATGGCCAGCGCGGTCGCATAGGGGACGTGATAGCGGTACCCCCAACCCATCTCGTTTCCGGATGCGGACAGCGCAGGCGCCGCGGTACCCAACAAGGTGCACGCCTCGTCCAATCGGCCCGCGAACAGTGCGGCGCGACCGGCGATCGCCGTGCCCACCAGTTGCGCCGCCCCCGGCAACTCGGCGCCCTGCTCGCGAACGCGTTGCGCCACCGCAAGACCCTGCGTGAACTCGCCCGCCAGCAGCAAGGCGCTCACATGCGCGTCGGCGATGTTGAACCGCATCTGCGGCGAGTCGAAGAAGCGTGCGGCCAAGGCGTAGCCGGTGTCCGCGACGGCCGCCGCCTCGGCAGCCTGTCCGGCGTCGGCAAGTACCACCGCGAGCGCCCATGCCGTCTCTGCGCCCGCGACCTCCGGGAGGTTTTCCAGCACAAAGTTTTTCGACGCTTCGATCGCTTCCTGCGGTTGATCGAGAGCAAACCAGTACACGGTGAGGAAGGCGTCGATCCACAGCCGAGGGCAGGCGCCACGCGCGGCATCGTCGATGATCTGTTTCGCGCGCGCGGCGTCTCCGACGGCCCACAGCATGTTCAGCGCGCGCATGTAGGCGAGTCGACCGCGGTCGTCGTCGCTCAGCTCCAACCCAGTCAACTCCGCGAACACGGCCTCGGCCTCAGCACCGGCCGGGAACCACGACAACGCATGCGCGCGAAGGAAATACGCCCGAGGTGAGCCGCCAGCCCGGATCGCAGCCTTGGCCAACCGGTCGGCCAGCCGAAGATCGCCAACCCAGACCGCGCCGCCCGCCGCCTTCAGCAGCAGCTCGGTGTCGGGCGTCAGATCGGAGTCGAGAATCAGCGAGGCGCGGCGCACGACCATGCTCATCTCGTCGCTGCCCGGTGTCGCCGCCAGTTCCGCCGCGACCCGCCCGCGCAATCGTCGCAACCTGGTCTCCGGCGAGCGGGCCCGTCGCACCTCGCCGTAGAGCGGGTGGGCCAGCCGCACCTCCAGCTCGTCGTCGAGTTCGTCGACCGTGATCAGGCCTCGAACGTGTGCGTCCTCGATCGCGTCGGGGTCCGCGATCCGCCGCAACGTCGACATCCCCAGCGGTTCTCCGACGGCCAGCGCGTCGACGACCTCACCGACGGTTTGGGACAGGCCGCTGAAGCGGGACTCGATCAACTCGACAAGGCCCCTTGGCATGCTTGGCTCACCGATCCACTGCCAGAAGCCGCTCTGCTGTGTGATCCGGCCGTCGGCGATCTCCTGTTCCACGATGTTGCGCAAATACAGCGCGTTGCCGCGGGTCAGCTTCCATAGCCTGGTCGCAGCGTCGGGATCCACCGGTCCGCCGAGCGCTTCGACCAGCAACTGACCGATGTCGTCGGCCGCCAGGGGTTGCAAGTCCAGGCGGTCGAACTGGCCGCCCCGCCATATCTCGTAGATCTCGGTGGGGACGCGTTCACCCTCGCGGACAGTGAGCACCACCTTGGCGGCGTCGCGCTGCACGATCTGGTGCAGGACGAAGGTCGACAGTTCGTCGAGCAAATGGACGTCGTCGACGCCCAAAACAACCTTCGTGCCCGCCGGGGCGGCCGTCACCGAGTCGATGACGCTGCGCACCAGTTGGAGCCGGTCGTTGGACGCCGAACCGGTCCACGGCGCGAACGCGCCGAGCGGCAGTTTGCGCGCCGACATCGTGCCGACGGCCCAGCGCGGCTCGAAACCCTGGGCTGCGATCGACGCCAGCCCCTCGCGCACGATGCGACTTTTGCCGACACCTGCGGGCCCGCTGATCAAAATGCCTGCCAGCCCCGGATCCGTAGCGGCCGCCACGATAGTCTGCATCTCCTCGGAGCGGCCGATCAATGGCCACCTCAACCGCACATCGAGAGCCTAGAACGCCGACCGAGCCTCGCACGGCAAACACGACGATCCGACCTAGTCCAGTGTCCGGTCCAATTCCCGCAACGCAGGCATGGCAGTTGCGGCCAACCCGAGTAGCAACATCGGCAGCGACAACGCCAGGAACGTCACATGCAGGCCTGCGGCATCGGCCAGCGGACCCGCCACGATCAGCCCTAACGGCCCCGCGGCGTAGGCCAGCGAGCCCATCACGCCGACCACCCGGCCGCGCAGATGCTGGGGTGCGCGGGTCTGCATCACGTAGTTGTAGATCGGCGCGATCGGCCCGTACACCAACCCGACCACCGCGCACAGCACCAGGATCACCGGCAGCGGCGGCAGGAACGCGATGATCGTCATCGCCACGCCAAGCGTCAGGACCGCGGTCAGCATCACGGTTCGCCTGCGCGAGTACTTCGACAGCACCGCATAGCCCAGCGCGCCGACCAGACCGCCGATGCTCAACGCCATCAGCACCCACCCCAGTTGCGCCGGTTCGTTGCGATCGGTGAAGTACTTCGGGAAGAGAACCGACTCCATCGGCATGTATAGCCCCGTGGCGATCAGGTCGACGATGGCCAGCGTGCGCAGCACCTTGTTGTGCCACACGAACTTCAAGCCCTCGACGATGCCTGCCCACACCCCTTCCGGCAGCACCGCGCGGTCGGGTTTGCCTGCGCCCTCCAACCGCAGACCGGCAATCGCTCCGATCGACAGTACGAACGCCGCCGCGGTGACCCACATGGTGTTCACGCCGCCCAGTACGGCGATCAGCAGGCCGCCGATACCGGGCCCGACGATGTAGGCCAGGTTGAAAATCGCTTCGTAGACGCTGTTGGCGTGGTCCAACGTCCACCCGGCGCGGGCCGACGCCTCGGGCAGCATCGTCTCGCGCGCCGTCATCCCGGCCGGGTCGAACAAGGCGCCGAGCGCCGCCAGCGTGGCCAGCACCCCGACGTTGATCACGTCCGCCCCGAACGTCAGCGCCAGCACCGGCACCGCCGCGACCGACATCGCTGACAGGGCATCGGAGATCATCGACACCCGCCTGCGGCCGAGATAGTCGACGGCGGCACCGGCGATCAGCGTCGCGGCCAGCAGCGGCAAAGTGCCTGCCATCGCCACGATCGAAGCGCTCAGAGCGGAACCGTTGCGCTGCAACACAAGCCAGGGAAATGCGACGATCGAGATGCCGTTTCCGGCGCCGGCCATGAGTGCGGCGAACAGAATGACGAACAGGGGGCCGCGCTTACCGGTCATCATGAGTTATCGCCGCGAATCTAACAGCGACCCAGCCCCCTGGGCACTCGTTTTTGCTCCGCGTGCACAGTGGTGGGGTGAAGCTGGCCCATCCGCGTACCGGCGCGATGTTCGATTCGCCCGTGCCTCCCGGCTCGGGCTGGCCCGGTGATCCCGCCACCGCACGCACCGCGGTGGCGCGGACGCAGGCGCAGGTCGTCTCGATGGCGGCGACGGTCAGAACCCTCGACGAGCTGGACGCGGAGGTGTCGGTCTGCCGCGCCTGCCCCCGCCTGGTCGAGTGGCGCGAAGAGGTGGCCGTCATCAAGCGCAAGTCGTTCGCCGACCAGCCGTACTGGGGCCGACCGATCACCGGCTGGGGGTCGTCGCGGCCACGCATATTGATTGTCGGCCTGGCACCCGCGGCGCACGGCGGCAACCGCACGGGCCGGGTGTTCACCGGCGACCGGTCCGGCGACTTCCTGTTCGCGGCGCTGCACCGCGCCGGTCTCGCGAATCAGGCCGAGTGCGTCGATGCTGCAGATGGGTTGGTGCTCAACGACACTCGGGTGGCCGCGGCGGTGCGCTGCGCTCCGCCCGGCAACGCGCCGACACCGGCCGAGCGTGCGACGTGCGCGCCGTGGCTGGACGCAGAGTGGCGGCTGGTCAGTCCTGACGTCCGGGTGATCATCGCGCTCGGCGGCTTCGCGTGGCGCGCGGCCCTGCAGATGGTCGGCGGCGCCCCGACACCGGCGCCGAAGTTCGGGCACGGCGCGACCGCCACGCTCGGTGAGGTGACGCTGATCGGCTGCTACCACCCCAGCCAGCAGAACACCTTCACCGGCAGGCTCACCCCGCAGATGCTCGACGACATCTTCGCGCTGGCCCGGGAACGAGCAGCGCAACGGAGGCGTTGAGATGTCCATGCGACTTTCCGTTCTCGACCTGGTGCCGGTGCGCACGGACCAGACGACGTCCGATGCCCTGGCTGCGACGACGCACCTCGCACAGACGGCCGACCGCCTCGGCTACACCCGTTACTGGATCGCCGAACACCACAACATGCCTGCAGTGGCGGCCACCAGCCCACCGGTGCTGATCGCACACCTGGCCGCGCAAACGGCGCAGCTGCGACTCGGGTCGGGCGGGGTGATGCTGCCCAACCACGCGCCGCTGGCCGTCGCGGAGCAGTTCGCCCTGCTCGAGGCAGCCCATCCCGGGCGCATCGACCTCGGGATCGGCAGAGCGCCGGGCTCTGACCCGGTCACCTCGCTGGCGCTGCGCGGGGCGGCGGGCCGCGACGACAGGGATATCGAGGCGTTCCCGCAGTACCTCGACGACGTGGTGGCGCTGATGGGCACCCACGGCGTGCGGGTGCCGTTGCCGCGGGACCTGATGCGGGAGAACTACATCCTCAAAGCGACACCGGCGGCGGCCTCAGAACCGAAGCTGTGGCTGCTGGGCTCGTCGATGTACTCCGCGCACCTGGCCGCGGCCAAAGGCCTGCCGTATGTGTTCGCGCATCACTTCTCGGGGCAGGGCACCGCCGAGGCGTTGGAGGTCTACCGGTCGGAGTTCCGGCCCAGCGACCTGGCGCCCGAACCGCTGACATTCCTGACCGTCAACGCGGTGGTGGCCGAAACCCGGGACGAGGCAATGGCTTTGCTGCTGCCGAACCTGCAGATGATGGGCCGGCTGCGGACAGGTCAACCGCTCGGCGCGCTGGATCTGGTCGAGGATGCGCAGCGCCAGGTGATGACGCCGCAGGCCCAGCGGGTGGTCGAGGGTGCGCTGCAGCGCGCGGTGGTGGGCACTCCGACCGAGGCGGCCGAGCAGGTGCGTGCGCTGGCTGAGCAGTTCGACGTCGACGAGGTGATGGTCAATCCGGTCGCGTCGGCTAGGCGGGGAACGGATCCCGCGACAGCGCCTGCCCGGGACACGACGCTGGAGTTGCTCGCCAAAGAGTTGTTCTAGTGCCAGGCTGGCCCGATGTTCGAACGATTCACCGAGACAGCACGACAGTCGATCGTGGGGTCGCAGCGCGAGGCCAAGTCGCTGAATCAAGCGTCTGTCGGCGCGGAGCTTCTTCTCGTGAGCGTGCTGGACCAACCAGATCCGATACTCGGCCCGATCCTCGAATCACATGGCATCAATGCCGCAGCCGTGCGCGGGCGCATCTGGGCGGTCTGCGATGCCGGCGGTGAAACACCAAGCGGGCACATCCCTTTCAGCCCGGAGGTGAAGAAGGCGCTCGAACTGTCGCTACGCGAATCGCTCGGGCTCGGGCACACTGAGATCGGACCGCTTCATTTGCTGCTCGGTGTGCTGGCCGAAGGCGACAACGCTGGCGTGCAGACCCTGCGCGACCTGAACGTCGATGTCGCCGCTCTGACGCGCGAGCTCAAGACGCGAGCCGGTTAGGGTGTCAGCACCACCACGGGTATCGGGCGCGACGTGCGCTTCTGATACGCCTCGTAGCGGTTGGCGTTGTTCTTGTTGACGATCTGCCAGAGCCGCGGGTAGTCGGGGTCATCGGGCAGTACCGGCTTCGCCGTCACCGCGAACCGCTTTGGCCCGACGTTGATTTCGACCTTTGGATTGGCTTTCAGGTTGTGATACCAGCCGGGCGCCTTGGGATTCCCGGCTTTGGAGGCGACCACCAGGTAGTTGCCGCCGTCCTTGGCGTATGTCAGCGAATTGGTCCGCTGGATACCGGTCTTCGCCCCGACAGTGTGCAACAGCAAGTTCGGCGGGGTGCCGGGCAGGATCCGATGCCCGATCCGGCCGTTGGTGCCCTTGTAGATCTTGTCGTGCAGCATCAACAACGGCAGGCCGATGTACTTCTCCAAGGCGGGCATACCACTCATGGGCTCAGTCTTGCGTAGCCGAGTCCAGTTCCGCTAGGGCCTCGCGCAGCAACCGCCCGGACTCTTCGCGATCCGGATCCTTCCGCAGCAGCATGCCCTTGGCGAACGACAGCTTGTCGCCGTTCTGCCGGGGCAGCACGTGCAGGTGGATGTGGAACACCGACTGGAACGCGGCCTTGCCGTCGTTGATGACGACGTTGTTGCCGTCGGCGTGCAGTCCCGACCGGCGTGCGGCGCGGGCGATGCGGTGACCGATACGCACCAGGTCGGCGACGGTGTCCGGCGGCGTATCGGTCAGGTCGACGGTGTGGCGTTTGGGGATGACCAGGGTGTGACCGCGGGTGAACGGGCGGATATCGAGGATGGCCAGGTAGTCGTCGTCCTCGTAGATCCGGATGGCCGGGGCTTCACCGGCGACGATGGCGCAGAAGACACAGGACATTCCGCCACGTTAGCCACCGACGTTTTCCTCGGCCCACTCGGCCAAGCGGCGGTCGCGTTCTTCAGCGGAGACATCCTCGACGCGGGTCATCACGGTCCAGCGCTGACCGAACGGGTCCAGGATCGAGGCGAATCGGTCGCCGGTGACGAACGTCTGCGCAGGCTCGCGGATGGTGGCTCCCGCCCGTTCTGCCTTGGTGACCACCGCGTCGACGTCCTCGCAGTAGAGGGCCACCGAGTGGGTGGCCGGTGCCGTCGGGTCTGGTGCAGCGATCTGATAGGCCTCCGCCGGGTCGCCGAGTTGCAGGCGGCCGTTGCCGAAGTCGAGTTCTGCGTGCGCGACCGCGCCGTCGGGGCCGTCCATCCGGTCGACGAGCTTGGCGCCGAACACCGACACGTAGAAGTCGATCGCTTGCGCCGCACCGTCGACGCAGAGGAAGGGGGTCAGGCTGGTGTAGCCCTCCGGAATTGCGTTGCTACTCATGTCGGCATCGTCGCGCGGCGCCGCTCGGCGGTATTGGAAAAACGCGACTGGCTAGGCTGATCGGCGTGCTTGACGATGCCGATTTCGAAGACGAATCCACTGACGACATGGAAGACACCGAAGAGGACGACAACGGCCATACGCTCTCGATACGCCGGGCAAACGGCGAAGAGATTCTGACCGTGTTCTCGCCTGGCGAGCAGTGGAGCGCCTATCTGTCCCCTGGCGGAGGGATGACCAACGCGTTCGTCGGGTCACCGGGTGATCCGATCGTCTGGGTCAACGCGAACGACCGCCAGGTCGAGCGCGACGAAGACGGAACCTACGTGATCCGCATCGACTAGTTCGTAGCCTGGTCTGTATGGGTGCTCGGAACGCGACGGCGCACGCCGCACCCGAACGTGGTGTGGTGGGCCGCGCCGCATCCGCCTCGGTGTTCGACCTCGAACGCTGGGCGCCGGCCGGTGACGCCGCCCGGTTCGTCGAGCACTACTGGTCGGTGAGCTGGAACCTCGACGACCCATTCGACAGCACAGTGATTACGTTTCCCGCTGTGCACCTGACGACCGAATGGGGCACCGACGGTAGCCGGCACGGTCACGAGTTGCCCGCGGTGCTGCTGCACGGGGTCGTCGAACGCGTCTTCCGCACGACGATCCGCGGTATCGGCACTGTCGTCGGCGCACGCTTTCACCCCGGTGGCTTCACCGCGCGCTACGGGCGCGACGCCGCGTCGTTGACCGGCAGGGTCGAGCGCGCAGAGGATCTGCTGGCCGATGCACCACACGATGTCGAGACCTGTTTGGCCGCAATGGAATCCGCAATCGCATCGGGAGCGCCGCTCGACGACACCTATGTACGGCTGCGCAAACTGGTGGAACGGATCCGCGACGACGACGGGCTGCACCGTGTCGAACAGGTGATGCAGTTCTCGCCGTGGAGCCAGCGCACCACGCAGCGCCTGTTCCGCCGTTACGTCGGCGTGCCGGTCAAATGGGTGCTGTGCCGGTATCGGTTACAGCAGGCCGCACTCGAAATCGAGAGCACGCCGGGCATCGACCACGCCGATCTCGCGATCCGGCTCGGCTGGTACGACCAGGCTCATTTCATCAACGACTTCCGCGCGATGTTGGGCACCACACCCGGCGAATACGCCGCAGCCCATGGACATTAGGAGATTGCGTGGACAGCAATGAGCTCGCGTTCGCCGGTGCCGCACAGCAGGCGCGATTGCTTGCCGACGGCGCCGTCACGGCGCAGGCCCTGTTGGACGTCTACCTCGACCGGGTCAGCCGGATCGATCGCGACCTGAGGTCATATCGCGTGGTGCTGGCCGACAGTGCACGCAAAGAGGCAGCCGCGGCGCAGGCGCGACTGGATGCGGGGGAGCGGTTGCCGCTGCTCGGCGTGCCCATCGCCATCAAGGACGACGTGGATGTCGCGGGTGAGGTGACCACGTACGGCACCGCCGCGCACGGCCCTGTGGTCAGCCAGGATGCCGAGGTGGTGCGACGACTGCGGTGCGCGGGCGCGGTTATCATCGGCAAAACTTCGGTGCCGGAGATGACGATCTGGTCGTTCACCGAGACCGTCACTTTCGGTGCCACCCGCAACCCGTGGAACACCGACTACACGCCAGGCGGCAGCAGCGGGGGTAGCGGCGCCGCGGTGGCGGCCGGACTGACATCGATGGCGCTGGGTTCGGACGGCATGGGTTCGATCCGGATCCCGTCGACGTGGTGCGGGTTGTTCGGGATCAAGCCGCAGCGCGACCGGGTGCCCATGGCGCCGCATGACGACGCGTGGAACGGATTGAGCGTGAACGGGCCGATGGCGCGCACGGTGGAGGACGCCGCGCTGTTCCTCGACGCCACGGCGCCAGGAAATGATTTCGTGGCTGCCGCCAACCGCCTGCCTGGTCGGTTGCGAATTGCATTGAGCCTCAAGGTTCCTCCACCGTTGACTGCGCGCGTCGGCAAGGCGCAGCGGGCGGCGGTGGAGGAGGCAGGGGTCCTGCTGCGAGAACTCGGACACGAGGTGGTGACGCGGGATCCCGACTATCCGCCGTCCGGCATGTACGGCCAGGGTCTGCCGCGGTACTTCCGCGGCGTGGCCGACGAAGTGCGGTTGCTGCCACACCCGGAGCGACTCGAACGCCGCACCCGTGGTTTCGCCCGGATCGGCGGACTGATCTCGGATCGGCGCATGAACGCCATCCGCGGCGCGGAAAGTCAAGTAATCGAACGGGTCCTTTCGATCTTCGATGACGTCGACGTGGTCGTCACACCCGGTACGGCGACGGGTCCGTCGCGTATCGGCGCGTACCAGCGGAGAGGCGCGGTTTCGACACTGGCGTTCGTGGCGCAGCGCGTTCCGTTCCAGGCGATGTTCAACGTGACAGGTCAGCCCGCGGCGGCGGTGCCGTGGGATCTGGACGGCGACGGTGTGCCGACCTCAATTCAGCTGGTGGGCAGGCCATCTGACGAGGCGACGTTGCTGTCGCTGGCGGCGCAGATCGAGCAGGCCCGGCCGTGGGCGCAGCGCCGCCCGCCGGTGTCTTAATCCATCGCCGCCGCCCACGCCATGTGGCCCTCGAAGTCCAGGCCGGTCGCCATTTGCCGATAGCGGTCGCGACAGTCGCGGTACGTCGCCTTGTCGCCGCGCGCGTCGGCCAGCAGCGCACGCAACTGCAGCAGCCAGAGGTCATGCAGCACAAAGCCCGGCTCAGTCGGATAGGCCGCCAATCTGTCGATGGCTCTCTGCGCCTCGTCGACGTCGCTGTCCAAGCGGCGTCGCAACAGCGACTCGACGAGTACGGAGGTGGCTTTCGCGATCCACTGTGCGGCCTCTGCCGCGTACAGCTCGTCGAGCGCCGCACGGACCAGTTCGACCGCCCCGTCGAGGTCACCGGTTCTGGCTTTCTCTCTCGCCAGGTGCAGCTGTATCACACGCAGATTGTTGCTGAAGTGGTAGGTGTCCGACGCGGCCAGCTCTGCGAGCAGTTGGTAACCCTCGTCACGCAGCGGTCCTTCCTGATGCACGACAGTGATCGCCCGTGTCGCCCTGGCCATGTCCAACACGAAATCGTCGCCGAATTGTTCCGCCGCAGAAAGTATCTCAGTGGTCTCTCTGAGAGCCACTGCATCCGGCAACAGGATGCCGTTGGCGATCGGGATGAGGCGAACGGTCCACAGCGCACCGGAGCGCATCGCGGGCTCGATCGTGTCGGCCGCCTCAATGGCCTGTGCGAAATCATCCCGCCAGCCGGGCAGACCCATCAGGCACCTGTTCAGCCCGCGATACGACAGCGCGGTCGTGAGCGGAGAGACGGTCAACATCCTGCCCCCGGTCACATCGCCCTCGGCCAAGTCGATGACCCGCTGCGCCAGCGCCAGGACGGTAGAGAAGCGACCGGCCTCCATATTGGCCGACATCGGCGGCACAGAGAGCGCAACGACCAACGTCGGGTCGTCGATGGCATCGAGAAGTTGGAGCAACTCGGAGGCGAGGCGCGACGACTCTTGTTCGTGCCCAAGGCCTTCCAGCTGCCTGGCCATCAGCAATCCGCACGTTCCGACGGCCAGCGACCGCTGATCGCCGGCCGCCGTGCACAGGCGACGCAGCTCCTCAAAGCCGGTGTCGAGCCCTTTGACACCAAGACGGTATGCATTGGCGCACAACTGCGTGCGTGCCGCTATGCGCATGGCCATGTGATCGGGTACGTCGTCGGACAACCGGTCGGCGACCTGTTTGGCCCTGTTCCAACTTGATCGCGCGGCCGCGATGTTTCGCCATGTCGACCAGGTCGCCGCGCGCATGTGCCAGCCGAAAGCGCCGGATAGATCGCCGGCCGCCTCTAGATGTTCGGCGATCAGGGCCGCGTTCTCGTCACCCGGTTTGCGCGATTCGATCGCCGAAGCCAACCGTCGATGAAGTAGCGCGCGATCGGCTTTCAGTTGAGCCTCGTAGGCGACGGCCCGGATGAGTGGGTGCCGGAAGCTGTATTCGGCCGACGGCGTGAACCTGACCTGGTCGACAAGCTGCGCTTCGATCAACGGTGTCACGTCGTGCTCTTCGACAAGCGCCGTCAGCAGTTCGGCGTCGAAGCGCATCCCGACGACGGCGGCCGCGTTGAGTGTTCTCTTCGCCGCAGGATCCAGGCGGTCGATACGAGCCCCGATGGTGGCTTGCAGAGAAGCAGGGACGTCGACGCTGGTTACGTCCCCATGTAGTTGGTACGACCCGGGCCGGCCCACAAGCACCCCGCGCTCGGCCAGGTCACGCACCGTCTCCTCGGCGAAGAAGGGGTTTCCGGCAGCCCGTTCCGCGACCAAAGCTGTCAACCCGCCCAATGAAGGATCTGTGCCGAGCAACTCCTTCGTGAGTGTGGTCACCTGCTCGTCGGTCAGCGGTCGCAGCGCGATTGTCTGCGTGCCTTGGGTGCGGGTCAGCGCACCCTCGTATTCCGGGCGGTACGTGATCAGCATCAGCGATCTGGTCTGCGGGATGACCGCGATGAAATCCGCGAGCATCGACTCACTGGCCTCGTCGATCCAGTGAGCGTCTTCAACGACGTATACGGCGGGCTCCGTTCGTGCCGTGGAACTCGCCTTGATCAACGCGGTCAGTCGGCGTCGACGCGCGTCGGGTCCAATAGCGGGGAGCGTCTCGGTCGGATCGCGGATTCCGAGTAGGTCCTCGAGCATTCGCACATCGTCGGCGCCGATATGGGGCGTTTGCGCCCGAAGGTGCGCACGCGCGGCCTGTCTGTCGAGGCCCTCGACTCCCGAGATCGCGCGCATCAGACGGCCGATCACGTGGAAAGGAACGTCACTGGTGTGCGATTCGCAGTAGGTGGTGAACACCGGCAGCTCACCTTTCGCCGCGACTGCGGAGACTTCACGGATGAGCCGGCTCTTTCCGATACCTGCCGGACCGACAATGTTGACGACACCGCCCATACCGGTTGTTGTTTCGGCGAGGATAGCGGTGACTGTGTCGAGTTCCCAGGTACGACCCACGAGTGTCGACTCGATACGCGCGGTCGGATGTGCACCGCCTGCCGCGAGCAGGCGTCGGGCGGCGACAGGAACGTTCGTGCCTTTGATTCGGACGAGTTCTCGGTCGGCGAGCAACACCGCGTTCTCGACCAGGCGCGCAGTCGACTCGCCGAGCATCACCCCGCCCGGCGGGGCGGCCGATTCCATGCGTTGGGCCATCCCGACCTGTTCCCCGATAGTCGTGTAAGGCGCAACGCTGGAACCGATTTCACCGGCGATGACCTGTCCGGAGTTCAGCCCGATGCGTAACGGCAGTGTCGAGCCGACCTCCTTTTGGATGTCCAGAGCCGCCATGCAGGCCCGGAATGCATGGTCTTCCAACATGATTGGCGCGCCGAACACGGCCATGATGCCGTCGCCGGTGAACTGGCTCAGCGTTCCGCCATATCGCTTCACGGCTGCCGCCGACCGGTCCAGCAGATCCGCCATCATCTCGCGAAGGCGCTCCGCGCCTTGTGACGCGGCGATGTCCATCGACCGCACGACGTCGGCGAACAGCACCGTCACCTGCTTGTACTCCGCAGCAGGCCGCGGCACCGTCATCGGCGCACCGCAGGCATCGCAGAACCGGGCGCCCTCGCGTGGTTCGCCCCCGCACGTCCGGCATGTCAACGCAGCCGACATCGGTAACCCCCATGGCCTGCTGAACTGAGGATAGGGGTCAGCCACTCGCCCCGGACGGTTATCGGTGCGCTGCGAGCGCTTCCCGCCATGCCGCCAGCTTGTCGGCGTAGCGCATGGTCTGGGCAGGGCTGGTCGACGGCAGCCGCCGGTACCGATAGTCCGGTGCCACGCGCACCAGCCGGTTGAAGTTCCTCTCGGCGGCGGCGCCGTTGAACAACACCGCCTCCAGATCGGCATGCTCGGCGAAGAACTCGTGAAAGTCGTTGGGCACCATGCTGTCCGGCTCGACGGCCGAATCGAGGCTGCCCACGCGGCGACAGGACTTCAGCACGTCCCAGACCGCGACGCCGTGCGCGGTCAGGCCCGCCGTTCGATCGTCATACGGCGCGTCCGCATCGAATCCGAAGATCTCGCCGGTGATCCGCCAGAACGCGTTGCGCGGATTGGCGTAATACTGCTGCGCGCCCAGCGACATCACGCTCGGCATGTTGCCCAGGATCAGTATCCGGGCGCGGTCGCCGACGATCGGCGCGAAGCCGTACAGATCGGTGGACATGCAGCCGAATATTCCACCTCTGCGGTATACGTTGTGGCGGTGGCCGAAGACTTCGACATCGAAGCGTCCGGGCTGCTCGACGGTCTGGAGGGCAAGGCTCGCGACGAGCGCGCCGAGTTGATCCCCTGGCTGCTCGAGCAGGGCATCACCGTCGAGCAGATCAGGAACAGCTACACACCGGCGCTGTTGGTGTCACGTCGCATCCTCGGCGACGACGGCGTCTATGTCTCCGCTAGAGAAGCCAGCGAGAAGACCGGCGTCGACCTCGACGTCCTCGAGCGCATCCAGCGCGCCATGGGATTGCCGACCGTCGACGATCCGGATGTGCCCGTGCTCCTGCGCGCCGACGCCGAGGCCGCCTCATTCGCGCAGAAGGCAATCGAACTGGGCATCGGCCCCGACCATCTGGTTCAGATCACCAGGGTGCTCGCGGAAGGGCTGTCGCGCACGACCGAAGTGATGCGATATGCGGTGCTGGCGACGCTGGTGGACCCGACCGCGACGGAGCTTCAGATAGCCAAGAATTCCGAGGCGTTGGTGCGGGAAATCGCCCCGATGCTCGGGCCCATGATCGATGAGATGCTGCGGTTTCAACTGCGCCATCAGATGGAAACCGAAGCCGTCACCGCGCGTGAGCGGGCCGAGGGGCAACGTCTTCCCGGCGCTCGCCTGGTGACGATCGCGTTCGCGGACCTCGTCGGCTTCACCCGGCTCGGCGAAGCAGTGCCGCCGGAGGATCTCGAGCAATTGGCCCACCGGCTGGCCGATCTGGCGCACGAGGTGGCGGTCCCGCCGGTGCGTTTCATCAAGACCATCGGCGATGAGGTGATGTTCGTGAGTTCGGAGCCCGCCGCCCTCCTGGACGCGGTGCTGAGCCTCGTCGATGCCACCGAAGGTGACGAGGATCTGCCCCGTCTGCGCGCGGGGATGGCCACCGGCATGGCGGTGAGCAGGGCGGGGGACTGGTTCGGCAGCTCGGTGAACCTCGCCAGCCGCGTCACCGGGGCAGCGCGGCCCGGGTCCGTCCTGACGTCGGAATCGGCACGTGAAGCGATCGGCGATGACGACCGGTTCACGTGGTCATTTGCGGGAGCGCGGCGCCTGAAAGGGATCAAGTCGGAGGTCAAGCTGTTCCGCGCGCGACGGGCGGGCGATTGATTTCCCTCCCACTCTCAATCTATAGCGCATAGGGGGGCTTGCGGCAAGACCCCGGTGGTGGTTGAAAATGCCTGCCCGAAGCCAATATTCGGGAGTGAGGGCAGTGAAATTGCGTGTGTTGTTGTCGACGTGGGGATCGCGCGGGGACGTCGAACCACTCCTGGGTCTCGCGGTGCGACTACAGGAACTCGGCGCGGAGGCGCTGTTGTGCGCACCTCCGGACTTCGCGGAGTTGGCGGCCCGCGTCGGTGTCGACATGGTGCCCGCGGGCTTGTCGGTGCGTGCGCTCGTGCACGGCAAAGACGGGACGAAACCGTCGACACCTGCCGACGCCCCGCGCGTCGCGGCGGCGTTGGTCGCCGCTCAGTTCCAGACGGTGGGCCCGGCCGCCGAGGGGTGCGACGCGGTGCTGGCGACCGGGTTGATGCCCGCGGGCGTGCGGTCGGTCGCCGAGAAGCGGGGAATTCCGTATGTGCTCGCGGCCTTCCACACGGGTTCGTTTCCGTCGCCGGATCGCGCGCCGCTACCAAGGCCCGGTAAACCGTTTCCGCCAGGCGAGACGGACAACAAGGTGCTCTGGCAGATCGACGCCGAGCGCGTGAATGCGTTGTACCGCGAACCGCTCAACACCCATCGCGTGGCACTCGGTCTGTCGCCGGTGGACGACGTCCGCGGGCACGTCTTCACCGATCAGCCGTGGTTGGCGACGGATCCGGTGTTGGCGCCGTGGCCCGGTTCGCCGTATCTCGACGTCGTGCAGACCGGCGCGTGGATGCTGCCCGACGATCGTCCGCTGCCTGCCGATCTGGCCGCGTTCCTGGACGCCGGATCCCCGCCGGTGTACGTCAGCATGGGTAGCGTCCGCGCCCCGGCGGACCTCGCTTCGGTGGCCGTCGAGGCGATTCGCAGGCATGGCCGGCGCGTGGTGATCGGCCGCGGATGGGCCGACCTGAACCTCACGGACGACGCCGACGACTGCCTGGCCGTCGGCGAGGTGAACCACCAAGCGCTGTTCCGGCGGGTGGCCGCAGTCGTCCACCACGGTGGCGCGGGAACCACGACCACGGCGGCCAGCGCCGGTGTGCCGCAGGTCGTCGTCCCGCAGTTCGCGGACCAGCCGTTCTGGGCCGGCCGGGTCGCAGACCTCGGCATCGGTGCCGCCCACGACGGCCCGACGCCGACGGTCGAGTCGCTGTCGGCGGCGCTCGCGACGGCGTTGGCGGCCGAGACCCGTACTCGGGCCAGCGACGTGGCCGGCTTGATCCGCACCGACGGCGCCGCAGTGGCTGCCAAGCGGCTGATCGCCCTCGCTGAAGCCTGTGGATGACTTTCTGCAGGCGTCAGTGGTTCGAACTAATGTTCGATGTATGGTGTCGGATCGCGAGGAGATCCTCGCCACGCTGGGGCGCTGGGAGCAGGTCCAGGCCGAAATGGCCGGGCTGGATTTCACCGCGCTGAGCGGACCCGAGGCGTTGGCCATCCAGACCCGGCTCGAGCAGAACTATCGCCGCCAACCTGCAGTCGACCACAAACTCATCCATCACCTGACCACCCAGAGCACACCGAAGGCGTTGGGTGCCACCAGTTGGCCCAAGGTGCTGTGCACCGCGCTGCGGATCACTGAGGCCGAAGCCAACCGGCGCATCACCCAGGCGGAATTGTTGGGGCCGCGCACCGCGCTCACCGGTGAGCCGTTGGCGCCGGCGTGGCCGAACGTGGCCGCCGCCCAGGCCCGCGGCCAGATCAGCGCCGAGCATGTGGCGGTCATCGAGAAGTTCTTCGACACGTTGCCCCGGTGTATCGACGCGCACACCCGCGGGCTGGTCGAGGCGGATCTGGCGCGCATCGCGACCGGGTTGGGGCCCACCGAGTTACGGGTGGCTGCGAAGCGGTTGGCGACGCTGCTCGACCAGGACGGCGAGTTACCCGACGACGCCGATCGGGCCCGGCGCCGCTACCTGAAGCTGCACACCCAAGACGCCCGGGGGATGACCCGCATCGAGGGACTGCTCGACCCGCAGGGCGCCGCCACGCTGGAGGCGGTGCTGGCCACCCTGGGCGCCCCGGGGATGTGCAATCCCGACGACGCAAACCCACGTGTGGACGGCCAGCCCAGCCAAGACGCGGTGCAGCGCGATACCCGCACCACCGGGCAGCGCCATCACGACGCGTTGACCGCGATGGGCCGCGCCGTGCTGGCCTCCGGGCAGTTGGGTCAACACAACGGGTTGCCTGCCACCATCATCATCAGCGCCGCGCTGCAGGATCTCCAGGCCGCCGCGGGGGTGGGGGTGACCGCCGCAGGGACCCTGGTGCCGATGCGCGACGTGATCGCCCTGGCCGCACAGGCCCACCACTATCTGGTGATCTATGACAAGCACACCCGCCAACCGCTGTACTGCGGGCGGGCCAAACGCTTCGCCACCCCGGGGCAGCGCATCGTGTTACACGCGATGGACCGCGGCTGCACCCGGCCCGGCTGCACCGTGCCCGGCTACTGGTGCCAGGTCCACCACGTCGACGGCTGGATCGCCGATCACGGCGAAACCAACATCGACACCCTGACCCTGGCCTGCGGGCCCGACAACCGTGCCGTCGAAGACCAGGGCTGGACCACCCGCAAACGCGCCGACGGCCGCACCGAATGGATCCCGCCACCACACCTGGACACCGGACAAACCCGCATCAACAACTACCACCACCCCGACCGATACCTCACACCCGAAGAAGACCACCCATAGTCAGCGTGACGCGCGGAATCGACGCAGTCGAAGACTGTTGCTGACCACGAAGACGGAGCTGAACGCCATTGCAGCCCCGGCGATCATCGGGTTGAGCAGGCCGGCCGCGGCGAGGGGAAGGGCCGCGACGTTGTACGCGAACGCCCAGAACAGGTTGCCCCTGATCGTGGTCAACGTGCTACGCGACAACCGGATTGCGTCGGGGACCGCGCGCAGATCGTCGCGCACCAAGGTGAGGTCGCTGGCCTCGATCGCGACGTCGGTGCCGCTGCCCATCGCCAGGCCGAGATCCGCCTGCGCCAGGGCCGCGGCATCGTTGACGCCGTCGCCGACCATCGCCACCACCCTGCCGTCGCCCTGCAGACGTTTGACCGCAGCAACCTTCTCCGCAGGCAGCACCTCGGCGATCACCTCGTCGATGCCCACCTGCCTCGCGATCACCCTGGCCGCTGCGTGGCTGTCGCCGGTCAGCATGATCGGCGTCAATCCCATCCGCCGAAGCTCGGCGATCGCCTCGACCGACGTCGGCTTCACCGCATCGGCGACGACGAGCACCCCGCGCGCCAGGCCATCCCAGCCGACGGTCACCGCGGTCTTGCCCTCGGATTCGGCCTCCTGCACCGCCTTCGCGAGCGGCTCAGGCAGATCGAACAGCCGCCGTCGCCCGACCACCACGTCGTGCCCGGCCACGCGGCCCTGCACGCCGAGCCCTTCCAGGCTCTTGAACTCGGCTACGCTCGGGAGGTCGCCCACCTTGTCGCGGGCTCCCGACGCGATCGCCTTGGCAATCGGGTGCTCCGACGAATCCTCGAGCGCCCCAGCCAATCGCAGGACTTCGTCGGGTTGTTCACCGTCGGGCGTGATCACGTCCAGCAGTGTCATCGTTCCGGTGGTCACGGTGCCCGTCTTGTCCAGCACGATGGTGTCGACGCGGCGAGTGGACTCGAGCACCTCGGGGCCCTTGATCAGAATCCCCAGCTGGGCGCCGCGGCCGGTGCCGACCATCAGCGCGGTGGGCGTGGCCAACCCGAGCGCGCACGGGCACGCGATGATCAGCACCGCCACCGCAGCGGTGAACGCCGCAGCGACCGAGCCGCCCGCGCCGATCCAGAAACCGAGCGTCGCCACCGACAGCGCGATGACGATCGGCACGAACACCCCGGAGATCTTGTCGGCCAATCGTTGCGCCGCAGCCTTACCGTTCTGCGCTTCCTCCACGAGACGTGCCATCTGTGCCAACTGCGTGTCGGCGCCGATTCTGCTGGCCCGCACCACAAGCCGTCCGTCGACGTTGACGGTCGCACCGACCACGCGGTCGCCTGGCCGCACGTCGACCGGCACCGATTCACCGGTGAGCATCGCGGCGTCGACGGCCGATGCGCCGTCGAGCACCACACCGTCGGTGGCGATCTTCTCGCCAGGGCGCACCACGAACTCGTCGCCCACCGACAGCTGCTCGACCGGAATGCGTTGTTCGACACCATCTCTGAGCACCGCGACGTCCTTGGCACCGAGTTCGAGCAGCGCCTCCAACGCTGCGCCCGCACGTCGTTTGGCCCGCGCTTCGAAATAGCGTCCCGCGAGGATGAACGTGGTCACCCCGGCCGCGGCTTCGAGGTAGATGTTGCCGGTGCCGTCGGTGCGCGCGATCGTCAAATCGAACGCATGCCTCATCCCCGGCATGCCGGCGGTTCCCCAGAACAGCGCGTACACCGACCAACCCAGCGCGGCCAGCGTGCCCATCGAGATCAGCGTGTCCATGGTTGCGGTGCCGTGTCGCAGGTTCGCCCACGCCGCCTGGTGGAACGGCCACGCCCCCCAGACCACCACCGGCGCCGCGAGCACCAACGACAGCCATTGCCAGTACGTGAACTGCAGTGCGGGCACCATCGCCATCGCGACCACCGGCACCGTCAACGCCGCCGAGATCAGCAGCCGGTGCCGAACCGACGCCGTCGGATCCGCGATCGCTTCGGCGGGCTCCTCGGGCAGATGCGCTTGGTAGCCCGCGTCTTTTACGGTTGCCACCAACTGTGCGGGTGTCACCTCATTGCGGTATTCGACGTGAGCCTTCTCGGTGGCGAAGTTGACCGTCGCGGTCACCCCGTCGAGTTTGTTGAGCTTCTTCTCGATTCGATGGGCACATGACGCACACGTCATCCCGTCAATCGACAATTCGACCGACGTCATGACGGATCACCCTCGTCGACGGACACCGTGAACGCCGCGGTGCGGACCACGCCCGCATGCTGGAAGTCGAGGAACAGCCGGTAGGCGCCCGCACTCGGAAAGGTGGTGTGGAAGCCGATGTCGGGTCCTGCCGACGCGTCGCCCGTCGGATGGACATGCAGATACTCCAGATCGGCCACACGCAACGCCACCAGATGACCGTAGGCACCCAGATACGGCTGCAGTTTGGTGACCGGCTCACCGTCGCGAGTCACCGTCATGGTCAGCATCGACGGCTCATCGGCCCTGGTTGTCCGAACAGGTTGTTGCTCAGCTCCAAAGAGTAGGTGTCGTCGTGCGCGGCGTGGGTCGCCTCGTGGGCGGGCACCTGTCGCACCTCGGGGTCGACGGCCTTGCCGACGAACACCGCCGCGACGAACACCACCGCCAGTCCGACGATGAAAGCCGCCAACTTCTGTGCGGCGTTCATCAGCCCGCCAACTGGTAGCCGGCTTCCTCAACGGCGTTCCTGATCGCGGCGTCGGTGACCGGATCCTCGCTTTCGATGATCACCGTGCCGGTGCCGAGATCTACATCGACGCCGTGTACGCCGGGAATCTCGCCGAGTTCCTCACGCACCGAGGCTGCGCATCCCCCGCAGTTCATGCCCATGACGGTCACCGTGGTTGTGCTCATGAGTCATGTGTACCATACCCCCCTAGGGTATGCAACGTGTAGAAAGGGCCCATGGCTATGTGGAAGCGAACGACCCTGATCGGAATCAGCGCCCTGGCGGCGTTGGCCGTCCTGACCGGCTGTGGCGGCTCCAACGAAACCGAGCACCCGGCCACGCACACTTCGTCGGCCACCGCGGCGGCCGAGGCCCACAACGACGCGGACGTGATGTTCGCCCAACACATGATCCCGCACCATCAGCAGGCCATCGAGATGAGCGACATGCTGCTCGCCAAACAGGGCATCGATCCGCGCGTCATCGACCTGGCGAACCAGATCAAGGCCGCCCAGGGGCCCGAGATCCAGCAAATGCAGGGTTGGTTGACGCAGTGGGGCAGCCCCGCGATGCCGCCGATGGCCGGACACGACATGCCGGGTATGCAGGGCATGATGTCGGAAGCGGACATGACGGCGTTGACTAACGCACAAGGTGTTGAGGCGTCGAAACTGTTTCTGACGCAGATGATCTCACATCACGAGGGCGCAATCACCATGTCGCAGAGCGAGATCAAGGACGGGCAGTACCCCGCTGCGATAGACCTGGCGAAGACCATCGAGACGACTCAGCAGAAGGAGATCGACACGATGCGAGGCCTGCTGGCCACCCTCTAGTGCGGGCCGCGCCATCGAGCTACGTCCGAAACTGCGCAGCCAGCGTCCGCTTGTCGACCTTCTCGCCCGCCAGCGTCGGCAGCGGTTCGCTGCGGATCTGCCAGCGCGTCGGTATCGCGAAGTACGCGACCACTCCGTCGAGGTGATCGCGCAGTTCCTGGGCTGTCGGCGGGCGGACACCGGGCCTGTGCACGACGACGGCGGCCAACTCCTCGCCGAGGTCCGGATGGGGAAGTCCGACCGCAGCGACCTCGACAACCGACGGATGAGTGGCTATCGCCGCCTCGACATGCGGGCACGCGATGTTCTCCCCGCCGCGGATCACGACGTCTTTGCTGTGGCCGTCGATGAACAGATAGCCGTTCTCGTTGAGGTGGCCGAGATCGCCGGTGTGCAGCCACCCATCGGAATCGACTGTGCCGTCGTCGATTCCGGCATAGCCGCGCATGACGGAGGGGGAGCGGGCCAGCACTTCGCCGACACCGTCGGCATCGGGTCCGTCGATCTTGAGTTCCACCACGGGATAGGGCCGGCCGACTGTACCCGGATAGCGCTCCAGGTCGCTGCCGACGGCCATCGTCAAGAAGCCGCCCGCTTCGGTCATTCCCCACGTGTTGGCCAGGCCCCGGCGGCGCAACCCCGGCATCTTCGCGCGGATGCGGTCCAGCAGCGCGGTGGTCACCTGCGCGCCGCCCAGCGGCCACGACCGCAGACTGGACAAGTCGTAGGCGTCGAAGTCGGGGTGTTCGAGCACCCGGATCGCCATCGTCGGCACCGCACCCCACGATTGCACCCGCTCGGTCTGGATCAGCTCGAGAATCTGCCTCGGGTTAAAACGCCCTTCGGTCAACACGATCCGGCCCCCCGTGAGGAACTGCGTGATCAGGTTGGACAGCCCGCCGACTTGAAACATCGGCGTACTTGCGAGATTCACCACTTGAGGCGAAGCCATATCCAGTTGGTCCGGTAACCGACCGCTGCGCAGCAGGATGCTGTGCTGGTTGCAGATCACGGCTCGGCGCGACAGCTCAACAGCTTTCGGCATTCCCGAACTGCCGGAGGTGAACAGGATGACCGCCACGGAATCCTCGTCCAACTCCTCGACGGCGCCCTGGCCTACTGCATCGAAGCAGACCCGCAGTGCGGCGATGTCGGTGGCGGCCACCGATGCAAGCTCGGTGTCGCTGATCGCGTGTGCGGGCGTCAGGAGCGTGACGGCGTGCTCGACCTCTTTGTCGCTCCACCACCGGTTGCCCAGCACCGGTACGGCACCGACGGTCCACAGCGACCATAGCGCGAGCGCCCACTCCGGGCTGTTGTAGGCAAACAGAAGTACTCGGTCGCCACGCGTTATCCCCAACTCGCGCAGGTACTGCCGCGCCGCGCCCATCGCGTCGATGAACTCGGCGTAGGTGATGCGTCGCCTGCCCTGCACCAGGAAGGTGCGTTCGCTCCAGCGCTGCGCGCCGTCGAGCAGTTCGACGAACGTGGTCGGACGCGGCTGGTAAAGCAGGCCGGGATGGCCGGCGTAGTGACCGTCGATGACGTTGCTACCCCACACTGGCACGCTCGACACGCTAGTCGTCTGGCAGCATCTGCGGTCATGCGCATCCTCGTCCAGCGGGTGACCTCAGCGTCAGTGACGGTCGACGGTGAGATCGTCGGCGCCATCGACCCGGACAGCCAGGGATTGTTGGCCCTGGTGGGCGTCACACACGACGACGACACCGGGAAGGCACAGCGGTTGGCCGAAAAGCTCTGGCAGCTAAGGATTCTCGAAGATGAGAAGTCGGCATCCGACGTCGGCGCGCCGATTCTCGTGGTCAGCCAATTCACCCTCTACGCCAACACCGCGAAGGGTCGGCGTCCGACCTGGAACGCCGCCGCACCCGGCGCCGTCGCCGAGCCTCTCGTGACAGCGTTCGCCGACGCGCTGCGCGGCCTCGGCGCGCATGTCGAAACCGGTGTGTTCGGCGCCGACATGCAGGTCGCGCTGGTCAACGACGGCCCGGTGACGGTGCTTCTGGAGGCTTAGGCCGTCGCGACCGGTGGCACGCCCTCAGAGGGTTGCACGATCACGAAGCCCTGACCGTAGAACGACACCTGCACCGCCTCACCCGAACCCCGGCCGATCAGCGCACCGGCCTTGAAGCTCGTCTTCAACTGCGTCTGCAGGTTCGCCGACCATGCCACCACGGCATTGGTGTCGGCGAATGTCGGCGCCTCCGCGGCGTTCAGCACGACCGGCGGTCCGTCGGTGGTCAGCGCCACCCAACCGGTGCCGCGCAATGTCGTGTTGAACAGCCCGCCCGCGACCATGCTGCCGCCCCGCACCCGCTCGATGTTCCAGTCGAGACTCGACGAGAACGCCAGCACGTTCTTGCCGCTGATCGACAGCCCGGAGTGGTTGAGGTTCAGCAGATGCACGTCGTAGGCGCGTTCGGCGAGGAACACGTCGCCCTGGCCCTGGCATCGCATCAACGGCAAACCCTCACCGGTAAGCGCCTTCTTGATGAACTTTGAGGCACCGCCGCCCTCGAACGCGAAGTCCACGTTGCCTTGATAGGCGACCATCGAGCCCTGGCGCGCCATGAACGGTTCGCCCAAGCGCACCCGCAACAGCTTCGAGTTCTGGTTGCCGATCGGTTTGGCCTCCTTCTCGCTGAAGCGTCCGTCGACCAGATCGCCGGTGATACCGGCGAATCCGTCGCCGACGGGGGCCGCCTGCGGCGGGGTCGACCGCGACAGGGACATCAGCGGTGCCCGGCTGACCTGACCGCGGTGCGACACCTGATCGGTCCAGCGTTGCCCGTCAAACCATCGGTATTCGTAGCGACCCTCGGGGTCGGGTTGCCAACTTCCAGGTCCGGTTCCTGTCATGGCGTCCAAATTAGTCGGCCGGCGATGGCATTCTGAGGACATGGCAAAGGAAATCGACCGGGTCAGGGCGCAGAGCGCCGTCGCGGTCATCAAACAGCATCCGGGCATGGTGCTGTTCGCCGTCTCGCCGGTTCTCATCGGCGTCGGCTTGGTGTGGTGGCTGGTCAGCCCGACGTTGGCCGTGCTGCTGTTGATCGGGGCGGTGGTCGGGGGCGCCGCGGTGCTACTCAGAAAGCGCTAGGCACTTCTCGGCCGTGTTCGGTCGCGAGTTGCTCGATGGTGACCCCTCCGAGACGCTTGTCGAGCACGTCGATCATGTGCTCGCACTCGTCCACGGGGTGATCCGCGGGACAGGCCAACCCGTGCTCGAGGAAGTTGCGGGCGCTGCCGCCCCTGGCGATGAGGTCGTCGAGCGCCGCGATCTGCTTGGTCACCACCTCACGCCACTGGTCGCTCGGCTCGTGCCACGGCCGCCGCGTCGTCCGGGCGTGACCAGGCCACGGTCCTCGTAGTAGCGCAGCGCCGACGTGTTGAGGCCGAGAAGTTGGGCCGCCTCACCGATCGTCATCTGGTCCATGCCCCCATTTGACTTCAACCCCGCTTGAAGTGCGAGCGTCGAGAAATGAACAACCCGTTCGCGAACCCCAGCGGCTGGCTCGGCAGGCTGGCGGGCCGGTTCATGCTGTGGACCAACAAGCACGACGATCTGATCGACGTCCTCGACGTGCAACCGAACGATGACGTACTCGAGGTCGGGCTACGGGCCGGGTGGGCTGATCAAACTGCTCGCCGAGCGCACCGACGCCGCGAGTATTCGAGGGATCGATCCGTCGCCAGTGATGCGCGACCAAGCCCGCCGACTGAACCGAGAGACTGTGCGCGCCGGTCGTGTTCGGCTCGACCTCGGCACCGCCGAACACACCGGTCTGCCCGACGCCAGCGTCGACCGTGTGGTTTCGGTACGCAACGTCGCGATATGGCCGGACCTCGAAGCCGGGGTGGCCGAATTGCATCGCGTGGTCCGCCCCTCAGGCGTGGTCGTGATCGCCTGGCACGGTGGCACGGCGCCGAACCGGATCGCCAAACCGTTGCACCTGCCCGCCGAGGAGCTAAACCGCATCGAGCAGGTGCTGCGCGACGGTTTCGGGCAGGTGACCCGCAGCCAGACCAAAAGCCTCGAGGTATTCACGGCCGTTCGCTCGCGGTGAAAGACCTACCAGCTGTGGTGTAACGGTGTAATGATGTAATCATGCGACACCATCATCCTCATGGCCGACGGTCCGGCCGCCCCGGCGGTTGGCAGCAGGCCGAACAACCCGACGCAAGCGACGCCGCCGACTGGTTCGCCGGCCGGCTGCCCGACGGCTGGTTCGCCGGCGACCCGACGGTCGTCGTCGACCGAGAAGAGATCACCGTCATCGGCCGCCTCCCCGAGGTGGACGGCGAAGAGAGCGAGGCCAGAGCGTCAGGCAGAGCCGCCCGGTTCCGCGAGGAGACCCGCGGTGAACGGATGCGGATCGCCGACGAGGCCGAAGCCCGTTACGGCCGCAAGGTTGCGTGGGGCGTGGAGGTGGGAAGCGAACGAATCGTCTTCACCAACATCGCGGTACCGGTGATGACGCGGTTGCGGCAATCCGAACGGCAGGTGCTCGACACGCTGGTCGACGCCGGCGTCGCGCGGTCGCGCTCGGATGCGTTGGCCTGGTCGGTTCGCCTGGTCGGGGAGCATGCCGACGAATGGCTTGGCAAGCTGCGCGACGCGATGAAGAATGTGGACGATCTGCGCGCCGAAGGTCCTGCGCTCTAAGCGCGTTCGATTCCGACGTACGACGAACTGAGTGCGGCGGTCTGCGATAACGGATCGATGGGTCCCCCGTCGACCAGTAGGTTGCGGTTGGCTCCGTAGGACTCTGGTTGCCCGCCGCCGCGCGGATCGAAAACCCTTGAACCCCACCCGTGGTCGATGACGACGACACCGCGCCGCGGCCGCTCGTCGACCGCCGCCGCCAGTTCGATCGCGCCGACTCGCGAATACACCCTGACCTTGTCGCCGTCGTTGACGCCGATCGCGGCCGCGTCGTCGGGATGGATCAGCACCTCGTTGCGTTTCCCGGCCGGATGCAGGCCCGGCAGTTCGTTGAGCCACGAGTTCATCGAATGCCGGTTACGCCGGTTCGCCAGCTGGAACGGATAGTCGGCGGGCGGCGCAGGGCATGGCTCGGCGAGCAACTCGCGCGCCCGCGCGACGAACTCCGGTGGCGCCGCGTGCACCTTCTTGTCGTCGGTGCGTAGGGCGCTCCTGAAATGGCCGAACTCCCGCGCGCCCAGCACCCAGCCGTGCGGATGTGACATCACGTCGCGCCATTTGATCTTGCGGCCGTTGACCTTTCGACTGGTGACGATTACCAGTCGGTCGATCCAGTGTGGGCCGAATGCGAGCGACGGCTTGCCGGTCACCCGGGACAACGTGCGCGTCGCCCTGATGAATCCGTTGAGCCCCTTGGCGCCGAACAGTGGCTTGCGCATGGCGATCGCGAGGTCGACGAAGATGCGCCATTCCTGCCGTGCGCCAGGTGGTGGTTCGACGGCCCTCGGTCCGTACTGCAGATAGGGCTCGTCGTGCATGTTGCTGGTGAACGCGAGCAGGTCGTCGCGCTCCAACCAGTGCACGGCGGGCAGCAACCAGTGCGCATGCCGGTGGCTCTCGCGCTGCACGAAGTCCATGGCCACCAGCAGGTCCAGTTGCGCCAGTGCCTTGTCCAGCTTGGCGCCGTCCGGTCCTGACACCACCGGGTTGCCGCAGTTGATCAACATCGCCTTGATCTGGCCCGGCCCGGGAATCGTTATCTCGTCGGGTAATTCGCTGAGCGCATGCGCGCCTGCCACCATGGGCCTGCCCGCCACCCGGCTGGTGTGGTCCGTCGCTTTGACCATGCCCGACAACCGGATCGCGTCGACGTAGCCGGGCTCGAACCTGCGCCCGCCCGGTCGATCCATCCGGCCGGTGATCACGTTGAGCACATGGCCGAGCCACTCGGCCACAGTGCCGGCAAGATGCAGCGACACTCCGGTCCGTGTCACCACCATCGCACCGCGCGCAGCGGCGAAATCTCGTGCCACTCCTTCGATCTGGGCGCGGGGGATCTCGCATCGTGCCGCCAGGTCGTCCAGGTCGGCGTCGGCGACGAGGCTGCGCAGATCGTCGACGCCGGTTGCCAGTTCGGTGCAGTCCTGCCGGTGTTCGAGTCTTTCGTCGAGGATCACTTTCACCATGGCGAGCAGTAGCGCCCAGTCCTGTCCGGGTCGGACGGCCAGGTGCACGTCGGCCTTCTCGGCGGACTCGGTGCGCAGCGGGTCGACCACGACGATGGTCGCCCCCTGCTTCTGCCGTTCGAGCGCGCGGCGCCATCCGCCCGGGACGGTTTCCAGCCAATTCCACGCGCTGACAGCGGGATTGGTCCCGACGAGCAGGAAGTAATCGCAGTTGTCGATGTCGGATACCGGGGCCATCAGCATCGACCCGTACATCGCCGCCGCGACGACGTGCATGGCGTTCTGGTCGACCGATCCGACGAAGTACCGGTTGTGGGTGCCGACCGCGTCCAGCCAGGCGTTCATGAAGATGATGTTCGACGACGAGAAACCCGACGGATTGCCGTAGTAGACACCGATCGCGTCGGGGCTGTCGGCGTCGATGAGCGCGTTCATCCGGGTGGCGATGTCGGTGATCGCCTCGTCCCACGTCGACTCGACGTAGCTGTCTGCGGTGTCGCCGACGCGGCGCATCGGGTTGAGGATCCGTCGCGGATGTTCGACGAGTTGGTTGGCGGTGCGGCCTTTGGCGCAGAAGTCCTGCCAGGTGTGCGGGTTCTGCTTGTCGGCCGAGATCTTGGTGACGCGGTTCTCCTCAACCGTCACTTCTACACCGCACGACGCCAGACAGTACCGGCAGAAGGTGTGCACGGTCTCGACGGTCGAGGTCATGGACCGCACCCTAGTCCGGCTAGACCTGCGTCATATCCCAATAAGCGCCATGCTTAGCGAGCAGTTCGGTGTGGCTCCCGCGTTCGACGATCCTGCCGGCTTCCATCACCAGGATGACGTCGGCGTCGCGGATGGTCGAAAGCCGGTGGGCGATGATGAAACTGGTGCGGCCGCGGCGCAGTTCGCGCATCGCATGCTGGATCAGCAGCTCGGTTCGGGTGTCCACCGAGCTGGTGGCCTCGTCGAGTACCAGCAGCTGCGGACGGGCCAGGAATGCGCGTGCGATGGTGATCAGCTGCTTTTCGCCCGCGCTGATGTTGCCGCCGTCATCGCTGACCACGGTCTGGTAGCCGTCGGGCAGCGTGTGCACGAACCGGTCGACGTAGGCGGCCTTCGCCGCGGCGACCACCTCGTCCTCACTCGCGTCCGGCCTGCCGTAGGCGATGTTGTCGTAGATGGTCCCGCCAAGCAGCCAGGTGTCCTGCAGCACCATCCCGATTTGCGAGCGCACCGACCGCCTGTCGACGGTCGAGATGTCCACCCCGTCAATCAGAATCCGGCCCGAGTCGACCTCGTAGAACCGCATCAGCAGATTCACCAGCGTCGTCTTGCCCGCGCCGGTCGGGCCGACGATCGCCACGGTGCTGCCCGGTTCGGCCACCAGCGAGAAGTCCTCGATCACCGGCGTGCCGGGCCGGTAGCTGAAGTCGACATGCTGGAACTCGACTCGGCCGCCGTTGACGGCCGGCAGGGCAACGTCGGGGTCCGGCGACTCCTCCTCGGCGTCGAGCAGATCGAAAACCCTTTCGGCGCTTGCGATCCCGGACTGCAGCGTGTTGTACATCGCGGCCACCTGCGTCAGCGGCTGGTTGAACTGCCGGACGTACTGGATGAAGGCTTGGATGCTGCCCAGCGTGATCTGGCCGGTCGCCACCTGCACACCGCCGACCACGGCGACCGCGACGTAGCTGAGGTTGCCGACGAACGTGGTGGCGGGTCCGACCAGACCGGAGAAGAACTGTGCGCCGAAGCTGGCGTGGTAGACGTCGTCGTTGGCCTCCCGGAACTGTTCCAGCGCGCCTGCCCGGTGGCCGAACGTCTTGACCACCGTGAAACCGCTGTAGGTCTCCTCGATGTGGGCGTTGAGCCTGCCGGTGTTCGTCCATTGCGCGACGAACAGTTTCTGCGAGCGACGCGCGATCGCCCGCGTCACCAACAGCGACAGCGGCACGGTGATGACCGTGAGCAGCGTCAGCAGTGGCGAGATGGTCAACATCATCACCAGCACCGCCACCACGGTCAGCACCGACGTCAGCAGTTGAGAGATCGTCATCGACAACGACTGCTGGATGTTGTCGACGTCGTTGGTGACCCGGCTCAGCACTTCCCCGCGCCGCCGAGAGTCGAAGTAACTCAGTGGCATCCGGTGCACCTTGTTCTCGACATCCGCGCGCAACGACACCATGGTGCGTTGCACGGCGACGTTGAGAAGCCGCGCCTGCAGCCAAACCATGAGAGCCGCAATCAGATACAAGCCCAGTGCCAACAGCAGCGTGCGGCCGACCGCGCCGAAGTCCACGCCGCGGCCAGGCACCACATTCATGCCCGACAGCAGATCGGCGAAGGTGTTGTCGCCGCGCGCCCGTGCTGCCGCGATGGCCTGCTCCTTTGTCAGCCCGGCGGGCAGCTGGCGGCCGATCACGCCGTTGAACAACAGGTCGGTGGCGTGACCGAGGATGCGCGGGCCGATCACGCCAATCGCGATGCCGCCGACGCCGAGCAGCATCACCATCGCGGTCAACCCGCGCTGCGGGGTGAGTTGTTCGACCAGTCGGATCGCCGAGCCCTTGAAGTCGCGTGACCGCTGCGTCGGCGCCTGCACGACGCCACGGATCGGACGCGCCATCGGCCCCGCGGTCATTCGCGTGCTCCGGCGCCGAGCGACTGCGAATCGGCGAATTCGGCGTAGGTGGGGCAGTCCGCCAGCAGCGTCTGGTGCGCGCCTATGCCCACCACCTGACCGTCGTCGATCACGACGATCTGATCTGCTTCAGCCACTGTCGAAATCCGCTGCGACACAATCACTACCGTCGCATCCGCCGACACCTCGCGCAGCGCGGCGCGAACCCGTGCGTCGGTGTGCACGTCGAGGGCGGAGAACGCGTCGTCGAACAGGTAGATGGCCGGCCTGCGGATCACCGCCCGCGCGATGGCCAACCGTTGCCGCTGCCCGCCGGAGAAATTGATGCCACCCTGCGCGACGGGCATCGCCAGACCCTCGGGGTGGGCGCGGACGAAATCGTCGGCGGCCGCGACCCGCAGCGCCTCCCACATCTCCTCGTCGGTCGCATGGGCCTTGCCGTAGCGCAGGTTGTCGGCGACGGTGCCGGAGAACAGGTAACCCCGCTGCGGCACCAGCCCGATGGCCGCCCACAACTGTTCAGTGTCGTAGTCGCGAACGTCGATGCCGTCGACGTACACCGCGCCGTCTGTCACGTCGTAGAGGCGGCAGATCATCGATATCAGAGTGGACTTCCCCGATCCGGTGGACCCGACGACAGCGGTGGTGACGCCTGCCCCGGCCGTCAGCGAGACACCCCGCAGCACCGGCCGGTCGGCGCGGGCGTAGCTGAATGTCGCATCGTCAAGCCGAATCTCGCCGTGGATGGTGTCCGGGCGCACCGGGTGCTGCGGACTGACGATGGCGGGTGCGGTGGACAGCACCTCGGTGATGCGTTCCGCGCATACCGACGCCCGCGGCAGCAGCACGAGGAGGAACGTGGCCAGCAGCACCGCCATCAGGATCTGCATGAAGTAGGACAGGAACGCGATCAGGGAGCCCACCTGCATCTGGCCGGCGTCGATCCGCAACCCGCCGAACCAGATCAGCGCGACACTCGAGATGTTGATCACCAGCGTGGTGACCGGCAGCATCAAGGCCTGCAACTTGCCTGCCTCCAGAGCGGAATCCGAGAGGGCCTGGTTCGCGACGCCGAATCGATTCCGCTCGAACGGTTCCCGCGCGAACGCCCGGATCACCCGGATACCGGACAGCTGCTCGCGCATCACCCGGTTGATGCCGTCGATCTGACGCTGCACGCGGCGGAAGATCGGCAGCAGCCGGGACACGATCAGATAGTTGGCCAGGGCCAGCACCGGCACGCTGATCAGCAGCAGCCAGGACAGCCCCGCGTCCTGATGCACCGCCATGAAGATGCCGCCGATCGACATGATCGGCGCAGTGATCAGCATGGTGCAGGTCAGCTGGACGAACTGCTGGATCTGCTGGACGTCGTTGGTGGTGCGGGTGAGCAGCGACGGGGCGCCGAAGCGCGCGGTCTCTTCCGCCGAGAAGCTGGTCACGTGGCCGAACATCGTCGAGCGCAGATCGCGTCCGACGCCCATGCCCGCCCGCGACCCGAAGTAGACCGCGCCGACGGCGCACACCACCTGCAGTCCGGTGACGCCCAGCATGACGCCGCCGAGTTCGACGATGCGGCGCAGATCGCCCTGGGCGACCCCGTCGTCGATGATCGCCGCGTTGACGGTCGGCAGGTACAGCGAGGCCAGCGTGCTGATCAGCTGGAGCCCGGCGACCGTGGCGAGCAGCGAGCGATACGGACGCGTGTACCGCCGCAGCAACGCCCAGAGCATCCCGTTACTGTCGCACACCGTCCCCGCCGAAGTTGTGTTCGGCAGGGCCACCTGAGAATTCGCTAAATCAGCTGGTCAATCGGCATGTCGGTGGTTGTGGGTTTGGGCTGCCGCTACAGTGCATGGCGTGACCCCCAGCAAGTGCGCGACCGGCAGGACCCGGTCCGCGAAGGTGCTGGCCGTGGCGGCCGCGGCCATGATGCCCGTGTTCGCCGCATGCTCGAACGAATCCGGAGGGTCCACGTCGCCAAGCGTCCCGGAGTCGCCGGGGCCGTCCCAGAATGCGTCGCACGGGCCGATGTTCCCGGAATGCGGCGGCATCTCCGACCAGACGCTCGCCGAGCAGACCCGCGTCACCGGGCTGGTCAACACGGCGAAGAACTCCGTGGGCTGCCAGTGGCTGCAGGGCGGCGGCATCCTGGGCCCGCACTTCTCGTTCACCTGGTACCGGGGCAGCCCGATCGGACGTGAGCGCAAGACGGAGGAACTTTCGCGGGCCAGCGTGGAGGACATCAACATCGAGGGCCACAGCGGTTTCATCGCCGTGGGCGAGGACCCCGCGCTCGGCAACAACCTGTGTGAGATCGGCATCCAATTCTCCGACGACTTCATCGAGTGGTCGATCAGCTTCTCCCAGCAGCCGTTCCCGGACCCCTGCGACGTGGCCAAGGAACTGACCCGCCAATCGATTGTGAACGCGAAATGAGCCGGACTTTGCACCGCCGTCGGGCGCTGGCCGGGCTGGTCGCCGTCGTGTCCGTGCTGACGTTGCTGACCGGGTGCACCAAGACCGTCGAGGGCACCGCGGCCAAGTCCGGTGCCGGCGACGTGCCCCGCAACGACGACTCTGCCAAGCAGTACCCCAACCTGTTGAAGGAATGCGAGGTGCTGACCGAGGACATCCTCGCCAAGACGGTCGGCGCCGACCCGCTCGACATCCAGAGCACGTTCGTCGGCGCCGTGTGTCGCTGGCAGGCCGCCAACCCGGCAGGCCTGATCGACATCACCCGGTTCTGGTACGAGCAGGGCAGCCTCGACAACGAGAAGAAGGTCGCCCAGAGCCTGAACTACCAGATCGAGAACCGGTCGATCGCGGGCGTCCCGTCCATCGTGATGAAGCCCAACGATCCCAACGGCTCGTGCGGCGTGGCCAGCGACGCGGGCGGTGTCGTGGGGTGGTGGATCAACCCGCAGACGCCCGGCATCGACGCGTGCGGAATGGCGATCAAGCTAATGGAGTTGACGCTGGCCACCAGCAGCTAGCGGGCTGGCTCTCCTCGAAATGCACGTTTTGTCTGGCGGCACTCGCAGTTCTGCGCCAAAACGTGCATTTCGGCGACGGAACCGTCACCGGGCCACGTGGAAACCGACCAGGGTGGCGCTGTTCAGCGTCAGCCGGTCCCACGGTTCGGCGGTGCGCAGCACGGCGATCGCTGACGTCGGGAACTTCGTCGAAATGCGCTCGGCCGCGGCGCTATTGTCGCCGTCGGTGGTGGCGAGCCCGAGCGACAGCGATGACATCGTCGGCTCGTGGCCGATCACCAGCAGCGTTTCGACTGCCGGATCGACCCGGTTGATCTCGTCGATGACCGCGCCGGGCGTCGCGTCGTAAAGCCGGTCGACGTACTGCACGGGCGCGTCGATACGGGTGCGGGCCAGTGTCTGGCGAGTGCGGGTGGCTGTCGAGCAGAGCACCGCGTCCACTGCGGGCGCATGGGCGCGCAACCAGTCGCCTGCGAGCGTGGCCTCGCGCTCGCCGCGCGGGGCCAGCGGCCGCTCGTGGTCGGCCACGCCCGGCGGATAGTCCGATTTGGCGTGCCGAAGCAGCAGCAGCGTGCGATACCGGTCGGTCACGGTGTCCACCGTAAGCCCCCGCACACCCGCCGACGCTACGGTTTCTGATGCATTTCGCGCTTGTTCTCATCACAAACCGTAGGCTCGGCGCCCCGCCCAATTGCCGTCGGACCTGCCGACCGAGGTCCGCCGACTTGTCGGCGCCCGGACCTACACTCGCGATGCCGAACAGATACGGGACAACTGAAGGGAGCCGAGATGCGATTCGTGCACACCGCCGACTGGCAGCTCGGCATGACCCGGTACTTCCTCAACGGTGAGGCGCAGCCGCGGTATTCGGCCGCCCGCCGCGACGTCGTGGCGGGCATCGGGCCGCTGGCTGTCGACGCAGGCGCTGAATTCGTGGTCGTCGCGGGCGATGTGTTCGAAGACAATCAGCTCGCGCCACGTGACGTCAGCCAGTCGCTGGAAGCCATGCGCGCCATAGGAATTCCGGTGTTTCTGCTGCCGGGCAACCACGACCCGCTCGACGCGGCGTCGGTGTACACCAGCGCGCTGTTCACCGCGGAATGCCCGGACAACGTCACGGTTCTCGACCGCGCGGGTGTTCATCAGGTGCGCCCCGGCCTGCAGATCGTCGCGGCGCCGTGGCGCTCGAAGAAACCGACCACCGACCTGGTGGCAGAGGTGCTCGACGGCCTCGAGGCCGACGGCATCACCCGAATTGTGTTGGGGCACGGCGGTATCGATATGTTCGAACCCGACAAGGACAAGCCGTCGCTGATTCGGCTCGCTGCGTTGGAGGCCGCCATCGACCGCGGTGCCGTGCACTACGTCGCCCTGGGGGACAAGCATTCTTGCACCGAGGTCGGCGCTACCGGCCGCATCTGGTATTCCGGCTCACCGGAAGTCACCAACTACGACGACATCGAACCCGATCCCGGGCACGTGTTGATCGTCGACATCGACGAGGACCATCCGCAGCGGCCGGTGCGGGTCGACGCCCGCCGCGTCGGTCGTTGGCGCTTCGTCACGCTGCGTCGCACGGTGGACAGCAGCCGCGACATCGCCGACCTCGACATCAACCTCGACCTGATGCCGGACAAGGAGCGCACGGTCGTGCGGCACGGGCTGAGCGGGTCACTGACCGTCACCGACAAGGCCGCGCTCGACGCGTGCTTGGACAAGTACGCCAGGCTGTTCGCCGCGCTGGTGCCGTGGGACAAGGAAACCGACGTCGCGGTGATCCCCGCCGACGGAGAGTTCGACGACCTCGGTATCGGCGGGTTCGCCGCCGCCGCCGTTGATGAACTGGTGAACGCCGCACGGTCCGACGGTGAGGACGCCGACGACGCCCGTGCCGCGCTGGCGCTGCTGCTGCGGCTGGCCGATCGAGGGGTCGATGAGCCGCTTGCGCGAAGAGCAAGGGGCATCGCATGAAGTTGCACCGTCTCGTGCTGACCAACTACCGCGGCGTCACCCACCGCGAGATCGAGTTCCCCGACCGCGGTGTGGTTGTGGTCAGCGGGGCCAACGAGATCGGCAAGTCGTCGATGATCGAGGCGCTCGACCTGCTGGTGCATTCCAAGGACCGGTCGAACAAGAAGGACGTCAAGCAGGTCAAGCCGACGCACGCCGATGTCGGCGCGGAGATCACGGCCGAGATCTCCACCGGCGCTTACCGATTCGTGTACCGCAAACGCTTCCACAAGCGCCCTGAAACCGAGCTGACGGTGCTGGCGCCGCGGCGCGAGCAGCTGACCGGTGACGAGGCGCACGAGCGGGTGTTGGCGATGCTGCACGAGACCGTCGACATGGACCTGTGGCAAGCGCAGCGGGTGCTGCAGTCGACGTCCACCGAGTCGGTGGATCTGTCGGGGTGCGATGCACTGTCGCGGGCGCTGGATGTGGCTGCGGGTGAGGCGGTTACGCTGTCGGGCGCCGAGCCGCTGCTGGTGGACCGCATTGACACCGAATACCTGCGCTATTACACGCCGACCGGCAGGCCCACCGGCGAATGGGCCGCCGCCGTGAAGCGGTTGCAGGCCGCCGAGGGCGAGGTGGCGCGCTGCGCGGCCGCCGTGGCCGAGGTCGACGACGCGGTGCACAGGCACGCCGCGCTGACTGACGACCTGTCGCGGCTCGCCGACGAACGGGCCAATGCCGCGAAACGGCTCATCGAAGCCCGGGCCGTAGCCGACGCCGTCGCGGCGTTGACCCAACAACTGAAGCACGCGGAGGTGGTCGCGGCGGCGGCCGACGCCACTCACGCCGCGTCGGTTGCGGCGCTGACCGAGCGGCGCAGGTTGCGTGCCGACATCGAGCAGCGTTCCGTCGCGATCGCTGAATTGGTGGCTGCGGGGGCCGAAACCCGCGAGGAGCTAGCCACCGCGACCGAGGTGCAGGAGGCGGCGCGGATCGCGGCGGAGCAGGCGCGCGCCGCGGTCGAGGCGTCGCAGGGCCGGGTCGACGGCGCCCGCCGCGTGGTCGAGCGAACGGCCGACCGCGAGCGGGCCAATCGGCTGGAGGCCCGGCTCGCCAAGCTCGATGCGGCACAACGGGAACTCGGTCGGGTGCAGCGCGAGTTGGCGGGCATCACGTTGACCGACGACACCATGCAGGCGATCGAAGCGGCGGCCATCGCCGTCGAGCGAGCGGCGGGTCTGGCCGAGCTGGCGTCCGCTCACGTAGACCTGGTCGCGGTCACCGATGTCGAATTGCGCGTCGACGGTGAGACGGTCGCGATCGCAGCCGGTGATGCATGGGCGGCGAGTGTCGGCTCGCCGACTGAGTTCGAGCTGCCCGGTGTGCTGCGTGCACGGGTGGTGCCCGGTACACCCGCGTCGGACTCACAAGCCAAACTCGAAGCGGCGCAAGAGGTTCTGACCGCAGCGTTGGTCGAGGCGCAGGTCGAAGATGTCGCGCAAGCGCGACTGCTCAACGATCGGCGTCGCGCGCTGACTGCATCGCGTGATCAGTTACGTGCGACGTACGAGGCGCTGCTCGGCGACGACGCCGTCGACCAATTACGAAGCAAGCTCAGCGAATTGCGTGATGGTGAGCCGACAGAGCCCGGCCTGTGGGACGAGGGAGATCCGGCGGCGGCGCGTGCCGAACTCGACGCCGCGGTGACGGCGCACAAGCAGGCGGTGGCGGACTGCGAGACGCATCGCAAGGTCGCCGAGGTCGCGGCGAAGAAGCTGGGGGAGCGAACGTCAGCCGCCGATGTGGCTCGCGAGAAGCTGGCCGCCGCGCAGGCGGAGCTGACCAACGCGCAAGAGCGATTGATTCAGCAGCGTTCCGTCGTCGGCGATGACGATCTTGCAGTGAAGGCGGAGGCCGACGGCGAGCAGGCGCGGCGCACCGCCGCACTTGTCGCGCAACTGGGCGCCGAGTTGGCGCAGCGAGCGCCGGACGCGGTGAGCGCCGCACTCAACGATGCGACGCGGGGGGCCGACGCGTTGAACAACCGTCACCAGGAGGCGTCCGACGCGCTGCGCGAGGTGACGGCGCAACTGAAGGTCTACGGCACCGAGGGCCGCAGAGGTCAACTCGATGCCGCGCAGACGGAACGGGAGCGCGCCGAGGCGGACTATCTGCGCATGCATCGCCGCGCTCGGGCCGCGCAGTTGTTGCGCTCGGTGATGGCGCGGCACCGGGACGCCACTCGGCAGCGCTATGTCGACCCGTTCCGCAATCAGGTGGAACGGTTGGGCCGCATCGTCTTTGGCGACAGCTTCGAGGTGGAGATCGACAGCGCGCTGCGGATCTGCAGCCGGACTCTGGCCGGCCGCACGGTGCCGTATGAGTCGTTGTCGGGCGGGGCCAAGGAACAGATGGGCATCGTCGCACGGTTGGCCGGTGCGGTGCTGGTGGCCAAGGAGGACAGTGTCCCGGTCGTCATCGACGACGCGCTCGGCTTCACAGATGCGGATCGGCTGACCAAGATGGGCGCGGTGTTCGACGCCGTCGGCGGTGATGGTCAGGTGATCGTGTTGACGTGCAGCCCGGAGCGCTACGCCAGCGTGACGGAAGCCCACCACATCGAATTGACGGCTTAATCGCGCGAGGGTCCTGCTCGCGCTGATATAGGTCGATAGTCCTTCACAAACGCCTCCGGGGGTGTCAGGAAGGGATTGTCAGTAGTTCCC
>NZ_LZHZ01000021.1 GCF_001667505.1 Mycobacterium sp. ACS1612
TACTTCTGGTTCCCGAAGATGACCGGTCGCCTGCTCGACGAGCGGCTGGGCAAGCTGCACTTCTGGCTGACGTTCATCGGCTTTCACACCACGTTCCTGGTGCAGCACTGGCTCGGTGACGAGGGCATGCCACGCCGCTACGCCGACTACCTGCCCACCGACGGCTTCACCACGCTGAACATCGTGTCCACGATCGGCGCCTTCATCCTCGGCGTTTCCACCATTCCGTTCGCGTGGAACGTGTTCAAGAGCTGGCGCTACGGCGAACCGGTTCTGGTCGACGACCCGTGGGGCTACGGCAACTCACTGGAATGGGCCACCAGCTGCCCGCCGCCGCGACACAACTTCACCGAGCTGCCCCGCATCCGCTCCGAGCGTCCGGCGTTCGAACTGCACTACCCGCACATGGTGGACCGGATGCGCGCCGAAGCCCACATCGGCCGCGCACACGGCCCCGGCCACGGCGACGTGACCCGACAAGACGACCAGAACGTGCGTACGTAGCGGGTCAATACACGTCGCGCACATAGCGTTTCGACGCGACGAGTTCGCGCTTGTAGTCGTGCGCGTCCTCGTCCGACATTGAGCCGTGCCGGCGGATGATGGACGTCAGCGCCGCATCGACATCCTTGGCCATCCGGCTGGCGTCTCCGCACACGTAGAAGTGCGCGCCGTCGTCCAGCCAGCGCCAGACGTCGGCGCCGTAGTCGAGCATCTTGTGTTGTACGTAGACCCGGTCGGCTTGATCGCGGGAGAACGCCAGATCCAGTCGGTTGAGGAAGCCGTCGCGGACCATGTCCTCCAAATCGTCGCGGTAGTAGTAGTTTTCGCTGCGGTGCCGGTCACCGAAGAACAGCCAATTGCGGCCGCTGTGCCCGAGCGCGCGGCGCTCCTGCAGGAAGCCGCGGAACGGCGCCACACCGGTACCGGGACCGACCATGATCATCGGGGTCTCGCCGTCTTCCGGTGGGCGGAAGTGCGGTGAGCGCTGCAGGAACACCGGCGCCGCCGCCGCCCGGTCGGCAAGGAACGTCGAGCACACGCCGCCGCGCCGGCCGCCGTCAATCCCGCGGTATCGCACCACCGACACCGTCACCTGCACCTCGTTCGGGCTGATCAGCGGGCTCGACGAGATCGAGTAGCAGCGCGGCGTCAGCCGCACCAGCACCTCCTGCCACTCCTCGGGTGCGGCGCGGACGGCGAACTCCTGTACAACGTCGAGCCCGTTGCGGTTCACCAGCCACTTCGCGAGTTTGTCGCGGTTGATCTTCGGCGCGCCGACGAACCGCAGCAGGTCGGGCGTCACCCGGCAGATGTCGTACGACATGATCAGTGCATCGCGCAGGCTCTGCTCGTTGCCGTCGACTTCCACCGACACGTCGCCGTTCAACCCGGTGGCCGCCAGCCACGCGTCGACCGTCGCGGGATCGTTGGTCGCATACACCCCCAACGAATCGCCGACGGCATAGCTGACGTCGTATTCAGAGACGTCGAACCCGAACTGGCGCACCTCTTTTCGCGATGTCGGCGCCGTCAGCACCACATTGCGGCTCAGCGGTGCCAGTAACGGTTTGGCGCGGGTGAACGGCTCCGCCACTTTGCCGCGCTTGACGATCGACGGTGCGGCCATGGTGCCTGTCAGCAGCGCGGCGACCTGGTCGGCCCACTTGTCCATCGGCGCATCGTCGTAGGCCTCACATTCGATGCGCTCCAGCATCCGCGTGGCGCCCAACGCCGCGAGCCTGCCGTCGATGGCCTTGGCGTGCCCGCAGAAGTCGGTGTACGACCGGTCCCCGATGCCCAGCACCGCGTACCGAACACCGTCCAGCGCAGGCGCGTCTGCGGAGTGCAGGCGGTCCCAGAATTGCGCACCGTTGTCCGGCGGTCCGCCGTCCCCGAAGGTGCTGGTGATCACCAGCACGTCCTTGGCGGTGGCCAATTCGGCCAACGGCATATCGTCCATGTTGACCAGTTGGGAATCACCGAGCCGACCGGCAAGCCGGGCGGCGAAGTCCTCGGCGTTGCCGGTCTGCGACGCCCACAACACCAGCGGGCCAGCCTTGACGGGGCGCGCCTCTGCAGGTGCCGGGGTGCGGGAATAGCGGCCCGCCAGCAAGCCGTCGATCCACAATCGGACGTCTCTGGCCACCGGGGCGGAGGCGGGCAGCACGGGCACGCCGCTGAAGCCTTCCCCGAGCCCGCTGAAGAACGCTGCCAGATATATCTTTTCGTCGCCCGTCAAGGTCGGCTTGGAGACGTCGAGACCCAATGGGTTCGCCTGCTTCACCGGCTGCAGGCTGACCGCGCAGACCTTGAACTCCGGCTGTAGCGAGTCGGCATCGACCGCGTCGTTGGTCAGCGCGTTGATGGTCAGGTGGTCGCCGTGCTCATCGTTCCAGTGAAACGGCACGAAGCAGTTCCCCTGCCGCACCCGGTCACTGACCACCGCAGGCAGTACCGCCCTGCCGCGGCGCGTTGTGAGTTCGACGGGCTGGCCCGTGACGATGTCGAGGCCGGCGGCGTCGACGGGGTGAATTTCGACGAACGGCCCGCTGTCGAGTTTGTTGAGTTTGTCGACCCTGCCGGTCTTGGTCATGGTGTGCCACTGGTGTTGCAGGCGACCGGTGTTGAGAACGAAAGGGAAGTCAGGAAAAGCTGGGTCGGGCAGTTCGCGGGCGTCCATGTGCGGTCGGGCGTGGAACACCGCCCGCCCGGACGGTGTCGGGAACGTCAGCACACCGCTGCTGACGTACCGGATCGGGTTGCGCGCATCGCCGTCCGGCGGGCACGGCCACTGCACGGGTGTCTGTCGCAGCCGCGCATAGGTGGCTCCGCGCAGGTCGTAGCCGGTCTGCGGATTGGCGAATCGGCGGATCTCGTCGAAGATCTCCTCGCTGGACCGGTAGGCGAAGTGCTCACCGAATCCCAGGTGCGCGGCGACACCGCAGATCAACTGCCAGTCGGGCCGCGCCCGGCCGGGGGCCGGGATCGACTGCTGCAGCAGCGTGACATTGCGCTCTGAGTTGACCATCACGGCGTCGGATTCGGCCCACAGCGTGGCGGGCAACACGATGTCCGCGTAGTGGTTGGTGGCGGTGCTGCGGTACGCGTCCTGGGTGACGACCAAGTCCGCCTTCTGCAGACCGGCGATCACCGTATCCCGATTGGCAACGCTGGCAACGGGATTGGTGCAGATGATCCAGCACGCCTTGACGGTGCCGTCGGCGAGTTGCCTGAACATGTCGATGGTGCCCGGGCCGACGTCGGCGCGGATCGTCCCGGAGGGCAGCTCCCATTGGGTCTCGACGAAGGCTCGGTCGTCGGCCGAAAGCACCGACCGCTGCCCCGGCAAACCCGGTCCCATATAACCCATTTCGCGCCCGCCCATGGCGTTGGGCTGACCCGTCAACGACATCGGCCCGCTGCCCGGTCGACAGATCGCGCCGGTCGCCAGGTGCAGATTGCAGATCGCGTTCGTGTTCCAGGTGCCGTGTGTGCTCTGGTTGAGCCCCATCGTCCAGCAGCTCATCCACTCCCCCGCCTCAGCGATCATTCGCGCGGCGGTGCGGATGTCGGATTCGGCGAGGCCGGTGATCGCGGCGACGCGGTGCGGCGGGTAGTCGGCGAGAAACGTGGGCATCTCGTCCCAGCCGGTGGTGTGCGCCGCGATGAAGTCCGCGTCGATGTCGCCGTTTTCGACCAGCAGGTGCAGTAGCCCGTTGAGCAGCGCCAGATCGGTGCCCGCCTTGATCGGCAGGTACAGGTCGGCGTGTTCGGCGGTTGTGGTGCGACGCGGGTCGACGACGATCAGCTTCGCCCCTGCCTTGAGCCGGTCGACCATCCGGAGATACAGCACCGGGTGGCAGTCCGCCATATTCGACCCGATCGCGAAAAACAAGTTGGTGCAGTCGAAGTCGTCATACGAGCCGGGCGGCCCGTCGGCGCCCAACGACTGCTTGTAGCCGGTGCCCGCGCTGGCCATGCACAGCCGCGAGTTCGATTCGATGTGCACGGTGCGAATGAAACCCTTGGCGAGTTTGGTGGCCAGGTACTGCGCTTCGATCGACATCTGCCCGGAGACGTAGAGCGCAACCGCATCCGGGCCGTGCTCGTCGATGATCTCGCGCAACCGTCTGCCCGCCTCGGCGACGGCGTCGTCGACCGGAGTCGGGACGGGTTCGTCGTCGCGGGTCGGGCGCAGCAGCGCGGACTCCAGTCGGTCGCCGTCGGCCGCCATCATCTCGGCGTGGGTGGCCCCTTTGGTGCACAGTCGGCCCAGGTTGGCCGGGTGCAGCTTGTCGCCGGCGACCCTGGCGATGACGGGCCTGGCGTCCTTTTCGACGGTATGCACCTCGATGCCACAGCCGACGCCGCAATACGAGCACGCCGTCCTTGTCACCGCCATGATGCCATGGTGGGTCAGCTATGTTTCGCGTTGCTTTGCGGCGACGTTATCGCGGTGAAAACTGATCCTCACCCGGTCACAATCGCTGCGGTGAGCGGCGTTTGCCCAGGTCAGCGGTTGAGCGCAGGAAGCCGTGACGAATGTCGATCCCGTACCACCCATGCCCACCGCTTCACATCCAGCGACCAAGGGTGCTCTGCAGAGGCGCCGAAGACATCGGCCGTCCAGTTCTGCGCTGCGAACACACCCTCGGCCACTCCGCGTTCAGGTGCCACCAGTACCGGCTTGCCCGACGCTATGGCCATCCCCGCCTCGACGTGCATCCACGGTGACGTCCACACCGTACTGACCGCAGCCGCCTCCGGGGTACCCCTTCGCCACAGTCCGTCGCGGATATCCATCTGCCGAAAGCCCAACACGACGACGCCGTCGACGTCGGCCATCAGTTTCGCCAATTGCCCCCACGGGTCGATTGTGTAGTGCTCGCGCCCGAGCGCATCGACGAGGAAGCCCTGGGCGCCAAGACTGTTACGCCACTGCTCGAAGAGCGCCTGTTGGATTTCGTTGCGCACCGACGGCGCGCAGATCAGCGTGACCGGGCTCATCGCGCGGCACTTGGTTCTGTGACGACACTCTGCGGCGCGGCCACCCCGTCGTCGTCGAGCAGCCGCGACACTGCGGCCGGAATGTTCAGCGCCCCCTTGAACTTCGCCCCGCCGATCTGCGCGCCGGTGAAAACCGCGCGGGATAGTTCCGCCTCGCGAAAATCCGCCTTCTGGCAATCCGCGTCAGTGAAAACCGCACGCTCGAGATTGGCGCCGTAGAAGACCGTCTCGACGGCCTTCACCTTCTTGAAAGATGTTCGTACACAGATGGCTTTGAACAAGTCAGCATGTGACATGTCCAAGCTTGAGTCGTCCCCGGCCTTCTGACCGAGGTACGCATTGCTCAGATCGCAATTCTGCAGATCGGAGTTTCGTAGGTTGACGGCGTATCTCAAACCGTCGGCGAGGACCTTCTGAAGCCGTTGCGGCTGGGGCTCACGCAGCATGCCGGCAATGACCTCGACGGCCTCTTTGCGGTACGGAGCGGCCCCTCTGACGCCTTGCTCGCTTGTCCGATCGAAGAATCGGCGAAGCAGCACGGCGGCCGCCATCCGTTTCACCTCGTTGTCGGTGGAGAGGGCGTCGACGGTGGACGCGAATGAATTGCCGACACTGGCGATGCGGTCACGTTTCGACTTGTAGTTGAAGTAGCTGAGGACCGACGCGACCGCGGTCAGGATCGCGACCAAAGCGGCAACCCATGCAGGCGCATTCACGACATGAGAGTTTATTCAGCGAGCCTTCGCGATTCTGGCGTTTGCCGCAATGCGTTGACGCAGGTCACACGAAATAGAACGTGAGCCCGACCACGGCGTAGATGGCAAGAAGCTGTAACCCCTCGTACCAGGTCGACTCTCCACGCTGGGTGACCTCGTTGGCGATGATGACCGCCAGGAAGATGGCTCCGATCTCAAAGCCGTTGAACACCAGAGCCATTGGGAACGGGCCGATGAAGAACGACGCGAGCACCAGCACCGGCGCGACGAACAACGCGATCTGCGCCGCCGATCCCACCGCGATGTTTATCGAGATGTCCATCTTGTCGCGGACCGCGAAGTAGACCGCGACCCAGTGTTCGGCCGCGTTGCCGACGATCGCCACCACGATGACGCCGACAAAGAACGGCGACAGCCCGATCGCGTCCGACGCGTCGGTGATGGAATGCACCAGGATTTCCGACATCCAGCCGACCGCCGCGCCCGCGATGGCCAGCATCAGCACGCTTCTGCGCACCGACCACGGTTCGCCGTCGTGGTCGTCGTCGCCGTGCGGGTTGAACAGGTGTGAGTGCGTTTTCAGCGAGAACACCAGCCCAGCGGCGTACGACAACAGCAGCACGATCGCGACGCCGACCGACAGCGCCTGCAGGTCGCTGGGAAACGCCACCGCCTTCGCCGTCGGGTTGGGCAGTCCACCGCCCGCAACCAGTTCGAAGATCGCGGGCATCACCAACGCGACCGTGGCGAGCAGCAGCATCAACGACTGCGCGGTGGCGGCACGCAGTTCGAAGTGTTGTCGCTCCCGTTTCAGCCCGCCCGCCAGCATCGACATGCCCAGGACCAGCAGGATGTTGCCCAGGATCGAGCCGACGAGCGAGGCCTTGACCACCTCCTGCAGCCCGGCGCCAAGGGCGAACAGCGCGATGATCAACTCGGGCGCGTTGCCGAACGTGACGTTGAGCAGGCCGCCGATCCCCGGACCCGACCGCGCGGCCAGTTCCTCGGTGGCACGGCCCATCAACGCCGCGGTCGGAATCACGCCCAGCGCGGAGGCGAAGAACACCAGCACGGCGTCGGCATGCGTGAACTCCAGCACGATCGCGACCGGGATCAGGGGCACAAGCAGATAGGGCCAGCCTTCGCCGGACAGCACGTACGGCTTGCCCGCCATGAACTCTGCTTACAGCTCGTCGGGTTTGACCGCCAGCACCGGCTTCGGGCACTCCAGGAGCAGCTGCTGCGAAATGCTGCCCAGCAGTAGCTTGCCGACCGGGCTGCGGTGCCGGATGCCGATCACCAGCAGTTCGGCCTCGGGGCGGTCCATCGCCTTGAGCAGTTCTTCGGCGGGATCGACCCCGACCGGCTGGTGCAGCTCGTACTCGACACCACAGTCGGCCAAGCGCTCTTCGATGTTGTGGATTTCGCCGGATGGCGCGAAGTGGGCGTCGACGTAGGCGTTACCTGCGGTGGAATTGATCACGTGCAGCGCCGTCCCCCGCACCTTGGCTTCGGCGATGCCGTGTTCGAGCGCCGCGCGGCCGAACGCGTCGGCGCTGTATCCGATGACGATCATGCCTGCGCCGCCTTCTCCTTCTGGTCCGCGTCGTCTTCCACAACGAGCAGTGTTTCCTCGCTGCGGTGCATCAAACGCAGCACCAACGGGGTCAGCAGCAGGATCGCCATCAGCACGTACACGGCGATCGCGACCGGCTCGGTGAACAGGCTGCCCCAATCGCCGCCGCCGAGTTGCAGGGCCTGCCGCAGTTGGCGCTCGATCCGCGGACCGAGGATGACGCCGATGATCAGCGGCAGCACCGGCAGGCCGAAGCGTCGCATCATCAGCCCGAGCAGGCCGAACACCAACAGCAGCGCCAGGTCGAGCGGCTGGACGTTCACCGCGAGCGCGCCGAGCGTCGCGAAGAACAGAATGCCGGCGTACAGGTACGGCCGCGGGGTGCGCAGCAGCCTGGCCCACAACGGCGCCAGCGGCAGGTTCAGCACCAGCAGCAGGAGGTTGCCGATGAACAGGCTGGCGATCAGGGTCCAGATCAGCAGCGGCTCTTTCTGGAAAAGAGTTGGGCCGGGCTGAATTCCGTACGACACGAACGCGGTGAGCATGACGGCCGCGGTCGCGTTGGTGGGCAGGCCGAGCGACAGCATGGGCACCAATGTGCCTGCGGCGGAGGCGTTGTTGGCCGCCTCCGGCCCTGCGACACCTTCGATCGCGCCCTTGCCGAACTCATCCTTGTGATTCGACAGCCGCTTCTCGGTGATGTACGACAAGAACGTCGGCAGCTCGGCTCCACCGGCCGGCAGCGCGCCGAACGGGAATCCGAACGCGGTGCCGCGCAGCCACGGCTTCCACGACCGCTTGAAGTCTTCACGGCCCATCCACGGCCTGCCGACCGGGATGACCTCGGCAGGTCGGCGGCGCAGATGCGCGGCGACCCACAGCGCTTCTCCGACGGCGAAGATGGCGACCGCGATCACGACGATGTCGATGCCGTCGGACAACTGCGGAAGTCCGAACGTCGCCCGCGGCTGACCGGTGAGGAAATCGATGCCGACGACGCCGATACCAAGGCCGAGGAAAAGCGAGATCGCGCCGCGCAATTTCGACGCACCCAGCACGGCCGTCACGGCGACGAGCGCGAACAGCATGATGGCCAAGTACGAAGGGGCGCCAAGGGTCACGGCGAATCTGGAGATCGGCGGCGCGAACGCGGCGAGCAGCGCGGTGCCGATCGCGCCCGCGACGAACGACCCGATCGCGGCGGTCGCGAGGGCCTGCGCAGCCCGGCCTGCTTTGGCCATTTTGTTGCCCTCGATCGCGGTGATCACCGACGACGATTCACCGGGCGTGTTCAACAGGATCGACGTGGTCGACCCGCCGTACATGCCGCCGTAGAAGATGCCGGCGAACATGATGAAGGCCGCGCTCGGGCTGACGTTGTAGGTGACCGGCAGCAGCAGCGCGACCGTCATGGCCGGGCCGATGCCGGGTAGCACGCCGACGGCGGTGCCCAGCAGCACGCCGATGACCGCGTAGAGCAGATTGGTGGGCGTCGCGGCCTGCTCGAAGCCCTGCAGGAGCCAGTTCAGATTGTCCATCTACAGAATCCCGTCCAGAATGCCTGCGGGCAGCGGGATTCCGAGCCCGGAGTAGAACGCGTAGAAGTTGGCGACGGAGAGCACCGCGCCGATGACGATGTTCCGCACATAGTGGTGATTGCCCAGGATGGTGGACGCGCCGGCGAACAACACGGTGCCGGTGATCGCCCAGCCCAGCGGGTTGACGAGCACGATGACTGCCACGAAAAGCCCGACGAGCAGTCCGACCGTGCGCCAGTCGCCGGGGGTGGTGGGGTCGACGTCCTCGCCTGCGTCCGCCTCGCCCACCGAGCCGCGCGGAATGGCGACGGCCAGAACGATTGCCAGCAGAATCAGAATGCTGCCGATACCGATCGGGAACAGCCTTGGCCCGACGGGGTCCACCTTGGCGAAGCCGGCCTCGAGGCTCAGTGCGTCGTAGATCAGGAACGCGCCGACAGCGGCCATCACCACGCAAACGATGTACTGCGCTTTGTCGATTGTTTTCGCGGGCAGGTCGGTCATATCAGCCCCAATTCGGTGAGCGTCGACGAGACACGGTTGTCCTGGTCCTTCAGGAACTGTTCAAACTGTGCACCGGTCACGAACGCATCGGTCCAACCGTTCTTCACCAGCGCCTCCTTCCACTGGGGTGTGCTGTGCAGGTCTTCGAGAACCTTGACCATCGCTTGTTTGGCGCCGTCGGAGATGCCCGGCGGCGCAAGGACTCCGCGCCAGTTGGCGAAAGTGAGGTTGATGCCCGACTCCTTGAGAGTGGGCGCATCGACACCCTCGACCCTCTTGTCACTCGACACTGCGAGCACACGCAGTTGGCCTGCCTCGATCTGGTCGATGAGTTCGCCGGGGCTCGACGTGCCGACGGTGACCTTCTTGCCGAGCAGGGCGGTCAACAGGTCGCCGCCGCCGTCGTAAGTGATGAAGTTGACCGACTTCGGTTGCACCCCAACGGCTTTGGCCAGCTCCATCGGGAACAGGTGGTCGGGTCCGCCGGGTGAGGACCCGCCGCCGATGGTCACCTTCGACGGGTCCGCCTTCCACGCCGCTACGAAATCCTGCACCGTCTTGAACGGCGAATCGGCGGGTACGAAGATCGCGCCCGGGTCTTCGATCAGCTTGGCCAGCGCGGTGGCATCGGATGCCCTCGCCTTGGATCCGTTGGTGTAGGTGGCGCCGACGACCCCGAGCCCCATGGTCATCATGAGGTCGTCGTTGCCCTTTTCGTTCATCAGCCGCGCCATCGCGACGGTGCCGCCTGCGCCGATGACGTTGAAGACCTCGACGCGGCCGGTGATGTCGTCGTCCTCCATGATCTTCACGGCGGTGCGCGCAGTGAGGTCGTACCCGCCGCCGGGGCTGTTCGGCACCATCATCCGAAGCCGGTGTAAGCCCGGTGCCTCGCTGCCTTTGGTGACGCCGCAGGCCGACAGCACGAGTGCGGCGATCAACGCGACGATCAGGCCGGTCATCATTTGATGCCGTCGCAACATTGGTTGTCCCCAATCACTTCGGTTGTGATGCTCAGCAATACTGGACCTCACAGTGACCCACGTCACCGATGAGTACGCAAAGGAAGTATTGGTCGTTGTGAACAATGAGATCCCCGGTCCGTAGCATCCGCAGCCTGGCGGGCCAGTTCCTGGTGTTCCAGTTGCTGGTCGTCGCCATCGTGCTGGTCGCGGTGGCGGCGGTGTCGGTGGCGCAATCGACGCGCGAGTTCCGCGACGTGCGCGGTCAGCGGATGATCGCCGTCGCCGAGAACATGGCGTCGACGCCCGTCGTGCGTGACCGCTACGCCGACCCGTTCGCGGGCAAGGTGCTTGCGCCGGAGGTGGACCGCGCGGTCGCGCTTTCCGGTGCGGATCTGGCGGAGATCCTCGACCCGGACGGAACCGTGCGCGCGTCGTCTGATCCCTCGCGCATCGGCCAGCGGATGAACCTGGGACCGAGTCGCGCCGACGAAGGCCGGGCGTGGTTCGGGGACGACACCATCGACGGGGTGCACAGCCTGGTCGGCCAGGTGCCCATCCTGTCCACCAACGGCGACGTGTTGGCGGTCGCTTCGGTGAGCGAACCGTATCCGTCCATTTGGCAATTGCTGAGCGGGGCGGGCGAGCGGTTGTTGATCTACCTCGGACTCGGCGCGGCCCTGGGCATGCTGGCGTCGTGGCTGCTGTCGCGGCGGATCAAGCGGCACACGCGTGGACTCGAGATCGCGGAGATCGCCGGACTCGCCGACCATCGGGAAGCGTTGCTGCACAGCATCCGTGAGGGTGTGGTCGCGGTGAACAACGAGGGTGACATCACCCTGCTCAACGACAGCGCCCAGGAGTTGCTGGGGCTGTCGTCGGCGGCCGTTGGGATGCGCGCCGACAGCGTCGGCCTCGAGCCCGCGATCGTTCAGTTCCTGTTGTCCGGCGAGGACGGTCGAGACGTCGTGATCGCGACCCGGACAAGGGTTTTGGCGCTGAACCGGCGTGCGGCGACCAGCCAGGGCCAGCAGATCGGAACCGTGACGACCATGCGCGACAGCACCGAACTCGCCGCGCTGCAGGGCCAGTTGTCGTCACACAAGAGCGTGACCGACACGCTGCGGGCACAGACGCACGAGTTCGCCAACCAATTGCACACCATCTCGGGTTTGGTGCAGTTGGGTGAGTACGACTCGGTGCGTGATCTGGTCGGCACGTTGACGCGGCGCCGCGCGGAGATCAGTGATGCGGTTACCCAGCGGATCGCCGACCCTGCCGTCGCCGCGTTGGTGATCGCGAAGACATCGCTGGCCGCCGAGAGTGGTGTGTCGCTGGAGATTGCGCCCGATTCGCATCTCGCGGCGCTGGATCCGGCGCTCGCGACGGACGTGATCACGTTGTTGGGCAACCTGATCGACAACGCGGTCGATGTTTCCGTCGGGGCGAGTCCGGCCAAAGTCACCGTCGCCATCCAAGACCGCGACGCGCTGACCATCTCGGTGGCGGATTCCGGAACCGGTGTGCCGGAACATCTTCGCGAGGAGATCTTCGCCAGAGGGGTGACCTCCAAGCCCGACGTCCCTGGCGGCCGGGGTATCGGGTTGGCGTTGGTGCGCCTGGTCAGCGCGCAGCACGGCGGGACGGTGGAGGTCAGCGACGGACCCGCCGGTGGCGCGTTGTTCGTGGTGCGGTTGCCGGTCGGGACGGCGGCGGTGCAGGCGGGAAGGGCGGCGCATGCGTGACGTACTGGTGGTCGACGACGATTTCATGGTCGCCGAGATCCATCGCCGGTTCGTCGAACAGGTTGGCGGCTTCCGCGCGGTGGGTGTGGCCCGTACCGGCGCAGAGGCGCTGTCCGCGGCGCGCGAGTTGCGCCCGCAGTTGATCCTGCTGGACGTGTACCTGCCCGATATGACGGGCCTGGAAGTGTTGCAGCGGTTGCGATCCGAGGGTGATCGGGTGGGCGTCATCATGATCACCGCCGCCCGCGAACTGGACACCGTCAAGGGTGCACTGGACGGCGGCGCGGCGGACTTCTTGATCAAACCGTTCGAATTTCCGCAATTGAAGGCCAAATTGGAGGCGTTCGCCGCCCGCGCGGATGCGCTTGAGTCCGCGGGCGGCGTCGACCAGTCGTTGATCGACACCCTGTTCGGCGGTCCGCCCGCCGCATCGCCGCAGGAGGTGCTGCCCAAGGGGCTCGGTGCAGAGACGGGTCGGCTGGTGCTGGACGCGGTCCGCGACGCCGGCGAGGTGTCTGCCGCCGAATGTGCTGAGCTGGTGGGGATTTCGCGAGTCAGCGCGCGCCGGTACCTCGAGCATTATCTCAGTACCGGCGCGCTGGAGTTGCGGCTGCAATACGGCGTCGGCCGACCCGAACGACGCTATCGTTCGGCGCGCTAGATATTCGCCTGGAACCAGACGAATTGGAGGAGATTCTCCCCCGGATGAACGATGTTGGCGGCGACGACCTCCTGGATGGCGCGGATCGGCGGGTCTTGTGCGCCGGTGGCGTGCCAGGTCCACACGACATCGCCGTTGATGAGGATGTTCAACGTCATGTCATCGGAGGTGTCGACCTTGAACATGAAGTTGAGAACACAGCGTGATCCCCTGTCGATGTTGCCGGGAACGCTGAACTTGATCGGGTTGGTGCTGCCATCGTCGACCTTCCAGGCATCCCGAATGATCACGTAATCGGCGACTCTCGCCATTTCCCCTCCTAGTGTGGGTTGGTTTGGTGCAGCGACAGTTTCGATCCGCGAGACCCATCCTCAGCTGGGGTAGTCGACACCTATTTCCTGTGCGTCGGGTACCTGGGGTCAGGGCACGATCACAGTGTTCCCGAAGCCTCCGCCGGTATCGGCGGTCAAACCGTCGCCGTTCACGATGGCCGTGTTGCTGCCGCCAGGGCCCGCAATGGCATTGCTGCTATCGCCAGTCACCTTTGCGTTGTTGTCAGTGCCGATGGCCGTGGCAGTGCTGGAGTCGCCGCTGACAGTGGCGGTATTGTTTCTGGGGCCGTTGGCAGTCGCGCTGCTGTTGTCGCCGGTGATTGTGGCGGTGTTGTTGTCGCCACCGAATGCGGTGGCAACGCTGCCGTCGCCGGTCACGCTGGCGGTGTTGTCATCGCCTCCTGAGGCGAAGACGCCGGAAGCGCTGGCCTCGCTTCTGTCGCCGGTGACGACGGCAGAGTTGTTGTCTCCGTTGGCAACATCAGCCAGACTGCCGTCACCTCTGACGGTCGCGGTGCTGTCGTGGGCGCGCGTCGCGGTGGCCTGGCTGTCGTCACCGATGACGGTCACGGTGTTGTTGCTGCCGTTGTCGTTGGTAGCGCGACTGCCGTCTCCAGCCACGGAGACGGTGTTGTCGTCGCCGAAAGTCGTGACCGCAGCGCTGCCGTCGCCGTTGACGGTGGCGGTGTTGCCGCTTCCGATGATCGCGCCCGCGAAGCTTCCATCACCGGCGACGATGGCGGTGTTGCCGTCACCGCCCCCTGCGGAAACACTGCTGTTGTCGCCCTGCACGATCGCCGTGTTGTCGTTACCACCTTGCGCGGTGGCGAAGCTTTCTCCGTCGACGACGGCGAGGTTGCCGTTCCCGTCTGCTGCGAACGCACCACCGGAACCGTGAACGACAGCAGTGTTGTCGTCACCTTCGATAGCGTCGGCAGTGCCGGCGTCGCCGTGCACGATAGCGGTGTTGCCGCTCCCAGACGCGGCAGTCGCGTGGCCGCCGTCGCCATCGATGACGGCGGTGTTGTTGTCACCTACCGCAGCGACCGCCTGGCTGCCGTCACCGCGGACAGTGGCGGTGTTGCCGTCACCCAACGCAGCGCCGGCGAAGCTGTTGTCGCCGTTGACAGTGGCGCGGTTACCGTCGCCCCCCACGGTGGGGTCATTGGGGTCGGCTCCTGCGATGGCAGTGCTCCCGGTCCCATTGGCCATCGCTCTGTTGTGGTTCCCGCCAACCGCGTACGCACTGGTACCGTCGCCACGGGCGATCGCGACTGAGCCTTGGCCATCCGACTGGGCGATCGCATCGCCCTTCTGCACCCTCACCTCCCCGTTCGTCGAAACACTCATGTTCTGCCCTTCAGGCGTCTTCGGGGTCGACAAATCAGATGCCGAGGCGTCTTTGGATGGCTCCGCAGACGCGACCCACGGCGTCGCGGCAAGCCCCGCACCGACACCGAGCGCAATGGCCATGGCTCCGATACGACCGATGTACTTCGCGTAACCCATCTTGTTCTCCCCGTTTCGTTTGAAGGCGCAACTACCTCCATTGACGCTATTTGCGGAGGAACAGAGTTGGTCGAGTATTCGTCTACTCGAATTCCATCCGGCCCAGATCAAAAAGGTGGGTCGTCGTTGTCGGTGGTGGGTGTGGGTGGTGGTGGTTTCCAGTCGGGTGGGAGTTCTTCGGGTTCGAAGGGTTCGTTGAGCCAGGTGCACCAGGGGCTGGTGCTGTGTTGTTCGCCTTTGAACAGGATCAGGTAGCGGCGGGATTGGTTGCGCCACTTGCGTAGTTCGATCTCGCGGCGGCGGGCGTAGTTGACCCGGCGGTTTTCGGCGTTGACCGGGCGTTGTTGATGCAGGTGCGCGCGGGCACGGCCGATCCGCGCGGCGAGTTCTTTCGCTCGGCTGCGTTTACGTCCGGTGGGCGCTCGACAGGCTTGCCGCAGTTGCGGAAACAGGTCATAGCCCAGTGGGCTGGTGGTGTAGGTCCGCCCGGTCGGCGAGGTCCACTCGATACGCCCGTCGGGCAACTGTGTGTCACGCCACCCACCGGGACCGCCATGAATGGTTTTCAACCGGTGATGCTCGCGGCACTCACAACTCAAATCGTCGGCCACGGTCAACCCACCGGCGGCCGGATCATTGTGGTTGAACGCCACGGTGTGGTCGATATCGCAGATCCAGGCTTTGCGGTCACACCCGGGAAACCGACACGTCAAGTCCCGACACCGGATCCAGTTCTCCAACCCCGCCGAGGGCTGATACCGATGCGCCTGCTCGGCGGAGACTTCTGGGCATTCCACCGGGCGGATCACCGCGGTCTCGGCCAACTCACGCACCTGCTCGGCGTCGATGACCCCGTAGCCCTCCAAATAGCCAGGCTGATCACTGTCACCGGCCACTGTGTCCTCGGTGGCGATCACATTGATTACCAGGGACACCGAGCCCGCCGGGCGTTGCGGGTCCTGAGTGCGGGCCGGGCAGTCGGATTGCCCGCACGCACACGTCAGTTCGCGGCGCTCGGCCAGCGCCCACAACGCGTCACTGCGCCGCTGATCCATGGTGCGCGGATCTTTGCCGCACACCGATTTGGCCATCTGCGCCAACTGTTTGTCCACGATCGCGGCGACCGGCGCGGGCAGCTTGGCCCGCAACACCGCGGTGCCGTCCGGGCCCGCACTGACATGGACGAAGCGTTCATCATGGGCGCGCACCCGACGTTCCTTGGCCGCCGCCGGATCAGCGGCGCGCACCGCGGCGTCCACGGCGTTGCTGATGCGCTGGCGTGACCAGCACAGCCACGACCCGATCCGCTCAGCCAACCCGCTGTCCAGGGTGGCCATGCACTGTGCGTCGTCGACCAGTTCGGTGCGCTTGATGACCTGCTCCACGGTGCGCCAATCAGTGCCCCCGGCGGCCAACAGCGCCGCCACCTTCGGCAACCGCACATCCAGCGCCTCGGCCTGGGCCACCAGATGCTGCGCCCCGCGCGCGGTCATGTTCATCGCCGCCGACACCTCGGCGGTGGTGCGGGCGAACCCGGTGATCATCGACCACCCCGGATCCGGATCAGCGGCCTCAGCCTCAGCGGTACGCACCGCCAACAACGCCGCGATCGCCGCACACCGCCGGGCCAGCAACACCGACTCGCCCCGCACACTGTCGGCGATCTCGCCGACCAAGGCATCCACGGTCACCCCTTCGAACATATGTTCGACTATGCCAGAGCAGCCCGACACGGGCACAAAGTTATCCCCAGGCCGGTTGACTCATCAGAAACGCGCGCCAAACGGATAAGCGTTTGCCTCACCGGAATGCACGCGCCCGGTGGAATGGTTTGAACCTGGTGTCTTCCGCCGACGAATTCATCCCCGCGCGCACAATCTTCATCGTCTATACCGCTGCCGCCAACCGTGTCCGCTGATCTATCACGAGTCGGAGCGCTTCCACATCACCGGACCGGCGCGCCTGCCGATCAAAGTCACAACCTGCGTCTGAGCCGATCGCGGTACGACCGGCCGTCCGGGTCGTAGAACATCCGATAGGCGGGATCGGCCCACAGCCGGGTCAGCAGTCCGAGCCGTTCGGCCTTGTGTGGTCGCAACCGCCCCGGCGGCCGCGGTCCCGTACACCCCGACGCGTACCAGTCCTCCAACGCCTCCGCGGCGGCGACCATCTCCTGCACGGCCGCATCGGGATCGGCCAGCCCGTCGTCGTCGTCGCGATCGAGGTGTTCCCGCATCAACCGCAGTCGAAGGTCGCGTGCGAACTCGCCATCCTCGTCCAGCACCGCGCACGACAATTCGCTGTCGTGCGTCCACGACCGACGGTTGAAGTTGTCGCTGCCGACGCTTGCCCAGGTGTCGTCGATGACGCAGACCTTCGCATGCACATAAACCGGTGTGCCGTGGTGGTTTTCGACGTCGAAGATGTGTACCCGCTCCGGGCTGGCCTCCTTGCACGCATCGATCGCCTGACGTCGGCCAACCATGTTGGGCGGCAACGCAAGTGCCCCGTCCACGTCGGGATACCGCGGCACCACCGCAACCAGATGCAGTTCCGGGTTCTCCTCCAACGCGCGTGCGAACAGCCGCGCCACCCGCTTCGACCACAGGTATTGGTCCTCGAGGTAGATCAACCTCCTGGCCCGGCGCACCGCCTTGCTGTAGCCGCGCGCCACGCTGCGCTCGCCGCGGGGCGCGAAGTCGTATTCGAAGTGCGCGTCGGGATATGTGCGGAGCACCTGCACGGCGTGCGGCCCGCACACCGGCGGATCCGGCGGTTGTTGCGGCAACTCCCCCGGCTTCAGGTCCGCACCGCGCAGCTTGTCCTCGATCCACGCGATCGGTGACAAGGTGTCCAGCGGCGCCGGATCGTTCCATCGCTCCCGGAACGTGTGATCGAGCGCGCCGACGACCGGCCCCCGAAGTTCCAACTGGACGTCGTGCCACGGTGGACGGTCGCCGTAGCGCTTCGACATCTGCACCGCCTGCGGGTCACCTCGATGCGACGCGTCGTCGCGGCGCGAGTGGCATAGATCGATGCCGCCCGCGAAAGCCACGTCCCGCGCGGGCTCTGCCGGATGACGCAGCACCACCAGCTTCTGATGATGCGAACCACCCAACCGCACCCGCTGATCGAGCAGCACCTCGCCGCCTGCCTCTTCGATCGCCTCGCCGAGATGCTGGTTCTCCTCCTCGCTGTACTGGAACTTGTCCAGGTGCGACCGCCACACCAAACCCTTGACGACGACGCCTCTTTCGGCCGCACGGCAGAACAGGTCGCGGATGGTCGGCCCGTTGTCGCGCAGCTTCTCGTCGGGGTCACCGCGCCAGTCCGTGAAGAACAGGTGGTCTCCTTCGCCGAGCGCCTCCACCTCGTCCACGAGGCGATCGAAGTACGTCGCACCGTGGATCAGGGGTTCGGCCCGATTGCCTTCACACCAGGCCGGCATCGTCGAAGCGGGATTGCCGCGTTCGGATTCGGTGAGGAACCAGTCGGCGAAGTTCACGGCCGCCACCCCATCAGCCGATCGCGATACGACCGCCCGTCGGGGTCGTAGATCAGCCGGTACGCGGGTTCCGCCCACAGCCGGGTCAGCGGGTCGACGCGGTCGATCTGGTGAGGACGCAGCCGGCCAGGCGGCCGCCGTCCCTGTCGGCCCGATGCATGCCATGCTTCCAACCTCTCTGCAACCGAACGGATCTCGTCGACGGCGGTGTCGGGATCGACCAGTCCGCCGTCCTCGCTGCCGTCGTCGGCCCTGTCGAGGTGCTCGCGCAACAATTGCAGCCGCAGATCGCGTGCGAACACGTCGTCGGCATCCAGCACCGCACAGGACAGTTCGCTGTCATGCGTCCACGACCGCCGATTGAAGTTGTCACTGCCCACACATGCCCACGTGTCGTCGATGACGCAGACCTTCGAGTGCACGTAAACCGGTGTGCCCTCGTGGTTTTCCACGTCGAACACGTGTACCCGATCCGGCGCCGCGCGTCGGCAGGCGTCCACCGCCAGCTGGCGCCCCACCACCGTCGGGGGATGGCCGAACCCGCCCTCCAGATCGAAATACCTTGGCACGACGGCCACCAACTGCAACTCCGGATTCGCCGTCAACGCTCCGGCGAGCAGCTTCGCCACCTCCTCCGACCACAGGTACTGGTCTTCGAGGTAAATCAGCCGCCTGGCGCGCCGCACGGCCTTGGTGTAGCCGCGGGCGATGCTGCGTTCACCGTCCTTGGCGAACTCGTATTTGATCAGCGCATCGCCATACGTCCGCAACACCTGCACGGCATGCCGACCGCACGGCGCCGGGTCAGGTGGCTGCTCCGGCAATGAACGCCTGCCGGCGTCGGCGTCGGCGAACCGGCCCCGCAGCCACTCGAGCGGATTGAAGACGTTCAGCGGTGCCCTGGCCGTCCACCGCTCACGGAAGGTGACATCCAACGCGGCCACCACCGGACCGCGTACCTGCAACTGGACGTCGTGCCACGGAGGCCGCGCGCCGTACTGGCCGGACATCTTGACCGCCTGCGGATCACCGCGGTGCGAGGCGTCGTCGCGCCGCGAATGGCACAGGTCGATCCCGCCGATGAACGCGGTGTCGCGGTGTGGCTCCTCGACATGGCGAAGCACCACGAGGCGCTGATGGTGTGACCCGCCGAGCAGCACCCGCTGGTCCAGCATCACCTCGCCGCCCGCGCGTTCGATCGATTCGGCGAGATGGCGGTTCTGCTCCTCGTTGAACTGCAGCTTGTTGGGATAGGACCGCCACATCAGCCCTCTGACGAGGACCCCGCGCTCGGCGGCCGCACGGAACAGTTGCGCGACGGTCGGACCGCTGTCCCGCAGCCGTTGATCGGCGTCGCCGCGCCAGTCGCTGAAAAACAGGTGATCACCGGGTCCGAGCGCCTGCACCTCGTCCACGAGGCGGTCGAAGTACGTCGCCCCGTGGATGAGTGCCTCGGCCTCGTTGCCCTCGCTCCACGCCGGCAGGCGCCAACTGGGATTCCCGCGCTGCGCGGACGTGAGGAACCACTCCGCAAGGACAGACACGCCTTGGAATGCCCGCTGGTGCGTTAATTTACGCACTATGGCTGCGGTACGGCGCCTGCTCGCCTGCATGTGCGCTCTCGTCATGCTCAGCAGCTGTGCTCCCGACGATGCGCCGCCCATGCCACCGCCGAAATAATGTCTCCGTGACGTCCAAGGTTCTGTTTCTCCGTAACGAGCACCTCGCGACCGAGGGCCTGCTCGGCGAAGCCTTCTCCGAAAGCGGCTTCGACGTCGACAGCTTCGAGGTGGTACCCGCCGAGCGCGTGGACAGCCCGGCCTGCGACGTCATCTTCCCCGACGTAAGCGGCTACGACGTGATCGTCCCCCTCGGCGCCCGTTGGCCCGTCTACGACGACGCGTTGCGCCGCACCTGGGTGGGCGCCGAAACCCAACTCATCCGTGACGCCGTCGACGCCGGAGTCGCCGTGCTGGGTGTCTGCTTCGGCGGTCAACTCCTGGCCCAGACCTTCGGCGGGTCGGTGAGCCGGGCACCGACAGCCGAGATCGGTTGGTACGACATCGAAACCGACGACACCGACCTGATACCGAGGGGGCCGTGGTTCCAGTGGCACTTCGACCGCTGGACGCTGCCGCCTGGCGCCACCGAGATCGCCAGGACGGCCGACTCGTCACAGGCGTTCGTGCTCGGCCGCTGCCTCGCGCTGCAATTCCACCCGGAGATCGATCGCGAACTGCTCGACACGTGGCTGGCCGACGACCGGGACGGCGAAGTCGTCGGCGCCGGCTTGCGTCACGACGAATTGCTCACCCGTACAAGTGAATTCGCTGACGGTAAGCGGGTGCGCGCCCTCGTCGACGGTTTCCTGGCGTACGTCGCGCGTCAGCCACGCCCGAGTTCGTGACCGAGCGCGTCGGTGAGTTTGGACCGCCGGAAGCGGTGCCCCAGCGACTGCAACTTCGCGGGTAATACCCGCTGGTTGGCCGCCGCCAGTTCGCGCACGCCCTGCTCCCCCAACAGCAGCTTGGGACCCAGTGACGGCACCGGCAGCGCCGCCGGCCGGTGCAGCACCGCCGCCAGCACCTTGGTGTAATCGGCGTTGCGCACCGGATCCGGCGCCACCGCGTTGACCGGTCCGCTCAGCCGCCCGTCGTACAGCGCCCGGTGATACACGTCGAGCAGGTCGTCCAACCCGATCCACGACAACCACTGCTCGCCGCTGCCGAGGCGCCCGCCCAAACCCGCCGCAAACAGCGGTCGCATCAACTTCAGCGTTCCACCGCGGGCGGACTGCACGATTCCGGTGCGCACGGTCACCACTCGTAGGCCCGCTTCCGCGGCGGGCGCAGTCGCCGCTTCCCAGTCGGCCACCACGTCGGCCAGGAAGCCGTCACCGCGCGCGCTGTCCTCCCCCAACAGCGCATCGCCGCGATCGAATCCGTAGTAGCCGATCGCCGAGGCACTGACGAACGTGGTGGGTCCGTCGTCTGACAGCGCCGCGGCATCGGCGAGCCTGCGGGTCGGCTCGATGCGGCTGTCACGGATCACAGCCTTGTGCCGATCGGTGAACCGGCCCGCGATGGACGCACCGGCCAGATGCACGACCGCGTCGACCCCCGACAGCAGATCCGGTGCCGGACAGCTCGGATCCCATTGGCGCTCAAGGCTATTGGTGGTCCTTCGGCGCACCAGGCGGATGACGCGATGTCCACCTGTGCTGAGAAACGCCGCGAGCGCCGAACCGATCAACCCCGAGGCCCCGGTGATTGCCACCACCATCGGCGGCGCTGCCGCGGCGCGGTGTGCGGCCAGATCCTCGGCCAACTGCCGATGCCGGTAGACGAACGTCGAGCGCAACGCCGCGCCGGGCACGGTGGTGTCGACGCGGTCGTGCACCTTCGTGCCGCCCGCGTGCTCGCTGAACTCATGCGTGTGCCGCCACCGACCGACGATCCGCGCGGGCCACGACGGGAGACCCTGCGACGACAATTCGTCGACGAAACGATGCGGGGGATCGAATCCCGACGGATCATGCTGGGCCACCCACCGCAGTCCGCCCGGCAGGCCCAGCACCGCCCGGCCGTCGGCCAGCGATTGCGTCTCCGCCACCACTGTCATCGGTTGCCACGGCGGCACCAACCGCCTCATCGCGCCGGGCCGGGTGTGCCAGGCGAACACCTCGTCGAGCGGATGGTTGACGACGCTTTCGTATTCGATGCCCACATCTGTGGGTACCCCTGGACGTACGCTGAACATGTCCCCGATATCGAAAAGATCGCGATGAGCGGATGGAGCGGGCTCGCCCGCCGCAATGCGAGGCGCACCTTCCGGGACCGCCGCGAAGCCGGCCACGTCCTGGCTGAGGAGTTGGCGTCCTACCGTGGAACAGAAAACCTGTTGGTGCTGGGGTTGGCGCGTGGCGGCGTGCCCGTAGCCTGGGAAGTGGCGTCGTTCCTGCATGCCCCGCTGGACGTGTTCCTGGTGCGCAAGCTGGGCGTACCGCAATGGGAGGAACTCGCGATGGGCGCGCTGGCCACCGGCGGCGGCGTCGTCATCAACGACAACCTGGTGCGCAATCTCGGCATCAGCGACGAACAACTGAAGGCCGCGATCGCCCGCGAGACCGAGGAACTGCACCGCCGCGAGACCGCCTACCGCGGCGGGCGGCCGCCAGTCGACATCGCGCGCAACACGGTGATCCTCGTCGACGACGGCATCGCGACGGGTGCCAGCATGCTCGCGGCCGTCCGCGCGGTGCGGGCGGTCGGACCGGCTCAGGTGGTGGTGGCGGTGCCGGTAGGGCCCGCATCGGCGTGCAGGCAGTTAGCCGAAGAGGCCGACGACGTGGTGTGCGCGACGACACCGCCCGGCTTCGAGGCCGTCGGCCAGGTATTCGAAGACTTCCATCAGGTCACCGACGCCGAGGTGCGTGAATTGCTCGCTACCCCAACGGTTTAGCGAGTGTTGGTGTCCTCGTCGTGGGGCTCCACCACGGTGGTCTCCGCCTCGGACTCGTCGTCCCGCGCGAGCGGAGGCTCCTCTTCGGGATAATCCTCGGCGAACTCGGGCTCTTCGGGTCCGGGCTCGGTTTCTGCAGGCGCCTGCGCCGCATCACCCTTGGACCGCTCGCGCAGCGCATCGACGATCAACAACACGACACCGATGACACTGGCGGCGATACAGACCCACGCGATCAGTTCGTTGCTGGTGACGACGGCAGTCACCAAGGCCGCCAGGCCGATGACGGCAAGGACTAGCGCGACTATGAGCATGTGTCAGCGGGTTAGTTGTTACCCCGATTGAACTGGTTGAAGCCACCGCCGTCGTTGTTGGCGCTGGAATCCACCGGTGCCGCGGAGCCGCGCTGACCCAACTCTTCGAGCTGCGATTCCAGATAGGTCTTGAGCCGGGTGCGGTATTCGCGCTCGAACGTGCGCAGCTGCTCGAGCCTGCCTTCCAGCACGGTGCGCTGCTGATTGATGGTGCCCATGATCTCGGAGTGCTTGCGCTCGGCGTCGGCCTGCAGGGCGTCGGCCTTCTCCTGGGCCTGGCGCAGCTGCGCCTCCGACCGGGTCTGGGCGTCGGCGAGCATGGCGTCGGCGCGCTGACGCGCATCGGCCACCGTGGCCTCGGCGGTCTGCCGGGCCTCGCTGACCATCGCGTCCGCCTGGGCGCGGGCGTCGGACAGCATCTTCTCCGACTCGGCCTTCGCGGTTCCGGTCAGCCGGTCGGCGGTGTCCTGGGCCAGGCTGAGCACCTTCGCGGCCTTGATGTGGCTTTCCTCGCTCGCGGGACCGGCAGGCTGGGCCGGCGGCGCCTCGTAGACCGGCTGCGGCGCCGGGGTCGGCTCGGGCTCGGGCTCGTAGACCGGGATGCTCGTGGTGGGCTGCGCCCCGCCGCCGGCCCTGGCGCTGGCCAGTTCCTGGTCCAGCTCCGAGACGCGTTGACGAAGGTCGGCGTTCTCCTCGATGAGGCGGGTCAGCTCGTTCTCCACCAGATCGAGAAAGGCGTCGACCTCGTCCTCGTTGTAGCCTCGCTTGCCGATCGGTGGCTTGCTGAACGCGACGTTGTGAACGTCGGCTGGTGTGAGCGGCATTGTCTGCCCCCTTGGAGTTCTGGACCGTCAACCGATCTCAAAGTGTAGAGCCTAACTGGAACGTAACTGGCGTCCATCCTGTCACACCAGACCCGGCGGTTGCAGAAGAGGCTGAATTTTAAGAGCGAATTTCAATCTTCTTACCCGCGATATTGCCCTCGGCAAACCCTTCGCAGCTAGCGTCCCGGTCGCCAAACACCGCCCCTCGGTCTGGATCTCAGGCCGCGGCGCCGAACGCCAACTGCATCCCGATGAACGCCACCAGCAGCAGTACCATGATCGACAGATCGAACCGGACCGCGCCTATCGTGAGCTGCGGAATGAGCCGGCGCAGCAATTTCACCGGCGGGTCGGTGACCGTCATGATCACCTCGAGCACAACAACCGTCAGCCCCTTGGGCTGCCAGTCGCGGGAGAACGACCGGATGAACTCGACGACGACGCGCGCAATCAACAACAGCCAGAAGACGAACAGCGCGAAACCGAGGATCTCGAAGAAGAGCGACAACGACAGCCGTCCTCACTACGGGCAGAGGTGTGACATTGGATACAGCTCCGCAGCTCATCGCGTGCGAAGCGCGACGCCAGCCTACCTGCCGCGGCGAATACCTACTGGTACGCGTAGAAGCCGGCCTCCGCGATCCGCCTGCGCTCCTCGGCGCTTACGTCGATATCGGCCGGTGAGAGCAGGAAGACCTTGGTGGCCACCTTGTCGAACGAACCGCGTAGTGCGAACGCCAGCCCTGCAGCGAAGTCGACGAGGCGTTTGGCGTCGGCGTTGTCCATGCTCACCAGGTCCATGATCACCGGGGTGCCGTCACGGAAGCGTTCGCCGATCGTGCGGGCCTCGCTGTAGTCCTTCGGACGCAGCGTGGTGATCTTCGACAGCGGGCTGCCTGCGTCGAAGAGTTCGGCCATCCGGCGCGGGTCCATCGCAAGCGCGCCGCGCGTCGAGCCACGTAGGGAGCTGAATCGGGGTGCGGGCCGGTCGAATTCGCGCGGGCCACGCAGCCTGGCGTCGAACCGCTCCTCGTCGCGGTAGCCGCCACGGAAGGTCGGCTCGTCGTAGTCGCGGCCGGGCAGCCTGTCGTCGTAACCGCGGCCGTATCCGTCGTCCTCGAAGTCGCGGGACCGACGTGAGTAGCTGCGGGCGGGGGCGCGGTCGTCGTCGTCGTAGTACTCGTCGTCGTAGTCCTCCATCGGCGCCATACCGAAGTAGGCCTTGACCTTGTGCAGTGTGCTCATCGGTGGACCCTTCCGACTCTTCTGACTCTGTTGTCTGTGATGAAGGTGTGACTAGAGTGACTACTCAGGGTGACGTTAGCGGTCGTTGCCCCATTAGCGCGGTACCGACACGCACACACGTCGAACCGTGTTCGACCGCGCTTTCGAGGTCGCTGGACATCCCTGCCGACAGCCCGAGGCGCTGGTCGTAGGACTTCTGCACCCGATCCCTTTCCTCTTGCAACCGCGCGAACGCGTCGTCCGGATCGGCGCCCAGCGGCGGAATGCCCATCAGGCCCACGAAGTCCAACCCGTCCGCGGCGTCGACCGCGGCGCACAGTTCGTCCACCGATTCCGGCCGGCCGATGTCCACCCCTCCCCTGGACTCGTCGCCGTCGAGGCTCAGTTGGATGTAGACCCGCAGCGGTTCGGCCCGGCGACCGTCGGCCAGCGCGCCGCAGGCGGCCCGGTCCAGCGCGGCGATCAGCTTGCCGCTGTCGACCGAGTGCGCGGCGTACGCCCATCCCGCGATCGACCGCGCTTTGTTGCGCTGAATCCGCCCGACCATATGCCAGCGAATCGGCTCAGTCACCAACACCGCACCGACTTCCGCGCATTTATTCGACGCTTCCTGTTCGCGCGATTCGCCGAATTGTCGACACCCCAAACCATACAAAATAAGTACGTCACTAGCCGGAAAGAATTTCGTTATGGGCAGTAATTCAATTTCATTTGCATTGCGACTGGCGGCCTCGGCGGCGCGGCTCAGCCTTGCCCGCAGCGCTGTCAGCGCATCGGCCAGTTCCCGTTCACGTGTGTTCGCCATCGCGGTCATTCCATCCACACCAACGACGCCAGCCGTCCCGTCGGTGCATCGCGACGATGACTGAACAGGTTGCGGTCGGCCACCGTGCAGCGCGGGTCGACATCGATGGCCGTGATCCCCAAAGCCGTTAATTGCCTTGCGATTCCGGCCCGCAAATCCAAGCCGGGGGTGCCCCGCGATGTGGTCGTGCGACTGCCGGGCAGCGCGGCCTCGACGTCGGCGGCCATCTGCTCGGGCACTTCGTAATTGGCTCCGCTGACCGCAGGACCCAACAACGCCGAGATGTCGTCGACGCGTGCGCCCGCGTCGAGCATGGCATCCACCGTCCTGGCCACGACACCCATCTGAGCGCCGACCCGGCCGGCGTGAACGGCGGCCACCACGCCCGCGCGGGCATCGCCCATTAAAACTGGAACACAATCGGCGGTTACCACCGCCAAAGCCAATCGCGGCGTGGTAGTGACCAATGCATCGGTATTGTCGACGGCCGCCACTCCGGCCGCTAGGGCTCCGTCGACACGTACCACATGATCGCCATGCACTTGGTTCATCCACACCACACGGTCGTCGCCCAATTGGAGCGCGGCGGCTAGTCGCTTCCGATTGGCGGCCACGGCCGCCGGATCATCGCCGACATGGTCGCCGAGGTTGAAGGTGTCGAACGGCGGCGCGGAGACGCCGCCCGCGCGGGTGGTGGTCACGCGGCGGATACGAACGGTCACTCGCTCAGTATCTCGGAGCGGACTTGACGGTCAGTGCCGCATGAAGGGCGGCACGTCGACGTCGTCGTCGGAGATGCCACCGTCGTCGCCACCGATCTTGACCGTCGCGCCGTTGGTATGCACCGGCACGCTGGCCGCATCAGCAGGATCGAACAGCGAGGTGCTGACCGTCCCGGCCTTGCCGGGCGTGATCGACTGCGCACCCGTGGCGCCGACGACCGGCTTACGGCCGGGGCCCTGGGCATCGAAGCCCGCCGCGATCACCGTCACCCGGACCTCGTCGCCGAGCGAGTCGTCGATGACGGTGCCGAAGATGATGTTGGCCTCTGGATGGGCGGCGTCCTGTACCAGCGACGCGGCCTCGTTGATCTCGAACAACCCGAGGTCACTGCCGCCCGCCACGGACAACAGCACACCCTGCGCGCCCTCCATCGAAGCCTCGAGCAGCGGCGAGTTGATCGCGATCTCGGCGGCCTTGAGCGCCCGACCGTCACCACGCGCCGACCCGATGCCCATCAACGCCGTGCCCGCGCCGCTCATCACACCCTTGACGTCGGCGAAGTCGACGTTGATCAGACCGGGCGTGGTGATCAGATCCGTGATGCCCTGCACGCCGTTGAGCAGCACCTCGTCGGCGGCCCGGAACGCGTCCATCAGCGACACCGCGGCGTCGCCCATCTGCAGCAGTCGGTCGTTGGGGATCACGATCAGGGTGTCGCAGCTTTCGCGAAGCGCGGTGATGCCGTTCTCCGCCTGGTTGCTCCTGCGCTTGCCCTCGAAGGAGAACGGCCGAGTCACCACGCCGACGGTCAGCGCGCCGAGCTTGCGCGCAATGGTCGCGACGACCGGCGCGCCACCGGTACCGGTGCCACCGCCCTCACCGGCGGTGACGAACACCATGTCGGCGCCGCGCAGCAGCTCTTCGATGTCGTCCTTGGCGTCTTCGGCGGCCTTGCGACCGACCTCGGGGTCGGCGCCCGCGCCAAGACCGCGCGTGGAGTCGCGGCCCACGTCGAGCTTGACGTCAGCGTCGCTCATCAACAACGCCTGCGCGTCGGTGTTGATGGCGATGAACTCGACGCCCTTGAGGCCCTGCTCGATCATCCGGTTGACGGCATTGACGCCGCCACCGCCGATACCGACCACCTTGATGACGGCGAGGTAATTATGCGGGGGGGTCATCTGTCGCCTTCCTCCCTTGTTGCGATTCAACACGCGAAACACCTCGGGCAAACTCTCAACCTCAACCAGAGGGTTATAGTTATGTCAAGTTGTTCCGCGCATCCAGAACGGTAGGGGGCGGTCGCGGCATAGCCGTGCAGGCGCGCCGAAGCGCATGTCGAGATTTTCCGCGCAACGTATGTTCGCCGAAGTCGGCGCTAACCGCACCCCGTTGCTGCCACAATCGGGCGGACACTTTGCTGAGCTGTGCTTCGCGCCTAGGGGGCTTGATGGGTTGGGACATCCGTATCGCGGCAATCGCGATGCTTTCCGCAGTGCTCGTTGTCCCGGGCTGCGGCGACAAGAGCGACGCCACCGCGACGCCGACATCCTCCGCGGCCACCGAGTCGTCGGCGACACCGACACCGAAAGCGTCTGACGAGGACCAGATCCGCGACGTGATCACCCAGGAAAGCGCGGCTTTCAGCGCGTGGGACTTCGCCAAGGTCGGGCAGTTCACCTGCCCGAAATATCGCGACCACGCCGCATCCCCGGACAGCGCCATCCCCCCGATGAAGATGTTCTCCGCCGACGCGGCGGCGTCGATGGGTGCGCAGGCGTTCGCCCAGCAACTCGGCGGTGAGTTCGCCGGCGCCTCCGAGCAATCACTGCAGGCGGTGGCCGACGCGGTGATCCGCCAGGACGAGCCCGCTTACAAGGCCGCCATGCTCGACGTGGTGAAGAACTCCATGTCGGTTCAACTGGTCAAGGTGGACAACATCGTGGTCAATGGCGACACCGCGACCGCCGACGTCACGCTGACGCAGCGGACCGGCACCAAGGAACCTCAGAACAGGACCTCTCCGGTGACGCTGGTCCGCGAGAACGGGGTATGGCTGGATTGCACCGCGCCCGAACAGCAGTGAGCTATTTGACGGTGGGCAGATCCGGGCTGGACACGTCATACGTCTGACCCGGCTGAGTCAGCAGCGCGCCCAGCTTGAGCGCCTTCTCCTCGGTGCGGTCGGTGGTGCCCCACACCACCGTTCTGCCGTCGATCAACGTCAGCGTGATCGCGGCTACCGACGGCGCGGCGATGCGGCCGACCTGTCCGGCCACCTCGGGGCGCAGCGCGGTCATCACCTGTAACGCCGCCTTCGTCGGGGCGTCGCTGGGCCCCGGGTTGTCGGTGTCCAGATAGGGCACGCCGGCGGGCGGCGGTGCCGTCGCGAAATCGACGCCGTCCTTGTCGAACAGGTGCGGGCCGTCCGGATAGTCCTTGACCACGACGGGGATTCGCTCGGTGACGGTGACGCGCAACGTCGACGGGTACTGCCGCTGAACGCGCGCGGTGGCCACCCGCCGGATCGCCGCGACGCGCTCGGCCACCGCGTCGGTGTCGACCTGCAGCAGCGGTGTGCCGGGTTGTACCGCGGCGGCGGCGATCACCTCGTCCTGTGTCGCCGCGCCCAACCCGACCACGACGATGTTGCGCGCAGACATGATCGGCGTGAAGTACAGCAGCAGGCCGAGGCCGACCACGACGACGCTGATCAGCGCCGACCACATCAACACCTTCAGGCCCCGAACCGCCCGGCGGCCAAGCTTTTTCGAGTCGTCGGCTGGCCCGCCCATGACGCGGCGCTTCGCCTCCCGGCGGGCATTCTCGATCGCCATCGCCCTGGCCTGCGCGGCGCGGCGCTCCTCGCGCTCCCGCCGGGCCCGCCGTCGCGGCCCCTCGTAGTCGGCCGCGGCGGCAGGTGGCAACGTCTCCTGCGGGGCGCCCGCCTCGCTTGCGTCCTGATCAGTCGATTCGGTCGGCTCGGTCATCGGAGCGCTTTCCCCGACCCGCCCGGTGCGCTGCGGTTGGCCTTGATGCGAAGCTCGGCAAGGATTTCCTTGCCGAGCACCGTGACATCGCCTGCGCCCATGGTGATGACGACGTCGCCGGGATCGGCGGCGGCGGCCACCTTCTCCGCCACCGCGGAGAGGTCCGGCACGTAGGTCACGGGTGCGGTGACGTGGTCGACGATCATCGCGCCGCTGACGCCCGCCATCGGTTGTTCACGGGCGGCGTAGACGTCGAGGACGAACACTTCGTCGGCTTGGCTGAGGGCCTGCCCGAACTCGCGGGCGAAAGTCGCTGTCCGCGAATACAAGTGCGGTTGGAAAACGACGATGGAGCGGCCGGCGAATCCGGGGTCGCCCTGCTGAGCGACCGCGCGCAGAGCGGTGATCGTGGCGGCCACCTCGGTCGGGTGATGCGCGTAATCGTCGAAGACCCGCACCCCGTTTGTGGTGCCGACCAGTTCGAACCGTCGCCGCACCCCCTCGAAATTGGCCAGCCCGTCGAGCACCCCGTCGACGGGCGCGCCGATGTGGGTGGCCGCCAGCAGCGCACCGAGAGCGTTGAGCGCCATGTGCCTGCCAGGCACCGACAGCCGCATCACCCGGGGGTGCGTTTCCCCCTCGAGCCGGATGTGGGCGACCGCGCCGGTGCCCTGCTGTTCCCAACTCAACAGTGTGCCCGCCAGCTGTTGCGTCGGGTCGCTTCCGTACCGCAGCACCCGAATGCCAAGCGCGGCAGTGCGTTCGGCAAGACCGGCGGCACCGGCGTCGTCGGTGCAGACCACCAGAACGCCACCTGGTTTCAGACGCTCGACGAAGCCGTCGAACACCGCGCTGTAGGCCTCGGCGCTGCCGAAGAAGTCGAGGTGGTCGGCCTCGATGTTGGTGACCACGGCGACGTCGGGGGTGTACTCCAGCAGCGATCCGTCACTCTCGTCGGCCTCGGCGACGAAACAGTCGCCGCTGCCGTGGTGGGCGTTGGTGCCCGCCTCGCCGAGATCGCCTCCCACCGCGAACGACGGATCAAAGCCGCTGTGCTGCAACGCCACGATCAACATCGACGTCGTCGTCGTCTTGCCGTGGGTGCCGGTGACCATCAGCGTGGTGTGCCCGGCCATCAGCTTGGCCAGCACCACAGGCCGCATGATCACCGGAATGCCGCGGCGACGCGCCTCCACCAGTTCGGGGTTGGTCTTGGGAATGGCGGCGTGTGTGGTGACCACCGCGGTCGGTCCGCCCGGCAGCAGGTCCAGCGACGACTCGTCGTGTCCGATCCGGATCGAGGCGCCGCGGGCGCGCAGCGCGATCACCCCGCGCGATTCCTTGGCGTCCGAACCGGACACCATGCCGCCCCTGTCGAGCAGGATGCGCGCGATACCGGACATCCCGGCTCCGCCGATGCCGACCATGTGCACCCGCTGCAGCTCTTCCGGTAGCGAATTGCCGTTCATCGCAACCGCTTTCTCGCGACTTCGAGCGCCACTTCGGCGACTCGCTGCGCCGCGTCCCTGTGCCCGGCGAGCGCGGCGGCGGCGGTCATCGCCTGCAGCCTGGCGTCGTCGTTGAGCAGGCCGGTCACCGTGTCCGCGACGAAGGCCGGGCTGAGGTCGGCGTCGTCGACCAGCAGACCGCCGCCTGCGGTGACCACGGGCAGCGCGTTGAGTCGTTGTTCGCCGTTGCCGATCGGAAGCGGCACGTACACCGCGGGCAGGCCGACGTCGGTCACCTCGGCGACCGTCATGGCCCCCGACCGGCAGACCGCCAGGTCGGCCGCCGCATATGCCAGGTCCATCCGATCCAGATACGGCACCGCGACGTACGGCGGGTCGCCGTCGGCGGGTTCGCTAAGGTCGAGGGTGTTCTTCGGGCCGTGCGCGTGCAGCACCGAAATGCCAGCGGCGGCAAGGTCTTTCGCAGCACCGGCGACGGCCTGGTTGATTCGCTGCGCGCCCTGGGAGCCGCCTGTCACCAGCAACACCTTGGCGTCCTCGGCGAAGCCGAAGTGGGCCCGCGCCTGGCTGCGTAGCGCCTTGCGGTCCAGTGCCGTGATCGATGCGCGCACCGGCACCCCGACGACCTCGACGCGCTTCAACCCGGGATCGGGGACCGCCGACAACACCCGTTGTGCGGAGCGCGCCCCCACCCGGTTGGCCCACCCGGCGCGCGCGTTGGCCTCATGCACCACGACGGGAACGCGACGCCTCAGCGGCCCGCCGCGGGCGGCCAGGTACGCGGGCAGTGCGACGTAGCCGCCGAAGCCGATCACCACGTCGGCGTCTACGTCGTCGAGCACTGCCCGGGTTTGCCGGACCGCGCGTCGCACCCGCAGCGGCAACCGCACCAGGTCACCCGAGGGCTTGCGAGGCAGCGGCACGGGGGTGATCAACTCGAGGCGATATCCGCGCTCGGGCACCAGTCGCGTTTCCAGGCCACGCTGGGTGCCCAGCGCCGTGATGCGAATCTCCGGGTCGAGCGCGGTGAGCGCGTCGGCCACGGCCATGGCGGGCTCGACATGCCCTGCCGTGCCGCCGCCCGCAAGGACGACTGACGTGCTCACCCGTAACGCTGACCTTCCAATGTTCGCGCCCGGCGCGGTCGCTGGGCGCCTCCATGATGCCCTGCGCGCCGACCCTGCCGGTCGGCCGGTTGGGATTTGCGCTTCTTGGCGGGCGCGGGCTTGCGGTCCGGTTTGCGCTCGGGTTTGCGCGGTGCCTTGGCGGAGCCCGCGCCGGGCTTGGTGCGCAACCGGTCGCGCAACGCCTCGGTCTTGGTCGGCACGTACGGCTCCGGCAGCGGCAGCCGCAACAACCGGTTGACCCGGTCGTCGCGCCCCGCACGCAGCGCGGCTACCGCCTCTGGTTCGTGCCTGGCCGCATTCGCCATGATGCCGATGATCAAAAGTGTTGTCGCGGTTGATGTTCCGCCCGCTGAGATGAGCGGTAGCTGGAGTCCGGTGACCGGCAGCAGGCCGACCACGTAGCCGACGTTGATGAACACCTGACCCATCACCCACAGCGTCGCGGTGGCGGTCAGCAGCCGGAGGAACGGGTCGGCGGAGCGCCGCGCGATCCGCATGCCGGTGTAGCCGAACAACCCGAACAGACACAGCAACCCGACGGCCCCGACGAACCCGAGTTCCTCGCCGATGATCGCGAAGATGAAGTCGTTGTGGGCGTTGGGCAGGTAGTTCCACTTGGCGGTGCCCTGCCCGAGTCCGTCGCCGAACACGCCGCCGTTGGCCAGGGCGAACCGGGCCTGGCGTGCCTGGTAGCCGGAGCCCTGCGAGTCGGCGCCCGGGTTGAGCCAGGACTGCACCCGGTCGGATCGGTATCCCTCGGAGACCGCCAGCACGGCCGCTGAGGCAATGACCGCGAGCAGTGAGGACAAGAACACCCGCAGCGGCAGGCCCGCGTACCACAGCAGGCCGAGCAGAATGATGCCGAGCGACACCGTCTGCCCCAGGTCGGGCTGCGCGACGATCAGCGCCAGCGCGATCACCGCGGCGGGCACCAGCGGGATCAGCATCTCGCGAAGTGAGGCATGCTCCATGCGCCGCGCCGCGAGCAGATGCGCACCCCAGATGGCGAATGCGATCTTGGCCAGTTCGGACGGCTGCATGGAGAACCCGGCGATCACGAACCAGCCGCGGGAACCGTTGGCTTCGGTGCCGATGCCCGGGATCAGCACCAGCACGAGCATCACGATGGTGAGCGCGAAGCCGGTGAACGCCAGCCTGCGCATCAACTGCACGGGCATGCGCAGCGCGACGTAGAAGGCAAGTAATCCCACAACGGTCCACAGCACCTGCCTGGCGAAGATCGCCCACGGTGAGCCGTCCTCGTCGTAGCTGTGCACGCCCGAGGCGGACAACACCATGGTCAGGCCAAGCGTGATGAGCAGCGCGGTGACCGCGATGATGAGGTGGAACGATGTCATCGGCCGGCCGAGCCACGCGCCGAATCTGGTCCGCGGCGCGGGCGCCTCGGCCGTGACGACACCGGCCTCGGACCCGTCGCTGCCCGGTTCGGTGTTCGGCTTCGTACGCCGGTGCCGCAACCGGCTCAGGATGTTGCTCACCGGCGGCTACCGGATCAGTGCGGACACGGCGGCGGCGAACGCATCGCCGCGCTGGCCGTAGCCGCTGAACTGGTCGAAGGACGCACCGGCCGGGGCCAGTAACACGGTGTCGCCGGGAGTCGCCAAGCCGCGGGCGGCGTCGACGACCTCAGTCATCAGTCGAGTCACATTTACCCCACGCACCCCAGAATCCTCCCCCGTCACAACCTCCACGACGGGTACATCCGGGGCGTGTCGCGATAACGCATCCCGGATCAGGTTCCGGTCGCGACCGATCAACACCACTCCGACCAGGCGATTCGCCACTGCAACAACCAGTTCGTCGACCGAGGCGCCCTTCAGCAGACCACCGGCGATCCACACCACCCGCGGATAGGCGGTGATCGACGCCTGCGCCGCGTGCGGGTTGGTGGCTTTGGAGTCGTCGACGTAGCTGACGCCGTCGACGTCACCGACCACCTGCGCGCGGTGCTTACCAACTTCGAAGTCGCGCAGCGCGGCGGCGATGGCCTCCGGTGGCACGTCGACGGCGCGGGCCAGCGCCGCGGCGGCCAACGCGTCGAGCACCCCCACCGGGCCCGCCACCGGAATGGCGGCGGCGTCGACGAGCGGCACGTCGTCGCCGAACGCGTTGTCGACGAGCACCCCGTCGCGCACACCCAACTCCCCCGGCCCCGGTTCACCGAGCCGGAAGCCGACCCGCACACCCGCGGCAGCGCGAGGCAGCAGGCCGGCAGCGACCGGGTCGTCGAGTCCGACCACGGCGACGCGGCCGTCGAGCACCCTGGCCTTGTCGCGGGCGTAGGCCTCCATAGACCCGTGCCAGTCGAGGTGATCCTCGGCGACGTTGAGCACCGCGCCCGCCTCCGGGCGCAGCGACGGCGCCCAGTGCAGTTGGAAGCTGGACAGCTCGACGGCCATCAACTCGGCCCTCTGCTCGAGCACATCGAGCACCGGGTCGCCGATGTTGCCGCACAGCAGCGCGCTGCGGCCCGCGGCGACCAGCATCGCGTGCAACATCGACGTGGTCGTGGTCTTGCCGTTGGTGCCGGTCACGACGAGCCAGCGACGCGGCTGCCCGAACCGGCCGGAAACGTCCAGCCGCCAAGCCAATTCGACATCGCCCCAGATCGGCACGCGCGCTGCCACTGCCGCGGCAGGCACCGTCGCGGTCGGCGGCAGGCCGGGGCTGGTGACCACCAGGTCGAAATCGGTTATCCGCTCGGCGGCGCTGGCCGCGTCGATGACCGCGACGCCGTTCTGCGCGAACTCGGTCAGCATCGACGGGCTGTCGTCGGTCAGCGTGGCGCGCGCGCCGAGCGGCGTCAGCGCGGCCAGGATCGCGCGGCCGGTGACGCGGGCACCGGCGACGAGAACCTTGGCCCCTGACAGCTCCACGTCAGGCTCCGACAGTGGTCAGCCACTCGCTGTAGAAGAGCGCGACCCCAAGACCACACGCGATCGCCGTGAGCAGCCAGAACCGGATGATGACGGTGGTCTCCGCCCAGCCGACGAGTTCGAAGTGGTGATGAAACGGCGCCATCCGGAAGACACGGCGCCCAGTGGTGCGAAACGCCATGATCTGCACGACGACCGACGTCACCTCGGCCACGAACAGCGCGCCGAGCACGACGGCCAGCATCTCGGTGCGGCTGGTCACCGACAGCCCGGCGATGATGCCGCCCAGCGCCAGCGACCCGGTGTCGCCCATGAAGATCTTGGCGGGCGCGGCGTTCCACCACAGGAAGCCGATGCAGGCGCCCGCGGTCGCCGCCGCGATGATCGCGAGGTCCAGCGGGTCGCGCACGTTGTAGCAGCCGAGGCCGGGGCTGGTGGCGCAGGCGTTGCGGAACTGCCAGAACGTGATGAGCACGTATGCCGCGCACACCATGGCCATCGCGCCCGCGGCGAGGCCGTCGAGGCCGTCGGTGAAGTTCACCGCGTTCGACCAAGCGCTGACGATCACGATGCAGAACAGCACGAAGATCGCCGGAGCCAGGGTGACGGTGGCGATCTCGCGCACATACGACAGTTCGGGGCTGCCCGGCGTCAGCCCGTCGGCGTTGCGGAACTGCAGGGCCAGCACGCCGAACAACACGGCGGCCGCCAGGATGCCGATCGTCTTGGCGGTCTTGTTCAGCCCCAGATTCCGGGCCCGGCGGATCTTGATCAGGTCGTCGACGAACCCGACGGCGCCCAACGCGGTGGCGAGGAACAGCACCAGCCAGCCCGACGCCGACGGTCCTTTGCCGTCCATCACGACGCCGATCAACTGGGTGCCCAGGTAACCCGCCCAGATGCCCGCCACGATCGCGACGCCGCCCATCGACGGGGTGCCGCGCTTCTTGTGGTGGCTCGGCGGCCCGTCCTCGCGGATCTCGTGGCCGAACCCCTGGCGGGTGAACAACTTGATCAGCAGCGGTGTGAGCAGGATCGACACCGTCAGCGCGATGCCGACGGCGATGAGGATCTGCCTCATCGGCGAGCCTCAGCGGTCAGCGCGTCGCCCAGCGCACCCAGCCCTGCCGCGTTCGAGGCTTTCACCAGCACCACGTCGCCGGCCTGCAGTTCGGCCTGAAGCAATGCCAGCGCGGCGTCGGCGTCGGCGACCATGGTGACCTCGGAGCCCCACGATCCCTCCATCACCGCCCCGTGGTGCATGGCGCTCATAGCCCTCCCGGTTCCCACGACGACGAGTCGAGACACATCTAATCGCACCGCCAACCGGCCGATGCGGTCATGCTCGGTTATCGCAGCGTCGCCGAGTTCGGCCATCTCACCGAGCACCGCCCAACTGCGCCGCTTCCCGCCGCCCTCGCGGGCGATGGCGGCCAGCGCCTTCAGCCCCGCCGCCATGGAGTCCGGGTTGGCGTTGTAGGCATCGTTGATGACGGTCACACCGTCGGCGCGGGTGGCCACCTGCATCCGGTGTTTGGACACCGGGGCGGCCGCGGCCAGCGCGGCGGCGACCTGGTCGAGCGTCGCACCGCACTCGAGCGCGACGGCCGCCGCGCACAGCGCGTTGGACACCTGATGGTCGCCGTGGACGGCCAGCGCGACGTCGATCTGCCCGGCTTCGGTGTGCAGGGTGAACCGAGGCCGGGCCAGCGCGTCGAGCGTGACGACGTCGGCCCGCACATCGGCGGTGGCCGATCGACCCACCCGCACCACCCGCGCGGACGTCTGCTCGGCCATCGCGCCCACCGCGCTGTCGTCGACGTTGAGGATCACCACGCCCGACGCTGGAACTGCTTGCGGCAGTTCGGCTTTGGTCGCAGCGATGGCCTCCCTGGAGCCGAATTCGCCGAGGTGCGCGGTGCCGACGTTGAGCACGACGGCGATCGACGGCGGTGCGATCTCGGCCAGCGCCGCGATGTTGCCGGGATGGCGCGCCGACATCTCCAGCACCAAGTAGTCGGTGGACTCGGTGGCGCGCAGCACCGTCCACGGGTGGCCGAGTTCGTTGTTGAAGGAACCCGGCGGTGCGACCACTTCGCCCAGCGGCGCGAGCACCGCGGCCAGCAGATCCTTTGTCGACGTCTTCCCCGACGAACCGGTGATCCCGACGATCGTCAGACCGCCCGCGACCAATTCCGCCGCGACCGCCTGTGCCAGTCGCGCCAGCGCCGCGAGCACTGCGGCGCCCGATCCGTCGGTGTCGTGTTCCAACACGCTCGCCCCGGCATCGCGGGCGGGCGCGGAGTCGACCACGATCGCGGGTACCCCCACCGGACGTGCGGCCAGCACCGCGACGGCGCCCGCGTCGACGGCGGCGGCGGCGAAGTCGTGGCCGTCGGACCGCGCGCCGGGCAGAGCGAGGAACAGCGAGCCGGGAGTGACTGCGCGCGAATCGAATTCAACGGTTCCCGTGATGCGCGTGGTCTCCGCCTTGTGCGGCGAGATGTCGGCGAGCCTGCCGCCGACCATGTCGGCGACCTGGGCCACGGTCAGCTCGATCACGGCCTCGGCCTTCGCGCTTCGAGGGCCTGCGCGAGTTCGACGCGGTCGTCGAACGGCTTGGTCCGCCCGCGGCTGGTCTGGCCCGCCTCGTGGCCCTTGCCCGCGATCAGCACCACGTCACCATGTTGCGCCCATGCCACCGCATGGTCGATCGCCTCACGGCGGTCGCCGATCTCGACCACCTGGGCCGCGCCCTGTTTGGCGCCGGCCACGATCGCCGCCCTGATCGCGGCGGGTTCCTCGTCGCGGGGGTTGTCGTCGGTGACCACCACCAGATCGGCCAGTTCGGCCGCCACTCGGCCCATCGGCTCCCGCTTGCCGGGGTCGCGGTTGCCGCCGGCGCCGAACACGACGGCGAGCCTGCCGTCGCTCTGCGCCCGCAGCGTCTCGAGGACCGCACGCAGCGCCCCCGGCTTGTGCGCGTAGTCGACGAGCGCGAGGAAGCCCTGCCCGCGGTCGATCGGTTCGAGTCGGCCGGGCACCGTGGCGGTGCGCAGTCCCGGCGCGGCCTGCTCCGGCGACACCCCGACCGCGTCCAGCAGCGCGATCGCCAGCAGGCAGTTGCCGACGTTGTAGCGGCCCGGCAGCCCGATCCGCAGTCCGTGGTGCACCCCCGCCGGGTCGACGGCGAAGAACTCCTGGGCGCCGAGATCGACGGTGGTGATGTCCTCCACCCGCCAGTCGGCGTCACGTCCGGTGGCGCTGACCGACACCGGCTGGTGCGCGACCCTGACCATCTGACGTCCCGCGTCGTCGTCGATGCAGATCACGGAAAGCGTTGCGTGCGTCGGTGATTGGGGGTCGAACAGCCGCGCCTTGGCGTCGAAGTAGTCCTGCATCGTCGGATGGAAGTCGAGGTGGTCGCGCGACAGGTTGGTGAAGCCGCCGACCGCGAAATGGACGCCGTCGACGCGGCCCAAGACCAGCGCGTGGCTGGACACCTCCATCACGACGGTGTCGACGCCCTGTTCGACCATCACCGCCAGCAGCGCCTGCAGGTCGGGCGCCTCCGGCGTGGTGAGCGCGCTGGGCTGCTCGCGGCCGTCGATGCGGACGCCGACGGTGCCGATCAGGCCGGCCACCCGGTCCGCCGAGCGCAGGCCCGCCTCCACCAGATACGTCGTCGTGGTCTTACCGGACGTGCCCGTCACGCCGATCACCCGCAGCCGGTCCGACGGATGTCCGTAGACGGCGGCCGCCAATTCGCCGAGCACCGAACGCGGCTCGGGGTGCAGCAGCACAGGCACGTCGACGTCGGCGCCCATCGCGTCGACACCCTGCGGGTCCGTCAGGACGGCGACGGCGCCGCGCGCCACCGCGTCAGCGGCATAGCGCCCGCCGTGCGCCGACGCGCCAGGCAGCGCCGCGAACAGGTCGCCGGGCTGCGCGTTCTGGCCCCGCAGCGTGACGCCGGTGACCTGGACGTCCGGCACGGCTCCTCCGCCTGCGGGCACTGCCCGCACCTGCTGCGCCAATCGCCCCAGCAGTTCGCCGACAGGATGAGTGGGACGCAGGTTCATGGCGTAGACACCCTACCGACCTGGCCGCGCAGGCCACGTCGGTCAGGTGGCTTGCAGCGTCAGCGGCGGGCCCGGGTCGGGTGACAACGGCACGTTCTCCCGCTGCAACAGCCAGGCGGCGATGTTGTGGAACAGCGGTGCCATCGTGGTGCCGCGCTGGCCGTCGGCGGTGCGTTGCGGGTTGTCGGCCATCACCCCGATCACGTAGCGGGGGTTGTCGGTGGGGACCATGCCCGCGAACGTGATCCAGTAGACGTCGTCGTAGTAGCACCCGCAGCTGGGGTTGATCTGCTGTGCGGTGCCCGTCTTGCCCGAGATCTGGTAGCCGTCGACAGCGCCCTGTGAGCCGGTGCCCTGCTGGACGCCCGTCGGATCACGCTGCAGCGTCGCGCGCAGCATCTGGCGCACCGTCTGCGCGGTCTGCGGCGACACCACGCGCACACCCTGCGGCAGTGGCTCGTCCTTGCGCGTGCCGTCTGGGGCGATGGTGGTCTTGACGATGCGCGGCGGGATACGCACCCCGTCATTGGCGATCGCCTGGTACATCGCGGTCATCTGCAGCAGGGTCATCGAAAGACCTTGCCCGATGGGCAGGTTGGCAAATGAGCTGCCCGACCACTGGTCGATGGGCGGTACCAGACCTGCGCTCTCACCGGGCAGTCCGACGCCGGTACGCTGGCCGAGCCCGAACTTGTTGAGCATGTCGGCGTAGCGCTGCGGTCCGATCCGCTGGGCCAGCATCAGTGTGCCGACGTTCGACGACTTACCGAAGATACCGGTGGTGGTGTACGGCGTGACCCCGTGTTCCCACGCGTCGTGCACGGTGATGCCGCCCATTTCGATCTCACCGGGTACCTGCAACACCTCGTCGGGACTGGACAGCCCGAATTCGATCACCGAGGCCGCGGTCACGATCTTGTTCACCGAGCCCGGTTCGAACGGCGACGACACCGACGGGTTGCCGAGATCCCGGTCGGACTGGCGGCCGATGTCCTGCGACGGGTCGAACGTGCTGTCGTTCGCCATCGCAAGCACCTCACCGGTTTTCGTGTCGAGCACGACGGCCGAAACGTGCTTGGCGCCGGACATGTCCTTGGCCTGCTGCACCTGCTGCTGGACGTAGAACTGGATGTCGTCGTCGAGGGTCAGCATCACCGTCGACCCGTCGACCGCGTCATGACGGTTGCGGTAGCTGCCCGGGATCACCACACCGTCGGAGCCGCGGTCGTAGGTGACCGAACCGTCGGTGCCTGCGAGCGAGGCATCAAGCGAATCCTCCAGTCCGAGCAGGCCATGGCCGTCCCAGTCGATGCCGCCGACGATGTTCGCCGCCAGTGATCCACCGGGATATTGGCGCAAATCCTGCCGCTCCGACCCGACTTCGGGGAACTTGGTGGTGATGGCGTCGGCGATGGCGGGATCGACCGCGCGCGCCAGATACACGAACGACTCGTTGCTCTTGAGCTTCTTGAGCACGGTCGCGGCATCCGGTTTGTTGTTGAGCCGCAACGCCACTTCGGCGGCGATGTCGCGCAGTCGCCGCTGCGGGTCCGGTGCCCCTGGGGTTTTCGCCTTGGTCTCTTCGAGTTGCTTTCGGATCTTGACCGGCTGGAAGGTCAGCGCCCGCGCCTCGATGGTGAAGGCCAGCTTGTCGTTGTTGCGGTCGACGATCGCACCGCGGACGGCTTTCTCCACATCAGTGACCTTGAGCTGTCCGGCGGCCTCGGCGCGCAAACCCGACGCGCGCGGCACCTGCAACATGAACAGCTGCGCGGCGGCAACCACCAGCACCAGGAAGATGACCGCGTTGCCTGCTCGATGCCGGAACACGAACGATGCACTGCGCAAACCCTTTTCGGCGGCGGCCTGCCGGGTCCGGCGGGCTTTCGCGGGACGTTCCTGGCCGGCTTGGGCCTTCTTGCCTTTCGGCGCGCCGGGGACACGGCCCCGAGGAGTTGGCCGGCTCATGCGGGCGGTGCGGGCACGTCGGCGGGCGCAGGTGCGGTGACCGCGGGGCCGAGCGCAGGCACCTGACCGGTGACCCCGTGCGGCACCTCCGCGCCGGGCGGCGTCGCCAGCGGACCCGCCCCCGGCACCGCCCCTGGCACCGGCACCGAACGCTCGACACCCGGCAGCGGAGCGGGCAACGGGGTGCGCGTTGGCATCCGGACGGTGAGCTCGCGCGGATCCACCACGCGCGGGGCCGGCGGGGCAGGCGGTGGCGGCGGGGCGTCCTCGGGCAGCGGGGTGTTCAGTGGTGGCGGCGCGACGCCCTGCGCGGGCTTGGGCGTACCGACCACCACCCAGTTGCCAGACGCATCCTGGACCAGATGCGCGGTGTCACGTGAGGGGATCATGCCCAGATTGCGGGCCGCCTCGGCGAGCGCGGGCGCGGCCTGCGCTTCGAGCACCTGGCGTTCCAACGCTTCCTTCTGTTGCAGCAGAGCCTGATTCGTCTCGCGGACGTGGCCGAGCTCATACGAGCGTTCCGCGGCGTCTGTCGACAGCCACAGCGTGACGCCGAGCCCGAGACCGAGCGAGGAGATGACCAGCACGACGAACGGCACCCGCGCGACAAGCGTTCGCGGGTTCAGGTCGATCGACGCCAGCCTGACGATGACACGCTCGCGCAGCGGCGGGCGGACGACCTTGGGCGCCTTCGCCTTTCGCGCCTTGGCTCGCGCTTTGGCCTGGCTGGTGTTTTTCGGCCGCGCGGGCGCGTCCGTCGGCCGGGGAATGGGGTTGGTCGCGGGCGCCGAGCGCTGCGGCCGCTGCTCACGCGTTGGCTTGCGCCTGCGGGGTTGGGCGTCGGCCTGCCTGCGCGTGGCGTTGCGTCCGGTGCGACGCGATTCGTCACCACCGCGAACCGGCACCGGCTTGCGTGCCTTCATGGTCAACCCCCCACCTTTTCCAGTGCCCGTAGCCGTACCGACGCGCTACGCGGATTGAGTTCGATCTCTTCGGCGCCCGCACGTTCGGCTCCGCGAGTCAATGCGATGAATTCCGGCCCGTGGCCCGGTAATTCGACCGGCAGTCCCGGTGGGGTGCGAGACGAGGTGGCGGTGGCGAACTGGTTCTTCACGATGCGGTCCTCCAGCGACTGGTAGGCCATCACCACGATCCGGCCGCCGGGGGTCAATGCGTTCATGGCCGCGGGCAGGGCGTCCCGCAGCGAGTCCAACTCGCCGTTGACGACGATGCGCAGCGCCTGGAACGTGCGCTTGGCCGGATGCCCGCCGGTGCGCCGGGCGGGCGCGGGAATCGCTTGATACAGCAACTCGACGAGCTCGCCGGTGGTGGCGAACGGCCGCTGCGCGCGGCGGCGGACGATCTGTGCGGCGATGCGACTCGCGAACCGCTCCTCGCCGAACTCCCGCAGCACCCGGCTCAGTGTCTTCTCGTCGTAGGTGTTGATGACCTCGGCCGCGGTCAGGTCCGCGTCGGGATCCATCCGCATGTCCAGCGGTGCGTCGGCAGCGTAGGAGAAGCCGCGCGCGGTGCGGTCGAGTTGCATCGACGAGACGCCGAGGTCGAACAGGATGCCGTGCACTCGACTTGCCCGGTAACCGGTTTCGGCCAACACCCGTTCGATGCCGTCGAATCGGGTGCGCACCAGCACGACCCGGTCACCGAACCGCGCCAACCGCTCGCCCGCGATCCACAGTGCGTCCGGGTCGCGGTCGAGGCCGATGAGCCGCAGACCGGGCAGTTCGGTCAGGAAGCGCTCGGCGTGTCCGCCCGCACCCAGCGTCGCGTCGATCAGCACTGCGCCCTTGCCGTCGGCGTGTTCGCGGGTGAGCGCCGGCTTGAGTAACTCGACACACCTGTCGAGCAGGACGGGAATGTGTGGGTGTTCGCCTGAATTCGCGTCCATCGCAACCTCTTTGATGAAGGCCCCTGCACCGAGGTCCCTGTCCGAGGTCGCGGACCTGACGTCGGGGAAGTACGTCAGGGCCGGTTCGGGCAGAGGCCACGATGCACGGGCAAGGTGCGGGTCGGCCACCTCAAATGATGTCGGAGAGAGCTTCATCGGTGGCCGCGGAGAAGTTCTCTTCGTGCGTCTGCTGGTAGGACTGCCATGCCGAGGAGTCCCAAATCTCCAGGTAGTCAACCGATCCGATCACCACGCAGTCCTTCGACAGGTTCGCGTAGCGGCGGTGGTCGGCTGACAACGTGATCCGACCCTGGGCGTCGGGGTGCTGTTCATCGGTGGCGGCGGCCAGGTTACGAAGGAATGCGCGCGCCTCCGGATTGCTGCGCGAGGCCTGCGATGCCCGTCGAGCCAGCTTTTCGAACTCGGCGCGCGGGTAGACGGCGAGGCTGTGATCTTGGCTCTTGGTGACCATCAACCCTCCTGCCAGCGCGTCGCGGAACTTGGCGGGCAGCGTGAGCCGCCCCTTGTCGTCGAGCTTCGGCGTGTAGGTGCCCAGAAACATCTGGCCTACCTCCAACCACCCTGCCTATCAACAGAGCCCCGGTCGCTCCGTTGTCCGCCACTTTACCCCACAATCCCCCACATTGCTCCATTTGATAGCAAAACTTGGCCGAATGTCCCCACTACGCCCCCACATCGAGGCGTTTTGCCAGGGGTTAGCGCCACGCGCAGGGCCGGGCGCAGGGTAAAACTGCAGGTAAACACCCTCAGCGCCGCTGGTGGGGCGATGTGGGGGATCTGAACGCGGGCCGCGACACGCCCGCGCACGAAAAAGGGGTAGCCCGCTGCGGGCTACCCCTTGCCTCGGTGGGCGTTACTCGTCGAACCGGCGGCGGAAACGGTCTTCCATCCGGCTGGTGAACGAACCACCCGAACCTTTGGCCTTCTTCTGCCGCGGCCCACCGGGTTCAGCGCCTGAGCGGTCGCGACCGCCCGCGACACGCGGACCGGTGATCGCGTAGATCACGCCGCCGAACATCACCAGAAAGCCGATCACCGAAAGGATCGGGAAGCTGCCAATCATGGTGGCCTTGAATGCGACACCGCAAACCAGCATGGCCAGACCGATCACAAAGAGCGCGGCGCCCTGAAGGCGGCGCCGAGCCGAGGGTGCGCGCAGAGTCCCACCGCGGACGCTTGAAGCGAACTTGGGGTCCTCGGCATAGAGCGCGCTCTCGATCTGGTCGAGCATGCGCTGCTCATGATCGGAGAGTGGCATTCGTCCCTCCTTGCCGGCCCTGCCGTCTCAAACGTTCAAACTTGCGTGTGCTCGCATTTACGGGCACCTAACAGTCATGATACGAGGTCAATCTGAGCCGTACCACCTACTTGGATCCTCGATTCTATGACGGGGGCCGGCGAGTGTGAGGCGGTGCCACCTGGACGCCTCGGTCACCCAATAATGGTGTGGACGGTCCGCTCGACACCCGAGAGAGGCAACGAGAGTTGGCGACGTTTCTCATCGATCTCTCGCCGAGCGATATGCAACGGCGTCTCGGTGATGCGCTCGCGGTGTACGTCGACGCCATGCGCTACCCGCGCGGCACCGAGGAGCAGCGGGCATCGATGTGGCTGGAGCACACCTGCAGACACGGCTGGAAGGCCGTCGCAGCGGTCGAGGTGCCCGAGCCGTCCGACCACGCAACGCGCTCACCGGCAGTGCTGGCCTCGGCGCCGCTGCTCGGCATCGCCTACGGCTACTGCGGTGCGCCCGACCAGTGGTGGCAGCAGCAGGTCGTGCAGGGTCTGCACCGGGTCGGCGCGGACCGGACCCGGATCGCGGAGCTGATGACGAGCTACTTCGAGCTCACCGAGTTGCACATCGCGCCGCGCGCGCAGGGCCGGGGACTCGGCGAAGCGCTGGCCCGACGGCTGCTGGCCGACCGCGGCGAGGCGCACGTGTTGTTGTCGACCCCGGAGATCAACGGGGAGGCCAACCGGGCCTGGCGGCTGTACCGGCGGCTCGGATTCGTTGACATCATCCGCGGCTACCACTTCGCCGGTGATCCGCGCGCCTTCGCGATCCTGGGCCGGGCTTTGCCTCTCTGAGCCTCTCTGAGCAGTCCGGTCTGGCACGATGACCACGTGCCCGCTCGCTCCCGCCGGATCCGCAAGCTTGCGGTGGTGTTGCTACTGGTGCTCGTCCTGCCGTTGGCCGTGGGCTGCGTGCGGGTACGCGCGTCCATCACGGTGTCTCCTGACGACCGGGTCTCGGGGCAGATCGTCGCCGCGGCCAAACCGCGCAACGCCGACGACAAGGGCCCGCAGCTGCTGAACAACCTGCCGTTCGCGCAGAAGGTGGCCGTGTCGGACTACGACCGCGATGACTACGTGGGGTCCCAGGCCGTGTTCTCGGACCTGACCTTCGCCGAGCTGCCGCAGCTGGCCAATATGAACCGGGACGCCGCCGGGGTCGACATCTCGCTGCGCCGCGCGGGTGACCTGGTCATTCTGGAGGGCCGCGCCGACCTCACCTCGCTCAACGATCCCGAAGCCGACGTTTCGCTGTCCGTCGCGTTCCCCGGCGAGGTCACCTCCACCAACGGCGACCAGGTGTCGACCGAGGTGGTCGAATGGAAGCTGCGACCCGGCGTGGTCAGCACCATGAACGCGCAGGCCCGCTACACCGATCCCAGTGCCCGCTCGTTCACCGGCGCGGCGATCTGGCTGGGCCTCGCGTCGTTACTGGTGGCCGGGATCATCGGGGGTATTGCCTATACGAGTCGGGACCGCTCGCCCCGGCCGACCTGAAAGCTCTAGTCTGAGAGCACTCGGGGGCGAGTACACACACAGACTGACCTTGCAGAAAGGGGCGCCCGCTGAGCGTGGATGCAGCGGCACCGTCAGCCGTCGAGTTGGCAGGCGCCGTCACCGACCAATTGCGGGAGTATCTCCGCAGCCGTCGCAGCGATGCTGCGTACATCGGCGCCGACTATGCCGAGTTCACCGCCGCCCTCGAAGAATTCGTGCTCCGCGGTGGTAAGCGACTGCGGCCTGCGTTCGCCTACTGGGGCTGGCGGGCGCTGGCCGACGGGCAGCAGGATCCGTTGAATCCGTCGATGCTGCGGCTGTTCTCCGCGCTGGAACTGCTGCACGCCTGCGCGCTTGTGCACGACGACGTGATCGACGCCTCGGCTACCCGTCGCGGGTCGCCGACCGTGCACCGGCTGTTCACGGACAAGCACCGCGACAGCCAATGGCACGGTTCGGCCGAACAGTTCGGGATCTCGGCCGCCATCCTGCTCGGCGACCTCGCGCTGGTGTGGGCCGACGACATCGTCGCCACCGCCGATGTGCCCGCCGATGCGCAGACGCGGGTGCGGCGGGTGTGGTCGGCCATCCGGACCGAGGTGCTGGGCGGGCAGTACCTCGACATCGTCGCCGAGTCCAGCGGAGCCGAATCCGTCGCGTCGGCGATGACCGTCAACATCTACAAGACCGCGTCCTACACGATCTCGCGCCCGCTGCAGTTCGGCGCCGCGGTCGCCGCCGACCGGCCCGACGTGCAGGACGCCTTCCACGAACTCGGCACCAACCTGGGCGTGGCCTTCCAATTGCGTGACGATGTGTTGGGCGTGTTCGGCGACCCCGCGGTGACCGGCAAGCCGTCGGGTGACGATCTGCGATCCGGTAAACGCACGGTGCTGCTGGCCGAAGCGGTCGAGCGCGCTGAGAAGGTCGACCCGGTCGCAGCGAAGCTGCTGCGCACATCGATCGGCACCGAGCTGACCGAGCCGCAGGTGAGGGAATTGTGTCTGGTGATCGAGTCGGTCGGTGCGCTGGCCGCGGTCGAGGGCCGCATCGATTCGCTGACCCGCCGCTCGCTGGAGATCCTCAGTGCCGCGCCGATCGATCCCCAAGCCAAGGTCGGACTCGCCGAACTCGCCAGATTGGCTGCGAACCGGTCGGCGTAGCAGTATGACGACCCAGACACCCACGCTGGCCGCGAAAACCGGTCTGGCGCATCATCTTTGGAGGCTGAAGTCGTTTGCGGCGTCGCCGCAGGCGCGGCCAGCGTTGCTCGGCGCGGTGGGCGCGGTGATGATCACCGCAGGCGGCCTCGGTGCGGGCAGCACCAGGCTGCACGATCCACTGCTGGAGGCGCTGCACGTGTCCTGGCTGCGGTTCGGCCATGGCCTGGTGCTGTCGTCGGTGCTGCTGTGGATCGGCGTCGCACTGATGCTGTTCGCGTGGCTCTGGCTGGGCCGCCAGTTGATCGACCGCACCGCAACCGAATACACGATGGTGGCGACGACGGGCTTCTGGCTGGCGCCGCTACTGCTGAGCGTGCCGGTGTTCAGTCGCGACACCTACTCGTATCTGGCACAGGGCGCGCTGCTGCGCGACGGATTCGACCCGTACATCGTCGGCCCGATCGACAATCCGAACTCGTTGTTGGACAACGTCAGTCCGATCTGGACGACGACGACGGCACCCTACGGGCCTGCGTTCATTCTGGTGGCCAAGTTCGTCACGATGTTGGTCGGCAACGACGTGGTGGCGGGAACCATGCTGCTACGGCTGTGCATGCTGCCGGGCCTGGCGCTGTTGATCTGGGCGGCGCCGAGGGTGGCCCGGCACGTCGGCGCCGACGGCGCTGCCGCGCTGTGGATCTGCGTGCTGAACCCGCTGGTGATCATCCACCTGATGGGTGGGGTGCACAACGAGATGCTGATGGTCGGCCTGATGATGGCGGGCATCGCGCTGACGTTCAGCGGGCGCCGCATCTGGGGGGTGGGATTGATCGCGGTCGCAGTGGCTGTCAAAGCCACAGCGGGACTGGCCCTCCCGTTCATGGTGTGGGTGTGGATGCGGCATCTCCGCGATCGGCGGGGCTACCGCCCGGCGAAGGCGTTCGCCGCGGCGACGGCGGCGTCGGGACTGATCTTCGTCGCGGTGTTCGCGGTGTTGTCATGGCTGGCCGGAGTGGGCATCGGCTGGCTGACCGCACTGGCGGGTTCGGTGAAGATCATCAATTGGTTGACCATACCGACCGCCGCGTCGAACCTGATCAATGCGATCGGCGGCCTGCTGTTCCCGGTGAACTTCTACGCCGTGCTCGATGTCACCCGCATCATCGGGATCGCGATCATCGCGATATCACTTCCCTTGCTGTGGTGGCGGTTTCGGCACAGCGACCGCGAGGCGCTGGTCGGCATCGCGTTGGTGATGATCGTGGTGGTGCTGTTCGTCCCCGCAGCGCTGCCGTGGTACTACACCTGGCCGCTGGCGGTGGTGGCGGCGCTGGCCCAGTCGCGTCAGGCGATCGCGGTGATCGCGGGGCTTTCGACGTGGATCACGGTGATATGGAAACCCGACGGCGCCCACGGCATGTACTCGTGGATCCATGTGCTGCTGGCCACCGCTTGCGCTGTGGCGGCGTGGTATTCGCTGGCGAAGGCGCCTGAGCCTAGTAAGCCATCGCTTGGGCCCGACGCACCACTTCCCGGGCCTGATGTGAATGCAGCGCGTCCACAGGACGCGCATTAGCCTGCCGCTCCTTGCTTCCGTCGTGGCTGATGGTCAGCGACGGGTCCGGAGTGAACAGCCACCGCACGATCTCGGTGTCGTGGTAGCCACCGTCGTGGAGCACCACGAGCAACCCGGGCAGGCTCTTCACCACGTGGCCAGTGTCGTCGAAGAACACCTTGGGCACCACCACCGTGCCGTCGCGGCGCACCGCGACCAGGTGGCCGTCCCGCAATTGCTGATGCACCTTCGTCACGGCGACCCCGAGCAAATTCGCAACGGTAGGTAGGTCGTAAACGGCCTCGCCGGGGTCCAGAACGTCGTCGGCGGCCGGAATGCTGCTCACCGCACAGAGTCTAAGTCCAAAGGGGTGCCTCGTAACATGTGTTCGGTGGAGGCCTACCAGCAATCCGACCCACTCGTCGGGGCCGTGCTGGACGGGCGCTATCGCGTCGAGGTGATGATCGCGACGGGCGGCATGTCCGCGGTGTACCGGGGACTCGATCTGCGGCTCGATCGGCCGGTGGCGCTGAAGGTCATGGACTCCCGATACGCCGGAGACAACCAGTTCCTCACCCGATTTCAGCGCGAGGCCCGCGCGGTGGCCCGGCTCAAAGACCCCGGCCTCGTCGCGGTGTACGACCAGGGCATCGACGGCCAGCATCCCTTTCTGGTGATGGAACTCATCGAAGGGGGCACGCTTCGCGAACTGTTGCGTGAACGCGGCCCGATGCCGCCGCACGCGGTCGCCGCGGTGTTGCGGCCGGTGCTCAGCGGACTGGCGGTGGCGCACCGCGCCGGCCTGGTGCACCGCGACATCAAACCGGAGAACGTGTTGATCTCCGACGACGGCGAAGTCAAGATCGCCGACTTCGGTCTGGTGCGAGCGGTCGCCGAGGCCAAGATCACCTCCACCAGCGTCATTTTGGGCACGGCGGCCTACCTGTCGCCGGAACAGGTCAGCACCGGCGACGCGGGACCATGCAGCGACGTGTACTCGGTCGGCATCCTGGCCTACGAACTGCTGACCGGGGTCACGCCGTTCACCGGGGACTCGGCGCTGGCGGTCGCATACCAGCGGATGGACAACGACGTCCCGCCACCCAGCCGCAGGATCGCCGGTGTGCCAGCACAATTCGACGAGTTGGTGGCCCATGCGACCGCACGCGAACCCGCCGACCGCTACACTGACGCGCACGACATGGGCGCCGACCTGGAGGCGATCGTCGCGGAACTCGCCCTCCCCCCGTTCCGCGTACCGGCCCCCCGCAACTCGGCGCAGCACGCGTCGGCGGCGTTGCACCACAGCCACATGCAGGATCAGCAGGTGACCGCCGTGACCACCGCGAGACCGCCCGCCCCTGCCGTGCTGACCCCACGCCAGCACACCCGAGAACTCACTCGCGTCAGCTGGCCGCAGCAGCCCGAATATGCGCCCGCCTCAGGGCAATTCGCCGGGATCGATCTCGAGGACTTCTACTGGGCCCGGCAGCGCGCCAGACGCGTGCTGGTGCTCTGGGTACTTTCCGTGTTGACACTGACGGCCCTGATCGCCGCCGCGGCGTGGACGCTCGGCAGCAATATCGGCAACCTGGTCTAGCTCACCTGACGAACGGCACACCTGGCTGGCAGCGTCCGGTTGCGGCATGCATCCAGCCGTCGTGGCGTGCCATGAACACCGCGATGCGTCGGCGACCGGACCACCCGCAGGTGCACCCCGCCGTGCGGTCGGTGACGGTCACCACGCCGGAGAATGCCGGCGCGGTAGGAAACTGTTTCAGGTCGACAACTGCGGTGCTCAAGAAAGTCCCCCACATCCTCAACTGGCCGCTCGTGCCAAGTAGCCACCACAAACAATATTGACAGGGGCGCAAGTAATAAATCGGGTGTTTCCCTATCTCGATTTCTGGGTATTGCGCGGCCGAGCTTCGAGTACTACAGTCGTAGTGAATTAATTCATCACTTGATGAGATCACGACGAGGTGGTTGACATGACGGAATCAGTGCTCCCAGTGCTGGTCGTGGGCGCGGGCCCGACCGGGCTGACGGTGGCCAACGAGTTGGCCCGACACGGCATCGCGCCGCGGATCATCGACCGCAACCCAGCGCCTGCGACGACATCCCGGGCGCTGGTCGTCCAGCCGAGGACGCTGGAGATCTTCGACGACCTCGGGGTGGCCGATCAGGCGATCTCGGCGGGCGCCTCGGCGGCGAACCTGACGGTCGCCTTCGCGGACAACACGGTCGAGTTGGAATTCGCCGACCAATTGACCGGGCCGCAGAACCGCACCGCCTATCCCGAACCGCGCACGCTGTCGCAGCACGACACCGAGCGCATCCTCACCGAACTGCTGACCAAGCAGGGTGTCGAGATCGACCGCGGCCTGGCGTTGACCGACCTGACGCAGGACGGCGAGGCGGCGACGGTGACGTTGCGCGGCGAGGACGGGTCGACCGAGACGCTGCGCTGTCGGTGGGTGATCGGCTGCGACGGGGCCCACAGCGCCGTCCGCAAGGCCACGGGCATCGCGTTCACGGGGTCGACGTATCGCGACGAGTTCATCATGGCCGACGCCGAACTCGACTGGAAGCTGCCGCACGGTGGCCTGTACGGATTCCCCAGTCCCGCAGGCATTTTCGCCGCCTTCTCGATGCCGGGCGAGAACCGGTATCGGATCTTCGGCAACTTCCCGCCAGGACCGCAGGGCTCTGGCGCCGAATACAGCGAACCCACCCACGAAGAGTTCCAGGCCATGGTCGACGAGCGTGTCCCGTTCCCGGCCACGGTCGTCAAAGAACACTGGGTAACCCGGTACCGCGTGCACAGTCGCACCGTGCCGAGGTACCGCGACGGACGGGTGTTCCTCGTCGGCGACGCCGCACATGTGCACAGCCCTGCCGGCGCGCAGGGCATGAACACCGGCATCCAGGACGCCTACAACCTGGCCTGGAAGCTCGCCCTGGTCGAACGCGGGATCGCCGACGTCGGCCTACTGGACACCTACGAGCAGGAACGCCACCCGGTCGGCGTCCAACTGCTCAAGACCACCGATCGCCTCTTCTCGGTGTTCGGGGGGCAGAACCCGCTGGCCCGACTGGCCAGGGGCCGGGTCGCGCCGTTGCTCGCCAGCCATCTGCTCACCCGGTCTTGGCTACGCAGACGGGCCATCGGCCTGCTCGCGCAGTTGCGGATCCGCTATCCGGACAGCGCGCTCAATGCCGAGGATGGTTCGGGTTGGCGCCACGCTCCCGCCCCCGGAGACCGGGCCCGCGAGGCCGACGTCACGATCGACGGCGCACCGGGTCACCTCTACGAGGTGTTCCGCGGCACCCGGCACACCGTGTTGCTGTTCACCGGTCTCGACGACGAGGCCCGGCCCGCCGTCGAACTGTGCCGAATCGCCGAACAACTCGAGCAGGCCTATCCGGGCCTGGTCACGGCGCGCGTGATCACCGCGGAACGATATGCGGATCATGCTGCAGCCCTTGGCGATCCGACGCGGGCGGCGCACCGTCAGTACGGGGTCACCGTGCCGAGCGCGTTCGTGATCCGGCCCGACAAATACGTCGGCTACCGCGGCCGCCCGGTCGCCGCCGACCGGTTGCTGGCCGACCTGGCGCGCCGACTTCCTAGTCGCGCAGCATCTCCGCTACCAGAAACGCCAGTTCCAGACTCTGCTGAGTGTTGAGCCTCGGGTCGCAGGCCGTCTCGTAGCGACCGGCCAGGTCGGTATCCGAGATGTCCTGCGCTCCGCCGAGGCACTCGGTGACGTTCTCGCCGGTGATCTCGACGTGGATGCCGCCGGGATGGGTGCCCAGCGCGCGGTGCACCTCGAAGAAGCCCTGCACCTCGTCGACGATGCGGTCGAAGTGGCGGGTCTTGTAGCCGGTGGAGCTCTCGTGGGTGTTGCCGTGCATGGGATCGCATTGCCAGATCACCTGATGCCCGGTGGCCTGGACCTTTTCGATGATCGGCGGCAGCAGGTCGCGCACCTTGTTGTTGCCCAGCCTGCTGACCAGCGTCAGCCGCCCGGGCTGGTTGTGCGGGTCCAGCCGCTCGACGTACTCGACCGCGAGTTCGGGTGTCATGGTCGGGCCGATCTTGACGCCGATCGGGTTCGCGATCACCTCGGCGAACGCGACGTGCGCACCGTCGAGTTGGCGGGTGCGCTCGCCGATCCACACGTAGTGTGCAGACAGGTCGTACAACCGCGGCTCGGGATTCTCCAACGGGTATTCCGTCGAAAGCCGCAGCATGGCCCGCTCGTAGTCGAGCACCAAAGCCTCATGGCTGGCGTAGATTTCGGCGGTCTGCAGGTTGCGGTCGTCGACGCCGCAGGCGCTCATGAACGTCAGCCCGCGATCGATCTCACCGGCCAGCGCCTCGTAGCGGGCGCCCGCGGGCGAGGTCCTGACGAATTCGCGGTTCCAGTCGTGCACCGCGTGCAGCGACGCCAGACCCGACGCGGTGAGCGCGCGCACAAGGTTCATCGCTGCGCTGGCGTTGGCGTAGGCGCGCACCAGCCGCGACGCATCGTGTTCGCGGGCGGCGGCGTCGGGGGCGAAGCCGTTGATCATGTCGCCGCGATAGGACTTCAGGCCCAGCGCGTCGAGGTCCGACGACCGCGGCTTGGCGTACTGTCCCGCGATCCGGGCCACCTTGACCACCGGCGTGCTGGCGCCGTAGGTCAGCACCACCGCCATCTGCAGCAGGGTGCGGATGTTGGCACGAATGTGGGGTTCGGTGTTGTCGGTGAACGTCTCGGCGCAGTCGCCGCCCTGCAGCAGGAACGCTTCGCCGCGGGCGACATCAGCAAGCAGTCCGCGCAGCCGCTCGATCTCGGCGGGTACCGTCACCGGCGGGACACTTTCCAGCACCGTGCGCATCACCCTGGCCGATTCGGCGTCCCAGCTTGGCTGCTGCGCCGCGGGCTTGGCCAGCGCGGCGTCCAGCCGATGCCGCAGGTCATCCGGCAGTGGCGGCAGCGGTGGCAGCTGGTCGATGGGTACGTCGACGGTCCAGTTCACCTGTTCATGGTAACGGGCGCCCGCACGTGCTTTTTACCGCTGGGCTGGCAGTTCCCCCTCGGTCATCAGGCGAAATCGCACCAGGTTGTGCTTCGCGTCGACCAGGGCGTCATGGGCGTCGCGGGGCCGCGGCGGCATCCGCGGCGACCCGCGGTCCTCCCAGAACTGGCGCAACTCGCGGGTGAAGCGCGGGATCGCGGGCGGCAGGTCGGTCATCGGGCCCCACAGCTGGCACAGCACCACATGGTCGTAGGCGCCGACCCAGGCCCACAACTCGATCGGCTCGTCGCCGTCCACCCCGAAGAAGTCCTCCAGGTCCGTCCGGATCTGCCGACGCGAGCGCCACAGCGGCGACGCGGGCGACGGCAGCTTGGGTAGCACATGCTTACGCACCCAGCTGCCGGCCCGCTCCGGGTCGAATTCCGTTGAGATGGCGTAATATTCGCGCCCGTCCTCGGCCGCGACGCCGATCGAGATCAACTCGATGGTGCGGCCGTTGTCGATGAATTCAGTGTCGTAGAAGTACCGCACGCCTACGACACCTGAGCCGTTTCCAGGTCGGAACGTGATTGCGGTACCGCGGCGGCGTGAATCTCAAGGTCGAGTTGCTTGTCGACCTCGCTGTCCTCCGGAAAATGCGGCTCCCCCGCGATCACGTGCTGCAGCCACAACTTGGCCTGCACCACCGGCCTGCGCAGCCTGCGTTCCCGTTCCAGCGCCCGGTGCATCTTGCGCGGCTTGTTGCAGTAGCGCCACCGCGCCCACGGTGCGTGCGGCCGGGACAGCCGGATGGCGCCGATGAGCAGCAGCGGGGTCATGAACATCCCGACCAGCCCGGTCCACACCTTGCCCTTGAGCAGCACGATCACCGCGAACATCAGCGTCAGCACCGCGGCGGCGACCACCAGGGCCCGCGCCTCGAAGGACTGCTCCTCGCGCCAGATGGTGACGTCGAAGAACGACAGCGGGTTGAACCCGAGGATCAGCAGACCTGCGACCGCGACGGCGGCGAACACCGCGTCCACCGACGTGCGGCCGTCCTCGGCCCAGTAGACGTCCTGCAGATGCAGGATCAGCGCGAACTCGTCGAGCACCAACGCCGCGCCGATGCCGAAAAATGTTGCCGCGACCGTGAATTCGGGTACTCCCCCGTCGACCGCCAGAGTCACCATCGAGACCCCGGAGAGCATGACCAAGATCACACCGATGACCACGTGGTGGATGTGCAAGCCGCCTCCGGCGGAGATGTTGCGCGGCTGCCACCACTTGCGTGGCGCATCGCTGTCCTGGTGGCTGCGGATGTACCGCACGATCGTGCGGGTCACGAAGAACGTCAAGATGAACGCGACGAGGCAGAACACCAGCGGAAGCCGCCCATGTGGGATGGACAGATTCAGGCCGAACGTCGCGTGCACGCAGAAAACTTACGCCGAGGGCCGCGTGTCAGGGACGGGATACTGCCCGACTCGCCGGTGGGCCCCGATACGCTGGTCTGCGACATGAGTAATCGGCGGTCGCCCGGCGGGGCTGTTTGGTGGCCCACACTCGCCTGGCGGCTGTTTCAATTGCTCACCGTGGCGGCCCTGGTGTGGGCGGGTTGGCGGCTGCTGGGCCACATCCCGTACCGCATCGACATCGAGGTGTACCGGATGGGCGGACGCGCGTGGCTCGACGGCCGTCCCCTCTACGCCGACGGCGCGATGTTCCACACCCGCGCTGGCCTGGACCTGCCGTTCACGTATCCGCCGCTGGCCGCGGTCGCGTTCGCGCCGTTCGCCTGGCTGACGCTGAACGTGGCCAGTGTCGCGATCACGCTGACCACACTGGTGCTCCTGATCGCGTCGACGGTGATCGTGCTGAGCGGGCTGGACGTAATGGCCTCACCGGTGCGCCGCTGCTGGCTAGCGGCCGCGATAGTCGCCCCCGCGATCATCTACCTGGAACCGATCCGGTCGAACTTCGACTTCGGTCAGATCAACGTCGTGCTGATGACGCTCGTGATCGCCGACTGCGTGCCGCGCAAGACGCCGTGGCCGCGCGGCATGCTGCTCGGTGTCGCGATCGCGCTGAAGCTCACCCCCGCAGTGTTTCTCCTCTATTTCCTGCTGCGCCGCGATACCCGCGCATTGCTGGTCACCGTCGCCTCGGCGGCGGTGGCCACACTTACCGGTTTCGCGTTCGCCTGGAAGGACTCGTGGGAGTACTGGACCGACACGGTCCGCAACACCGACCGGATCGGCACCGCGACGCTGAACACGAACCAGAACATCGCGGGCGCACTGGCCCGGCTGGGCCTCGGCGAGGGCGAGCGTTTCGTGCTGTGGACGGTGGCCTGCTTCGCGGTGCTCGGGCTGACGGTGTGGGCGGTGCGCCGGGTGCTGCGCGCCGACCAACCGGTGCTCGCGCTGACCTGCGTGGCGATGTTCGGGCTGGTGGTGTCGCCGGTCTCGTGGTCGCACCACTGGGTGTGGGCGCTGCCGGGGCTGGTGGTGATGATCGTAACGGCGGTCCGTCTGCGGCACATCGGCCTCGGCGTGGTGGCCGCAGTGGGTATCGCGTTGATGGTGTGGACACCCATACCGCTGATGCCCGAGCACCACGAGACGTCGGCGTCGCTGTGGCGTCAGCTGGCAGGCGGCTCGTACGCGTGGTGGGCGATCGCCATGATCGCGGTGGCGGGCACGGTGTCCGCGGGTTGGGCCACGCGTCCGGTCAGCCCGCAGCTGCTTCCGGCATCCGCGCCGGCGGCTTGATAGCCGCCTCAGCTTTTCCCTCTTTGACATCGGCGGCGTACAGGTCGACGTAATCCTGACCGGAAAGCCGCATCAGCTCGTACATGACCTCGTCGATGACGGCGCGCTCGATGAATCGGTTGCCTGCCAGACCCTCAAACCGGCTGAAGTCCATCGGCTTGCCGAACTTGACATGAACCCGGCCGAACCGCCACATCTTGCTACCAGGCGGGTTGACGACATTGGTTCCGATCATCGCGACGGGAATCACGGGGACGCCTGATTCCAGCGCGAGCCGGGCCAGCCCGGTCTTGCCCTTGTACAGCCGGCCGTCGGGCGACCGGGTGCCCTCCGGGTACATGCCCAGCAACTTGCCTTCGTTCAGGATGCGCTGCGCGGTGTCCAGCGCGCTCTTCGCGCTGTCGGCGTCGGTGCGGTCGATCGGCACCTGTCCGGCGACGGTGTAGAACCAGCGGGTGAACCACCCTTTGATGCCGGTGCCGGTGAAGTATTCGGCCTTCGCCAGGAAGGTGATCCGGCGCGAAACGACGAGCGGCAGATAGAAGCTGTCGGCGACGGCGAGGTGGTTACTGGCGAGGATCATCGGGCCGGAGTGCGGAACATATTCCAGCCCTTCGACTTTCGGACGTCCCAGTAAAGACAGCAACGGGCCCATGAAGACGTACTTGAAAAGCCAGTACCACATGGACCCTCCCCACCAATGGAGCACCGGACGGTGCTTTGCGACAACTTTACCTACACGGTGTGGGTGCGGCCACAGGGCCGCACGCTCACTCCTCCACCGTCACGGGAATGTGTTGATAGCGCCCGGGGCCGTTCGGCGGGGGTTCACCGTCCGGTGGCGGCGGCGGTTCGCCAGGACCGGACGGGCCCTGCGGTGCGCCCGGGCCGTTCGCTGTGCCTTCGACGAGCGCGCGCACCACCGCCAGCAGCGCAACGCTGTGCTCGGCGATGACGTCGAGCAGCGGATGCTGCTCACCCGCGGCCAAGGCCGCCAGCGCGCACACCGGGCACCAGACCTGCTGGCACGCGCCGGGCCCGCCTGCACTACCGGCAGCCCGCTCGGCCGCCAGTCGCACCACGGGGTCGAGCTTGTCGAGGATGGTCTGGGCCAGCTGCCGCAGTTCGGGAACGATATCGGAGTGGCCCTCCGTCATGCTGGCCACACCTCCGGATTCGGTCGAAATCGCACGGTCAGTTCGCTGCCCTTCAGCTGAGCGTCCATCACGATGCACCGCCGCAGGACGGACGCCAGCCGAACCCGGCGCCGCAGCCCGCCCGCACCGATGATCAAGTCGTCGTCGACCCGGCCCAGCGTCAAGGCGGCGGAATCGATTTGCGGCAACTCTAGCCGCAAGCGGTACACCGATTCGAGCCCCGCTCCGGATTCGCGGTCCACGATCGGCCGCAGCGGCGCGGGCGGCGGCGATCCGTCGCGCCGCCGCGCGCAGTCGAGCAGCTCGCCGAGCGCCTTGGGGCCGATCGGTTCACCCGCGAGGTGCGGCACCAGCACCAGTTGCACGTCGCCGATGCTGGCGTCCAACTCGTCGAGCACGGCCTGCTGTTCGGAGATGCGTTCCGCATACCAGTCGAACGCAGGATGTTCGGGCAGATTGCGGTACTCGAACGAATCATCTTGTACCAGAATCTGATTGACGATCAGCTCGTCGGTGCGCAGCCCCATCAGGGCCAGCGAACCCAGTGTGCGGACGGCCTCGGCGGCCACCACCCGTTCGGCGGTCATCACCAGGTGCGCGCTGACGCGTTCGCCGTCGGTGAGCAGTGCGCTCAACTGCTCGGTGCCTGCGCTGATGCGTTCGATCAGCGCGACGATGGCCGCCGCGCGGGCGTCGTCGCTGGACAATCGCCGATGCCGCGGCCACGCGCGTTCCAGGTACAGGCCGAACGTCGCGGGCAGGGTCAGCATCCGCAAGGCGTCCGCGGTGGACGCGCAGTCGACGACGACGTGGTCCCACAGGCCCGAGGCCGCCAGTTCGCCGACCTCATGCAGCCCGAGCACCTCCTGAATGCCGGGAAGGGCCGAGAGTTCTTCCGGCGCAACGACTCCCAACTCAGACTCGGGGAACCGGTCGGCCAACAGGCCCGCGATCTCGGCCCACCGCGCGGCGATCAGAGCCAATGTGTCCAGCGCGAGCGCGTCGAGGAAACCACCTTCTCGGGCGTCGCGCCCGGTGTTGAGGTCGGCGAACACCCGAGTGGGTTCGCGCAGCCCCGTCGGAGCGATCGGGCAACCGAGCACGTCTCCGGTCGAATGCGCCTGGTCGGTCGAGACGATCAGCACCCGCTGACCCGCGCGCGCGTCACGCACCGCGGTGGCGGTGGCCAATGTCGACTTACCTACCCCGCCCTTGCCGACGAAGAGACTGATCCGGGCACTGGTCGGGGCGCCAGACTCAGTCAGTCTCGACTCGTTTCTTGAGGTCCTTCAATGCGGTGTCGGTCAACCTGCGCTCGGCTTTGCGTTTGAGCAGCCCGATCATCGGGATGATCAGATCGACCGAAAGTTCGTAGGTGACGTCGGTACCGGAACCCTTGGGCACCAACCGATATGCGCCGTCCAGCGACTTCAGTAGCGAACTGGAAACCAGGCTCCACTTCACCGACGTGCGGTCCTTGGGCCAGTCGTAGGACAGCACCATGGTGTCCTTCAACACGGTGGCGTCCAACACCAGGCGGGCGGTCTTCGGGTAACCCTCGGCATCGGCCTCGAGCACCTCGGTCTCCTTGTACTCGGCGACCCAGTCCGGGTAGGAGCCGATATCGGCGATGACGTCCATCACGGTGGAAGGATCGGCATCGATGTAGATGGTCTGCGCCGTCTTGTCCGCCACGTTAAAAACCTACCCCCCTCTGGTTGCTCCGGCCCAGGTATCAGGCCAGCCGAGAGACGCCCACCGGACGTGTCGCCTCTAGTATCCGCTTCACCTCGAAGGCCATGTTCTTGCCGGCCACGCGGCGGCGATGGTTCATCTTCGCCAGGTTCATCTTGGCCAGTTGCCACGCCGCCACCCCCGATGGTTCAGCGTGCAGAAAATAATGCAACACGACCCCGTCCAGTACGGGTTCCAGCCAGATCTCCATGGTGCCGGTCAGCGCACCGGCCACCGTCCAGCGGTGGCCCTTGTCGGCACGGTCCTCGACCACGGTGAGCAGCAGGTCGGGCCACCAGCGTCGCCAACTGGCGGGATCGCCGACGGCCCTGCCCACCTCGACGGGATCGGCCGCGATGAAGGTCTCGTCGGCGATCTGGACGCTGTTCATGGCGTCAAGCTTCACATATGCCCCGACCGCCCCCGACGGTGGCCGACTACGCTGAAAACGGCAAGGTCGCCAGTGAATCGTTGAGAGGCTAGCAGCGTGCGCGAATACAGTGTTCCCGCAACATTCACCGTCGGTGAGCACGACAGCATCGTCAGTTCGGTGTTCAGCCACGGGCGTGACGACCCGGATCACGTGATCTTCCAGCGCCTCGTCGACGGCGCATGGACGAATGTCACATGTAAGGAAGCCGCGAGTCAGATCCGTTCGACTGCACTGGGTTTGATTGCAGAAGGCGTCCGGCCCGGTGATCGGGTCGCGGTGTTTTCGGCGACGCGCTACGAATGGCCGATCCTTGACCTCGCGATCCTGTCGGTGGGCGCGCTGACTGTGCCGATCTACGAGACCAACTCGGCCGAGCAGGTGCGGTTCGTGCTGCAGGATTCCAGCGCCGTGCTGATCTTCGCCGAGACGGACGCCCACGCCGACAAGATCGAGCATTTGGCGCAGGAACTGCCCGAGCTCCGCAAAGTCTTCCGGATCGACGGTTCCGGCCCGCAGGCGCTCGATGCACTGGCGGAGGCCGGCGCGTCGGTTGACGAGAAGGAACTCGACGACCGGCTGGCCGGGATCAGATCCGCTGACCCCGCGACACTGATCTACACCTCGGGCACCACGGGCCAGCCGAAGGGCTGCCAACTCACCCACTCCAATCTGATGTACGAGATCCGCGGCGCGAAGGACTGCTTCCCGACGCTGCTGGACAAGGGCGAGCGGATGCTGGTGTTCCTGCCGCTGGCACACGTGCTGGCCCGCGCCATCACGTTGGCGTGCTTCGCATACAAGGTCACGCTCGGCTTCACCAGTGACATCAAGAACCTGGTGCCGACGTTCGGGGTGTTCAAACCGACGCTCGTGGTGTCGGTGCCGCGGGTATTCGAGAAGGTGTACAACACCGCCGAGCAGAACGCCCGCAACGACGGTAAGGGCAAAATCTTCGACATGGCGGCCAACACCGCCATCGAATACAGCCAGGCACAGGATTCCGGCGGCGCAGGGCTGCTGCTGCGCGCGAAGCACGCCGTGTTCGACCGGTTGGTGTACGGCAAGCTGCGGGCGGCCCTCGGCGGCGAGTGCCGTGGCGCGATCTCCGGCGGTGCACCGCTTGGTGCCCGGCTCGGACACTTCTACCGCGGCGTCGGGCTGACCATCTACGAAGGTTACGGACTCACCGAGACCAGCGCGGCCGTCACCGTCAACAAGATCGACGATGTGAAGATCGGATCCGTTGGAAAGTTGTTGCCCGGCAACAACATGCGGCTGTCCGACGACGGCGAACTGCTCGTCAAGGGCGGCGTGGTGTTCAGCGGCTACTGGCACAACGACCAGGAGACCGACGCGGTCTTCACCAACGGCTGGTTCCACACAGGTGATCTCGGCGCGATCGATGACGACGGCTTCCTGACCATCGTCGGCCGCAAAAAGGAGATCATCGTCACCGCGGGCGGCAAGAACGTCGCGCCCGCGATCCTCGAGGATCGGCTGCGGGCGCATCCGCTGATCAGCCAGGCGATGGCCGTCGGCGACAAGCAGCCGTTCATCGCCGCGCTGATCACCATCGACCCCGAGGCGTTTCCCGGTTGGAAAGAGCGCAACGGCAAGGACGCGGCAGCCACCGTCGGCGATCTGGCCTCAGACCCTGATCTGATGGCCGAGGTCGAGCGGGCCGTCAAGGAGGCCAATCAGGCGGTGTCCAAAGCCGAGGCGATCCGCAAGTTCCGCATCCTGCCAGTCGATTTCACTGAGGACACCGGTGAGCTGACGCCGACGTTGAAGGTCAAGCGCAAGGTGGTCGCCGAGAAGTTCGCCAGCGACATCGACGCGTTGTACGGCTAGAGCAATTCGGCGAGGCGTTGCGCCTTGCTGCTCCACTGCCAGTTCTCGACCACCCAGCGTCGGCCGGCTTCGCCCATCCGCGCGGCGCGGTCCGGCTCGGCGAGCAGATCGCTGATCGCCGCAGCGATCGCGCCGACGTCCCAGCCGTCGACCACCACGCCGGTCTCCCCGTCGCGAACCGTCTCGGGTGCGCCGCCGGAGCGGCCCGCGACCACCGGCACGCCCGTCGCCGACGCCTCCAGGAACACGATGCCCAGCCCTTCGACGTCGAGGCCGGCGCCGCGGGTTCGGCAGGGCATCGCGAATACGTCGGCCATGGCGTGGTGGGCGGGCAGTTCGTCGCCCGGCACCCCTTCGGTGAACACCACGTGTTCGGCCACCCCGAAGCTGTGCGCCAGCCGGCGCAGCGACGTCAGATACGGGCCGCCGCCGACGATCACCAGCGCGGCGTCGGGCACCCGTTGCCGGATCGCGGGCATCGCCCGGATCAGCATGTCCTGGCCCTTGCGCGGTACCAGCCTCGATACGCAGACCACGACCGGCCGCTGACCGAGCCGGTAGCGGGCACGCAAGTCGGCCCTGGCCACCTCGTCGGGTGCGAAGCGGTCGGTGTCCACACCGGGCGGCAGGTGCTCGAGCGCGGCGTCCGCGCCGAACGCCGAGGCGAACCGGCCGCGGGTGTATTTGCTCACGTAGGTGACGACGTCGGTGCCAGTTCCGATGCGGCGCAACGCAGTTCGGGCTACCGGCAGCATCGACCAGCCGACCTCGTGGCCGTGGGTGCTGGCGATGACACGGTCGGCGCCCGCATGGCGCGCCAGCGGTGCCATCAGCGCCAGCGGCGCGGCAGCGCCGAACCAGACCGTGTCGGCGTTGTGCCGTTTGATCAACGTGCGCATCCGGCCCGCCACCGACGGCTCGGGCAGCATCAGCGTGGTCGGATGGCGCACCACCTCGTAACCGGCGGCCCGGTCGAACTCGTCTGCGCCCTTCCATTTCGGCGCGTAGACGGTCAGCGTGTGCGTACCTGCGGCGGCCAACCGGTCGACCAGGTTCTGCAGATAGGACTGGATGCCGCCGCGGCGCGGCGGAAAGTCGTTGGTGACCAACAGAACCCGGGTCATCGAGGCGGGCCGGACAACCATTGCCGCCACCGGGCCAGCACCGCGGGCAGGTCGGCGCCGAGGGTCTCGCGCACGGCGGTGGCCGCGTCCGGATGGCCGGGACTGCACGCCCGCAGATAAAGCGCGCGCAACGAGTCGGCGCCGTACGTGTCCGCGACGAACCGGCTGAACCACCAGGCCCGGTCGTACGCCTGGGACTGCTCGGGTCCGGACAGGTCCGCGTCGGTCGGCAGCCGCCATGTTGCGGCGGAGCCAGGCCGGGTCGCCGGTGGGCGGCCCACGTAATCAGCGACGCCCTCGGTCAGCCAGCGCGGCGCGTCGGCGGCGGTGACGGCACGCGACGCGAAGTGGAACAGCTCGTGGCGCAGCACAATTCGTAACGAAGCATCATTCATGCCCGACGCGCCGGGAGCGAACATGATGCGTTGGGCGGTGGTGGTGGCGGCCGTGTCGGGGCCGCCGTCAGCGAGAGTGCCGAACTCGGCGTCTGATCCCGCAGCAACGATCACGATGTCGCGCGGCCAGTCGGGGCCCCAGAACGCGGTGACGGCATTCGCGGCACCGTCCATCTCGGCCCCGATGCGGGCCAGCAACGGCGCCGTGCGCGGGCCACCCATGCCGACGAGGTGAACGGTGCGGCCGTCGCCAAGGGTCTCAATGGTTGACGCGGCGGTCGGTGTGGTCAGCGACGCGGGCGCGGCGACGACCGGACGCTCGGGCTCCGACTGCGGCCCGCCGACGAGCAGCACCCCACAGATCAACTCCGTGATCAGGATGGCCGCCAGCCGGCGACGGTCAGTAGCGACGGATGTTGTGGATCGGCGCATTGTCGACCGGAGCGACGCGCACCGGCGTGCCGTACGTGGAGGCATGCACCATCATGCCGTCACCGATGTAGATGCCCACGTGCGAAGCGTCTGAGTAGTACGTCACCAGATCGCCGGGCTGGATCTGATCCATCGACACCGGCTGCCCGCCCTGTGCAAGCGCCTGGCTGGAGTGCGGCAGCGAAATGCCGGCCTGCTGGAACGACCACATCACCAATCCGGAGCAGTCGAACTGGCCTGGGCCCGACCCGCCCCACACGTACGGTGAGCCGATCCGGCTCAGCGCGGCCTGGATGACGGTGGCGGCCTCGGGCGATCCGCCGCCCGGTGGCGCCACATCGCCCGGCGGGATGCCGTTCGGCGGCGCGGCCAGCACGCCGGGATCCGCCGGTGGCGGCGGCGCGTCGGCAGGCGGCGGTGTCGGCGCAGGCGCCGGCGGCAGCGCCGCGAGCGCGTCACGTTGTGCGGGAGTCAGCGCCTGGTACTGGGACTTGACCACGGCGATCTGGACCTGCAGCTTGCTTTGCTTGGATTGCAGGTCAGCGCGCACCGCGGCGGCCTGTTCGGCGGCGGTCTTCGCGTCGGCGGCCGATTTGGCCGACGCCTGCGCGGCCAGCGTGGCCTTCTGACCGAGGTCGCGGTAGCTCTTCATCTGCGCCGACATCTCGGATGCCATCACCCGCTGCACCGCAAGCTGATCGATCAGGCCCTGCGGCGAGTTGGCCGTCAGCATCGCGTCCAGACCGTCGGTCCTGCCGCCCATGTACTGTGCGGCAGCTAATTTGTCGACCGCGCCCTGGAACGTTGCCAATTGGGCCTTGGCCGATTCGAGGGCCGAGACGTCTGCGCCGTGCTTGGCCTCGGCGGCCTGTTGCGCTGCCAGCTTGTTGTTCAGGTCCAGCTCCGCCGAGTGCATGGCTTCGGTGGTCTGCTCGGCCTGCCGAGACAATTCATTGAGCTTTGCCAGCGCGTCGTCGGCCGGATCGGCCTGCACATGCCCGGCGAGAATGCCTCCGAATACCGTTAACCCGGCTATCGCCCCTACAACTGGTTTCCGAAGTGCGTGAAAACCACGTGTGATCCCGCGCGTGCGGCTGAACCTCAAGATTTGCGTCCTTCAGATGCCGTGACGAAACCGCGTCAAACTGCTCTTAGGTCTCAGATAGGTTACGAAACGGCCTCGGGCTTGTCCAACAGAAGACGCAAATTTAACAGCTGCCTCAGAGATCGTTATCAACGGCCTCGTAAACGAATGTCCTTACGCCACGCCGGAATCGCCGTGCCGGCGAATCGGCACCAGCCGTAATCTCGGCGCCAACCCGACATCGGCCAGTACCTCGAGCGCGCGCCGCTCGTCGTCGAGCAGTGTCTCGGGGACGCCGAGCAACACGCTGACGACACAGTCCTGACATCCGGGACCACGCACTGCGCAGTCGTCGCAGTCGATCTTCACCGTGCCTGTCTGGTTGCCCATCTGGCCCGTCCTCTCAATCGGTGTTGTCCGCACGGTATCGAGGCCCACCGACAAGTTCGTCCGCGTGGCAACCCGTTGCTGTCAGTGCAGGTGCCTACCTTCAGCGCATGGGCCAGCTGAGCTTCGCGGATGTCGACGCTCAGCTGAGTGTGCCCCTGCGAGAGACCACCTTCGTCGTCGTCGACCTCGAGACCACGGGCGGTAGAGCCTCCGGTGACAACCACGACGCGATCACCGAGATCGGCGCGGTCAAGGTGCGCGGCGGCGTGGTGCTCGGCGAGTTGGCCACCCTGGTCGACCCGCAGCGCGGCATCCCCCCGCAGATCGTCGCGCTGACCGGCATCACGTCGGCGATGGTGTGCAACGCGCCGACGATCGAGGCGGTGCTGCCGTCGTTTCTGGAGTTCTCCCGCGGCGCGGTGCTCGTCGCGCACAACGCCGGCTTCGACATCGGCTTCCTGCGCGCGGCCGCCGAACGCTGCCACATCACCTGGCCAAAGCCGCAGGTGCTGTGCACGGTGAAGCTGGCCCGCCGGGTGCTCACCCGCGACGAGGCCCCGAGCGTGCGGCTGTCCGCGCTGGCGCGGTTGTTCAGCGCCGCCACCACGCCCACGCACCGGGCACTCGATGACGCACGCGCCACCGTCGACGTGCTGCACGGGTTGATCGAGCGGGTCGGCAATCAAGGCGTGCACACCTACGCCGATCTGCGGTCCTATCTGCCCGATGTGACGCCCGCGCAGCGCAGTAAGCGGCATCTCGCCACCGCGCTACCGCACCGGCCCGGCGTCTACCTGTTCCGCGGCCCGTCGGCCGAGGTGCTCTACGTCGGCACCGCGGTGGATCTGCGCCGCCGCGTCGGCCAGTACTTCAACGGCGCCGATCCGCGCACCCGAATCAAGGAGATGGCGTCGCTGGCCACCGCCGTCGATCACGTCGAGTGCGCGCACGAACTGGAGGCGGGCGTGCGTGAACTGCGCCTGCTCGCCGCGCACGCGCCGCCCTACAACCGCAAGTCGAAGTTCCCGCGCCGGTGGTGGTGGGTGACGCTGACCGACGAGCCGTTCCCGCGATTCTCCGTCGTCCGTAATCCGAAGCGCGCCAACGCAATCGGCCCGTTTCGCGGGCGTGCCGACGCAGTCGAGACCGCCGCGCTGCTGGCCCGGTTCACCGGCGTGCGGACCTGCACGGCCCGGCTGAGCCGCTCGGCGCTGCATGTGTGCCCCGAACGCGAACTGTCGCCGTGCCCCGCCCCGCAGGGCGTCACCGCCACGCAGTACGCGGCCGCGCCTGCCCGCGCCGTCGAGTTGATCGAGGGCAGCGACAACCGGGCGCTCGCCGGTGTGCTCGCCCAGATCGCCGACCTCGCCGAGCGCAACCGCTACGAGACGGCCGCCCGGTTGCGCGACCACGCCGCAGCGGCCATCGACGTGCTGTGGCGCGGTCAGCGGCTGCGTACCCTGGCCGCGGTGGAGGAACTCGTCGCCGCGCGCCCGGACGGCGACGGCGGCTGGCACCTCGCGGTCATCAGGCACGGACAGCTGGCCGCGGCGGGCAACGCGCAACGCGGTGTGCCACCGATGCCGGTCATCGACGCGATATGCGTTGGCGCGCAAGCGGTTCTGCCGACGTCTGCGCCGCTGGGCGGCGCACTGGTCGAGGAGACCGCGTTGATCGCGCGCTGGCTGGCGCAGCCAGGGGTGCGCATCGTGCGCGCCGAACCGGGCTGGGCGTCGCCGCTGGCGGCGGCGGGCCGGTGGGCGCAGTGGGCGGCGACGGCGCGGTCGGCGCGTGCGGCGGCCGAACAACTCGAGAGGACGGACTCGTCAGGCTTTCTGGGTGAACCTCACCCAACGCGCGAGCAGCTTTTCGGCCGCCCCGGAGTCGATGGCCTCGGTGGCGCGAGCCAGGCCCGACTCCCAGGCGGGCACCCATTTGGCGTCGCTGGCTAGCCCCGCGTGCGCCACCATCGCGCCCGCCGCGTTGAGCACCACGGCATCGCGGACGGGACCCTTTGCCCCGCCGAACACCGAACGGACTTCCGCGGCATTGGATTCCGCGTCACCGCCGACCAACTCGTCGATGTGCGCCCGCGCGAAACCGAACGCCGCCGGGTCGAACGTCAGCCGCTCGACGGTGCCTGCCTGCACGCGCCAGATGGTGCTGGTGGTCGTCGTGGTGAGCTCGTCGAGCCCGTCGTCGCCGTGCACCACCAGCACGCTGGACCGGCGGGTGGCGAACACACCCGCCATCACCTCGGCCAGCTCACCCCACGCGCAGCCGATCAGACCCGCCCGCGGCGAGGCCGGATTGGTCAGCGGCCCGAGCAGATTGAAGACCGTCGGCACCCCGATCTCGCGGCGCACCACCCCGGCGTGCCGGTACGACGGATGAAACTGCGGCGCGAACGCGAAGCCGATCCCGACCTCGGCCACGCTGCGCGCGACCTCATCAGGCCCCAGGTCGATGCGCACCCCCAGCGCCTCGAGCGTGTCGGCCCCGCCGGACAGCGACGACGCCGCGCGGTTTCCGTGCTTGATCACCGGCACCCCGGCCGCAGCCACCACGATCGCCGCCATCGTCGACAGGTTGACGGTGTTTGCTCCGTCACCGCCGGTGCCGACGATGTCGACGGTCTCGTTGCCGATCACATCGGTGGGCACCCGGCGCGCGTGCTTGAGCATCGTGTCGGCCAGCTCAGTCACCTCGCCGGAGGTCGGGCGCTTCATCTTCATCGACACGCCGAAGCCGGCGATCTGAGCCGGCGTCGCGACACCGGTCATGATCTGGTCCATCGCCCACGCGGCCTGCCCTGAAAGCAGCGCCTGACCTGTGGTCAAGCGGCCGAGAATGTGGGGCCAGGTGAACGCGTCGGGAGAAGTCACCCGCCGATTATGTCGAATTGCCTGACCCGGGTGGAGTTCAACAACTACAAAGCGTCATACTTGCTCCTGTGACGAGCGCTGTAGGGACCTCGGGAACCGCCATCACGTCGCGAGTACATTCGCTGAACCGACCGAACATGGTCAGTGTCGGCACCATCGTGTGGTTGTCCAGTGAGCTGATGTTCTTTGCTGGGCTGTTCGCGATGTACTTCACGGCACGTGCTCAGGCGCAAGGCGACTGGCCGCCGCACCCCACCGAACTGAACCTGTATCAGGCGGTTCCGGTGACGCTGGTGCTGATTGCCTCGTCGTTCACCTGCCAGATGGGCGTGTTCGCCGCTGAGCGTGGCGACGTGTTCGGGCTGCGACGCTGGTACTTCATCACCTTCCTGATGGGCGCCTTCTTCGTCGCCGGGCAGGGCTACGAGTACATGCACCTGGTGGAGCACGGCACCACGATCGCCGGCAGCGCCTACGGTTCGGTCTTCTATCTGGCCACCGGCTTCCACGGCCTGCACGTCATCGGCGGTCTGATCGCCTTCATCTTCCTGCTTGCGCGCACCACGATGAGTAAGTTCACTCCGGCGCAGGCCACCGCCGCGATCGTCGTCTCGTACTACTGGCATTTCGTCGACATCGTCTGGATTGCGCTGTTCGCCACCATCTACTTTGTCCGATGAGAAGGGGTTCGATGACCGAGAAGGCGCCCGGGGCCGGAAGGCCGGCGACCTTGAGACAGCGTCGGCTGCGCCGGCGTCTATCGGCAGCACTGCTGCTGCTGGTCGGGCTGGCAGTCGCCGGTGGCCTGGCGGCCACCCTCACGCCGACCCCGCAGGTCGCGGTCGCCGACGAGGCGTCGTCCGCGCTGCTGCGCACCGGTAAGCAGTTGTTCGACACCTCGTGTGTCACCTGCCATGGCGCCAACCTGCAGGGTGTGCCGGACCGCGGCCCCAGCCTGATCGGCGTCGGCGAGGCCGCCGTCTACTTCCAGGTGTCGACCGGCCGGATGCCCGCGATGCGCGGCGAGGCACAGGCGGCGCGCAAACCACCGATCTTCGACGAGTCGCAGATCGACGCGCTGGGCGCCTACGTCCAGGCCAACGGCGGCGGGCCGACGGCCCCCCGCGACGAAAACGGTCAGATCGCCAACGAGTCGCTGCTGGGTAACGACGTCGCGCGCGGCGGCGACCTGTTCCGGCTGAACTGCGCCTCCTGCCACAACTTCACCGGTAAGGGCGGTGCGCTGTCGTCGGGCAAGTACGCACCCGACCTCGCACCTGCCGAGCCCGCGCAGATCTACACCGCAATGCTGACCGGTCCCCAGAACATGCCGAAGTTCTCCGACCGCCAACTGAGCCCCGACGAGAAGCGCGACATCGTCGCCTACGTTCGCGAGGCCACGCATGCGGCGAATCCGGGCGGCTACGGCCTGGGTGGCTTCGGACCGTCGTCTGAAGGCATGGCGATGTGGATCATCGGCATTGTCGGTGTGGTGGCAGTTGCGCTGTGGATCGGAGCGCGAGCATGAGCGAAACGTCAGGCGTCAAGGGCAGCGACACCCCCGGCCAGCAGGGTGTGCCGGGACAGCCGACCGACGCCGAACTGGCTGCGATGAGCCGTGAGGAACTGGTCGCGCTCGGCGGGAAGCTGGACGGCGTCGAGACCGTCTTCAAGGAGGACCGCTGGGCGATCCCCGGCACCAAGGCCGAGAAGCGGGCCGAACGTTCGGTCGCATATTGGCTTCTGTTCGGCGGTATTTCGGGTCTGGCGCTGCTGCTGATCTTCTTGTTCTGGCCGTGGGAGTACAGGCCGACGGGTGATGCGGGCGAGATCTGGTATCAGCTGGCCACCCCGCTGTACGGCCTGACGTTCGGCCTGTCGATCCTCGCGATCGGCATCGGCGCGGTGCTGTTCCAGAAGAAGTTCATCCCCGAGGAGATCTCGATTCAGGAGCGCCACGACGGCCGCTCCCCCGAACTCCAGCGCAGGACAGTCGCCGCCAACCTCACCGATGCGCTGGAGGGCTCAACGCTTAAGCGGCGCAAGGTGATCGGCCTTTCGCTGGGCATCGGCCTCGGCGCGTTCGGGCTCGGCACGCTGGTCGCGTTCATCGGCGGGCTGATCAAGAATCCGTGGAAGCCGGTGGTGCAGACCGCGGACGGCAAGAAAGCCGTGCTGTGGACGTCGGGTTGGACTCCCCGCTTCGAGGGCGAAACCATCTTCCTTGCGCGGGCCACCGGCAGGCCGGGCGAGTCGCCGTTCGTGAAGATGCGGCCCGAGGACATCGACGCGGGCGGCATGGAGACGGTGTTCCCGTGGCGGGAATCCGACGGCGACGGCACCGACGTCCATTCGCACGAGCGGCTTTCCGAGATCGCGATGGGTGTGCGTAACCCCGTCATGCTGATCCGTATCAAGTCCACCGACATGCCGAAGGTGGTCAAGCGCAAGGGCCAGGAGAGTTTCAACTTCGGCGAGTTGTTCGCCTACACGAAGGTGTGCTCGCACTTGGGTTGCCCCGCTTCACTTTACGAACAGCAGACTTATCGCATCCTTTGCCCGTGCCACCAGTCGCAGTTCGACGCGTTGCACTTTGCAAAGCCCATATTCGGTCCTGCTGCGCGCGCGTTGGCGCAGCTGCCCATCACCATCGATAAAGACGGGTACCTGGTCGCCAACGGCGACTTCATCGAACCTGTCGGACCGGCATTCTGGGAGCGGAGCTCATGAGTCCGAAACTGCCAAAGCCGAACATGGCTGAAATCGCCGCGGCACAAGGCGATGCGATCGATTCGAGATACCACCCGTCCGCGGCGGTGCGTCGCCAGCTGAACAAGGTGTTTCCTACCCACTGGTCGTTCCTGCTGGGCGAGATCGCGTTGTACAGCTTCATCGTGCTGTTGATCACCGGTGTGTATCTGACCCTGTTCTTCGACGCGTCGATGGCCGAGGTCACTTACAACGGCGTATATCAACCACTGCGCGGTGTCGAGATGTCAAAGGCCTACGCGTCCACCCTCGACATCAGCTTCGAGATCCGCGGCGGCCTGTTCGTCAGGCAGGTACACCACTGGGCGGCGCTGATGTTCGCCGCCGCGATCATGGTGCACCTGGCACGCATCTTCTTCACCGGCGCATTCCGCAAACCCCGCGAGGCCAACTGGGTGATCGGCTCACTGCTGTTGATCCTGGCGATGTTCGAGGGCTATTTCGGCTACTCGCTGCCCGACGATCTGCTGTCGGGCATCGGCCTGCGTGCCGCGCTTTCGTCGATCACGCTGGGCATGCCCGTCATCGGCACCTGGTTGCACTGGGCACTGTTCGGTGGCGACTTCCCCTGCGGCGGCGTGGGTTACCAGTGTTCCGCGGACGGCGTCCTGCTGCCCCGTATGTACGCACTGCACATCCTGCTGATTCCAGGAATCATCTTGGCGCTCATCGGTGTTCACCTGGCGCTTGTCTGGTTCCAGAAGCACACCCAGTTCCCCGGCCCTGGCCGCACCGAGAAGAACGTGGTGGGTGTGCGCGTCATGCCGGTGTTCGCCGTCAAGTCGGGCGCGTTCTTCGCGATGGTCACCGGCATCCTCGGCTTGATGGGTGGCTTGTTGCAGATCAACCCGATCTGGCAATTGGGCCCGTACAAGCCGTCGCAGGTGTCGGCGGGTAGCCAGCCCGACTTCTACATGATGTGGACGGAAGGCCTGGCGCGTATCTGGCCGCCGTGGGAGTTCTATCCCTTCGGGCACACCATCCCGGCGCCCGTCTGGGTGGCGCTCATCATGGGTCTGGTGTTCGTGCTGTTGATCGCCTACCCGTTCCTCGAGCAGCGGCTAACTGGCGACAAGGCGCACCACAACTTGTTGCAGCGACCGCGAGACGCACCGGTACGCACCTCGATTGGCGCGATGGCGATCGCGTTCTACATGGTGCTGACGCTGGCGGCGATGAACGACATCATCGCGCTGAAGTTCCACATTTCGCTGAACGCGACGACGTGGATCGGCCGCATCGGCATGGTGGTGCTGCCCGCGATCGTCTACTACATCACCTACCGGTGGTGTGTCGGACTACAGCGCAGCGACCGTGCGGTGCTCGAGCACGGCATCGAGACCGGCATCATCAAGCGACTGCCGCACGGCGCCTACATCGAGTTGCACCAACCGCTCGGGCCGGTCGACGAGCACGGCCACCCGATTCCGTTGGAGTACCAGGGCGCAGCCGTGCCCAAGCGGATGAACAAGCTGGGCTCCGCGGGTGCACCGGGCACGGGCAGCTTCCTGACCGCCGACCCGGTCTCGGAGCATGAGGCGCTCACCGAAGCGGCGCACGCGTCAGAGCGCAGGGCGCTGACCGCATTGCGTGAGCACCAGGGCCGCAACGGCTCGTCCAACGGCGAGACCAACGGGCATCACTGAACTGGCGTAAGAAGCGACATCGGGATCAGACCTGACGCACACCATCCGCGCGATTGCGCGGGTGTGTCGGGTCTGATCTCGTCGCGTTTACTGCTCCACAACAGCGCGCAGTTCGCGTAGGTAGAACCACGGAATCGCGGGCATTCCCAACGTGATCAGGCCGGCGACGGCGTAGCACACCCACGCCACGGTGTTGTGGTCGACGGCCATCAGATACGTCGCGACGCCAACGGCCATGACGGCCAACCCCATCGCGATCGCGATGACCACCGCACACCGCAGCCAAACCCGATCGATGGCCTCCTCCAACGGATTTGGCGGCGCGACGATCGCCTCCCGGGTGGGATAGCCGGGCCCTGCGGCAGGCGGTGCGCCGATCCGGATCTTCTCCGTCGGCGCCTCCGCGCCGCGCACCGGGGCCTGCGGGTGAATCGGGGCAGCGCGGACCGGGGTACGCACCGGTGCCGGCGGCTCTTCGAGCGCGGCGCGGCGTGCGCGCAGCAGCAGCGGCACCGCGCCGATGATCACCGCCGCCGAGATCGCGATCACCGCGTACAGCAGCCACGGCGTCTCAGAGTCCCCCGTCGACTGCGCATGCCCGGTGCCCAGGTCGACGAGCGCCACAGTCGCTGCCACGCCTGCGCCGAGGGCGACCAGCCACACGCCGGCGCACGCGCCCACCAAAATGCGGTCGGTACGGTCGAATTCGCCCATCAGCAGCTGGTCTGCGCGGCGTTGTTGGTGTTCGACGAGAGCACGGTGCCGTCGCTCGTCGTGATCGAGCAGTTGAGCCGGCTGACCAGGAACAGGCTGGACGCCTGCACCGAGCCGACTTCCGACTGCGAGATCGGTGTCACCGTCAGCGACCACGGTATGTAGACGTTGCGCTGGGTGCGGCTGCGGCCGGACGCGTCGATGTAAGTGACCGTGATGATGTCGCCGGGCGCCTTGGTGCCGGTGACCGAGTAGGTGACCTGCCGCGGCCCCGCGGGCGTCGTGGTGGTCGGCGGTGGCGGCGCCGCGGACGTGGCCGGCGGAGGCGGCGGCGCCTCGGCGGCAGGGGGCGGAGGCGGCGGCGCGGGCTCCTGCGTCACCGTCACGGTCTCAGGTGGCGGTGGCGGGGGCGGCGCTTCGGTCGTCGTCTCCGGCGGCGGTGGTGGCGGTGGCGGCGGTGTGGTCGTCGTGATCTCGTCCTGCACCGGCGGCGGAGTGGTGGTGCTGGTCGCGGGTGTCGCGAGGTTGTCGGTGTCCGTCCGGGTCACCAGCACCGATACGGAGGCGACGAGCGCGATCGCGGCCACGATGGCCGCCACCCCCACCACCCACGGCCAGCGCGGCGGCCTGCCCTGCTCGGCCAGATCGGCCGCAGGCTCATAGCTGTCGTAGTCGTACAACGACGAGTCGGCGGGCACGTAGGGACCGCTGGTGAACTGTTCGGACTCAGGGGCGGAGTAGGCCTGCGAATAGAACTCGGTCTCACCCGCTTCGGGTGCCGCGGACTGGTCCGACGTGGGCTGATCGCCTGGCTCCTGACCCGGCTTATCCGACCCTTCAGATCCTGGGGGATTCGGCCCGCTCATCTACGCCTATCCTTTTCGACTACTCTCCGGCGCGGTTGACCGTGCCCCGGCAACACTACCCAAAGCCATTGGCCGATCGGCTCTCACAATGCGGTCCGCGGGCGAACTGTTGTCCCGATTGTGACCTTGGTGAAGTCAGTGCTTCTCGGGGCCGGTGTAGTACTCGAAAACCAAACCTGCGGCCGTGAAGAGCACAAAGCACGCGCCCGCCGCGATCAGCCACGGCAACCACAGCGCGACGCCGACGGCGGTGACAGAGGCCGACAACGCGATGGCCACCGGCCACCAGCTGTGCGGGCTGTAGAAGCCGAGTTCGCCCGCGCCATCGCTGACCTCAGCGTCCTCGTAGTCCTCGGGCCGGGTATCGAGCCTGCGGGCGACGAACCGGAAGAACGTCCCGGTGATCAGGGTCAACCCGGACGTCATCACCAGCGCCGTGGTGCCTGCCCACTCCACACCACCGTTGGCGAACAGCGCGGTGAGCACCCCGTACACCACCGCCGACAGGACGAAGAAGGCGGTGAGGAACTCGAACAACCTGGCTTCGATGTGCATGTGGTGTCCCTACTTGCTTGCCTGCGGGGGCACGCCGACCTGTTCGCCGCGGCGCGTGTCGAACGGATGCGTGGTGACGGCCGTCGGCGGCTGGTTGATCGCCTGCAACGCCTCGGCGTTGGACTTACCGGCGATCCGCTGCTGCAGATAAGCCTTGAAGTCGTTGGGTTCGACCACGCGAACCTCGAAGTTCATCATCGAGTGGTAGGTGCCGCAGAGTTCGGCGCAGCGGCCGACGAATGCGCCGGTCTTGGTGATCTCGCTGACCTGCCACTTGTTGTCCTGGTGGTTGGCCTCAGGATCGGGGTACACGTCGCGCTTGAACAGGAACTCCGGCACCCAGAACGCATGCGCGACGTCGGCGGAGGCCTGCTGGAACTCGATGCGCTTACCCTTCGGCAGCACCAGGATCGGGATCTCGCTGGAGGTGCCCAGCGTCTCGACCTTGTCGAAGTTCAGGTAGGTGCGGTCTTCCGGGTTCAGCCCGCGCACCGCGCCGACGCGCTCCTGGCCGTGCTCGTCCACACCCTCGGGCTTCGACTCCATCGCGGCCTTGCGCGCGTTGTCGGCTCCGTCGTAAGTGAAGGTGCCGTCGCCGAAGTTGACCTTCTGATATCCGAACTTCCAGTTCCACTGGAACGCCGTGATGTCGACGACGACCTCGGGGTTCGGATCCTTGTGCAGCATCTTCTCCTGCACCACCACGGTGAAGTAGAACAGCACCGAGATGATCAGGAACGGCGTGACGGTGAGCACCAGTTCCAGCGGCATGTTGTAGCCGAACTGGCGCGGCAACTCGGTGTCGCCCTTCTTGAGCCGGTGAAACGCCGAGCTCCAGAAGATCAGCGCCCACACGATCACACCGACCACCAGTGCCGCGATCAGTGAGCCGATCCACAGTTCGCGGTTCGCGTGCGCCTCGGGCGTGATGCCCTCCGGCCAGCCAAGACCGAGAACCTCGGACCAGCTACATCCGCTGAGCAGCACCGCAGCGCCGCCGAGGATCATCGACAACGCGACCGTCTTCAGCCCGCGACGTGCCACGTTGAAGCCTCCTACGAAGTCGATAGACCGCCGAGCGGTCACTTGCCGCAGTGAATACTACGCAGCGTAGACCACGCCGCGACGCCGGTCTCGACACACTCCGTCTATTCGGCATACTGGCGCGGTGTGCGGACTGCTGGCCCTGCTTACCGACCCGTCCGCTGACGTCTCGGACGCGCTGGTCGACACCGTTTCCGGGGCGTCGCATCTGATGCGGCACCGCGGCCCCGACGAGCCTGGCACATGGTCGGACGACCGTGTCGTGCTCGGCTTCAACCGGCTGTCGATCATCGACATCGCCCACAGCCACCAGCCGTTGCGCTGGGGTCCGCCCGAGTCCCCGGACCGCTACGTGCTGGTGTTCAACGGCGAGATCTACAACTACCTGGAATTGCGTGAAGCGCTGCGCTCCGAGTTCGGCGCGGTGTTTTCCACCGACGGCGACGGCGAAGCCATCATCGCCGCCTACCACCACTGGGGCACCGCCGCGCTGACCCGGTTGCGTGGCATGTTCGCGTTCGCGTTGTGGGACACGGTCGCGCAGGAACTGTTGTGCGCCCGCGACCCGTTCGGCATCAAGCCGCTGTACATGGCGACCGGGCCCGGTGGCACCGCGGTCGGCAGCGAGAAGAAATGCCTGCTGGAACTCGCCGACAGCCTTGGCATCGATCTGGGCATCGACGAGCGCGCCGTGCAGCACTACACCGTGTTGCAATACGTGCCGGAACCCGAGTCGTTGCACCTCGGCATCAGGCGTCTTGAGTCGGGCAGTTACACCAGGGTGCGGCCGGGCCAGCCGCCGGAGGTGACGCGGTACTTCACGCCGCGCTTCGCCGCGGTGCCTTTCGCCGCTGGCGCCCAGCAGAGCCGCTACGACGAGATCACCGCGGTGCTCGAGGATTCGGTCGCCAAGCACATGCGCGCCGACGTCACCGTCGGCGCCTTCCTGTCGGGCGGTATCGATTCCACCGCGATCGCCGCGCTGGCGATGCGCCACAACCCCAGACTGATCACGTTCACCACCGGCTTCGAACGCGAGGGCTTCTCCGAGGTCGACGTCGCGGTCGCATCGGCCGAGGCGATCGGTGCGCGCCACGTGACGAAGGTAGTCAGTCAAGCCGAGTTCGTCGCTGCCCTGCCCGAAATCGTCTGGTATCTCGACGAACCCGTCGCCGACCCCGCACTGGTGCCGCTGTTCTTCATCGCCAGGGAGGCCCGCAAGCACGTCAAGGTGGTGCTGTCCGGCGAGGGCGCTGACGAGCTGTTCGGCGGCTATACGATCTATCGGGAACCGTTGTCGCTGCGTCCTTTCGACTATCTCCCCCGCCCTGTCCGACGCTCGCTCGGCAAGGCGTCGAAACCGTTGCCGGAAGGCATGCGCGGCAAGAGCCTGCTGCACCGCGGGTCGCTCACCCTCGAGGAGCGCTACTACGGAAACGCCCGCAGCTTCTCCGACGACCAACTGCGGGCGGTGCTGCCCGGCTTCCGTCAGGAATGGACGCACACCGACATCACCGCGCCCATCTACGCCACCTCGGACGGCTGGGACCCGGTGGCGCGTATGCAGCACATCGACCTGTTCACCTGGCTGCGCGGCGACATCCTGGTCAAGGCCGACAAGATGACCATGGCCAATTCACTCGAACTGCGGGTGCCGTTCCTGGATCCCGAAGTCTTCGCGGTCGCGTCCCGACTTCCCGCCGATCAGAAGATCACAAGGGCCACAACGAAATACGCGCTGCGCAAGGCGCTGGAGCCCATCGTGCCCGGCCATGTGCTCAACCGGCCGAAGCTGGGCTTCCCGGTGCCGATCCGGCATTGGCTGCGCGCAGGCGAGTTGATGGACTGGGCGTACGCCACCATCGCCGCCTCACAGGCAGGCGAACACGTCGACCTCACCGCGGTGCGCGCCATGCTCGACGAACACCGCGGCGGCGCCGCCGATCACAGCCGCCGGTTGTGGACGGTGCTGATCTTCATGCTCTGGCACGCGATCTTCGTCGAGCGCAGCGTGACCCCGCAGATCAGCGAACCGACCTACCCGGTGCAGCTCTAGCTCAGGGCTGCGCCGGCTATCTGTCAGCGCCGAGCGCCTCCGAGATCTCGGCACCCGCGTCGGCTCCGTAGGCGTCGGACAGCCGCTTGACCGCAGAGTCCTTGTCCCACACCCATTCCTGCGGTCCCGGCGCCTCGAGCACCAGGGTCGCCACCATCGAGGCGAGCTGAGCGGACCGCTCGAGGCTCAGACCTGCGCTGCGGCCGGTGAGGAAGCCGGCACGGAACGCGTCACCGATGCCGGTGGGGTCGGCCTTGTGCGTCTCGGGCACCACGTCGACGTGAACGAAGGTGCCGTCGCGGCCGACGATGTCAACGCCCTTCTCCCCCAGCGTCGTGATGCGCATCTCGATCTGACGCATCACCTCTGCCTCCGACCACTCGGACTTCTGCAACAGCAGGTCCCATTCGTAGTCGTTGGTGAACAGGTAGGTCGCGCCGTCGATCAGTTGGCGGATCTGATCGGCGGATAACCGGGCCAACTGCTGCGACGGGTCGGCCGCGAACGCAAGCCCGAGCGTGCGGCACTCCTCGGTGTGCAGGAACATCGCGTCGGGATCGTTGGCTCCGATGATCACCAAATCAGTTGTGCCCGTGCGGGATACAACGTCAGCGAGCTTGATGTTGCGGGCCTCCGACATCGCTCCGGGGTAGAAGGACGCGAGTTGGGCCATGACGTCGTCGGTGGTGCAGACGAACCGTGCGGTGTAGGCGGATTCGGAGATCAACACGCTGTCGCAGTCCACGCCGTGCTCCGTCAACCACTGCCGGTAGTCATCGAAATCCTTGCCTGCAGCGCCGACCAGCGCGACGTCACCGCCGAGCACACCGATGGCGTAGGCCATGTTTCCCGCCACGCCGCCACGGTGGATGACCAGATCGTCGACGAGGAAGCTCAACGACACCTTCTGGAGGTGATCCGGCAGCAGCTGTTCGGAGAACCGACCAGGAAAACGCATGAGATGGTCGGTCGCAATCGATCCGGTCACCGCAATGGTCACGAAACGTCACCCTTCATTTATTAAGCCGTCTACATAACCTTACCGACGGAGTTCCCGCAGACGGTGCGCTAACCTGCCTACAAGTGCCCGCTCGGTCACTGTAGACAGGCAAATCCATCGACACATCTCGGGGGAGCAAATACATGACTGGCCCTTACCCGCCCGAATACGGCGCTGGACCGGTCGGCCCGCAAATGTATGGCCCCCAACCATATCCGGAGAATGTGCCATCGCCGTACCCCTCGATGCTGCCACCGCCACTGCCATATCCGAAACGGCGGTGGGTCAAACCCGTCCTCGCGGTGGTGGCTGCCGTGGTGGTGATCGCCGCGATCATCGCCGCGATCGTGTTGGCGTCGCGCAACGACAGCGGTTCGGGTCACAGCGCTTTGACCGAGTCGTCGGCGAAGGCGGCGATTCAGGAGTACCTGGACGCCCTGTCGAAGGGTGACGACCAGACCGTCGCGCGGCACACGCTGTGTGGGCTGTACGACTCGGTCAAGGAGCGTCGCTCCGATCTGGCGCTGGCGAACCTCAGCAGTGACGCCTTCCGCAAGCAATACAGCCGCGCCGAGGTGACGTCGATCGACAAGATGGTGCTCTGGTCACCCAATCAGGCGCAGGTGCTGTTCACCATGAAGGTCGCCCCGGCGTCCGGGTCGACACGCGGCCAGACGCCGAGGGACGGTGAGGAACAGGCCGTCGCACAACTGCTGCACCAGGACAACGAAACCCTGGTCTGCTCCTACCTGCCGCGAACGGCGGGCCAGTACTAGCTCAGTTGAACGAGTCGCCGCAGGCGCAGGAGCCGGTGGCGTTCGGGTTGTCGATGGTGAAGCCCTGCTTCTCGATGGTGTCGACGAAGTCGATGGTGGCGCCCTGGACGTAGGGTGCGCTCATCCGGTCGACGGTCAGGTTGACGCCGCCGAATTCCGCGGTCAGGTCGCCGTCGAGGGACCGGTCGTCGAAGAAGAGGTTGTAGCGCAGGCCAGCGCAACCGCCCGGCTGGACTGCGATGCGCAGCGCCAGGTCGTCACGGCCTTCCTGATCCAGCAGCGCCTTGGCCTTGGCGGCAGCGGCATCGGTCAGGATGACGCCGTGCGTGCTGGTGGCCGTCTCGTCCTGAACAGTCATTGCTTCTCCCCTGTACATGTTCGTGGGCAGACCGTTGGGTCCACACCATCAACGGTACCTTGTTCGCGGCCTATTCCCGAGTTATCCCCAGGTCGCTGCGGTCGCTTCGGCCAGGCTTTCCAGCTGGTTCGCCGCGTCCTCGATGGCCAGTTCGACAGAACCCGCGTGGTCGGCAATCGAGTGCGCCGCCGCGATGCCCGCATCGGCCAGCGCCGCGTCGTCCAGCGTGACCTGCCCGGCAAGCACGAGCACCGGGATCTGGTGCGACCGGGCGCCCGCGGCGAGAGCGCTGACCACTTTGCCGTGCAGCGACTGGTCGTCGAACCGGCCCTCGCCGGTGATCACCAGTTGCGCCGCGGCGACGTCGTCGGCCAGTCGGGTGTGCTCGGCGATCACCGCGGCGCCCGATTCCCGGCGGCCGCCCAGCGCGAGCAGCCCGGCGCCGAGGCCCCCGGCCGCACCCGCGCCTGGTTCCTCACTGACCGGTCTGCCTGCCGCGGCGTTCAGTTCCACCGCCCAGTCGCTCAGTCGCTGCTCGAGTACCCGCACGGTGTCGGGATCGGCGCCCTTCTGCGGGCCGAACACCGCCGCGGCGCCCATCGGCCCGAGCAACGGATGCTCGACGTCGGTGGCGGCAATGAGCTCGATGTCGGCCAACAGCTCGCGGCCTTTGGCGAGTCCGCCGAGTTCTTCGATCATGCCCTTTCCGCCGTCGGTGCAGCTGCTGCCGCCCATGCCGACGACGATCCGCCCCCCGCCTGCGGCCACCGCCGCCGCGATCAGCTGACCGACTCCGCGGCTGTGCGCGGCCAGCGCGGTCTGCACCGTCGGCGGGCCGGGCAGCAGGGCCAGCCCGCACGCCTGCGCGCATTCGATGTAGGCCGTCCGCGGCGGGGCCGGATCGAGCACCCATTCCGCGCACACCTCGTCAGTCAGCGGGCCGCTCACCCGCGCGCTGTGCACCTCACCGAACCGGCTGCCCAGCACCCGGACGAAACCCGGGCCGCCGTCGGACTGCGGCGCCAGGGTGAGCGCGTCACCGTCGCGGGCGCGACGCCAACCGCGTGCGATGGCCTCGGCGGCCTGCACCGCGGTCAGGCTGTCGCCAAAGCTGTCGGGGGCGATCAACACCTGCACCACGGCAGACTAATCTGGCACACGTGAAACTGCTGGGCCGCAAGAAGGACAACCCGGACTCGGACAAGGGCCTCGACGAGGTCGCATCCGAAGCCGAGACCGGCTCGCAGCGCACGGGCACCACGGCGCCGAAGGGCAAGCCGACCCCCAAGCGCAATCAGGGCAGGCGCGGCCCGGTGGCTCCGGCGCCGATGACCGCGGCCGAGGCGCGGCGCCGTCGCAAGGAGATGGGCGCGAAGCTGAGCCGCGAGGAACGCAAGGCCGAGCGCCTCGCCCGCCGCGCCGACATGGCCGAGCGCCGCGAGAAGATGATGGCGGGTGAGGACGCCTACCTGCTGCCGCGGGACAAGGGTCCGGTGCGGCGCTACGTCCGCGACGTCGTCGATTCCCGCCGAAATGTGCTCGGCCTGTTCATGCCTTCGGCACTGGGCCTGATCTTCATCATGCTGGCGGTGCCGTCCCTGCAGGTTCAGCGGCTGCTGTCCCCCGCCATGCTGGTGCTGGTCCTGATCATGGTGATCGATGGTTTCTGGGTGGGCCGCAAGGTCAACAAGCTGGTCGACGCCAAGTTCCCCGACAACACCGAAAGCGGTTGGAAACTCGGCTTTTACGCCGCCAGCCGCGCCTCGCAGCTGCGCCGGATGCGTGCCCCGCGGCCGCAGGTCGAGCGCGGCGCCAAGGTGTCCTGACCGCCCGTGCGGACACTGGTGCTCGGGGGTATCAGGTCGGGTAAATCACGGTGGGCGGAGTCGGCGGTCGCCGATTCGGCTGGTGGCGGGCGGCCCGTGCGCTATCTGGCCACCGGCGCACAGCACCACGACGATGCCGAATGGTCCGCGCGCATCGCAGCGCATCGGGTCAGGCGCCCGGCGCACTGGGAAACCGTCGAAACCGTCGAGGTGGCAACACAACTGCGGACTGACGGCACCATTGCGACGTTGGTCGACGACGTCGGCGGCTGGCTGACCGCGACAATGGATCGCCGCGACGCGTGGACCGCGGGATCCGTCGACGACGACGTGGCCGATCTCGTCGACGCGGTGCGGGCGTATCCCTCGCTGCTCGCGCTCATCAGCCCGGAGGTGGGTTTGACGGTGGTACCGCCGACGGCGGCGGGCCGACGGTTCGCCGACGAGTTGGGCACCCTGAACCAGCGGTTGGCGCAGGTGTGCGATCGCGTGGTGCTGGTGGTCGCGGGCCAGCCATTGACTGTGAAGGCGCCGTCGTGACCGAATTCGACATCACTGCACCCGATCTCGACGCGGCCGCGGCGGCGCGCGCCCGCCAGGACCGGCTGACCAAACCGCCCGGCTCACTCGGCAGGCTCGAAGACCTGTCGGTGTGGGTGGCGGCCTGCCAGGGGGTGTGCCCGCCGCGGCAGTTCACACGCCCGCGGGTGGTGGTCTTCGCCGCCGACCACGGCGTCGCTTCCGCGGGCGTATCGGCCTACCCGGCGGAGGTCACAGCGCAGATGGTGGCCAACTTCGACTCGGGCGGCGCGGCCATCAACGTGCTCGCCGAGGTCGCGGGCGCCAGCGTCCGGGTGGTCGACATCGCGGTGGACACCGACGAACCGCGCTCGCCGTCGATCGGCGCGCACAAGGTGCGGCGCGGCAGCGGCAACATCGCGGTCGAGGATGCGCTGAGTCCCGAAGAGGCGACCGCCGCGATCCAGGCGGGCCGCAGCATCGCCGACGAGGAGGTGGACTCCGGCGCCGACCTGCTGATCGCAGGCGATATGGGCATCGGAAACACCACGGCGGCAACGACTTTGATCGCGGCGCTGACCAACGCCGAACCCGTCGCCGTGGTCGGCAGGGGCACCGGCATCGACGACGCAGGCTGGATACGCAAAACCGCCGCGGTTCGCGACGCACTGTATCGGGCCCGCAAGTTCACCTCGGATCCTGTTGCGTTGCTTCAGGTTTGCGGTGGCGCCGACTTCGCTGCGATGGCCGGGTTCTGCGCGCAGGCCGCGGTCCGCCGCACGCCGGTGTTGCTCGACGGTGTGGTGGTGACAGCGGCTGCACTCGTGGCCGACAGGATGGCGCCGGGCGCACAGCAGTGGTGGCAGGCCGGACACCGGTCGACCGAACCCGCGCACACGCTGGCGTTGCAGCACCTCCAGCTCGAACCGATCGTCGACATGCGGATGCGGCTCGGCGAGGGCACCGGCGCCGTGGTCGCGCTGCCCATCGTGCGGGCCGCCGTCGCCGCACTGGCGTCGATGGCGACGTTCGACGAGGCGGGCGTCAGCACGTGATCCGCTCGGTCACAGGCGCATTGGCGTTTGCGACCGTCCTGCCCGTGCGCAGCTCGGCCGGCGTCGGCCGCGGCGTCATCACTGCGCTGCCCGTCGTCGGTTTGGCACTCGGGGCGTTGGCGGGTGCAACCGTGTGGGTCTCGTCGTCGGTGTTCGGCGCGGGAAATCCGCTCGTCGGCGTGCTGGTGGTGGCGGTCCTGTTGCTCGTCACCCGCGGCCTGCACATCGACGGGCTTTCCGACACCGCCGACGCACTGGGTTGTTATGGGCCGCCGGAGCGCGCGCTCGCTGTGATGCGCGACGGTTCCGCGGGACCGTTCGGAGTGGCCGCCGCGGTGGTGGCGATTCTGCTTCAGGCCTTGGCGTTCACCGGACTCGGCGTCGTCGCGGTGATCGTCGCCGTGGCGGCCGGACGGGTGGCCGCGGTCGCGGCGTGCAGGCGTTCAGTGCCTGCGGCTCAGGGCAGTTCGCTCGGCGGCCGGGCCGCCGGAACCCAACCGGTCGCGGTGGTGCTGGTTTGGGTGACCGCGGTCGCGGCGCTGGCGGTACTGGCGGATTCGCGACGGTGGCAGGGCCCGGCGGCCGTCGTCGTCGCGTTGGCATGCGCGATGGTGCTCGTCGCGCATTGCGTCCGCCGGTTCGGCGGGATCACCGGCGACGTGCTCGGTGCCGCCGTCGAGGTGGCGACGACGGTGGCCGCCGTCGGATTGGCCGCGGGAAGCGGTTAGCGCGGTTAGTGTCCTGCTGTGAGCACGTTGTCGGTGGATCTGCGGACGTTGAGCTACGAAGCGTTCATCTTCTTCTATCCGCTGGTGATCATGGACGTCACCCGCACGCAGACCATCAACACGCCGCAGGACACCAAGCCCGGCTTCGGCCCACCCAACACCTTCCACCACGTCCGCGAATATCCGACCGCGGACTTCCGCTCGGTGGTGCGGCCGAATTTCGACACCCTGTACTCGTCGGCGTTTCTGGACCTGACAGCAGGCCCAATGATGCTGACCGCACCCGACACCGAGGATCGGTACTACCTACTGCCGATGCTGGACATGTGGACCGACGTGTTCGCCTGCCCTGGCAAGCGCACGACGGGCACCGATGCGCAGCGGTTCGTCATCACCGGTCCGGGCGATCCCGGCGAACTGCCCGAGGGCGTACCCGTGCTCGAGGCGCCTACCCCGTATGTGTGGCTCATCGGCCGTACACAGACCAATGGGCCCGACGACTACGCCGCCGTCCACAAGGTGCAGGACGGCCTGACCCTGGCACCGCTGCGCGAAAACCCGCAGCACCGCATCGATCCCGACGTCGACACCACCACCGAACCGCTGCGGGTGGTCAACGGCATGGGTGCGCTCGCGTACCTGACGTACGCGGCGCAACTGCTGGCGGTCAACCCACCGCACGCCACCGACTACGCGATCCTGGCGCGGCTGCGTCATCTCGGAATCGAGCCCGGTAAGCCGTTCGACGCCAACCGTTTTGACGCCCGCCAACAAGCCGAGATACAGGCAGGCCGCGACGACGCATTCGCAGCGTTGATGGCCGCGGCCCCCGCGCTGGCGCCCAGCGTCAATGGCTGGATGACGATGACCGACACCGTCGGCGTGTACGGCAACTCCTATCTGCGGCGCGCCGCGGTCGCCTTGGTGGGCCTTGGCGCCAACCAACCCGAGGACGCGGTGTACCCGCTGCTGACCGCCGACGCCGACGGCCGGCCGTTGACCGGGGACCGCAGCTACGTCCTTCACTTCGAGGCCGACGAACTGCCGCCGGCGTATGCGTTCTGGTCGGTGACGATGTACGACGCCGAGGGTTACCAGGTGGCCAATGAGCTCAACCGGTTCGCCATCGGTGATCGCGATCAGTTGGCCTACAACGCGGACGGCTCGCTGGACCTCTATCTGCAACACCACAGCCCCGGGCCCGATCGCGAATCGAACTGGTTGCCCGCGCCGTTGGGCCCACTGGGCGTGACGATGCGGCTTTACGCACCGAAACGTGAGGTCATCCTCGGTCGGTGGCATCCACCCGCGGTCCGCAACATCAGTTAGCTGACCCGCCCGAACGGCACCGCCGCCGCCGCGTCCGCCCTCGGCCTCACGAGGGGCTGGTCGGCTAGGACAGCCGGGCCATCCAGCCGTGCGTATCGGCGAACATGCCACGCTGGATGCCGGTCAACGTGTCGCGCAGGGCCATCGTGATCTCCCCCGGTCCGCCGTCGGCGATGGTGAATTCGCCGTCACCGTACTTGACCCGGGCGACCGGGGTGATCACCGCCGCGGTGCCGCACGCGAACACCTCGGTGATCTCGCCCGCCGCGACCTTCTTCTGCCACTCCTCGACGTCGATCTTGCGTTCCTCGACCGCGAATCCGGCGTCAGTTGCCAACTGCAGCAAGGCATCCCGCGTCACGCCTGGCAGGATCGACCCGCTCAGCTCGGGGGTGACCAGCCGGGCCGTTCCGCCGCTGCCGAACACGAAGAACAGGTTCATCCCGCCCATCTCTTCGACGAAGCGGCGCTCGGCGGCATCGAGCCACACCACCTGATCGCAGTCGTTCTCGATGGCCTGCGCCTGGGCCAGCAGAGACGCGGCGTAGTTGCCGCCGAATTTGGCCGCGCCGGTGCCGCCGGGGCAGGCGCGCACGTATTCGGTCGACAACCAGACGCTGACCGGTTTGATGCCGCCCTTGAAGTAGGCCCCCGCGGGCGAGGCGATCACCATGTAGCGGTATTCGTTGGCGGGCCGGACCCCGAGACCGGGCTCGGTGGCGAAGACATACGGCCGCAAGTACAGCGACTCCTCGCCGCCCGCTGGCGGCACCCACGGCTCGTCGACGGCGATCAGCTGCCGCAGCGACTCGATGAACACCTCTTCGGGCAGTTCGGGGATGGCGAGCCGACGCGCCGACGCGCGCAACCGCCTGGCGTTGGCCTCCGGCCGGAACGACACGATCGACCCGTCGGCCCAGCGGTAGGCCTTGAGTCCTTCGAAGATCTCCTGGGCGTAGTGCAGCACGATGGCCGACGGGTCCAGTTCGATCGGCCCGTAGGGGATCACCCGCGCGTTGTGCCAGCCTTTGCCCTGCGCCCAGTCGATGGACACCATGTGGTCGGTGTGGAATTGGCCGAACGGCGGATCGTTCAGGATCGACGCCCGTACCTCGTCGGTCACCGGGTTCGCATTGCGCTCTACGGTGAATTCGAGGGGGCCGTCGGTCATGCAGCGATTGTATATCCGTTAGCTACCGGGTTTTTGCCGCGACGAACGGGGGCTTCACCACTTCGCATTCGACGCTTCGGCCGCGAACGTCCACCGCGACGTGCTGACCGTCGGCAACGGTCGTGCCCTTTACGTCAGTGTCGATCAACGCCAACGCGATGCCCACCTTCAAGCCGGGAGAAAACGTTCCCGACGTCGTCACCCCGATTTGCGTGTCGCCGTCGAGCACCGCGAGGTCGGGCCGCAGCACCCCGCGCCCGACCGCGCGCAGGCCGCGCAACTTCCGCTTCGGGCCTGCCTGCTTCTCGGCCAGCAGCGCGTCGCGACCCCAGAACGCGTCCTTCTTCCACCCGACCGCCCATCCGCACCCCGCCTGCAGCGGCGAGATCTCCAGGGACAACTCGTGGCCGTGCAGCGGATAGCCCATCTCGGTGCGCAGGGTGTCGCGTGCGCCAAGCCCGGCAAGTTCACCGCCGGCCGCGCCGACCGCGTCGACGAGCGCGTCGAAGACTACCTGGCAGGTGTCCCACGGCGGCAGCAACTCGTACCCGTGCTCTCCGGTGTAACCGGTACGGCACACGCGCACCGGCACGCCGCGGAACTCCGCGTCGACGTATTCCATGTAGTCCATGTCGGTCGGCAGCCCCAGCCCGCCGAGCACGTCCGTCGACTTCGGGCCCTGCACGGCCAGCACCGCGTACGACCGGTGCTCGTCGGTGACCGTCACGCCTTGCGGTGCACGTTCCTGCAGCGCGGCGACGACGGCAGGCGTGTTGGCCGCGTTGGGCACCAGGAAGATCTCGTCGTCGGAGACGTAGTAGGCGATCAAGTCGTCGATCACGCCGCCGGATTCGTTGCAGCACAACGTGTATTGCGCCTTACCGGGTCCGATGCGGCGCAGGTCGTTGGTGAGCGCGGAGTTGACGAACTCGGCTGCGCCGGGCCCGTGCACCAGGGCCTTGCCGAGGTGGCTGACATCGAACAGGCCGACCGTGGTCCGCGTCGCGGTGTGCTCGCTGACCGTGCCCGCGTACGACACGGGCATCAGCCAGCCCGAGAATTCCGCGAAACTCGCGCCGAGTTGCCGATGCCGTTCCTCGAGGGGGCCGTGCAGAACTTCGCTCACGCCGAACCACCCTAGTGGGAAGGTCCGCGCTGGCAGACTCGGGTGCGTGGTCGATTTCGACGCGCTGGAGGCTGCCGGTATCGCCAATGCCCGGCAACGGGTCGGCCTCATCGAGTATCTCGACGGTCTCGGGTTCACGGCCGACGAGATGGTCGAGGCCGAGCGCCGGGGCCGCCTGTTCGGCCTGGCTGGTGACGCGCTGCAATGGTCGGGCCGCCCGATTCACACGCTGCACAGCGCCGCGGCGGCGCTCGGTGTGTCCGACGACGAGTTGGTGCACGCGTGGGAGGCGCTCGGCCTGACGTTGGCCGATCACGACACTCCGTCATTGAGCCAGGCCGACGTCGACGGACTGGCCGCGTGGGCGACGCTGCGGAAAGTCACCGGCGAGGACGCGGCGCGGAACTTCCTGCGGGTGCTCGGTGCGTCGATAGCCCGCCTCGCCGAGGCCAGCGGATCGATGATCCGGATCGCACAGCCCGAACTGATGATGACGCACACCCAGGACGAGCTCACCACCGCGGTGGCCTACCGCTCCGTCGCCGAGCTGGTGCCGGGCCTCACCGCACTGATGGACTCGGTGTTCCGTCATCAGATCACAAGTGCCAGAGCGTATTTCGAAGGTGTCATCAGCGACGCCACCGCAAACATCACGTGCGGTGTCGGGTTCGCGGACCTGTCCGGATTCACCGTGTTGACGCAGCGGCTCACGCCTGCCGAATTGTCGGACCTGCTCGTCGAGTTCGGCGGCGCCGTCAGCGACGTGGTGCACGCCGACGGCGGGCGCGTAGTCAAGTTCATCGGCGACGAAGTGATGTGGGTGACGGCGCGGCCGGAGTTGCTGGCCAAGGTCGCCGTCGACCTGGTCGAGTACCCGCGAGCGCGCGAGGCCGGTTTGCAGGTACGCGCCGGGCTCGGCTACGGCTCGGTGCTGGCGCTGGGCGGCGACTATTTCGGCACCCCGGTCAACCTGGCGGCCCGCCTGGTGGCGGCCGCCGCTCCAGGCCAGATCCTGGCATCGAGCGACGTCCGAGACGAGCTGCCGGACTGGTCAGCCATCCCACAGGATCCGTTGGTGCTCAAGGGCTTCGACGAGCCGGTGATGGCCTACGACCTGCACGTCAGCCGCTGAGGGCTAGGGTATGGGCTCGTGAGCCCTGCAACCCCTGGATACCAAGCCCCCGCGGTCACCGTCGCCTCGTCACTTCCGAAACGCACGAAAGGCTCGACGGTGTTGATCGTGCCGGTCGTCAGCGGCCAGGATGACGACGCCACCGCGACCGTCGTCGGCAACCCGTTCCTCGACGCCGAGGCCATCGCCGAGATCGACGTCGCGTTGCGGGCGCTCGGCGCGAAGGGCGGCACCGATCAGGTCACCCGGGTGGTCGCGCCGTCGCTGCCGGTGGACAGTGTGCTCGCGGTCGGACTCGGCAAGGAGCGCGACGACTGGTCCGCCGAGGCGATCCGCCGTGCCGCCGGGGTGGCGGCACGTTCGCTCAACGGCACCGAGTCGGCCATCACAACGCTGTCGGATCTGGACCTGAGCGCGACGATCGAAGGCCTGATCCTCGGCGCCTACCGGTTCACCGATTTCCGCAGCGCCAAGACCGCGCCGAAGGACGCGGGGCTGCAGGAGATCACAGTGCTGACGGCCGACACCAAGGCCAAGACCAACGCGGCGGCGGAACGCGCCACCGACATCGCCGCCGCCGTGGCCACCGCGCGCGACTTCGTCAACACCCCGCCGAGTCACCTGTTTCCGGCCGAATTCGCCGAGCGGGCAAAGGCTTTGGGCGAGGCCGCAGGCCTCGAGGTGGAGGTGCTCGACGACAAAGCACTTGCCAAGAACGGCTACGGCGGTGTAATCGGCGTAGGCAAGGGTTCGTCGCGCCCGCCGCGGTTGGTGCGCTTGTCCCACAAGGGCGCCAAGCGCAAGGGCAAGAAGGTCGCGCTGGTCGGTAAGGGCATCACGTTCGACACCGGCGGGATCTCGATCAAGCCCGCGGCCAACATGCACCACATGACGTCGGACATGGGCGGTGCGGCGGCGGTGATCGCCACCGTCGTGCTGGCGGCCAAGCGGGGGCTGCCGCTCGACGTGATCGCAACGGTGCCGATGGCCGAGAACATGCCGTCGGCGACAGCGCAGCGCCCCGGCGATGTGCTGACCCAGTACGGCGGCATCACGGTCGAGGTGCTCAACACCGACGCCGAGGGCCGGTTGATCCTGGCCGACGCGATCGTCCGCGCATGCGAAGACAGTCCCGACTACCTGGTCGAGACGTCGACGCTGACCGGCGCGCAGACGGTGGCGCTTGGCGCGCGCACGCCGGGGGTGATGGGCAGTGACGAGTTCCGCGACCGCGTCGCAAAACTGTCGCAGGCGGTCGGCGAGAACGGCTGGGCGATGCCGCTGCCCGAGGAGTTGAAGGACGACCTCAAGTCGACGGTGGCCGATCTGGCCAACGTCAGCGGATCACGGTATGCGGGCATGCTTGTCGCGGGTACCTACCTGCGTGAGTTCGTCGCCGACGGCGTGCAGTGGGCGCACATCGACATCGCGGCCCCGGCGTACAACACCGGCGGGCCGTGGGGCTACACCGGCAAGGGGGGCACCGGTGTGCCGACGCGCACCATGTTCGCGGTGCTGGAGGATATCGCCGAGAACGGCTGAGCTATATCACGCTGGCGCGCGCCGAACTGCGCATCGCCTGCGGCAGCACGTGCGCGACGGCGTAGACGAAGTAGGCCTCCGGCGTCACCGGCCGGATCGGCTTGTTCTTCTTCACCGCGGACACGATCGCCTTGGCCGCCTTGTCGGGCCCGTATCGGCGTGCGGCGAAAGCCTTTTCGATCTGCGCGCGTCGCGCGTCCACCTTGTCCCGCTTGGCGGCGGGCACGTCGAAGCGCGTGGTGTGCACGATGTTCGTGTCAATCACACCCGGGCACACCGTCGTCAGCCCGACGTCCGCCCTGTCCAATTCGGCGCGCAGGCAGTCGCCGAACATGAACACAGCGGCCTTGCTGGTGGAGTAGGCGTTCATCGACTGCTGCGGTGAATAGGCAGCCATCGACGAGATGTTGACGATGTGGCCGCCGGTGCCGCGGTCGACGAGGCGACGGCCAAAAGACCTGCAGCAGTTGACGACTCCGCCGAAGTTGATCGCGAGCACTCGGTCGAACTCCTCGCGCGGAGTGTCGAGGAACATGCCGGCGTGGCCCACACCGGCGTTGTTGACCACGACATCCGGCACACCGTGCTCGGCGCTCACCCGGTCGGCGAACTCCTCGACGGCGTCGGCGTCCGACACGTCAAGGGTGTAGGCATGCGCCACTCCCCCGCGCGCGGCGATCTGGGCGGCGGTCTCCTTGACGGTGGCCTCGTCGATGTCACTGATCACCAGTTCGGCGCCCTCCAGGGCGAACGCCAACGCGGTCGCACGGCCGATTCCGCTACCCGCACCGGTCACCGAAACCAATGTGTCGCCGAAGTATTCGCGCCGACGGCCGACCTCCGCGCGCAGCAGCGCTCGTGCGGAGCGCTTGCCTTCCAGGTGGTCGACCAACTCGTGCACCGACGTGGTGATCATGGGCGCGTGCGACATCGGGGCCCAGTGTCCGGCCTTGATGTCGCGACGCCACAACCGGGGCACCCAGTTCCTGAGTTCGTCGTACACCCATGGACGCACGAACGGATCCCTGGTGTTGACGATTACCTGCACCGGGACGTCGACGTAATGGTCGGAACGGCCCGAGCGCATCGCGCGGAAGTAGTTGGCGCCGTAAACCTTCATGCTGTTGACGGCGTCGGACTTGTAGGTCGGCGAGTGGTGCAACTGTTCGGCGGGAATGCCGTCGCGAACCGTCAGCGCCCGCTTGATGCCGTCGGCCAGGAACAGGCGCACCACCAGCGGCGCCAGCACGGGAACCGAGAAGAAGCCCATGTACGAGAAGCGCATCAGCTGACTCAACGCCCTGAGGAACCGGCGCGGACGGTACGGCCGCTTGAGATTGCCGATGATGAACCGGTTCATGTGATCGGAGCTCGGGCCCGATAGCGACGTGAACGACGCGACGTGTTCGCTTGCGCCAGAACGGGACAGGTACTCCCACATGCCCGCCGAACCCCAGTCGTGAGCCAGCACGTGCACCGGCTGACCCGGCGCCAACGCATCGATCACCGCGGCGAAGTCGTCGGCGTAGTCGGCCATCGTGTACGACGAAACAGCGGTGGGCACACTGGATTTCCCCACGCCGCGGTTGTCGTAGCGGATGATGCGGAAGCGGTCGGCCAGCAGCGGCACCACCCCGTCCCACAGGAAGTGCGAGTCGGGCCAGCCGTGCACCAGCACAAGGGGCGGGCCTTCGGGATTGCCTTCTTCGTAGACGGCGATGCGTACCCCGTCAGTGCTGTCGACGAACCGCTCGATTGTCTGGTCCATGACACCTCCGCACAGTTAGTGGGACCGCGGGTACCGTATCAGCCCGTCAACCCTCGAGTTCTTCGCGTATCGCGCGCTGACGCTCGATCCGCCTGCGGGCGTCGTAGTCCCGCATCCGCTGCGGATAGCCCACCTTCTGGACGTCGTAGACCGGAATCCGGAGCCGTTCGCTCAACCGGCGGGCGCCCGCGTCGCCCCCTGCCCGGCGGCGGGTCCACTCCCCGTCGGCGGCGACCAGGACGACGGTGACGTCGGTGACCGTGGTCCTCGGCTCGACGAACGCCTCGACACCAGTGTGTGTGGCCACCCAGTTCTGCAGGTAGCGCAGGTCGGCAGCGGGGTCAGTGGCTGCTGCGCCCCGCGCCTGGCGACCACGACGAAACCTGTCGAACAGTCCCACCTGGAGTCGGCTCCTTCACTCTCACCACCATCGATAGTGCCAGAGCTTCGAGTCCCCAGGTCCGAGGCGAGCAGAGCATCAAGACGTGACAGGATGGGAACCGACAATCGAGCCGTTACGACGAGGAGTCGAAAACACTATGGCCATCTCTGTTCAGATGCCCGCACTCGGTGAGAGCGTCACCGAGGGCACTGTCACCCGCTGGCTGAAGCAAGAGGGCGACACGGTCGAACAAGATGAGCCCTTACTCGAGGTGTCCACGGACAAGGTCGACACCGAGATCCCCGCACCCGCCGCGGGCGTGCTGACCAAGATCATCGCGCAGGAAGACGACACCGTGGAGGTCGGCGGCGATCTCGCGCTGATCGGCGAGGCAGGCGAATCAGACGGTCAGGCCGAGGCCCCGGCCGCCGAAGCGCAGGAGAAGCCCGCCGAAGAGCCCGCGGCGCAGCCCGAGCCCGCGGCCGAGGAGCAGGAGGCCCCCGAGGAGCAGGAGGCCCCCGAGCCAGAGCCCGCCAAGCCCGCCGCCCAGTCGTCCGGCGGTGGCGAGGCCACTTCGGTCAAGATGCCCGAACTCGGCGAGTCGGTCACCGAGGGCACGGTGACGCGGTGGCTGAAGAAGGTCGGCGATTCGGTCGAGGTCGACGAGCCGTTGGTCGAGGTGTCCACCGACAAGGTCGACACCGAGATTCCCTCGCCCGTCGCAGGCACGCTGCTGTCCATCACCGCCGAGGAGGACGATGTCGTACCCGTCGGCGGTGAGCTGGCCAAGGTCGGTGAGGCGGGTGCGGAGGCTGCCGCAGCCCCCGAGCCAAAGCCCGAACCGAAGCCGGAACCGAAGCCCGAACCCAAACCCGAACCGGCGGCCGAGGCCAAGCCCGAGCCGAAACCCGAACCCAAGCCGGAGCCCAAACCCGAACCCAAACCGGAGCCCAAGCCCGAACCCAAACCCGCCGCCGCGCAGGCACCATCCGGTGACGGCTCCCCGTACGTGACCCCGCTGGTGCGAAAGCTTGCCGCGGAGAACGACATTGACCTCGCATCGGTCAAGGGCACCGGCGTCGGCGGCCGGATCCGCAAGCAGGACGTGCTCGCCGCCGCCGAAGCCAAGAAGGCTCCCGCCCAGGAACCCGCGGCAGCACCGGCCGCCGCCGCACCCGCCAAGCCTGCCGCGGCGGCGCCTGCACCCGCCCTGGCGCATCTGCGGGGAACCACGCAGAAGGCCAACCGGATCCGGCAGATCACCGCGAAGAAGACCCGCGAATCCCTGCAGGCCACAGCGCAATTGACGCAGACCCACGAGGTCGACATGACCAAGATCGTGGCGCTGCGCGCAAAGGCCAAGAGCGACTTCGCCGAACGCGAAGGCGTCAATCTGACGTATCTGCCGTTCATCGCCCGCGCGGTGATCGATGCGCTCAAGATCCACCCGAACGTCAACGCCAGCTACAACGAGGAAACCAAGGAGATCACCTACTACGACGCCGAGCACCTCGGCTTCGCAGTCGACACCGACCAGGGTCTGCTGTCTCCGGTGATCCACAATGCCGGCGACCTGTCGCTGGGCGGACTGGCGCGGGCCATCGCCGACATCGCGGCGCGGGCCCGGTCGGGCAACCTCAAGCCCGACGAACTGTCCGGCGGCACGTTCACGATCACCAACATCGGCAGCCAGGGCGCCCTTTTCGACACCCCGATCCTGGTCCCGCCGCAGGCGGCGATGCTGGGCACTGGCGCGATCGTCAAGCGTCCGCGGGTGATCTCCGACGAGTACGGCAACGAGTCGATCGGCGTGCGGTCGGTGTGCTACCTGCCGCTGACCTACGACCACCGCCTGATCGACGGGGCCGATGCCGGACGCTTCCTCACCACGATCAAGCGTCGCCTCGAAGAGGGCGCCTTCGAGGCCGATCTTGGCCTGTAGACAGTCGTGACCAACGCCGTCATCGCGATCGCGGGGTCCTCGGGACTGATCGGGTCGGCCTTGGTCTACGCGTTGCGGGCCACCGACCGCAAGGTGATGCGCATCGTTCGGCGCGCGCCGTCCAATGCCGACGAGGTGTTCTGGAACCCCGACACTGGTGAGTTCGACTCAAGCGCCCTGACCGGGGTCGACGCCGTCGTCAACCTGTGCGGCGTCAACGTCGGCGAGAAACGATGGTCGGGCGCGTTCAAACAGAGTCTGCGCGACAGCCGCATCGGGCCGACGGAGGTGCTGTCGACGGCGGTGGTAGAGGCCGGTGTCCCGACGCTGGTCAACGCCAGCGCCGTGGGCTATTACGGTGACACCAACGGCCGGGTCGTCGACGAAACCGCGCCTGCCGGAACAGGTTTCATGGCACGCCTGTGTCAGGACTGGGAAGCGGCGACGGCGGTGGCCGAACAGGACGGCACCAGGCTGGTGCTGGCCCGCAGCGGGCTGGTGCTGGCCCGTGCGGGCGGTCTGCTGGGTCGGATCAAGCCGCTGTTCGCGCTCGGGCTCGGCGCGCGCCTCGGTGACGGACGCCAGTACATGCCGTGGATCAGCGTCGAGGACGAGGTCCGCGCGCTGTTGTTCGCGATCGACCACGACGAGCTGTCCGGCCCCGTGAACCTGACCGGACCGGCACCCGTGACCAACGCCGAGTTCACCACCGCGCTCGGGCGCACCATGAACCGGCCGACGCCGTTAATCGCGCCCGGGTTCGCGCTGCGCGCAGCGTTCGGCGAGTTCGCCGACGAAGGGCTGCTCGCGGGCCAGCGGGCCATTCCGACGGTGCTGGAGCGCGCCGGTTTCGAGTTCCGGCACAACACGATCGGTGAGGCGCTGGCGTTCGCGACGGCGAGGAACCGTGACGCGTAGCGTTGATGCCGTGGCGTCATCGATCCGGTCGACGACAACCCCGGTCGAGGTGCGGCGGCTGGGCACCGTCGACTACCAGACGGCCTGGCAACTGCAGCGCGAACTCGCCGACGCCAGGGTGGCCGGGGGCGCCGACGCCCTGCTGCTGCTGGAGCATCCGTTCGTCTACACGGCTGGTAAGCGCACGCTGCCCGAGGAAAGACCCAGCGCGCCCGACACTCCTGTCATCGACACCGACCGCGGCGGCAAGATCACCTGGCACGGCCCCGGGCAACTGGTCGGCTACCCGATCATCGGCTTGGCTGAACCGCTCGATGTGGTGAATTTCGTTCGGCGCCTTGAAGAATCGATCATCAAGGTGTGCGCCGGGCTGGGCCTGTCCACCGGCCGCGTCGAAGGCCGCTCCGGGGTGTGGGTGCCTGCCGACGGACGGCGCCCGGCGCGCAAGATCGCGGCGATCGGCATCCGGGTGTCGCGCGCGACTACGTTGCACGGGTTCGCGCTGAACTGCGACTGCGATCTGTCCGCCTTCGACGCGATCGTGCCCTGCGGCATCTCGGACGCTGGCGTGACGTCGTTGACCGCCGAATTGGGCCGCCGGGTGACCGTCGACGACGTGTTGACCCCGGTGGCCGAGGCCGTGTGTGACGCGCTCGACGGCCGCCTGGTAGTAGCGTTGACGTAGTGACGGTCGCTCCCGAATCCAATGTCGCCGGCCCACCGGCTCCGGAAGGCAGAAAACTCCTGCGTCTCGAGGTCCGTAACGCCGAGACGCCGATCGAGCGTAAGCCGCCGTGGATCAAGACCCGCGCCAGGATGGGTCCGGAGTATCAGGAACTCAAAGCGCTGGTCAAGCGTGAGGGCCTGCACACGGTGTGCGAGGAGGCGGGTTGTCCGAACATCTTCGAATGCTGGGAGGACCGCGAGGCCACCTTCCTGATCGGCGGTGAGCAGTGCACCCGGCGCTGCGACTTCTGCCAGATCGACACCGGTAAGCCGGCCGAACTCGACCGTGACGAACCGCGGCGGGTGGCTGAGAGCGTGGCCGCGATGGGGTTGCGGTATTCGACGGTGACCGGGGTGGCCCGCGATGATCTGCCCGACGGCGGCGCGTGGCTGTACGCCGAGACGGTGCGCGCGATCAAGGCGCTGAACCCCAACACCGGGGTGGAGTTGTTGATCCCGGATTTCAACGGCGAGCCTGCGCTGTTGAAGGAGGTGTTCGATGCGCGCCCGGAAGTGTTGGCGCACAACGTTGAAACGGTGCCGCGCATCTTCAAGCGGATCCGTCCGGCGTTTCGCTACGAGCGCAGCCTTGCGGTGCTGACCGCGGCCCGCGACGCCGGGCTGGTCACCAAGAGCAACCTGATCCTGGGCATGGGTGAGACGCCCGAGGAGGTGCGCACCGCGCTGGCCGACCTGCACCAGGCGGGCTGCGACCTGGTCACGATCACCCAGTACCTGCGTCCCTCGGTGCGCCACCACCCCGTCGAGCGCTGGGTCAAACCAGAAGAGTTCGTCGAGCACGAGGACTTCGCCAAAGCCCTCGGGTTCGCCGGAGTGCTCGCCGGCCCCCTGGTCCGATCCTCGTATCGGGCAGGCAGGCTGTACGCGCAGGCGGTCGCGGCCCGGCCCGTATCCTGAAGTAATGGCGAAAACCCGCAATCCCGATCAGGTCAAGGCCGCCAAGGCCGAGGCCAAGGCGGCGCGCAAGGCGGCCTCCAAACAGCGGCGCAGCCAGTTGTGGCAGGCGTTTCAGATTCAGCGCAAAGAGGACAAGCGGCTGCTGCCGTACATGATCGCCGCATTCGTGCTGATCGTGGGCGCTTCAGCTGCCTTCGGGGTGCTCGCGGGCGGTCTCACCGGCTACATGATGATTCCCCTCGGCATCGTGCTCGGTGCGCTGGTCGCGTTCATCATCTTCGGCCGCCGCGCGCAGAAGTCGGTTTACCGCAAGGCCGAAGGCCAGACCGGCGCCGCGGCGTGGGCGCTGGACAACCTGCGGGGTAAGTGGCGCGTCACCCCCGGTGTCGCCGCCACCGGTCACTTCGACGCGGTGCACCGGGTGATCGGCCGCCCCGGCGTGATCTTCGTCGGCGAAGGATCGGCCGCGCGCGTCAAACCCCTACTGGCGCAGGAGAAGAAGCGCACCGCACGGCTGATCGGCGACACCCCGATCTATGACGTGATGGTCGGCAACGGCGAGGGCGAGGTCCCGCTGTCCAAGCTCGAACGGCACCTCACGAAGCTGCCCGCGAACATCACGGTGAAGCAGATGGACGCACTCGAGTCGCGACTCGCTGCGCTGGGCACCAAGGCCGGCCCTGCCGCGATGCCCAAGGGTCCGCTGCCGACGCAGGCCAAGATGCGCAACGTGCAGCGCACAGTGCGCAGACGCTGACTATCGCCGCACGACGGCCGTATTCGTCACCTTGTCTTGTAGGCCCCGCAGGTCGGAGTCGGTGATCAGCGGCGGGATGACCACCGCGATCAGCACGCCGCGGACCAGGGCCCGGCCGAAGCCGACGTCCTGACGGTTGTCGACCGGCACCACCATCAACCCCAATGCGTACTGGCCCGGGGTGAAGCCGAACAGTCGCAGCGACACCGAGCCCAGCACGAACCAGACGATCAACACCGCGGTCGACAGCCACGACATCGACACCAGCCCCAACGACATGGCCAGCGCCGCCAGCCCGTAGGCGATCAGCCAGTCGACGAACAGCGCGGCGATCCGCCTGCCCATCCTCGCAAGCGATCTGGGGCCCGATTGCGGCAAACCCAGCCGCTGGCCCGGATACTCACTGGGTGCTTGGCCCTGACTGCCGCCCTCCGAAGACGGACCCGACAGCCAGGACCCGATCTCGCGAGCCATACTGTCAGGATAAGCGGGGCCCCGGTTGGAAGAAGCGGGCCCATCGGCCGCCGCTGCAGGCAAATTGCGTAACGTCCGCGCAACATGCGGTTGACGACCGTGCAACATCGTGTCCATAGCGTCAACCCGCGGGTTTACCAGATATAAGGAGAGTTCTCAGTGGCAGAAAAGACCGCCGACGACATCATCAAGCAGATAAAGGACGAAGACGTTGCTTACGTCGACATCCGGTTCTGCGATCTGCCCGGTGTAGTCCAGCACTTCTCGGTCCCGGCTTCGGTGTTCGACGAGAGCGTGTTCGAGGACGGGCTGGCGTTCGACGGCTCGTCGGTGCGCGGCTTCCAGTCGATCCACGAGTCCGACATGATGCTGCTTCCGGACCCCGACACCGCACGAATCGACCCGTTCCGCGCCGCCAAGACGCTGAACCTCAACTTCTTCGTGCACGACCCGTTCACCCGTGAGGCGTACTCCCGCGACCCGCGCAACGTGGCCCGCAAGGCGGAAAACTACCTGGCGAGCACCGGCATCGCCGACACCGCGTACTTCGGCGCGGAGGCCGAGTTCTACATTTTCGACTCGGTGTCCTTCGATTCGCAGATGAACGGCACGTTCTACGAGATCGACTCCGAGGCAGGATGGTGGAACACCGGGGAGCCGTTCGAGTCCGACGGCAGCGCCAACCGCGGCTACAAGGTCCGGCCGAAGGGCGGCTACTTCCCGGTCGCACCCTACGACCACTACGTCGACCTGCGCGACGAGATGTGCACCAACCTGCAGAACGCGGGCTTCGTGCTGGAGCGCGGTCACCACGAGGTGGGCACCGCGGGCCAGGCCGAGATCAACTACAAGTTCAACACACTGCTGCACGCCGCGGACGACTTGCTGTTGTTCAAGTACATCATCAAAAACACCGCGTGGCAGGCAGGCAAGACCGTCACCTTCATGCCGAAGCCGCTGTTCGGCGACAACGGTTCGGGTATGCACTGCCACCAGTCATTGTGGAAGGACGGCAGCCCGCTGTTCCACGACGAGTCGGGCTACGCCGGACTGTCGGACACCGCACGCCACTACATCGGCGGCATCCTGCACCACGCACCGTCGCTGCTGGCGTTCACCAACCCGACGGTGAACTCCTACAAGCGCCTGGTGCCGGGTTACGAAGCCCCGATCAACCTGGTGTACAGCCAGCGGAACCGCAGCGCCTGCGTCCGCATCCCGATCACCGGCAACAACCCGAAGGCCAAGCGTCTGGAGTTCCGTTGCCCGGACAGCTCGGGCAACCCGTACCTGGCGTTCGCGGCTATGATGATGGCCGGCCTGGACGGCATCAAGAAGAAGATCGAGCCGCAGGCGCCGGTCGACAAGGACCTCTACGAGCTGCCGCCGGACGAGGCCGCCAACATCCCGCAGGCGCCCACGTCTCTGTCGGCGGTGATCGACAAGCTCGAGGAGGACCACGAATACCTCACTGAGGGCGGCGTTTTCACCGAGGACCTGATCGAGACCTGGATCTCGTACAAGCGTGAGAACGAGATCCTTCCGGTGCAGATCCGGCCTCACCCGTACGAGGTCGCGCTGTACTTCGACGTGTAGACAATCGGTTCAACGAACGCGGGGCGGAGGGTCACCTCCGCCCCGCGTTTCGCTTGCATCCGCGAAGACCTGTCGGCACGAATCATGCTGTCAGATAGGGAAACGCCCGATTCCTCGCGACCGGCTAACCCCTAGCGTCATTCCTCGGGGGGAGCCGCGGGGGGGGGGGGGGGGGGGGGGGGGGGGGGGGGGGGGGGCGCCCCCCCCCGGCCCCCCGGCCCGCCCCGGGGGGGGGGCGCGCCCCCCTCCC
>NZ_LZHZ01000022.1 GCF_001667505.1 Mycobacterium sp. ACS1612
GCGCGGCACGGGCGGCGAGGGCGGCTCCTCGACCGGCAAGAGCGGCGGCAGCGGCTCCGACGGCGCGGACGGCTGACGCCTCAACACCTCAACGCAAGTCGGGGCCCCCCCCACTGGGGGGGGGGCGCCTTCTCGTTACGTCATATCCGGGAAGGCCGGCAGCACATACCGCGCGAAAAGCCGCATCTGGTCGAGCATTTCGTCGACGGTGTTCGCGACAAACAGCGTCGCGAAGAAGCCGTCCAGGCCGGCCTCCGCGAACGCAGCGACCTTGGCGCACACGTCGTCGGGCGTGCCGATCAGGTTGTCGGCCAGGTACTTGTCCAAATCGATCCCCTTCATCATGGTGTCCTTCAACGACCTGCGGAAAAGATCGAAGGTGGATCGCTGCAGCCGGTCGCGCGCCTCATCAGCCGTATCGGCAATGCAGACCACCGATTGCAGACCGATCGTCACCGCCGCCGGATCACGGCCCGCCGCGCGGGCATACGCCGCCACCTTGTCGCGGCCCGCGGCGATCTCCGCGGGACCGATCTTCGCCGGCAGCCAGCCCTGGCAGCGCTCGCCTGCCCGCGCAAGCGCACCCTTGCCGTTACCGCCGGAGAATATCGGCAGGGGATCCTGCACCGGCTTCGGATACGACTCGACGTCGACGAAACGGCGGTACTTGCCTTCGTAGGTGGATCGCGGCCGCTCGAACAGGATCCGCAACGACTCGATGCCCTCGGCCATCAGGTCGACGCGCGACGCGTCGGCGAGATCCGGCGCGACGCTTTCGAATTCGTCGCGGTATCCGCCGGCGGCGACGGCCAGCGTGACACGACCGCCGCTGATGTGGTCCAGCGTGGCGACCTGCTTGGCCAGCAGCACCGGCTCGCGCATCGGCAGCACCAGAATGCCCGTGCCCAGTCGCACCACAGACGTCTTGGCCGCAATGGTGGCCAGCATCATCAGCGGTTCGAAGTAGTCGGGGGGCTGCGGCCATGCGTCCCGGACGAACCGCTGGGTGCTCAGGTGATCGTTGCCCGATACCTCGTGATAGCCGAGTTGCTCGGCCTCGACGGCGATCCGGACCACTTCGTCTGCGGTCGCGAACGGCACCGGGTATGCCATCCCGGCCAGGCATGTGGGGACGTCGACTCCGAACTTCATGCGGCAACCATGACGGGTGCACGCCCCTGCCGAATCTGTCAGATGACTGTATTGGCGGACAGGTCGAGCGAAGCCAGTTCGTGTCTGCCCGCGACGCCGAGTTTCGGGAACGCCTTGTACAGGTGGTAGCCGGCGGTGCGCGGGCTGATGAACAACTGCGCCCCGATGTCCCGGTTGGACAAACCGGCCGCGGCAAGACGCACGACCTGCAGTTCCTGCGGGGTCAGTTGGGCGCCGCGGGGTTCCCCCTGCGCAGAGACGGTCTCGCCGGTCGCACGCAGTTCGGCACGCGCGCGCTCGGCCCACGACCGCGCACCGATCCGGTCGAACACCCGCAACGCACCGCGCAGTGGTTCGCGCGACTCCGACCGTCGCCGCATGCGTCGTAGCCACTCCCCGTAGAGCAGTTCGCAGCGAGCCTTGGTCATCGGCCGGTTGATGCCGTCATAGAGCCGAATCGCCGCCCGATAGTGCGCTTCTGCTTCGTCGTCGGGACCGAGCAGGGCGCGACAGCGGTGCACGTTGGCCTGGACGACGGGGCTGTCGCGATGGGTCGCCCACGCCAGGTAGGCCGTCATCGTCTCCGCCGCACGTTCGGGCTGCCCGCTGCGCGCCGAGGCCTCGGCCCACTCCGGCGGCGACAGATAGGCAAACGTGGGATGCCGACGCAGCTGTGGGGGCAGCGACGCCAGCCGCTCTAGCGCCGCCGAATACCGTCCGTATCCGAGTTCGAGCACCGCCAGCGCGAGCACCGCCAACCCGACGCTGGACGAATGCCGTTCCGCACCAACGTGTATCGCTTCACTCGCCAATGCGACGCAGGTCTGCTCGTCGCCGGTCATCGCGGTGATCCTCGCGACCACCCCGCGTAGGTTCGCCGCAGAATGCAATTGGCCGGTGTCCTCTGCGATCTGCACGCCCTCGTTCGCGGCACGCAACGCCTCACGGAGCCGGCCGCTGACCAACGCCGCCTGTGCGTGCTGCAACAAGATGTGCGGCAATCCACCGATCAGCCCACGCGCGCGCGCTTCGACCAGCATTCGTTCGGTCTGCGCCAACGCCTCGTCGGCGTCACCGATCACCATCAGCAGAAACGCGTGGTGGACGGCCAGATTGCCGACCGTCATTCCCAGCTGTTCGGGCTGAATCGCGCGCACCGCGGGTGGCAGCGGCGGAATCTGGTCGTCCGGCTCGCCGGACTGCAACCGGGCAAGGATCGCGCTGGCCGCCAGCATCGGCCGCAGCGGATGGTCGGCGGTCAGTGGCACCGCGTCGATCAGTTGAGCGGCACGGCGGAGTTGCGGTGCGGCATCGGCGAAATAGGCCATCCGGACCACCTCGATCAGCATCCGGGCAGCCTCTTGCGCATCACAGCCATACACCGTCTCGGCACCCGCTAGCACCATCTCTGACGCGTGCCGGGGTGTGCCGCGTTCGAACTCCAATCGGGCCCTGACCCAGGCCAGCTTCGCCAACGCCTTTATATCTTCGGTCAGTGCGGACGCCTCGTGCGCTAGGGCAGCGGCGCGGGGTAGCTGGCCAGAGTCGCGCGCGCTCATCGCGGCGGCGGTCAGTCGGTCGCCGCGCACAAGCCGATCCGCGGTCAGCTGCGCCGCCCGCTCGTGCGCGGCGGCGCTGGCCGCGTAGCCGCCGCGCCGGTCGGCCCGCAGCGCGGCGGCTTCCATCGCATCCGCGGCCTCGTCGTCGAATCCTTCCGCCGCGGCGGCGAGGTGCCAGGCGCGCCGATCATCGTGGTCGCCCAGCGCATCGGCGAGCGCACGATGCACCGCAACGCGATCGGCGGCAGGCGCGCGCTGATAGACCGCCGAACGGATCAACGGGTGCCTGAATGCGACGACATCGTCACCGACGCGGACCAGCCGGCGGCGCTCGGCAGATTCGAAGTCCTTGAGCCCAAGTCCTATCCGAGTTCCCGCAGCAAGTACTGAGCCGAGCTCACCGGTCCCCTCCGCAGCCGCCAACAACAGGGCCAACCTGGTGGTCGGCGGCAACCGGTCGACCTGCGAACCGAATGAGTCGAGCACCCGATGCGCGGCCATCGGTGGTGCGGCCGGGGTGGGCTCCCCGGCGCGTGCGGCGGTAGCAAACTCGATGAGCGCCAACGGGTTTCCGCGCGCCTCGGCGATCAATCGGTCGCGCGTCTGCGGCATGAGGTCCGCTGCGTGCTCAGCGACCAGCCCCGCGGCGGCCGAGTCATCGATGCCGCCGACCGCCATCATCGGCAGCCCGCGCAAGTCCGTCGTCGTATGCTCATGCACCGCGAACAACACGACCACGCCTTCCTCGCCCAGCCGCCGGCCCGCGAAGAGCAGCGCCTCCCGCGATTCGCGATCCACCCACTGGGCGTCGTCGATCAGACACAGCAGCGGACGTTCCGCCGCGGCCTCGGAGAGCAGCGTCAGGGTGGCCAACCCGGTCAAGAAGCGGTCGGTGCCGGGACTGTCGAACAACCCGAACGCGGACCGCAAGGCCGTCGCCTGCGATGGCGGTAACACGTCCACTCGGGGCAGCAAGTCGCGCAGCAGCACGTGTAGCGCCGCGAACGGCAGTTCGAACTCGGATTCGACTCCGGCACATCGCAATACCAGGAAGTCCTCGGCTTCCGAAGCGGCATGTTCCAGGAGGGCGGTCTTGCCGCTGCCCGTCTCGCCTGCGAGCACCAGCATCGAACTGTGCCCGACGCGGGCAGCGGCGAGCAGTTCCTGAATCTGGCCCAGCTCCGCCGCCCGTCCGTGCAGCACGAAACCAAGCTACAGCGGCGACGCGCCGCGCAGGTGTTCGAAGATCAGCGACGTCTGGGTGCCGGCCACGTCGGCGTCGGCGTTGAGGTTCTCCACCACGAACGCGCGCAGATCGTCGGTGTCACGCGCCGCGACATGCAGGATGAAGTCGTCCGCCCCGGCCAGGAAGTACACGCCCATCACCTGCGGCCGGGTCCTGATGTGCTGAATGAAGTTGCGGATCTTCCCGCGGGCGTTGGACTGCAGGCTGACGGAGATCATCGCCTGCAGCGTCAACCCGAGCGCAGCCGGATCGATATCGGCGTAGAAGCCGCGGATCACGCCCAACTCCTGGAGCCGGCGCACCCTGCCGTGGCAGGTCGAGGCGGCGATGCCCACGGACTCGGCGAGCGCACTGTTCGACATCCGTGCATCGGCGTGCAGGGCGGTCAGAATGCGCCGGTCGACGTCGTCGATCTCCACTGGCCGAACATCCTTCGACGACCGGGCCGGCGGGCGCACAGTTTTCGACGATCCTTCTGGCATGACGCGATCATATCGAATTGTCATCGGAGTTATTGCCATCCCACCGAAACTTCTTCACACTTTACCTAGCCAACTGGACTTTTAGGAGCCGTCATGCGCGTCGGAATCCCGACCGAGATCAAAAACAACGAATACCGCGTCGCCATCACCCCGGCGGGCGTCGCCGAGCTGGTTCACCGCGGTCACGAGGTGATCGTCCAGTCGGGTGCCGGCGAAGGCTCTGCCATCACCGACGCGGACTTCAAGCGCGCGGGTGCGCAGCTGATCAACACCGCGGACCAGGTCTGGGAAGAGGCCGAACTGCTGCTCAAGGTCAAGGAGCCGATCGAGGCCGAATACTCGCGTCTGCGCAAGGGCCAGACACTGTTCACTTACCTGCATCTCGCGGCGTCCAAGCCGTGCACCGATGCACTGCTCGCGTCCGGCACCACGTCGATCGCCTACGAGACCGTGCAGACCGCCGATGGGGCGCTGCCCCTGCTGGCTCCGATGAGCGAGGTCGCCGGGCGGCTCTCGGCACAGGTCGGTGCGTACCACCTGATGCGCAGCCACGGCGGTCGCGGCGTGCTGATGGGCGGTGTCCCGGGTGTGGCCCCCGCCGAGGTCGTCGTCATCGGCGGCGGCGTGGCCGGATACAACGCGGCCCGCATCGCCAAGGGCATGGGCGCGCACGTGACCGTGTTCGACCTCAACATCAACACACTGCGCAAGATCGACAACGAGAACAGCGGCGCCATCGAGACCCGCTACTCGTCGATGCTCGACCTAGAGGATGCGGTCAAGAAGGCCGACCTGGTGATCGGTGCGGTGCTGGTGCCGGGCGCCAAGGCGCCCAAGCTGGTGACGAATTCGACTGTCGCGCATATGAAGCCGGGCGCGGTGTTGGTCGACATCGCCATCGACCAGGGCGGCTGCTTCGAGGACTCGCGGCCCACCACCCACGACGACCCGACGTTCGCCGTGCATGACACGCTGTTCTACTGCGTGGCCAACATGCCGGGTGCGGTGCCCCGCACGTCGACCTACGCGCTGACCAACGCGACGATGCCGTTCGTGCTGAAGCTGGCCGACAAGGGTTGGCAGGCGGCGTGCAAGGCCGACCCGTCGCTGGCCAAGGGCCTGTCCACGCACGACGGCGCGCTGCTCTCCGAGCAGGTGGCAACCGATCTCGACCTTCCGTTCATCGACCCCGCAGGCGTGCTGGCCTGATCTTCTCCACCCCCCGCGAACCCGGGCGCCGCAATCAGCGGTGCCCGGGTTTGTCATTGTGGCCACCCGGGCGCCTCCAGCAAATCAACGACCGCGCCGACAGCAACGCCCGTCGCCCGGATCTCCGCCGCGTGCGCTATCCATCAAACGAAGCATAGCCACCCCCGCGCCCTGCTGTCCCCGCCACGTCACTGGCCTCGGCTTCACAGCTTGGGACCAATTGCTCTATATTTGCTGTCATCGATAGTGCAAGACTCGACACGAGCAGAGACGAGTAGTGCTCTACCCGTGTGGACTGGGGCTTCAAGGCATAGGCTCTCAGTACATTCGGACAGCACCGAAGGGTAAAGTCCGACTACAGAGAAGATGCAGCGGTATCAGCGGGTAACGCGAACGCCACTGAGCCGGAGGTAACAGAAGGCCGGTCGCCCGACCACGAGGGGTTGTCGGGCGGCTCGGTCACTAACCGGCGCATGTTGCTCGTTTCGAAAGCCTGTGCACGAGCTGTACCGCTGCCCCATGTCTATGCCGAATAACGGCCCGGGCCCCACAACAAAGTCGGGAGGCCCCTTCTCAGAGTTCGCGAAGCGGCCCACCCGTCTGCGCAGGCAACTGATTAGACCGGCTGACGGCTATCTCTGAGCTGCTGTTTGGCAACAGCGTCAAAATTGCGGCGGTGCCGCTAGATGTCGTCGACGCTGACGATGCCGTCCTGGATGGCACGGGCCACCAGCGCGGCCTTGGTGGTGGCAGGCCTCCCCACGGCCGCGTACTTGGCCCGCACGCGCTGCAGATGCGTTCGGACGGTGGTCGGCGCGATCTGCAACTGGCGCGCAACCAGATCCTTGCTCTCGGTGCGGAACCAGGCGACGAGCACTTCCTTCTCCCGTGGCGCGAGATTCGCACGGCCGACGGTGCTGTCGTTGATCATCGCCAGCGCCATCCTGGGACCCACGTAGGGGGTGTCCGTTCCGGCGGCCCGTATCGCGTCGATCAGATGTTCCTTGCTCTCCGCCTTCGTCAGGTAGGTGACCGCGCCGCGGTCCAACGCCGTCAGGATCACTTCGTCAGTTGCGAAGTGCGAGTAGACGATTACCCGATGCCGACGCGAAACGATGCGATCGAGCGCGGAGAAGTCCACGCCGTCGCGGTGTTTCTGCAGTTCGAGCACGACTGGGCCGACCGCGGGGGCGGACGGGTGCTCGGCGAGGAATTGGTCAGCCGAAAAGTAGTTACCCGCGAACGGAATCGACGGCTGTGCCTGATGGCACCACAGTTGGACTGCGGCGTGGATGGCGTCGTGTTCGTCGATCACCGCTACCGCGGCCGTGCCATTGTGCGGTATCGAGCGCGGTGCTTGACGGCTGTCCATCTCGCGGTGGATCGCAAATGTTTCGATGGCCAACGTGTATCGCTCCCCCCGTTTGCCCGGTCGATAGCGGGCAGGACCCGACTGCCTCGCAAAAAGGTATTGCAGAAGGGGCGGCGGAGGAATCAGGTGTTTCCCTCGAACTTGCGGCCTATGCAAGCAGTTCGGGTATCAGCAGCGCGGTGACCTCGCCGATCATTGGCCGCAAACTCGCGGCGTGCGGGTCGCTGAGCTGCGATCGCGTCATCACCGCGAGTAGCAGTTGACCTTCGGGACCGTAGGCGACGCCGACGTCGTTGGCCGTGCCGTAGTCCCCGCTGCCGGTCTTGTCGGCACTGGTCCACCCCTGGGGCAGGCCCGCCCGCATGCTCGACGTCTCGTTTGCCCGCATCCAGTCCTCGAGTTGTTGTCGTTGCGCCGGAGCGAGCGCGTCACCGGTCAGCAGGGCGCGATATCCGCCGCCCAGCGCTTCGGGCGTGCTGGTGTCGCGGGGGTCGCCGGGGACCGCGGAGTTCAGTTCGGTCTCCCAGCGGTCCAGCCGCGAGCCCTGGTCGCCGATGCTGCGCGCGAAGGCTGTGACGGCGGGCGGGCCACCGATGGTGTTCAGCAACAGGTTGCCCGCGGTGTTGTCGCTGACCTGTAGTGCGGCCTGGCACAGCTCGTCGAGAGTCATGTTGCCGCCTGCCCTCGGCTCGGTCCGCGGGGAGTTGGCGACCACGCCTGCCGGGTCGACGAACACCTGCTGATCCAGCGTCAGCTGACCTTGTTCGACCATCTGCAGCACCCGCCCCGCGGCGTAGGCCTTGAAGGTGGAGCACATGGCGAACGGCTGCTGGCCGCGGTGCGAGAACGACCGGCCGCCGCCGAGGTCGACGGCGAACACGCCGATATAGGCGTTGTGGCGTCGCTCCAGCGCCGCGATCCGATCCGCGACCGGCGGCTGGGCCAGCGCGCTCTTCGGCGTCGACGCGGCTGCGGCCGCGAGTGCCAGTCCACCGAGCAGCGCCGAGCGCCGCGACAGTCCGGTCATCAGGCCCAGGCTACCGGTCAGCCCGCGATGATCCGAAGCGGCTGCGGCAGAGACCGTTTCGACCGGTGCGGGCCCAGGACTGCGGCACCGAAAGGACGCGAGAGCAGTTGGTGCGCGACGGCGTTGACCTCTTCCAAGGTGACGGCGTCGATTTTGTTGAGCGTTTGCGCGATGCTGCGGTGTTCGCCGTAGTTGAGTTCGCTGCGGCCGATCCGGTTCATCCGCGAACCCGAATCCTCGAGGCCGAGCACCAGGCCGCCGCGCATGGAGCCCTTGGCTATTCGGCATTCCGACTCGGTGATGCCGTCGCGCGCAACCTGTTCGAGCACCTCGGTGGTCACCCGGACCACTTCGTCGAACCGCTCGGGTTGACATCCGGCGTAGATCGACAACGCCCCGCTGTCGGAGAACGTGTCGACGGTCGAGTACACCGAGTATGCCAGCCCGCGCATCTCCCGGATCTCTTGGAACAGACGCGAACTCAGGCCACCGCCCAGTGCGGTGTTCAGCACCGACAGCGCCCACCGGTGATCCCAGTGTCTGCCCGGGGTGCGTACTCCGAGCGAGAGGTGGGTCTGCTCGGCGTCGCGATTGGCCAACCGCAGTGTCGGTTTCCCGGTGACCCGACCGGCGCCCTTGCGCGGTGGCACCGGTCGGCGCCCGCGAATCATGCTGGGCCCGAAGTGTTCCCGCGTCAGCGCCACGACCTCGTCGTGGTCGACATTGCCTGCCACCGCGACCACCATCCGTTCCGGGGTGTAGCGGCGGACATGGAACGAATGCAGCTGCGCGCGTGTCATCGCCGAGATCGACTCGACGCTGCCGATCACCGGACGGCCGACCGGGTGGTCAGTGAACATCGCGGACAGGAACAGGTCGCCGAGGGTGTCCTCGGGGTCGTCGTCGCGCATCGCGATTTCCTCGAGCACGACGTCGCGTTCGACCTCGACGTCCTCGGCCGCACACTGGCCGCGCAGCACCACGTCGGCGACCATGTCGATGGCCAAGGCCAGGTCGGTGTCGAGCACGTGGGCGTAGTAGCAGGTGTGCTCCCTGGCGGTGAACGCGTTCAGTTCACCGCCGACCGCGTCCACCGCCTGGGCGATGTCGACGGCTGTGCGATTATGGGTTCCCTTGAACAGCAAGTGTTCGAGGAAGTGTGCGGCGCCGGCCACCGTGCGGCCCTCGTCGCGCGATCCGACGCCCACCCACACACCGACCGATGCCGAACGCACCGCGGGAATGAACTCTGTGACAACTCGCAGGCCACCGGGCAATGTGCTGCGGCGCACGACGTTCGACGATTTGTCGGCGCCGGCGCCGCGATGCAGTGCCCGGGACCTAGCTGCTGGCGGTCGCGGCATCGGCGGGCGCGTCCGCGGGTGCCTCGGCGGCGGTGTCCGCGGCATCTGCTGCAGTGTCCGCTGTCTCTTCTTCGGCGACCAGCACCAGTGAGATCTTGCCGCGGTTGTCGATGTCGGCGATCTCCACGCGCAGCTTGTCGCCCACCTTGACGACGTCCTCGACCTTGGCGATGCGCTTGCCCTTGCCGAGCTTGGAGATGTGCACCAGCCCGTCACGTCCCGGCAGCAGTGACACGAAGGCGCCGAAATCGGTTGTCTTGACCACGGTTCCGAGGAACCGCTCGCCGATCTTGGGCAGCTGAGGATTGGCGATGGCGTTGATCTTGTCGATCGCGGCCTGCGCGGACAACCCGTCGGACGCGCCGACGAACACCGTGCCGTCGTCCTCGATGGAGATCTGCGCGCCGGTCTCCTCGGTGATCGAGTTGATCATCTTGCCCTTGGGGCCGATCACCTCGCCGATCTTGTCCACCGGCACCTTGATGGTGGTGATGCGCGGCGCGTGCGGGCTCATCTCGTCGGGGGTGTCGATGGCCTCGGCCATCACCTCGAGGATGGTCAGCCGGGCGTCCTTGGCCTGGCTCAGCGCGCCGGCCAGCACCTGCGACGGGATGCCGTCGAGCTTGGTGTCCAACTGCAGCGCGGTGACGAAGTCCTTGGTGCCCGCGACCTTGAAGTCCATGTCGCCGAACGCGTCCTCGGCGCCGAGGATGTCGGTCAACGCGACGAACCGGCGCTCAACTTTATTGCCCTCGGCTGCTTCAATTTCTATGTCATCGGAGACCAGGCCCATCGCGATGCCCGCGACCGGGGCCTTCAACGGCACACCGGCGTTCAGCAGCGCCAGCGTGGACGCACAGACCGAACCCATCGACGTAGAACCGTTGGAGCCCAACGCTTCCGACACCTGCCGGATGGCATACGGGAACTCCTCGATGCTGGGCAGCACCGGCACCAGCGCTCGCTCGGCCAGCGCGCCGTGGCCGATCTCGCGGCGCTTGGGCGAACCGACGCGACCGGTCTCACCGGTCGAATACGGCGGGAAGTTGTAGTGGTGCATGTAGCGCTTGCTGGTTTCCGGCCCCAGCGAGTCGATCTGCTGGGCCATCTTCATCATGTCGAGGGTGGTGATGCCCAGGATCTGGGTCTCGCCGCGCTCGAACAGCGCGCTGCCGTGCGCCCGCGGCACCACGGCCACCTCGGCGGAGAGCGCGCGGATATCGGTGATCCCGCGACCGTCGATACGGAAGTGGTCGGTCAGGATCCGTTGGCGCACAAGCTTTTTGGTCAGCGACCTGAAGGCAGCGCCGATCTCCTTCTCACGGCCCGCGAACTGCTCGGCCAGCCGCTCGAGCACCTCGGCCTTGATCTCGTCGGTCCGGTCGTTGCGCTCGTTCTTGCCCGCGATGGTCAGCGCCTCTGACAAGGCGTCGGTCGCGACCGAGGCGACGGAGTAGTAGACGTCTTCGGTGTAGTCGGGGAAGACCGGGTACTCGCCGGTGGGCTTGGCGGCGCGATCGGCCAGCTCCTGCTGGGCGGCGCACAGCGCCTTGATGAATGGCTTGGCGGCCTCGAGGCCCTCGGCGACAACGGATTCCGTCGGCGCCTGGGCGCCGCCGCCGACCAGCTCCACGACGTTCTCGGTGGCCTCAGCCTCGACCATCATGATCGCGACGTCACCGTCTTCCAGGACGCGGCCCGCGACCACCATGTCGAATACGGCCTTCTCGCCCTGCTCGACGGTCGGGAACGCGACCCAGGTGCCGTCGATCAGCGAAACACGCACGCCACCGATCGGACCCGAGAAGGGCAGACCGGCCAGCTGGGTGGACATCGACGCCGCGTTGATCGCGACCACGTCGTAGAGCTCGTGCGGATCCAGCGACAGCACAGTCACCACGACCTGGATCTCGTTGCGCAGGCCGTCGACGAACGACGGGCGCAGCGGCCGGTCGATCAGCCGGCAGGTCAGGATCGCGTCGGTGGAGGGCCTGCCCTCACGACGGAAGAACGAGCCGGGGATGCGCCCGGCGGCGTACATGCGCTCCTCCACGTCGACGGTCAACGGGAAGAAGTCGAAGTGGTCCTTGGGATTCTTGCTGGCGGTGGTCGCCGACAGCAGCATGGTCTCGTCGTCGAGATAGGCAACGGCTGAGCCTGCGGCCTGCTGGGCGAGTCGCCCGGTCTCGAAGCGGATGGTGCGGGTGCCGAAGCTCCCGTTGTCGATCACGGCGGTGGATTCGTACACGCCGTCTTCAATTTCGACTACAGACATGGTTGTCCGTATGGCCTCTCTTGGTTCAGTGTTGTCACTGTTCAGCTGTTTTCGCGTCCTCACAGCGTCTGAACCACCGGCCTCGATGCGGCTACGGCCATCGATCGAAGCTGTCGGGATTGGCACCCGGCAGCCACTACCGAAGACCGCGCGATCAGGGCGGGTCCCGATATGAGACGCGGGAACGATACCCGCGGATATGCGAGAACCGACCCAGTGTTCGAGCCGAACCGGCTGGCGAACGAAGCCATCCTACCTTGTCGCAGGTACGCGGCCGAAACCGCGCGTTCACGGGCGGCGTCCCCAGCCGCCGACCACGGTCGGCATCGTGATCACCGCGTTGGCATCGCTCAAGGCATCGCCGAGCCGTTGCCCAAGCGTGTCGAGCTCCATCTCTTCTTCGGTCGTGATGCCGGAGCCGACGATCGCGCGTTTCATCGCGCGTGCCACCCCCGCCACGTACTCAGCGCCCTGCCGGTTGGTCGGCGAAGAGTAGGACTGCAGTCCGAGCGTGCCGATGTCCTGGTAACCCGCCTGGTGGAAGAGCACAGGAAACCGCATTCCGATACAGACGTCGGCCTGGGCGTACCGGAAGCCGGCCATCAGCCACTGCCTGGTGCGGCTGTACAGCTCGACCTCGGGCAGTGCGCGCAGCCCGCCCGCGTCGTAGTCCACGGCGACGAATACGCCGCCGGTGCGAAGGTTGCGCATCTGATGGGCCAGCACGTCGACGGCGTCGGGCAGGTGCATCAGCAAGAGCCGGCACACCACGGCGTCAAACGGTTTGTCGTCGACGAAGATGCGCGCGTCGCCCTCGCGAAATTCGACATTCTCCAGGCCTGCGCGGTCGCGACGCTGCAGGGCCGCGGCCAGTTGAGCAGGGTCCTGCTCGACTCCCACCACGGAGCCTTCGGGGCCGACGAGCTCGGCCACCTGGAACGCGACGTCGCCTGGGCCGCTGCCGAGGTCCAGGACGCGCATGCCGGCCCGAATGCCGCCGCGCTGTAAGAGGAAAGCCGTCGGTTCGGCGAGGATTGCGGCCTGCGCCTGGAGCCGTGCAATCTCGGATTCGTCGCTGCCTAGAACGTATGCGGGTTTGGTCACATGGCCTTCAACGCCGGACCCCGCCTAATTAGTCAGCGGCTGAATCGATTCGCCGCTCAGCGGCGCAGGCCGAGCCGGTCGATCAGCGACCGGTAGCGCTCGACGTCCACCTGGGCGACGTACTTCAGCAGCCGGCGGCGGCGGCCGACGAGCAGCAGCAGGCCGCGTCGTGAGTGGTGGTCGTGCTTGTGCACCTTCAGGTGCTCGGTCAGGTCGGAGATGCGTTTGGTCAGCAACGCGACCTGTGCCTCCGGCGAACCGGTGTCGGTGTCATGCAGGCCGTACTGGCCCAGAATGTCTTTTTTCTGTTCGGCAGTGAGCGCCACGAAATAACTCCATCAAATCGGTCCGCGACAATTTCTAGGGCGGGCCACCGCGAACTGCAGCACACGCCGGGTCGCAGGGCAGTCTAGCAGCGGGTCACGTCGCGGACAGAATCGTGCGGGCGTGCTCGGTGTCTTCGCCCATCGTCGCGACCAGATCCTCGACCCGCTCGAATTTCTCCTGGCCGCGGATCCGGGCGACGAAATCCACCGCGACATGCTGGCCGTAGAGGTCGGCGCTGGTGTCGAGGACGAACGCCTCCACGGTGCGGGTGCGCCCGGAGAACGTCGGGTTGGTGCCCACCGACACCGCGGCCTGATACCGCTCCCCCGGGATGACGCTGCCCGTGATGGGGCCGTGGCCCAGCACGGTGAACCAGGCGGCGTACACGCCGTCGGCGGGGATCGCCGAGTACATCGGCGGCGCCACGTTCGCGGTCGGGAAGCCCAGCACCTGACCACGGCCCTCGCCGCGGACCACCACACCCTCCACCCGGTGCGGCCGGCCGAGCGCCTCGGCGGCGGCCACCACGTCGCCGGCATCCACGCAGGACCGGATGTAGGTCGACGAGAACGTGATGTCCTCGTTCTGGTGGTGCTCGCTGACCAACGACATGCCCTGCACCGCGAACCCGAACCGCTCACCGGCCCTGCGCAGGGTGTCGACCTTGCCTGCGGCCTTCTTGCCGAACGTGAAGTTCTCCCCCACCACCACTTCGACCACATGCAGGTGCTCGACGAGCAACTCGTGGATGTAGCGGTCCGGGGTCAGTTTCATGAAATCGGTGGTGAACGGCATCACCAGGAACACGTCGATGCCCATTTCCTCGACCAGTTCGGCGCGCCGCGTCAGCGTGGTCAACTGCGCGGGATGGCTGCCGGGGAACACGACCTCCATCGGATGCGGATCGAAGGTCATCAGCACCGAAGGGACGCCGCGGGTGCGGCCGGCCTTTACGGCGTGATTGATCAATTCCTGATGCCCGCGATGTACACCGTCGAACACACCGATGGTGACCACGCATCGGCCCCAGTCCGGCGGGATGTCTTCCTGCCCCCGCCAGCGCTGCACAGCAGCTAGCCTACGGCGCACCAGTGCGGGTGGCTGCGCAGGACCACCGGATGAGGTGAAGATTGCCTAAACTTTCCAATCGTGAGTCCTGAAGCCGACCCCCGTGACCTGACCACGGTTGCTCAGGACTATCTCAAGGTCATCTGGACCGCGCAGGAGTGGTCGCTGGAGAAGGTCAGCACCAAGCTGTTGGCCGAGCGGATCGGCGTGTCGGCCTCCACCGCCTCGGAGTCCATCCGCAAGCTCGCCGATCAGGGGCTGGTGAATCACGAGAAGTACGGTGCCGTCACGCTGACCGACGCGGGCAGGCGGGCCGCGCTGGCGATGGTGCGCAGGCATCGGTTGATGGAGACGTTCCTCGTCCGCGAACTCGGCTACAGCTGGGACGAGGTGCACGACGAGGCCGAGGTGCTCGAGCACGCGGTGTCGGACCGGATGTTGGACCGCATCGACGCCAAGCTGGGGCATCCGACCCGCGACCCGCACGGCGATCCGATCCCGGCCAAGGACGGTCAGGTCCCGACGCCCGATGCGCGGCAACTGTCGGTGTGCCGCGACGGCGACTCCGGCACGGTGGCCCGCATCTCCGACGCCGATCCGGAGATGTTGCGCTACTTCGACACCGTGGGCATCAGCCTGGACTCCCGGCTGCGGGTGGTGGCCAGGCGCGATTTCGCCGGGATGATCTCCGTCGCCGTCAACAATCCCGAGTCCGCCGGCGACGCGGAAGTGACCGTCGACTTGGGAAGCCCTGCGGCAGAAGCGATCTGGGTGGTCGGCTAGCTGCGGGACGCGCGGCCGCGAGCCAGCGAGGCGACACCGGCCAGCGCGGCAAGGGCGATCGAGACGCCGAACACGACGATCAGTCCGTGATGGAACGGATCCGAGATGAGGTGCGGGAAGAACTGCCCGCCGGTGATCGTGGCGACGTTGTCGGCGGGCAGGTGCGTCAGCACTCCGCTTGGGGCAAGCAGGTGTTCGAGCGGATTGACGCCCAGCACCGCGGCGAACAACGTCGACACCGGCGGCAACGCGGCGACCTGGTCGGCGACGGCGTTCGGCACGCCCTGGTTCTGCAAGCCGGTGGTCAGTGCGTAGGGCAGCGTGTAGGCCAGACCCACGATCATCAACGAGAAGAACACTCCGATCGACAGCGCGGTGCCGCTGTTCTGAAACGTCGCGCGCATACCTGACACCACGCCGCGCTCTTCGGGCGGCACGCTGCCCATGATGGCCGACGTGTTCGGCGCCGCGAACATACCGCTGCCGATTCCGTTGAGCCCGATCAGCAGTGCGAACGCCCAGTACGGGAAGTCGATGGGCAGCAGGAGCAGGCCGACGAAGCTGAGCGCGAACGCCAACATGCCGATCGACGCGATACCGCGCGCGCCGAAGCGGTCCGACAGCGCGCCCGCCGCGGGTCCGGCGACCAGGAAGCCCGCGGTCAGCGGCAGCATGAAAATGCCCGCCCACAACGGTGTTTCGGCATAGTCGTAGCCGTGCAGCGGCAACCAGATGCCCTGCAGCCAGATGATCAACATGAACTGCAGGCCGCCTTGCGCCAGCGCCGCGGACAGCGTCGCCATGTTGCCTGCGGTGAACGCGCGGATCCGGAACAGGCTGGGCCGGATCATCGGTTCGGCCACCCGGGTCTCGATCACGACGAACGCGATCAGCAAAAGTATCCCGGCCGCCAGCGTCGTCAGCACGAACGGGCTGTGCCAACCGGTGGTGTGTCCACCGTGGGGTTGGATCCCGCTGGTGATCGCGACCAGCACGGCGGAGAGTCCGATTGCGAAAGTGATGTTGCCCCACCAGTCGATGTGTCCGCGGTGGCGTTGGCCGTTGTCGCGCAACCGCCGGTACGCCCACACGGTGCCGAACACCCCGACCGGCACGTTGACCCAGAACACCGCCCGCCAGTCCCATGCCGCCAGCAGGCCGCCCGCCACCAGGCCGATGAACTGGCCTGCCAGCGCGGCCACCTGGTTGAAGCCGAGCGCGAAACCGCGCCGGTCGGGCGGGAAGGCGTCGGTCAGGATGGCCGCCGAATTCGCCGTCAGCATCGATCCGCCGACGGCCTGCAGCAATCGCCAGCCGATCAGCCACTGCGCGGCCGCCGCGCCGCTGAACGGGTCGAACGACAACAGGATCGACGCGACTGTGAAGACGCTGAAGCCGAAGTTGTAGACCCGAACCCGGCCGTACATGTCGCCGATGCGGCCGAGGGTGACAACGAGCACCGACTGCACCAGCCGGTAGCCCATGATCATCCACAGCAGATAGGCAATGTTGGCCGGCGCCAGCGGATCGAGATCGATACCGCGAAAGATGGCGGGCAGCGAGATGATCACGATGGACCCGTCGAGCGCGGACATGAACACCGCGGCGGTGGTGTTGGTCAGCGCGACCCACCGGTAGTTGTCGCGGGTCGTCGCCTCGATCTGGTCGGTGGCCATCTAGAGGCGGTACGCCAGTCGCTCGATCAGGGGCGCGGCGACCGCGAGCTGCTCGAGCTCCGCGTCGGTGAACTCGGCGAGGCCCTTGGCGAGCTGTTCCACGCGTGCGTTGCGCCGCCGATTGAGCGCGCGCCTGCCTGCGGCGCTGAGCGACAACAGGATTCGCCTGCCGTCGGCGGGGTCAGGCTGCCGCTTGACGAAGCCGCTGGCCTCGAGCTCGCCCAGCGTCGCACCCATCGACTGCGGGCTGATCTGTTCCTGGCGGGCCAGGTCGGCCGCCGTCGCAGGACCACAACGGTCGAGCCTGCCCAGTGCCGCGATCTGAGGGAAGCTGAGCTCGTCGGTGACGGGGATCTGCCGCAGCCGTCGCTGCAGCAGGCCCACGCACAGCAACAGCGCCCTGGCCACGTCCTCGGCGCGTGAGTCGGCGGACATGATTATCAGCCTAGGCTGATAAGGCGGGCCTGATCAAACCCTCACAGCGTTGCCGGGCGCAGCACCACCACCGACTTGGTGCGGGTGGCGTGGTCGGTCAACAACGCGATGACCTTCCCGTCGGCGGTCGTCGCGGCGTAGACGCCGTCGATGCCCGCCGGCTTCAACGGCCTGCCGTGGCGGGTGTCCTCGGCCTCGGCGTCGGACAGGGTCCGGCGCGGAAACGACTGCAGGCAGGCGGCATCCAACGAATAGCTCAGCTGCGGACGCTCGGCCAGATCATCGAGGGTGCGGGCCTGGTCCAGCCCGAATTGGCCGACCCTGGTGCGGCGCAGCGCGGTGAGGTGACCACCGACCTTCAACGCCACGCCGACGTCACGGGCCAGCGCGCGGATGTAGGTGCCGCTGGAGCAGTCGACCTCGACGTCCACGTCGACCAGGTCGTCGTGCCGACGAACGGCCAGCACGTCGAACCTCTCGATGCGGACGTCGCGTGCTGCGAGTTCGACGGTCTGCCCCTCCCTGACGAGCTTGTACGCGCGCTGGCCGCCGATTTTGACGGCACTGACCGCCGACGGTACCTGCGCGATCTCGCCTCGCAGCGCGGCGACCGCGTCTCGGATCTGCTGATCGGTCACCCCACGAGCCGAAACAGACTGCAGCAGCTCACCTTCGGCGTCCTCGGTGGAGGTGGTCTGACCCAGCCGAATGGTGGCGGCATACGACTTGTCGGTCGCGGTCAACAGACCGAGAATCTTTGTGGCCCTTTCGATTCCGACGACCAGCACGCCGGTGGCCATCGGGTCGAGGGTGCCCGCGTGGCCCACCTTGCGGGTACCGAAGATCCGCCTGCAGCGGCCCACCACGTCATGGCTGGTGACTCCTGCGGGCTTGTCGACGACGACCAGACCTGCTTCGGTCACAGCACTATCGCCGTCAGCGCGAGGCCGTCGCGAACCGACCAACGTCCCGACAGGGTCTCCAGCGGCGGTCCGTGTTCGGCAGCCGGGTCGATGAGGATGCGCGATTCGAAGGCCCCCGCGGTGCCGGTCTCATCGACGTCGAATGTGATGTGGGCGTCCTCGAAGCCCAGCCAGCGACGGGTCAGCGGAAACCACGCCTTGTAGGTGGCTTCCTTGGCGCAGAACAGGATTCGATCCCAGTGCAGGTCTGTCGGCATGGCCGCCAACTCGGCGCGCTCCGCAGGCAGGCTGATCGCCTCCAGCACGCCGTTGGGCAACACGTCGTGGGGTTCGGCGTCGATGCCCACCGATCGCACCGCACCGGTTCTGCCGACCGCCGCGCCGCGAAACCCCGTGCAATGGGTCAGGCTGCCGACGATGCCGTCGGGCCAGCACGGTTCGCCCTTGTCCCCCTTGAGGATCGGCACCGGCGCCACCCCGAGTTCGCCGAGCGCTTGTCGGGCGCAGTAGCGCACAGTGACGAATTCGTTGCGCCGCTTGGCCACCGACTTGGCGATCAGCGGCTCCTCTTCGGGTAGCGGTGCCAATTCCGGTGGGTCGTCGTACAGTTCGGCGGCGGCGAGGGCGTCGGCGCCGCGGGCGCCGGGCAGCACCACGGCCAGCAATGGCGCCGTCGTCATGGCTGCCGCGTCCTGATGCGCTCCTGCACCTTCTCGGCGTGCTCGCGCATCTCCTGGGTGATGTGGAAGTGGCCGCCGAACTCGTTGAGGTACCCGGGCGCGTATTGCGGGTCCGGCAGGATCTGCCGAAGCCATCGATATGGCTTGCGCCGCCGCCATTCTCGCGGATAGCCCACCGACACCTCCTCGTGCCGCACGCCGTCATACCAGGTGGTGCGCGGGATGTGCAGATGGCCGTACACGGAGCAGACGGCGTTGTAGCGGGTGTGCCAGTCGGCGGTCGCGGTGGTGCCGCACCACATCGCGAACTCAGGGTAGAACATCGCATCGCAGGGTTCACGGACCAGCGGGAAATGGTTCACCAGCACTGTGGAATCCATCCAGTCCAGATCGTCGAGGCGCTTGCGGGTGTAGGCCACCCGGTCGTGGCACCACGCGTCGCGGGTGGCGTAGGGCTCTGACGACAACAGGAACTCGTCGGTGCCGACGACGTTGCGCTCGCGGGCGATGGCCAACCCCTCGGCCTTCGTCGCCGCGCCCGGCGGCAGGAATGTGTAGTCGTAGAGCAGGAACATCGGCACGATGGTCGCCGGGCCACCCTCGTCGGTCCACACCGGAAACGGGTGCTCGGGCGTGATGATGCCCATCTCGTCGCACATGTTGACGAAGTAGTCGTAGCGCGCCTTGCCGAAGATCTGCATCGGGTCCCGGTTGGTGGTCCACAACTCGTGGTTGCCGGGCACCCAGATGACTTTGGCGAACCTCTTGCGCAACAGGTCGAGGCTCCAGTGCACCTCGTCGGTGCGTTCGGCGACGTCGCCCGCGACGATCAGCCAGTCGTCGGGCGACGAGGGATGCAAGGACTCCGTGACCGGCTTGTTGCCGGTGTGACCGGTGTGCAGGTCGCTGATCGCCCAGAGCGTGGGTCGGCGGCCGTCTCGTGTCACAACCGACCAGCGTACTTGCGATACGGTTAGCGCCCGGACCGGCAACTAGAACCTGTTCCTATTTTCTGTCCGGACGCCAGCGGCGGGCCGCTACACTCCCCCGCAGGGTCGGACAACGAAGGGGGTGTGATGGCCGCCAGACTGCGCGTCCTGTTGGCACTGTGTGCGCTGGTCGCGGCGGTGATCGTGGTCTGGCAGCCGGATCCGGCCAGCCCCATGCGGGTCGACGCCACCGATATCCCGATGACCAATGTCGAGACGTCCATCAAGTGGCCCGTCGTCGACACCGTGAACCCGCGGCCGTTCGATCCCTGCGAGGACATCCCGCTCGACGTCGTCCAGCGGATCGGCCTGGCGTTCACCCCGCCCGCCCACGAGGACGGGTTGCGCTGCCATTACGACGCGGGCAACTACCAGATGACCGTCGAAGCGTTCGTCTGGCGCACCTACGAGGCGACGCTGCCGCCCGACGCCCTCGAGTTGGACATCAATGGCCACCGGGCCGCGCAGTACTGGGTGATGAAGCCCACCGACTGGAACGACCGCTGGTGGATCACCTGTGGGATCGCCTACAAAACCAGCTACGGCGTCATCCAGCAGACGCTGTTCTACTCGCCGAAGTACTCCGCCGACGACGTCGACTGCCTGCAGACCAACCTGCAGCGCGGCCGCGAGCTGAGCAATTTCTACAAGTACTAACCTTTGTTAGGTGACCGCAGTAAGCACCGGCACCTCGTCTTTCCCCCTCGTCTCCCGGCTCCAGCGGCTCACCGACCGCGCCATGAGCAGCCTGCTGGACCTGCCGCCGCGCACCACCGAGTACCGCGTCGAGGGCGGCCTGCGGGTGCCGATGCGCGACGGGGTCGAGTTGGTCGCCGACCATTACAGCCCCGCGGCGGCCCATCCGGCGGGCACGCTTCTGCTGCGCGGCCCGTACGGCCGTGGGTGGCCGTTCTCGGCGCTGTTCGCGCACCTCTACGCGGCCCGCGGCTATCACGTGGTGTTCCAGAGCGTGCGGGGCACGTTCGGCTCGGGCGGCGAGTTCAGTCCGATGGTCAACGAGATCTCCGACGGCGCCGACACCGCGGCGTGGCTGCGCGATCAGCCGTGGTTCACCGGTTCGTTCGCCACCATCGGGATGTCCTACCTGGGTTTCACTCAGTGGGCGCTGCTCACCGATCCGCCGCCGGAGATGAAGGCGGCGGTCATCGTCGCGGGCCCCCACGACCTCAGCGGACCACGTTGGGGCACCGGCTCATTCGGTCTCACCGATTTACTCGGTTGGTCCGACATGGTGGCCCATCAAGAGGAGCCACGCAACATCGCCTCCCTCGTCCGGCAGATCAGGGCACGCCGCGCTGTCACCGAGGCCACCCGCGGGCTGCCCCTCGGCGAATCAGCCCGCCGACTGCTTGGCACGGGCGCCCCGTGGTTCGAGTCGTGGCTCGAACACCCGGAGTACGACGACCCGCACTGGGCGCCGCTGCAACTGCATCAGGCGCTGGATCGCACTGCGATCCCGGTGCTGCTGCTGAGCGGCTGGCAGGACGTGTTCCTCGAGCAGACGCTGACGCAGTACCAACGCCTACGTGAGCGTGACGTCTCGGTCGCACTCACCGTCGGGCCGTGGAACCACAGCCAGATGATGACCAAGGGCGCCGCGACCGTCATCCGAGAATCGCTGCGCTGGTTGGACGCTCACTCCCCCGCAAGCGGGAGGTACCCCCAGGCGGGCACCCGCACGGTGGCGCGCAAACCGGTGCGGTGTCACCTCAACGGGTACGGCTGGCAGGACTTCGACGACTGGCCGCCCGAGATGCCCGAGCACGTGCTGTATCTGCGGCCAGCCGGCCACCTCGGCAGTGCCGCCCCCGACCAGAACACCCCGCCGAACCGTTTCACGTTCTATCCGGGCGACCCGACGCCAACCGTCGGCGGCCGGCTACTGGCCCCGGAAGGCGGCTACCGCAACGACACCCGCCTCGCCGAACGCGCCGACGTGCTGACCTTCACCAGCGCACCGCTGCCCGCGGACCTCTACGTCGTCGGGAGCCCGCTGATGCAACTGTCGCACTCCTGCGACAACCGGTACAACGACCTGTTCGTCCGGCTCAGCCAGGTGGACGCGCGGGGCCGGTCCCGCAACGTCAGCGACGGATATCTCTGTAACACACCGGATTCGCGCGACGTGCGGATCGAATTGAACGCGATCGCCCACCGCTTCCCCGCGGGGTCGCGGGTCCGGGTGATCATCGCGGGCGGATCGCATCCCCGGTTTGTCCGCAATCTCGGCACGGGCGAACCGCTGCTCAGCGGGCGGCGGTTGGCGGCGGCGACGCACACCGTGCACCTCGGCGACGGCGGCACGTCGCGGCTGGTGCTGCCGGCGGGACCGCATCCGCCGCGGTGAGCTACCCGGCGGCTACCGCCATGAATGCTTCGAGTTCCCGTGCGATGTCGGGTCCCTCTGGTTGGTAGGCGATTTCGCTGAGGCCGCTGGCGGCGATCGCCTCGAGCTGGGCGCGTACATCATCAGCGCTGCCGGTCACCGTCATCTCCGGGATCACTTCACGTGGCAGGGTGTCCCTGTCGATGTCGCTGAGCCGGATCAGGTGGCCGTCGTGCACCGCGAGGTGACGCTGCGACTCCGGGATCGTTGCAATCCGATCCACCCAGGCGGCGCCGTTGGGTAACGCCTGCGAAACCGCGTCGGCCCCACCCAATTCGTAGAGGGCGTGATAGGTCACGGCCGCCGCGGGGCCCGCGGCTTCGAGCACACGATCCGACGCCGGCGCCTCGCCGTCATCCAGCACGGTGCCCCACAACAGCCGGATCGTCCAGTCGAAGTCGTCGGGAGGTTGTACGCCCATCCCGGTGACGAACAGGCCCTGTGCCAGTCGGCGCCCAACCGCGAGGCCTTTGGGTCCTTCCGCCGCGATCACGATCGGAATGTCGATCGGCCGGGTCGGCGCGAACCCCTGCGACTGCAGCATCCGGATGGCACCGCCTTCCCAATCGACGGTCTCTCCCCGCAGAAGTGCCTGCAGAGCCTCGACATACGTCGCGACGTCGGCCCACTTCATCGCTTTTTGGCCAAGCGCGCGGCTGCCGGTGAACCCGGTCCCGATGCCGAGCACAAGCCGCCCGGGAGCCAGCAACTCGATCTGCGCGGCCGCCGCCGCGGTGACAAGCACGTGGCGCAGACGCGGCACCAGTACGCCTGTGCCGAGTCCGATCGTGCTCGTGCGCTGTGCGGCGAGGGCAAGAGTGATCCAGACGTCGCTACACAGGGCGGGCGTGTCATAGAACCAGGCTCTGCGGTAGCCCAACCGCTCGGCGATCTCGACGTGCTCTGGGGTGTCGGGTCCGGTGGCGAAGGCGCAGGAGATGTCCACCGACCGACCATAAGTCGTCGGTCACGCGGTCACCCCACTGAATGGCGCACGCGCTGCGCGATCTCGGCCAGCACGGTGACGTCTTGCACCGGGTCGGCCCACGTCGGGTCGACCGGCAGCGGCACCCAGCTCTTGCAGCCCGCGTAATCGGGGCTGCGGGCCAATCGGATGGGCGCGACGAGCGGGCTGGCCTGCACCACCAGCACGGTGAGCCGGTGCTTGGGCCGAAAGTCGAGGCGGTCGGTTTTCACCGAGTCGGCGGTCCAGATGTGCAGCGGCGCGATCTCGTCGATCCCCTCGGGGCGGTTGACCTCAACGGCGGCAACGACTTTCGCGCCTGCCCGCAACGTCAACATGTCTTCGGTGCTGTCGGCCGCGGCGGCATCGAGCAGGTCACGATGTTCGGGCCGCACCCGTTCGGCGTGGCTGTGGGCGACGGTGGGAAACAGCAGGAAGCGCGAAGCCGTTACGTCGAACCGCTTTTCGTGGATGCCGCCTTTGCGCAGCAGCACGGTCTGCCTGCCGTCCAGCAGCGCGTGCACCGCCGCGCCCCACTCCTTGAGCGCGGGCTGCGTCAGCGCGGTGGTCATTTTGCCGCGAGCCGCGCCCGCACTTCGGGGCGCCGCAGCGGCGGCACGGTCTTGGGGGGTTGACGGCGCGGCGCCAGACCGGCCAGCAGCCGCGTGGTCACGTCGGTGACCTCGGCGACGGCGGCCTCGAACGGCTCGACGTTGGCGCCCGTCGGGCGGATCATGCCGCTGACCTTGCGGATGTACTGGCGCGCGGCGGCCTCGATCTCCTCGGCGGTGGCCGCCGGTTCCAGGCCGCGTAGCTCGGTGATATTTCGGCACATACCGCCACGATAGGTTGCTTGCATGGCTGACCAGATTCTGCTCATCGAGACCGAGGACCGCGTGCGGACCCTGACGCTGAACCGACCGCAGTCACGCAACGCGTTGTCGGCCCAACTCCGTAGGGAGTTCTTTCGTGCGCTGCGCGACGCGGAGGCCGATGCGGACGTCGACGTCGTGATCGTGACCGGCGCCGACCCGGTGTTCTGCGCGGGCCTGGACCTCAAGGAGCTCGGCGACACGTCGCAGCTGCCGGACATCTCGCCGCAGTGGCCGCCGATGAGCAAGCCGGTGATCGGCGCGGTCAACGGCGCCGCGGTAACCGGCGGCCTGGAGATCGCGCTGTATTGCGACATCCTGATCGCCTCCGAGCAGGCCCGGTTCGCCGACACGCACGCCCGCGTCGGGCTGCTGCCGACTTGGGGGCTTTCCGTGCGACTGCCGCAGAAGGTCGGCGTCGGGCTGGCCCGCCGGATGAGCCTGACCGGTGACTACCTGTCCGCGCACGACGCGCTGCGGGCCGGCCTGGTCACCGAGGTGGTGCCGCACGACCAGTTGCTGCCGACGGCGCGACAGGTCGCGGCGTCGATCGTGGGCAACAATCAGAAAGCCGTCCGCGCGCTGCTGGCGTCGTACCACCGCATCGACGCCGCGCAGACAGATGCGGGACTGTGGATCGAGGCGATGTCAGCCAAGCAGTGGATGAACTCGGCGACCGGTGACGACATCGCCGCCAACCGCGAGGCCGTGCTGCAGCGGGGAAGGGCGCAGGTCCGATGAACAAGGCACATGAGGCGTGCGGCAGCGACGAATGGCGCCAGACGATTCGAGAGGTCATCCTGCCGTGGGCGTTGGGTGAGACGACGCTCGGCGACAACGTGCTCGAGGTCGGGCCCGGCTATGGCGCGACGACCGACGTGCTGAGCCAAACGGCGCCGCGACTCACAGCGGTCGAGATCGACGGCGACCTCGCGGCGATGCTGACCGAGCGGTTCGCCGACGTGCCGTCGGTGCAGATCGTGCACGGCGACGCGACCTCGCTCGCCTACCCGGACGACACCTTCTCCGGCGCGGCGTGTTTCACGATGCTGCACCACGTCCCAACGGCCGAACTGCAGGACCGGCTGTTCGCCGAAGTGGCCAGGGTGCTGCGACCCGGATCGGCGCTGGTGGCCAGTGACAGCCTCGCCAGCGAGGAGTTGAGGGCCCACCACGAGGACGACACGTATAACCCGGTCGATCCGGCGTCGCTGCCGGACCGGTTGGCGGGCGCGGGGTTCGGCGACGTCGCGGTGAGAACCAACGACTTCGGCTGGGCGGTAATCGCCAGGGTTGGTTAGGAGCCCACCGCCCAAAATCCTTTTCGAGAAATTGTCAGAGTGGCGCCCGCTCGGTGCTCCTACCTGTAACCGCGGCCCAACCGGGGCAGCGCAAGCAGACCAAGGAACCGATCATGACCGCCACCGATCCGAACACCGCGACCATCGCCGCCGCGTGGGCGTCCAGCGAACTCGGCCAGCCGGAACGGGAAGTCCGCTACGGCTTCCCACCCGCCGATCCGCCCGTATTCGAGCAGCGCAGGCCGCAACCCAGGCGGGCCATCCTCGTCGCGGCGCTGGCCGCCGGCGTCATCGGCGGCGCCGTCCTTGGCGTCACGCTGTTCGACTTCGGCGCCTCCTCACAGCCCCCGGTCGTGACACCGGCGCCTGAGCGTGCGGTCGTGGTCGGGCCGAGCATTCCCGCGCCCGTACCGCAGCAGGCCCCGGTCGTCGCGCCCGCACCTACGCGCGCACCGGCCGCCGTCGGCACGCCATCTGCCCCGGCGCCGGACTATCCGCCGCTGCCGCCCAAACCGGACGACTCGACTCCCGAACAGGAGCACCCCCAGCCCGAACCGCCGGATCCGGTGCCGCCGGTGCCGGACGATCTGGGCTTCAAGCTGCAGGATCCGCCGAAGCCGAAGCCGGATCTCACGCCAGACCTGCCGCTGACGCCCGCACCCAAGCCGGACCCGAAGCCGCAACCGCCGAGCCTTCCGGACTTCGGCTTGCAGGCCCCGGTCAAGCCCTAGCGGCAACGGAGTTGGGGGTCGACGTGATGACCGCTGTACCGCATTGGAACATCGTGGAGCCGTCCGGATCCGACGGGGATCTGGTCCGGGCATCCGCTGCGGGCGACCGGACGGCGTTCGCGCTGCTCTACGACCGTTACGCCGACCGGTTGCACGATTTCTGCGCCGGCATGCTGGCCGACCGGGACGGCGCGGCGGACTGCGTGCAGGACACGTTCTGCATCGCCGCGACGCGGCTGCCGCAGCTGCGCGACCCGGACAAGTTGCGCCCATGGCTGTATTCGATCGCCCGTAACGAGGCGCTGCGCCGCATCCGCGGGCGTCGGCGCGAAACACCGTCGGAAGAGCTGCCCGATATGGCTTCAGATGAAGCGGGTCCAGACACCCTGGCCGCGCGAACCGAACTCGCCGATTTGATCGCCGCCGCCGCGGGCGGGCTGTCGGATCGCGACCGCTCCGTGTTGGAGCTGGCGTTCCGGCACGGTCTCAGCGGACCCGATCTGGCCCACGCCCTTGACGTCACGCCAGCGACCGCCAATACCATCGTCAAGCGGCTGCGCGACACCATCGAACGATCGCTCGGTGCGCTGCTGGTGTCGCGGCGAGTGCGCAGCAACGGCGGCTGCGGTGAGCTCGCCGCGATGCTCGACGGATGGGATGGCCATTTCAATGTCCTGATGCGCAAACGCATTTCGCGTCACATCGAGTCGTGCGCATACTGCGACGAGGAGCGTCGACGACTGGTCACCCCGGCGGCGCTTCTGGGCGCGGCCCCGGCGTTCATCCCAGCGCCGCAGTGGCTGCGCGAGCGCACGCTCAGCGAGATCAAGCTGACGTCGGCGACGAAACCCATTGGCGGCGAACGGGCCAGGCGCGGTCCGCCGGCGCCGGTCGCGGCGTTCCTGGTCGCGCTGCTGGCCGCGCTGGGGTTGACCGTCGCCTGGGTGAACACACAACCAGCGGCCACCGTCGCGCCACCGATCACCGTCAGCGAGGCGGCGCGGCCGCCTGCGGTGCCTGCGCCACCGGTGATCGGTGTGCAACCGTCCGTGCCCGTCGCACCACCACCGCCGCCGCAGTGGACGCCGCGCGTGACGTCACCGACGTCGGCGCCAATATCTGTTGTACTGCAGCCAGTTTCAGAGCCGACACCGCAGCCACAGTCGAGCCCGGAGCCGCCCCCACCGCCGCCACCGCCGCCGCCGGACTGGACGGACTGGTTGCCGCCCTTACCACCCTGGCCGCTGCTGCCTGCGCCACCACCTCCGGGTGGTGACGTCACAGGTCCGGGCGACCTCGTCGCCCCGTCACCCGGTGGGTCGGCGGTGCCCTAGCCGAGGTTCACGCGCCGCCGACCCTGCTTCCGCCGGTCCTCGCACCGCCGCCGTCGTCGTTTCCGCCTGGGGTCGGCGGTCCTGGGCGGGGAGCGATCACGGTGGGGCTGAACGACATCGGTGGCTGCTGGGACGGTGGCGCGGCGTCGGGTGGCTCAACGGCTGGGGGTGCAGGCGGTTCGGCGGCGGGTGGCTGTTCGTAGACCGGCGACTTGCTGGGTGGCGCAGGCGAGTTCGGTACGGCAGGCGGTTGTGACCGTGGCTGCACGAGGGGTTGCTGCACGACGGGCGGCGGCGGCAACGGGCTGGGCGGCGCGGGATTTTCGACGACGGGTTGCGGCGATGGCTCGCTGACCTCAGCGGGGATGATCGCCACCGGGTCCTTGTTCAGCCAAGCCAACGTCAGCGCGGCCGAGCCGCCGAGCACGGCGAGCACCATCGCGACCGCCACCGCCCACCGACGCTTGTGTGGGGTTCGACGACTGATCGCGCTGCCGTGCGAGGTCAGCTGGATCTCGCCAAGTGTCTTGTCGCGCAACCACTCCGGTGCGGGCATGAACACCGGTGCGGCACCGAGCAATGCGGCCGGGCTGACCAACCGTCGGCGCTCGTCGTCGCACTTGGGGCACGACTCGATGTGCCGCGATATGCGTTTGCGCATCAGCACGGTGAACTGGCCGTCCCAGCTGGCGAGCATCTGGTCGAGTTCCGGGCAGTTGCCCGCTCGGCCTTGCGCACGCTGAGCCACCAGCAGCGCACCCAGTGACCGCTCGATCGTGACGCGTAGCCGCTTGACGATGGTGTTGGCGGTGGCCGGAGTGACCCCGAGTGCGTCGGCGAGAGCAGAACCGTTGAGGTCGTGGCGATACGCCAAGTCGAACACCGCCTTATCGCGGTCCGACAACCCGCCGGCGGCGTCGGCCAGCATCTGGGCGAGTTCGGTGCGGGCGGCCAGGGTGTCCGGTCCGGCGTCCTCGGACTGGACGTCGGGTAACTCGTCGGTGGGTGTCTCGCGACGCTGTTGCCGGAGTCGGCGCAACGCTTCGTTGCGGGCGATCGAATACAACCAGGGCCGCAGTTTGTCGGGTTCTCGTAGTTGGACCAGCCGTGTGGCGGCCAGGCAGAAGGTGTCCTGCACGCAGTCGGCGGCGCCGTCACGGTCGCGCAGCATGCCGACACAGAAGTCGTAAAGCCGATCGGCGTAGCGGTCATAGATCTGGGCGAACGCCGCTTTGTCGCCCGCGACGCTGCCGCTCACCAGTTCGGCGTCGGTGTTGCGCGGATCGACAAGGTTCCAGTCAGGAATCGCGGTCATTACGCCTCCTGCCAGGCAACTCCCTGACTAATTGGAGCAGCTGAGGACGTCATGCGCAAGGTTGGTGAATTTGCTGTCGGTCGCGAAAAATTCCTTGCCAAAAAGTTGTCGGCATGCCGCCGCGACGACGCTCCTACCTATGAAGGGCCACCTCGCGACCACCGGGATAGGAGCACTACATGACAACCACCGTAAGAAAAGCACCGATACTCGAAGCGATCACCATCGGACACTTCGACTTCTGGGGCGTCACATTCTGGCGCTGCTGCGGCGCCGTCTACGGCGCTCTTCTCGCGGCAGCGGCCATCTGTGTTCTCGTGCTCGACGCGGTGGGCGTCAGCGATATCCCGAATATTGTGTGGCATCTGGTCATGTCGGTCGCCTTGCTGTACTGGGCCGCACGCATGACGACCGAGGCCCGACGCGTGCAATCGGGCTGGATTGGCCGGACGACCGCGCTGTGGAGCACGAAGAAGAGCCGGTCGGGCACTCATGAGCAGTTCGCGAAGACGTGTCGCCGAGGGCTCGCGGTGTTGGGCAGTTTTTGCGTGTGCGTCGGCGCATTGTTGATCGTTCTCTGGGCGACCATCTGGCTTCGCGACGTGTACGCATCCGCGCTGCACAACGAGACTCGCCCCGAACTGTTCATCGACTTGCTTCATGTGTTCATCGGTTTGGCGTACCTGGCGTTCGGTGCAGTGGCCATCGACAGCCACCGCGCCCTGGCCTCGCCCCGGCAGATCTGATGACGAGTTTCCCGTCACGCTGAGCTGCGACCGGAGCCCGAGCCACAAAAGTGTGGCTGCACCGCGGTGGCAGACCTCCTACCCATATGCACGGCCCACCCGGGCCGCGATGACGTAGGGAGACCATCGTGAACGTCAACACCCATACCCGAAAGGGGCTTACTACCTGTGCGGTCACCGCGCTCGCCTTTGCCGCGGCGGGCGCTACCGCCAGTCCGGTCACCCGCCGTCGGCTGCCAAAGGCACTGCAGCCGTTGCAATTTCGTCACCCACGCCGGCGTTGACCGCACTCGTCGCACCGAACCGGCTCTATGCGGAGACCGGCGCAGCGCCGGATACCGCGTAAAAGATTCTCGGCAAAAAGTGTCGGCATGCGGCCGCCTCGGCGCTCCCACCTATGACACAACGAACGAAGGAGCAATTCATGCCGAGCATCCAGACCCTCAAGAAAGTCATCCTTCCCGCCGCGATGGTTGGGCTGATGATTCCGCTGAGCGCCTGCGTCGCCCAAGGACCAGCCGACGCCAAGGACGCCGAGCCGGTCGCGCTCACAGCCACCGCGAGCGAGTGCACACGCGTCGACGCGCCGATGCTGGATATTCCGAGCGCACGCGACACCGAACCGCGGCTGCGGATACCGCAGCCGTCGGGGTGGCGGCCCACCAACGAGCTCGACGGAGTCGACGAAGCCGTTCGTTTCGCCATCGCGGCAGGGGACGGCCAGCGCCCCCAGGAGGTCGCGGTGGTCACGATGGAGCCGATCCCCGATGTCGATGCGCAACTGATCTTCGACGATTACCGGGCTCAGCTCGAGGACATGCTTGCCGCCAAGGATCTGTCGATGACCGTGCGGGCGACCGCCACCACGGTTTGCGGGCAGCCTGCCGAAACACTGTCCGTCACGAATCAGGCCGGCGGCGGACGGCAGGGCGCTCCTGCCACCCAGCTCGCGGTGGTGGCCGAGGGCGCCGACCAGACCTACTTGGTCACGCTGGTGACCACCGCGGCGCCCAACAGCGCGAAGTCGGAACACGAGGTCGCGACGATCTTGGCGGGATTCGCGGTGTTGCCGCCCGCGGCGAGCCAGTTGTGACGGCGGCTAGACCGTGCCGGGCACCAGCCAGTGCCCGGAGAACGCGCGCCAGCCGACGAAGGCCAGCCGCAGCACCATGAAAGTGCTGAGCCCGGACCAGATTCCGAGCAGGCCCCAGCCGAACGCCAGCGAAAGCCAGATCAACGGCAGGAACCCGACCAATGCGCTGATCAACGTGGCGTTGCGCATGAACTTCGCGTCGCCCGCGCCGAGCAGCACCCCGTCGAGGGCGAATACGATTCCGGCGACCGGTAGTTGGGCCACCATGAACCACCACGGCACCCCGATCGCGTCGAGCACGGACCGGTCGTCGGTAAACACGCTCGGGAACACCGACGCTCCGATCGCGAAGACGCCTGCCAGCACCGCGGCGGCCAGCGCCGAGAAGATCGTCACCCGCCACGCGACGGACTTCGCGTGCGCCAATTGGCCCGCCCCGAGCGCCGCACCCACCAGGGACTGCGCGGCGATCGCCAGCGAATCAAGCACCAGCGCAAGGAAATTCCACAACTGCAGCACCACCTGGTGTGCCGCGACGGCGGCCGCGCCGAAGCGGGCGGCTACCGCGCCTGCCGACACGAAGCAGGCCTGGAACGCCACCGTGCGCAGCACCAGGTCGCGACCCATCACCACCTGCGCCCGCAACACCGCAGGCTGCAGTCGCAGCGGCACCCGCTCCGCGAGCAGCGAGCGGATGAACAACACGGCGGCCAACCACTGCCCCACCAGGTTGGCGACCGCCGAACCGGCCAACTCCAGCCGCGGCAGACCGAGCCAGCCGTACACCAGCAGCGGACACAACACCGCGGACACCGCGAAGCCCACGACGACATAACGCAGCGGACGTACGGTGTCCTGTACGCCGCGCATCCAGCCGTTGCCCGCCGCGGAGACCAGGATCGCGGGCACCCCGAAGATCGCGATCCGGATCCACGGCATTGCCTCGTCTGCGATTTCACCGCCCGCCGCCAGCGCCGACACCAACGGCACCGCGGCGGCCTGCACCGCCGCCACAATCGCCGCGCCCAGACCCAGCGCCAGCCAGGTGGCCTGCACACCCTCGCCGACCGCCGCCGCGCGGTCGCCCGCACCGAAGAACCGCGCCGAGCGCGCGGTGGTGCCGTAGGACAGGAACGTCATCTGCGAACTCACCGTGGCCAGCACCAGCGCGCCGATCGCGAGTCCGGCCAACGCCAGGGCGCCCAACCGCCCGACAACGGCGATGTCGAAGAGCAGGTAGATCGGTTCGGCGGCGAGCACCCCCAACGCGGGGAACGCCAATGCGGCTATCCGGCGGCCGGTGGCCGGTACGGCCGCGTCAGGCAAGAGCGGTGTAAAGCGCCCGGACGACGTCGTCGATGGATCCGGTGGCCGAGTACCCCGCGGCATGCGGGTGGCCGCCGCCACCAAACGCGCTCGCGATCTCGGCGAGGTTGAAAGACTTGGCCCGCATCGACACCGACCAGTGGCCCGGCTCGATCTCCTTGAACACCGCGGCCACCTCCGACTGCTGGGTGGTGCGCACGATGTCGACGATGCTCTCGACTTCCTCGGGCCGCGCGTTGGCCCATTCCTGGTGTCCTACAACGGCATACACCAGTCCGCGACCGCCGGCCGCTTCGGGAACGAGCTGCGCCGAGGCCAACACCCGCGACAGCATGGGCAGCCACGCGAACGGATGCGTGTCGAGCAGCGTGCGGCTGATCGCGGCGTTGTCGACCCCGAGTTCCACCAGCCGGGCGGCCAGTCGGTGCGCGCGGGCGCTGGCCCAGCGGAACGATCCGGTGTCGGTGGTCAGCCCGGCGTAGAGGCAGTGCGCGACGCCGATGTCGATCGGCTTGCCCCACGCGTCGAGCAACTCGGCGACCAGCATCGTGGTCGAGTCGGCTGACGGATCCACATAATTTGCGGTGCCGAACAATTGGTTGGAGGCGTGGTGGTCGATGACCAGCACCTCGCGGCGCGGGTCGGCGAGCTCGCCCAGTGCGCCGAGCCGGTTCACGCTCGGGATGTCGACGGTGACGACAAGGTCGGCGTCGCGACGCATCGCGTCCGGGTGCACCAGCAGATGACCGCCGGGCAGCGACTGCAGCGATTCGGGCAGCAGCGCCGGCGCGGCGAAACTCACCTCCACCGACTTGCCCGCCTGTTCGAGCACCAGTGCCAGCGCCAACCCCGCGCCGATGGTGTCGGCGTCGGGATAGATGTGGCAGACCACGCTGACGGTGGTTGCCGCGTCGAGCAGCTTGGCTGCTTGGCGCGCGTCGACGCGCAGACGCGTGACGGGAGGGGCGTCAGTCATCTTGTCGATTGCGGTCACCGGTGTCCTCAGCATCAAGCTCGTCGTACAAGCCCCCGCTCGAACCCTCGGCCCCGCCCTTACGGTACGGGTCCTCGTCGCCGGCGTGCTTGGCACCCTGCCGAACTCTCGCCAAATCCTCATCTGCGGCACGCGCGCGCGCCAGCAGATCTTCCATCCGGTGTGCCGCATCCGGCACGGTGTCGCGTTCGAAGGCCAGCGTCGGGGTGAACCGCACCCCGAGCGCTGCGCCCACTTTGGTCCGCAGGACGCCCTTGGCCTTCTCCAGCGCAGCCGCCGCCCCTGCGTAGTCCGGCTCGTCCTCCAGATTGCGGCCGATCACGGTGTAGTACAGCGTGGCGTCGTGCAGATCACCCGTCATCTTGGCGTCGGTGATGGTGACGCCGGCCAGCCGAGGATCCTTGATCTCGTACTCGATCGCCGAGGCGACGAGCGTCGAGATGCGCTTGGCCAGCCGTTTCGCCCGTGCGGGGTCGGCCACGCTAGGTGCGCTCCTTCTCGACGAGCTCGTACGTCTCGATGACGTCGCCTTCCTTGATGTCGGAGTACGTCAGCGTCAGACCGCATTCGTAGCCCTCGCGCACCTCGGTCACATCGTCCTTCTCGCGACGCAGCGACGCCACGGTGAGGTTCTCCGCGACCACGACGTTGTCCCGCAGCAGCCGGGCCTTCGCGTTGCGGCGGATGATGCCCGACTGGACGAGGCAGCCGGCGATGTTGCCGACCTTCGACGACCGGAAGATGGCGCGAATCTCGGCGCGGCCGAGTTCGCGCTCTTCGTAGACCGGCTTGAGCATGCCCTTGAGCGCGCTCTCGATCTCGTCGATGGCCTGGTAGATCACCGAGTAGTAGCGGATCTCCACACCTTCGCGATTGGCCAGCTCGGTGGCCTTGCCCTCGGCGCGGACGTTGAAGCCGATGATGATCGCGTCCGAGGCCGACGCCAGGTTGACGTTGGTCTCGGTGACGCCACCGACGCCGCGGTCGATCACGCGCAGCTCGACTTCGTCGTCGACCTGGATGCCCAGCAGGGCCTCCTCCAGCGCCTCGACCGTACCGGCGTTGTCGCCCTTGAGGATCAGGTTCAGCTGGCTGGTTTCCTTCAGCGCCGAATCCAGGTCCTCCAGGCTGATCCGCTTGCGGCTGCGCGCGGCCAACGCGTTGCGCTTACGCGCGCTGCGCCGGTCGGCGATCTGGCGGGCGATGCGGTCCTCGTCGACGACGAGGAAGTTGTCACCGGCGCCCGGCACCGACGTGAAGCCGATGACCTGCACCGGCCGCGACGGCAGCGCCGCCTCCACGTCCTCGCCGTGCTCGTCCACCATGCGGCGCACGCGGCCGTAGGCGTCGCCTGCCACCACCGAGTCGCCGACGCGCAGCGTGCCGCGCTGGATCAGCACGGTAGCCACCGGACCGCGACCGCGGTCCAGGTGCGCTTCGATCGCCACGCCCTGGGCTTCCATATCGGGGTTGGCCCGCAGATCCAGCGAGGCGTCCGCAGTCAGCACCACGGCTTCGAGCAAGGCCTCGATGTTGGTTCCCGCCTTGGCCGAGATGTCGACGAACATGGTGTCGCCGCCGTACTCCTCGGGGATCAGCCCGTACTCAGTGAGCTGGCCGCGGATCTTCTGCGGATCGGCACCTTCCTTGTCGATCTTGTTGACCGCCACCACAATCGGCACTTCCGCGGCCTGCGCGTGGTTGAGCGCCTCCACCGTCTGCGGCATCACACCGTCGTCGGCGGCGACCACCAGGATCGCGATGTCGGTGGCCTTCGCACCGCGCGCACGCATGGCGGTGAACGCCTCGTGACCGGGAGTGTCGATGAAGGTGATCGGCCTCGGCGTGCCGTCGAGTTCGACCTCGACCTGGTAGGCGCCGATGTGCTGGGTGATGCCGCCGGCCTCTTCCTCGCGGACGTTGGCCTGACGGATCGAGTCCAGCAGTCGGGTCTTGCCGTGGTCGACGTGCCCCATCACCGTGACGACCGGCGGACGGGTCTCGAGATCCTCCTCGCCGCCTTCGTCCTCGCCGTAGGTGAGGTCGAACGACTCGAGCAGTTCGCGGTCCTCGTCCTCCGGGGACACGACCTGCACCTTGTAGTTCATCTCGCTGCCGAGCAGCTCGAGGGTGTCGTCACCGACGGACTGCGTCGCGGTCACCATCTCGCCGAGGTTGAACAGCGCCTGCACCAGCGCGGCCGGGTTGGCGTCGATCTTCTCGGCGAAGTCGCTCAGCGATGCGCCGCGGGCCAGCCGGATGGTCTCGCCGTTGCCGTGCGGCAACCGCACGCCGCCGACGACCGGCGCCTGCATGTTCTCGTATTCGGCGCGTTTCGCCCGCTTCGACTTGCGGCCGCGCTTCGGCGCGCCACCGGGACGACCGAACGCGCCTGCCGCGCCGCCACGCTGGCCTGGGCGGCCACCGCCGCCTGGGCGACCGCGGTAACCGCCGCCGCCACCGGCAGGTGCACCGGCTCCGCCACCGGCGCCGCCGCCGCCGCGGTAGTTACCGCCGCCGCCACCACCACCGGGACGACCACCGGTGCCTGCACCGGGACCGCGACCGCCGGGGCCGGGACGGGGGCCGCCGGTGCGCGCGCCGGGACCCGGGCGGGGTCCGCCGGGACGCGGCGGCATGTTGCCCGGCGACATGCCGGGTCGAGGGGCGCCCGGCCGCGGGGCGCCGGGACGCGGCGCCTGCGGGCGGGGAATCGGCCGGTCGACCGGCTGCTGTGAGGAGAACGGGTTGTTGCCCACCCGCGGGGTGCGCGCTGCGGGCTTGGGTGCGCCGGGCATCGGCCCAGGCCTGGGACCTGGGGTTGCGCCCGGAGTTGGCGCGGCAGGCCGGGCCGGTGTCGCCGGCGCGGGCGGCGCCGACGCGGCAGCCGCGGGCGGCGGTGCGACCTCGGGCTCCGCCGGGGCTGGCGGCGGCGCCGGCGGTGCGGGTTTGGGGGCGGCCGGCTTCGCGGGCGAGGCCTTCGGCTCTGCGGCCTTGGCAGGCGCGCCATTGCCTGCGGCCGGGACCTTCTCGGCGGCGGGCTTCGAGCCGCCGAACGATTCGCGCAGACGACGCGCGACGGGGGCCTCCACGGTGGAGGACGCTGATTTGACGAACTCGCCCTGTTCGCTCAGCCGGGCGAGAACTTGCTTGCTGGTGACACCGAGTTCCTTGGCCAACTCGTGTACACGGGCCTTACCTGCCACTACATCTCCTGTCTAAGAGGCGACAGCGGTGGTAGGCGCCGCGCCTCGGGTTAGCTATGACGCATGGTCATCGGGACTTCACGGTGTGCTCATGTTCTTCGCTACCTGTTCTCTTGCCGCGTGTTCAAGCCCCTCAACTGCTTTGAAGTGCTCTACCACCGCGGTGATGTCCGGTGAACCGGCGATCCGCAGCGCTCGGACGAATGCTCGCCGCCGAATTGCCGCGTCTAGACACGCCTGCTCGGGATGCAGCCACGCACCCCGCCCCGGCAGCTTTCTCGCTGGGTCAACGGTCACGGCGTATTCGCCATTCCCGTCGACGGCGACTACCCGAAGCAGTTCGACGGCCAGCTCTCGCTTTCGGCAGCCGACGCACGTCCGCACCGGCCCCGTGGGGGTGTCGGTGGCGGAGCGGGCCTGCGTAGCCGAAGTCTCGCGCTGGATCACAGCTGAGTCTACCGTCCTACTGCTTGCAAACGACAAACGGCGGTGCGCCTCTGACGGGCTGTTACCGGTCGCGCGCCGCCCCGTGGGCCGGATCCGGCTTATCCGCCGGTACGGCGTCGCTGCGGATGTCGATGCGCCAGCCGGTCAGCCGGGCCGCCAGGCGGGCGTTTTGACCCTCCTTGCCGATCGCCAGCGACAGCTGGAAATCGGGCACGACGACCCGCGCGGCGCGGGCCGCCTCGTCGATGACGCTCACCGACACCACCTTGGCCGGGGACAGCGCGTTGGCGACGAACCGGGCGGGGTCCTCGTCGTAGTCGATGATGTCGATCTTCTCGCCGGACAACTCGCTCATCACGTTGCGCACGCGCTGACCCATCGGGCCGATGCAGGCACCCTTCGCGTTGAGGCCCGGCACCCGCGACGTCACCGCGATCTTGGAGCGGTGCCCGGCTTCGCGCGCCACGGCGACGATTTCGACGGACCCGTCGGCGATCTCGGGCACCTCCAGTGAGAACAGCTTTCGCACCAGATTCGGATGCGTGCGCGACAGCGTGATCAGCGGTTCGCGGGCGCCGCGGGTGACGCCGACGACATAGCAGCGCAACCGGTCGCCGTGCTCGTAGCGCTCACCGGGGACCTGCTCGGCGGCGGGGATGACACCCTCGGATCCCTTGGTCTCGCTGCCCATTCGGACGACGACCAGACCGCGGGCGTTCGCGCGGGCGTCGCGCTGGATGACGCCTGCGACGATGTCGCCCTCACGGGCCGAGAATTCGCCGTAGTTCTTCTCGTTCTCCGCGTCGCGCAGACGCTGAAGGATCACCTGGCGTGCGGTTGTCGCCGCGATGCGGCCGAAACCCTCTGGGGTGTCGTCCCATTCGTGAATGACGTTGCCATCATCGTCGGTCTGCCGCGCGATCACCTTGACCACACCGGTCTTGCGGTCGATGTCGATGCGGGCGTCGGCCTCGTGGCCCTCGGTGTGCCGATACGCGGTCAGCAGCGCTGACTTGATGGTTTCCACGACGACGTCGACGGAGATGCCCTTGTCGGCCTCGATGGCGTGCAACGCCGCCATGTCGATGTTCACGCTGAAGCCTCCTTCCCGCATTGCCCCGCCAGCTCCAGCTCGCGCTGATTTGGCGGCGAAAACTCAACCTGCACAACGGCATTGGTGATCGCGTCGACTGGAAGCTCCCGCACGGAGAAATCGGCTCTCGCACCTTCGCGAACCACGAGTCGCACGGTGCCGTCGCGCAATTCGCCGAGCCGCCCGGTCAGTTGCGAGCCGTCGGAGAGTGTGACCTCGACCTTGCGGCCGCGCGCGCGGCGGAAATGCTTCTCAGCGGTCAGCGGGCGGTCGACGCCTGGTGAGGTGACTTCCAGCACGTAGGGCGGCGAGTCGACGTGGTCGAGCGCCGCGGAGGCCGACCGCGACAGCGCGGCGATCGAATCGAGATCGAGGGGTTCATCGCCGTCGGCGACGACGGTGATCCTCGGCGGGCGCGCGGCGGTGTCGATCACCACGTCTTCGATCTCGTAGCCCGCTTGCGCGAACTCTTCATCGAGTAGCTCGATCACCTGTTTCTGCGTCGGTAATCCCGCAGACCGCTCCGTCACGGCGAGCTCCTCATCTTGAATTGTCCGGACACGATTCCGCGCGGCGCAGCTTGGAAACGTCTATCAACGATACGCCAGCGCAGCGGCCGCACGCGGCAAACGCGCAGCGGCGTGCAGCGAAGGCACGAACCGCGGGAAATGGCAGGATGTTGCACGTGCCGAGCCCGCCGCCGACCGTGAGCAGACGTCAGATGTTGTTCGGGGCCGTGACGCTGGCGTTGCTTGGCGGCGCCGTCGCCGCGTGTGCTGAGCCGCCGCCGCCGGCTGAGGTCGCCGAACTCGCCGCGCAACTCGACCGGGCGCGCGCCGACAGTCAACTCGCCACCGACGCCGCGTCGGCGACACCGCCGCCCCCGACGGCGCAGGCGCTGACGGCGGTCGCCTCCGAGCGCGCCGCGCATGCGCAGGCGTTGTCCGACGAACTGGTGCGGATCGCGGGCAGCAAGGCGCCGACCGCGACGACGCCCACGACCACCACCACCGCCGCGGACGCCAAAGCGCCCAGCACCGCGGATGTGATCGCGGCGCTGCGTCGGTCGGCGGACGCCGCCACCGAATTGGCGGCCAAACAATCCGGCTATCGCGCCGGTCTGCTGGCCTCGATCGCCGCCTCGTGCACCGCGGCGTACACCGTCGCACTGGCCCCGGCGAAGGCAGCGCAATGACGTCACCGGAGACAACAACCACCACCACCACCACCACGACGACCACCACGACGTCGTCGCGGGCCGCCGAACCCACTACACCGGGGCGGCCGTCCAACGCGGCGGACGGCGCGCTGTTCGACGCAATCGCCACCGAGCACGCGACGATCTACGGCTACGGGTTGGTGTCGGCGCATTCCACGCCCGACGTCAACGACCTGGTGTCCGACGCGATGGCTGAACACAGGGACCGCCGCGAGGCCGCCATCGCGATGCTGCAGGCCCGCTCGATCGACCCGCCGCTACCTGCCGCCGGCTACCAGCTGCCGACCGAGGTCGACAACCCCACTGCCGCCGCCAATCTCGCGGTCCGGATGGAAGAGGACGCCGCCGTCGCGTGGCGCGCCGTTGTCGAGCAGGCGACCGACGAGAAGACCCGATCCTTCGGGGTGACCGCGCTGACGCAGTGCGCGGTGCGGGCCGCCCAGTGGAGCAAGGTGCTCGGCATCTCGCCGATCACCGTGGCGTTTCCAGGCGGCAGCGAGTAATTTACGACGCCAGCGCCGCCGAGATGTCGGCCGCCGCGCTGGCGACCGGGATCTGCTGCGTCTCGCCGGTGAACCGGTTGCGCAACTCCACGATGCCGTCGGCCCAGCCGCGACCCACCACGACGATCCACGGCACGCCGAGCAGTTCGGCGTCCTTGAACTTCACCCCCGGTGAGGCCTGCCGGTCGTCGAGCAGCACCTCGACGCCCAGCCCGTCCAACGCCTCGGCCAGTTCGACGGCGCCCGCCCGCGCGGCCTCGTCCTTGTTCGCGATCACCACGTGCGCGCCGAACGGCGACACCGACGACGGCCACCGCAAGCCCAGCTCGTCGTGGTGCTGTTCGGCGATGACGGCCACCAGCCGCGACACCCCGATGCCGTAGGACCCCATGGTCAGCCGGACCGGCTTGCCGTCCTCGCCGAGCACGTCGACCTCGAACGCGTTCGTGTACTTGCGGCCGAGCTGGAAGATGTGGCCGATCTCGATGCCGCGGGCCGACACCAGCGGGCCCGCCCCGTCCGGTGAGGGGTCGCCGTCGCGCACCTCGGCCGCCTCGATGGTGCCGTCGGCGACGAAGTCGCGTCCGGCGACCAGGCCCACCACGTGCTTGCCGGGTTCGTCGGCGCCGGTGATCCACGACGTGCCGTCGGTCACCCGCGGGTCGACGAGATAGCGAACTCCGTTGGCCAGCAACCCTTTCGGACCGATGTAACCCTTCGCCAGGAACGGATACTTCGGCCAGTCGGCATCCTCGAGCAGCGCGTACTCGGCGGGATCCAGCGCGGCCCCGAGCCGCTTCTCGTCGACCTCCCGATCGCCGGGCACCCCGACTGCGAGCAGCTCCCAGTCGCCGCCGGGTTGGCGCGTCTTGAGCACCACGTTCTTCAGGGTGTCCGCGGCGGTCACCTCGCGGTCCAACGCGGAATTGGCCCAGTCCACGAGCGTGGCGATGGTCGGGGTGCCCGGGGTGTCGTACACCTTCGCCTCGGGCTGGCGCTCGATCGGCAGCGGTTCGGGCACCGCGGTCACCACGGCTTCGACGTTGGCGGCGTAGCCCGATTCCAGGCACCGCACAAACGTGTCCTCGCCGATCTCGCTCTCGGCGAGGAACTCCTCGGATGCGCTGCCGCCCATCGCCCCGGACACCGCGGAGACGATCACGTAGCGCACGCCCAGTTCGGCGAAGATCCGCTGGTATGCGTCCCGGTGCCGCTGATAGGCGGCCTCGAGACCGGCGTCGTCGACGTCGAAGGAATACGAATCCTTCATCAAGAACTCGCGGCCGCGCAGGATGCCCGCGCGCGGCCTGGCTTCGTCGCGGTACTTCGTCTGGATCTGGTACAGCAGCACCGGAAAATCCTTGTAGCTGCTGTACTCCCCCTTGACCGTCAGCGCGAACAACTCTTCGTGTGTCGGGCCGAGCAGGTAGTCGTTCTTGCGCCGGTCCTGAAGCCGGAACACGCCGTCTCCGTACTCGGTCCACCGGTTGGTGACTTCGTAGGGCCCCTTGGGCAGCAGCGCGGGGAACAAAATCTCCTGTCCGCCGATGGCGTTCATCTCGGCGCGCACGATGTTCTCGATCTTGCGCAGGACGCGCAGGCCGAGCGGCAGCCAGCTGTACAGCCCAGGACCGACCGGGCGGACGTAGCCGGCCCGGATCAGCAGCTTGTGGCTGGGCACCTCGGCGTCGGCGGGGTCGTCACGCAGGGTGCGCAGGAACAGCTCGGACATGCGGGTGATCACAGCCGATCACCTTACTGACCCCAGCGTTTCGGCACATTCGGGTGTGGCATGGCCGCCCTGGGATTCTGCACCGATGGGCGACGTCGGCGAGCTCGGCGTGCGGTTGTCCGACCGCGTGCTGTCCCGAGGTGGTCTTCGTTGCTCTTCGGGAAATGCGCTGCTGATCACGCTCACCAGCTTCATGCGGCTCACGAACCATCGCGCTCATGTGCTCCTGGTGAGCGCAGTCACGGTCCTGCTCGGGTTGCTGTTGTATCTCGTGTCCGTGCTGGATCATCCGTTCGGCCCGATGGGCGTCACGGGGGAACCGTTCAGTCACGCCGTCACGGTGTTTGACCTGGTCGACCAGGAGTCGTGATCACCCTTGTGCTGCAACGGCTTTCGAGTTGCGCACGACGGCGGCGCCCGCCAGCGTCGCCACGACACCCGCGGTGATCCACACTGCCAGCACGCCGATCGGCTGAGTGAGGCCGTTGGCGTCGAAGTACACGATGCGCCGGAGCGCCTCGGTGCCCGCGCCGTTGGGCAGCACACCGCCGATCACCCGCCAGAACGGCGGCAGCACCGTCGGCGGGGATGCACCGCCCGCCGACGGGACACCGAGGATCACGAAGATCACCGCGGCCAGGCCGATGCCGACGAGCCTGAACGGCGTCTGCAGCGCCAATGTCACAGCCGTGGCCGAAAGTGTCACCAGCACACCGATTCCAGCGACCGGCCAGAAGTGGCCGTCGATCGCGCCGAGCACCGTGTCGGCGATCGCCGCGCCGCCGATCCCGGACGCCAGCGCGTAGCCGAGCGCCGCGCCCAGTCGCCAGGCCGCGCGCGGCGTGACGCCGACCAGCACCGCGAACAGCCAGCCACCGACCACCCAGCCGATGACCAGATAGAAGCCGGCGAGACCGCCCGCGTCGCCCGGATCGAGTGGCACCGCGTCGTGCACCGACACCGTCCGGTCGTGGACTTTGGCTGCGGTGTCGAACAGGTCTTCCACCACCGACGCCACCGACGGTCCCGCGGCGGAGGCCACCACCGCGAAGTCGTGGGTGTCTGCGGCGCTGACCACATACACCCCCGCGGCCTCGCCTGCGCGCAGCGACGCGAGCGCGACCCGCACGTCGTCCGAGGCGCTGGCCAGCAGCGGCTGTCCCGGTATCGCGTTCAACTGGTCGGCGACCTGGCGGCTCACGTCCTGCGCCGCGACCACGATCACCGGAATCCGGTGCGGCTGTGGCGCGTGCAGCGCACCGATGCAGGACAAGATCAACGCCAACTGCAGCACTAGCACCCCGAGGCCGAGCAGAACTGCGCGCCGCGCCGTCCCGTCAGTCACGTCCCTGCCAGGTGCAGATGCATGCTTCGTTGCCTTCGGGATCGGCCAGCACCCAGAACGCGGGCGCCGCCTCGTCGGAGAGCAACCTGCCGCCCGCGGCGATCGCCGCGTCGATGCGTGCCTCGGCCGCACGGTGCGGGACGTCGACGTCGAGGTGGATCCGATTGCGTTGCGGCCGTGGCGAATCCATCTGCTGGAACCAGATGACCGGTGCCCGGCCAGCGGGATCGATCAACGCCGCGTTCAGTTCGGAACCGGGTTCGTCGACGTAGCCGGTGACCGCCTTCCAGAACGGTCGCACCCGTTCGATGTCCAGCGCGTCGATCGCGATCTCGAGCGCCTGCACGGCGCCGGGCATTGGCTGCCATCCACGCGAGGCCAGGGCCGCCGACACCTCGCGGGCCAACCGGATATCGCGACCGGTGACCCGGCAGTCGTCGCTGGACTGCAACCGCAGCACGGCGCGGTCCGCGCGGATGTCGACGCTCAGATGCGTCTGGCCGTCGGCGCCTGTCGTCGAAACCGCAAGTGCGGCAATCTCGCTGGCCTCGGCGAGCGTTGACGCGGTCACCTCGGTGTACAGCGCGCCGAGAATCAGGCACCAGCCTGTCGGGTCGACGGCGTCGGAGATCTGCTGCCGTGTCGGTCGTGCGTCGTCGTCGCTCACAACTCGCCGGCCTCCACCGCGTCGCGGGTGTGTTGCGCGGTGGCGATCTGGCGGGCGGAGAAGCCGATCCAGAATGCGGCCACACCGACGATCACCGCGATGCCCGCAACCCACAGCAGCGAATAGGTGTAGCCGTGGCCCAGCGCGTCCAACTGAGCGGGCGTCATGTCCTTGACCGGTCCGGTGGTGCCGCCCAACCACAGCGTGCGCGACGTCTGCACGGCCTGGATCACCACCAACACCAATGGGCCGCCGAGGTTCTGCACCATGAGCGTGATCGACGACACCGGGCCGATCTCCCGCGGACCAACCTCCGCCACCGCGCACAGCGGCAGGATCACCGCGATCATCCCGATGCCGAATCCGCCGACGACGATCGGGGCGAACAAGTCGGGGAAATACGGGATGCTGCGGTCGAGCGTCGAACCGTAGAGCATGGCGGCGAGCACGAACACGCCGCCGCCGATGATCAGCCAGCGCGGCGCGATCCGCGGCGCCAGGCGGGCCGCCACCGCGCTGCCGATGCCGAACGCGATCGCGAACGGGATGAAGCCGACGCCGGCCTTCAACGCCGAATAGCCGAGCACGTCCTGCACCAGTAGGCCGATCATCACGGTCAGCGTCAGCAGGACCCCGCCGGCCAGGAACAGCGACACGAACGTCATCACCCGGTTGCGGTTGTCGAACACCGAGAACGGCACGATCGGATGCTCGGCGGTGCGTTCGACGATCAGGAACGCGATGAAGAACGCCGCCGACGCGACGCCCGCGCCGATCACCCACGGGTCGACCCATGCGCGCGGCGGGCCCTGCGTGAAGACGAACACCGCCGACGTGCAGCCCAGGGTGGCCAGCAGAGCGCCGGTGACGTCGAGCTTGAGTCGTTCGTGATGCGTCTCGCCCAGTCGCCGCACCGCGATGGTGATGATCGCGATGCCGATCGGCACGTTGATCAGAAACGCCAAACGCCATGAAATCACCGTGAGCGCGCCGCCGAGCACCAGGCCGAGCACCGAACCGATGCCCTGCATCGCCGCCGACACCGCGAGCGCTTTGTTGCGGGCCTGGCCGACGGCGTAGGTGGTGGCGATCAGGGCCAGGCCGGTCGGGGCGGCCACCGCGGCGCCTGCGCCCTGCACCGCGCGGGCCACGATCAGCGTGACGGGTTCGGTGGCCAGCCCGCACATCAGCGACGCGATGGTGAACACGCCGACGCCGGACAGGAAAGCCCGCTTGTGCCCGATCGCGTCGCCGACCCGCCCGCCGAGCAGCAACAACCCGCCGAACGTCAGCACGTAGCTGGTGATGACCCAACTCTTGGCGGCGTCGGAGAGATCCAACTCCGCCTGCATCCGCGGCAGCGCGACGATGACGATGGTGCCGTCGAGCGTCGACATGAGTTGCATGCCGGTGATCGCGATGATCGCGATGCCCAGCACCGAGGAGGACAGGGGCGCCGTGGAGCGCTCAGTTGACTCCCCGGCAGACATGGCTTGCCAGCCTACCGAGGATCAAATCGATAGAGCTCGCTCAGGCTTGATGTCGAGCTAGAGCTCTCCGCTGTCGATCGCGTCCTTGACTTCCTGCGCGTGCGCCACCTGCTCGGAGGTGTAGCCGATGAACAGCGCCACCGCGCCGACGATCACCGCGACCGCGGCCACCCACAGCAGCCCGTAGGTGTAGCCCTGATCCAGGGCGTGCAGTTGCGCGCTGTCCATGTTCTTCACCGGCCCGGTGGTGCCGCCGAGGTACAGCGTGCGCGACGTGATGACCGCCTGGATCACCGCCAGCACGACCGGCCCGCCGAGGTTCTGCAGCATCAACGCGATCGCCGACACCGGCCCGATCTGGTCGAAGCCCACCCCGGCGATGGCCGAAACGGTCAACGGGACGACGATCATGCCGATGCCGAAGCCACCGACCACGATGGGCACCACCAGGTTCGGGAAGTACGGGATGCCGCCGTTGAGCGTCGAGCCGTAGATCATCGCGCCCAGCACCAGCACGCCGCCCGCGATCACCAGCACCCGCGGCGGGAACAGCGACACCAGATGCGACGACAGGCCGAGGCCGACGCCGAGTGCGACCACGAACGGGATGAACCCGACGCCCGCGCGTAACGCGCTGTAGCCCATGATGTCCTGCACGTACAGGCCGATCAGCACGGTCAGCGTGAACATCACGCCGCCTGCGAGGAAGACGGCGGCGAACGTGGCAACCCGGTTGCGCTCCTTGAACAGTTCGAAAGGCACGACCGGGTTTTCGGCGGACCGCTCGACGTAGAGGAACGCGATGAAGAAGGTCAGCGCGGCGAGTCCGGAGCCCACCGTCAACGGCTTGAGCCAGCCGTGTTCGGGGCCCATCGAGAAGCCGAACACCGCGAACGTGCACGCCAGCGTCGCCAGGATGGCGCCTGCGGCGTCGAGCTTGAGCCGTTCCCGGTGCGTCTCGCGAAGCGTGGTGCGGGCCAACTGGATCATCAGCAGGCCGATCGGGATGTTGATCAGGAACGCCCACCGCCAGGACACCTCGGTCAGCGCACCGCCGACGATCAGGCCCATCACCGAGCCGACCCCGGTCATCGCGGCGAAGATCGCGGTGGCGGCGTTGCGCGCGGGCCCCTTCGGGAACGTGGTCGCGATCAGTGCCAGCGCCGTGGGCGAAGCGATCGCCGCGCCGACCCCCTGCAGCAGTCGGGCGGTGACCAGGGTGGCCTCGTTCCACGCCAGTCCACACAGTATGGAGGCGATGGTGAACAGCGCGACGCCTGCGATGAACGTGCGCTTGCGGCCGATGGTGTCGCCGAGCCTGCCGCCGAGCAGCATCAGCCCGCCGAAGGTCAGCACGTAGGCGGTGATCACCCAGCTGCGACCGGCGTCGGACAGGCTCAGCTCGTCCTGAATCTTAGGAAGCGCGACGATGGCAACGGTGCTGTCCATGGTGGCGAGCAGCTGCATGCCACCGATCGCGATCACCGCGGCGACGAACCGCCGCGAGGGTAGCCAAGCTAGTGACCTGCCTGTTTGCTCGAGCCCAGAGTGGTCCACGTTTATCGGAAGCCCCCTGTTAGCCCCACCTTCGGCATCACGACGGATGGCAGCTCGCTCTGCGTCATTGAGAGCCGTCATAGGTGGTTACCTTACAGTAATCTTAAGAATCCTTTATCCGGCGAAGGCCGCGACGGAGCCGATCACGATGATCGCCGGGGGCCTGATGCCCTCTTCGCGGATCCGCTCCGAGGCGTCGGAAAGCGTCGCACGCAAAGTTCGCTGAGCGGACGTCGTCCCGTGCTGCACCACGAGCACCGGCGTATCCGCAGGTCGACCGCCTTCCAACAACGCCTTGGCGAACAACTCGATGCGCTCGACGGCCATCAGCAACACGATCGTCCCCGACAGCGCGGCCAGCGCATTCCAATTCACTAACGATTCGGGGTGGTCGGGCGCAACGTGGCCGCTGACCACCACGAATTCATGCGTGACGTGCCTATGTGTGACCGGAACACCCGCCAGCGCGGGAACCGCTATGGCGCTCGTCACACCCGGCACGACGCTGACCGGAATCCCGGCTTCCGCGCACGCGATCACCTCCTCGTAGCCGCGTGCGAACACGAACGGGTCACCGCCCTTGAGTCGGACGACGAACTTGCCCTGTTTGGCCCGTTCGATCATCACCTCGTTGATCGCGTCCTGCGCCATCGCCCGGCCGTACGGGATCTTCGCGGCGTCGATGACCTCGACCTGCGGCGGCAGTTCGGCCAGCAGTTCCTGCGGGGCAAGCCGGTCGGCGACGACGACGTCCGCGTGCGCCAGCAGGCGCCTGCCCCGCACGGTGATCAACTCCGGGTCGCCAGGTCCGCCGCCGACCAGCGCGACACCGCCCTGTACTGCGCCTGGCGCGTCGGCCGTGATGACTCCTTGTTGCAGCGCCTCGTGGATGGCCGACCGGATGGCCGCCGAGCGGCGGTGCTCACCGCCGGCCAGCACCCCGACCGACAGACCCTCGTAATCGAATGAGGCGGGTGTGACGGCAGTGCCCTCACGGGCGATGTCGGCGCGCACGCAGAAGATGTGCCTGCGGTCGGCCTCGGCGACAACGGCGGCGTTGACGGCCGGATCGTCGGTGGCCGCGATCACATACCAGGCGTCGTCGAGGTCGCCGTCGCGAAACTCCCGCAGCGTCAACGTGATTCCGGGCATACCCTCGACGGCCGGGGTGGCGCTGCGGGTGATGACGTGCACGTCGGCACCGTTGGCGATCAGCAGCGGCAGGCGGCGCTGGGCCACCGTGCCACCCCCGACGACCACGACCTTCTTGCCGGCCAGGCGCAGGCCGACGAGGTAGGCGTTGTCCGAGGTCATTTCCGCGGAACTCACCCGGCGAGCTTAGAGGTTGCCGCCGCGGGAGCTAAAGCGCGGCTCAGCCGCGGGAGCTAAAGCGCGGCTCAGCCGCGGCCACGAAGCGGGATATCGCATGCGGATGCGCGGCGGGGTGGGTGTGCAGATACGACGCGTGCACGCCGCGGTCGACGGCGCCGTCGCGGACCCCGCCTGCGAAGACCCAGGCAGGCGGGTAGCTGTCGGCGAAAGTGACTGTGGTGCGGTGGAATTCGTGTCCCATCGCCCGCTCGCCGACGGCATGCAGCGCCGAGTCGGTGACCGCGACGGCCTCCCGGTAGCCCAGGGTCAGCCGATCGGTGAACCGCGCCGATCCGGCCAGCACGCCGCACATCGGGTGCCCGTCGAGGTGGTCGACCAGATACGTCAGACCCGCGCATTCCGCCTGAATCGGCGCGCCGCCCGCGGCCAGGTGATGGATCTGTTGGCGGACAACATCGTTGGCCGACAGATCCGTGCCGAACTGCTCGGGAAATCCGCCGGGAATCACCAGCGCATCGGTCGACGACGGCAGCGGATCGGCCAGCGGGTCGAATTCGACGACGTCGCCGCCGGCGGCCCGCAACAGTTCGCCGTGTTCGGTGTAGCCGAACGAGAAGGCCCTGCCCGCCGCCAGCGCGACCGTGACGCCCGCGGCCACCGGATCGGCCGCGGCGGGCTGCCACGGCGCGTCGGTCACCCTGCTGGCCGCCACGGCGACGACGCCCGCCAGGTCGACGTGTCTGCCCACCAGTTCGGTCATCGCGTCAACGGCGGCCCGCGCCTGCTCGCCGTGTTCGACGGCGGTGACCAGGCCGAGGTGCCGCGACGGGACGGCCAGTTCGTCGGCGCGCGGGATCGCGCCCAGCACCGGCACGCCCGCGTGTTCGCAGGCCTGTCGCAGCACCTCCTCGTGGCGCGTCGAGCCGACGCGGTTGAGGATCGCCCCCGCGATGCGCACCGACTGGTCGAACGTCGAAAAGCCGTGCAGCAGGGCCGCGATGCTGTGGCTTTGGCCTCTGGCGTCGACTACCAGCACCACCGGCGCGCCCAGCAGCGCGGCGACGTGCGCGGTGGATCCCTGGGCCGTCGCGCTGTCGGTGATGCGGCCGTCGAACAAGCCCATCACGCCCTCGACGACGGCGATGTCGGCATCCGCACTGCCGTGCCGGTACAGCGGGCCGATCAGGTGCTCCCCCACCAGCACCGGGTCCAGGTTGCGGCCCGGCCGCAGCGCCGCCAGCGCGTGGTAGCCGGGGTCGATGAAGTCCGGGCCCACCTTGAACGGTGCGACGCGGCGCCCGGCGCGCCGCAGCGCACCCATCAAACCCGTTGCGACAGTAGTCTTTCCGCTGCCCGACGCGGGCGCGGCGATGACCACCGCTGGCGTACTCACGTCACCTCTCCCCGCGAGTGACCGTGTCTGCACGCCGACACGCCGCAATTGTTGGCAATTCGGGGTCGCTCGCGCCGGTGGAGTTCACCACTCGATGCCCTTCTGACCCTTGCGGCCGACGTCCATCGGGTGCTTCACCTTCGTCATCTCGGTCACCAGATCGGCGGCGTCGAGCAACTGCTGCGGCACATCACGGCCGGTGATCACCACATGCTGGGTCCCCGGCCGCGACGTCAGCGTCGCGACCACCGAGTCGACGGACACCCAGCCCCACTTCAGCGGATAGGTGAACTCGTCGAGCACATAGAAGTCGTGCCGCTGCTCGGCGAGTCGCCGCGTGATCTCGGCCCACCCATCGGCGGCGGCCGCGGCGTGGTCGACCTCGCTGCCCTGTTTACGCGACCACGACCACCCCGAGCCCATCTTGTGCCACTCGACCGGCCCGCCGACCCCGTGCTCGTCGTGCAACCGGCCCAACTCCCGGAATGCGGCCTCTTCGCCGACTTTCCACTTCGCGCTCTTGACGAATTGGAACACCGCGACGTCGAAGCCCTGGTTCCAGGCCCGCAGCGCCATGCCGAACGCCGCGGTCGACTTGCCCTTGCCCGCGCCGGTGTGCACCGCCAGCAGCGGCGCGTTGCGACGGGCGCGTGTCGTCAAGCCGTCGTCGGGGACGGTGAGCGGTTGACCCTGTGGCATCGCGGTCTCCTTACGCGGCAGTGCGCACGACGTCGGTGAGTGCGTCGGCGCGCAAATGCGCCAACCGCACCGCAGGCGCGCCGAGTTGGTGGGCCAGCTGCTCCGCCAAACCCAGTCGCACATAAGAGGTTTCACAGTCCACCACGACGGCTGTTGCCCCCTCCGCGACCAGCAGGCCCGCGGCGGTCCGCGCGCGGCCCAGCGGATCGGGTCCACCCGTCGCGCGCCCGTCGGTGAGTACGACGACAAGGCTGCGCCTGACCCTGTCGCGCGCCTTCTCCCGCACCACCACGTCGCGGGCGGCCAGCAGGCCTTGCGCCAGCGGCGTTTTCCCGCCGGTGTCGAACCGCGCCAGTCGCCTGCTCGCGATGTGCACCGACGACGTCGGCGGCAACAACAGCTTGGCGTCCTGCTGCCGGAACGTGATCACCGCGACCTTGTCGCGGCGCTGGTACGCGTCGCGCAACAGCGACAGCGTCGCCCCGCCGACGGCCGACATGCGATCACGCGCAGCCATCGACCCTGATGCGTCGACGACGAAGATGACCAGATTGCCTTCGCGGCCTTCCCGTATCGACCGTCGCACGTCCTGTGCTTCCGGACGCGGTCTGCCCGGCATCCGCTGGCGACCCGCGGCGGCCAACAGCGTCCCGAACACGTGCACGCCGTGCCCCGCGTCCCAGTCGTCCGTCGCCGCGATCGCCTTTCCGGTGCGGTTGCGGGCCCGCGACCGACGGCCGGGTGCGCCGTCGCCGACGCCGGGCACCACCAGCGCCCTCGTCCGGAACACCGGTGATGGCGCCGCGCTCGGCCGGGTGGCTGAGTTCGAATTATGTTGTGGCACAGAATCGTCAGGACCAGACGATTTGCCCCCGCCCGGCGGGGGATCCGGGTCGGGCTCGGGCTCGTCGGCCGTTTCGCCGGCCTGTGCCATCGCGTCGTCGAGTTGGTCCTGATCCAGTCCGGGGTCGTCGAACGGGTCACGCCGCCGCCGGTGCGGCAGCGCCAGTTCGGCGGCCACCCGAATGTCCTCTTCGCCCACCGTATCGGCGCCCCGCCAGGCCGCGTGCGCGACGGCCGTGCGCGCCACCACCAAATCGGCGCGCATACCGTCGACGTCGAACGCCGCGCACAGCGCCGCGATGCGTCGTAATTCGCTGTCCGGCAACGGCACTGACGCCACCCGCGCACGCGCATCGGCGACGCGGCGGGCCAACTCGGCGTCCGCGGACGCATAGCGCTCGGCGAATCCGGCGGGGTCGGCCTCGAACGCCATCCGCTGCCGGATCACCTCGGCGCGCACCTCCACGTCGCGGGAGGCCTGCACATCGACGGTCAACCCGAACCTGTCGAGAAGCTGCGGTCGCAGTTCGCCTTCTTCGGGGTTCATCGTGCCGATGAGCACGAAGCGCGCCTCGTAGTTGTGCGAAACACCGTCGCGCTCAACGTGAACCCGCCCCATCGCCGCGGCATCGAGAATCACGTCGACCAGATGGTCGTGCAGCAGGTTGACCTCGTCGACGTACACCACGCCGCCGTGCGCGCGGGCCAGCAGACCCGGCGAGAACGCGTGCTCCCCGTCGCGCAGGACCTTCTGCAGATCCAGCGACCCGACCACCCGGTCCTCGGTCGCGCCGATCGGCAACTCGACCAGTGCCGCGCCGTCGATGTCGGCCAGCACATGCGCCAACGCGCGCACCGCCGTCGACTTCGCGGTGCCCTTCTCACCGCGGATCAGCACACCGCCGATCTCCGGTCGCACCGCACACAACAGCAGCGCCAACCGCAGCCGCTCATGGCCGACGATCGCGCTGAACGGATAGCCCGGCGTCACGTGTGCACGCCCGCCTTGATCATCGGCACGTGCGGGATGCCGTCGTCGAGGAACTCGTCACCGTCGCGAACGAAGCCGTGCCTGCCGTACATCTCCTCGAGGTAGGTCTGCGAGTTGATGCGGCACGGATAGTCGCCGACCTCCGCCAAGGCGGCTTGCAGCAGCCGGTTGGTGTGGCCGTGGCCGCGCGCACTGCGTTTGGTGCAGACCCGCCCGATGCGGAAGCCCTTGTGCCCGCCCGGATGTTCCTCCATCAGCCGCAGCGTCGAGATGACCTCGCCGTCGGGCGTTTCCAACCAGAAGTGCCGGGTTTCGGCATCCAGGTCGCGGCCGTCCAACTCCGGATACGGGGTGGCCTGCTCCACCACGAACACCTCGACGCGCAGCTTGAGCAGCTCGTAGAGGGTCGCGGCGTCCAGGTCCTTGGCCCAACTGCGGCGCAACGCAACCGTCATCGGGCCGTCACCGACTCATTCAATTTCAGTACCTTGGTGCCCCACGACCAGACCTCCTCGAACAGCGCCGGTTCCTTCGACAATGCGGTGCCGAGCGACGGCACCATCTCCTTGAGCTTGGGCAACCACGTCGGATAGCGGTCGGGAAAACAACGCTGCATGACGTCGAGCATCGCAGGCACCGCAGTCGACGCGCCGGGCGAGGCACCCAGCAGCCCGGCGATCGTGCCGTCGGCGGCGGCCAACACCGAGGTGCCGAAGTCCAACACGCCGCGACCGCCCTTGACCCGACGGATCACCTGCACCCGCTGCCCGGCCACATCCAACTGCCAGTCGGAATCGACTGCGCCAGGCATGAATTCGCGCAGCGCATGCACGCGTTCGGAATCCGGCTGCACCAGCTGGCCGATCAGATACTTGACGAACTTGGTCTGCGACGCCGCGGCGGTGACCATCGGCATCAGGTTGTTCGGCCGCACCGACAACAGCAGATCAGTCGGATTGCCGTGCTTCAAGAACCTCGGTGACCAGGCGGCGAACGGCCCGAACACCAGCCACGGCTTGCCGTTGATCACCCTGGCGTCCAGATGAGAGCCGGCCATCGGCGGCGCCCCCGGTGGCGGCATGCCGTACACCTTGGCGCGGTGCGCGGCAGTCAGCGCGGGCCGGTCGCTGCGCAGGAACGCACCGCCGACCGGAAAACCCCCGAACCCGGCGGATTCGGCGATGCCGGACTTCTGCAACAGCGGAATGGTGCCGCCGCCTGCCCCGACGAACACGAACTTGGCGGTCAGCTTTCGCGTCTCCCCGGTGCGGCGGTTGGCGACCGACAGTGTCCAACTGCCGTCGGCCTGCTTGCTGAGACGCCGCACTTCGTGGCCGAACATCGTGGCCATGCCCTGGGCGGCGCCATAGCTGATGAGCTGTCGTGACAACGCCCCGAAATCGACGTCGGTGCCGTCCTGCGCCCACGCCAGCGCGATCGGCTCGGCGAAATCGCGCCCCCGGGCCATCAGCGGTAGCCGTCTGGCGAATTCGTCGCGGTCCTCGATCAGCTCCAGCGAGGCGAACAGCGGATTGCCGACGAGCGCGTCGTGCCGCCGTTTCAGGTAGCCGACGGGTCCTGCGCCGCGCACGAAGCTGACGTGTGGGATCGGATGCAGAAAGCCGCGGACGTCGGGCAGCAGCCCGTTTTCCACGGCGTACGCCCAGAACTGGCGGGTCACCTGGAACTGCTCGTTGACCTGGACGGCCTTGCTGATCTCGATCGAACCGTCCGGGCGCTCCGGCGTGTAGTTGAGCTCGCACAGCCCGGCGTGCCCGGTGCCCGCGTTGTGCCACGCGTAGCTGCTCTCGGCCGCCGCCGCGTCCAACCGCTCGATCAGGGTGATCGACCAGTCCGGCGCCACCTGCCGCAACAGCGCGCCCAGCGTGGCGCTCATGATGCCGGCGCCTACCAGCACGACGTCGGTCTGTGCGGTCTTCGGGTCAGACATCGCTGTTCAGGCTATCCCGCCGGGCTCGGCCCGGGTCGATACGGGCGCGCCGTTAAGGTGGCTGTTGTGCCTGGATGGGAGCCCGATGTGCTGCCTGGCTATTGGCAGCAGACATTTCAGCTCGGCCCGGATCCGGACGGCGAGGGCGACCTGGTCGCCACGTTGGTGCGCCGCGGCGAGGCCGACCCGTCCGCGAAACACGCCGTGCTGCTGGTGCACGGGTTCACCGACTACTTCTTCAACACCGACCAGGCCGACCACGCCGCCGCCAGAGGCTTCGCCGTCTACGCACTCGACCTGAACAAGTGCGGGCGGTCGTGGCGCGAGGGCCAGACACCGCATTTCACCACCGACCTGGCCCGCTACGACGCCGAACTCGAGCGGACGCTCGACGTGATCGCGCAGGAATCACCCAAGGCCGCCATTCTGATCAACGGCCATTCCACCGGCGGCCTCATCGTCGCGCTGTGGCTGGACCGGGTGCGGCGCCGCGGTGACACCGCCAGGCGACGCATCGCGGGCCTGGTCCTCAACAGTCCGTGGCTGGATCTGCAGGGCCCCGCGATTCTGCGCACCGCGCCGACGGGCGCCGTGATCGGCGCCATCTCCCGGCTCCGCAAGACGCGGGTGCTGAGGTCGCCCACCGAGGGCGGTTACGGCGCGACGCTGCACCGGGAATACGGCGGTGAATTCGACTACAACCTGGCGTGGAAGCCGATCGGCGGGTTCCCCGTCACGTTCGGCTGGCTGCACGCGATCCGCCGGGCGCACGCCAGGCTGCACCGCGGTCTCGACGTCGGCGTGCCCAACCTGATCCTGCGGTCCGACCGCAGCGTGCGCGAAGCCAGGGACCCCGACAAGATCCAGCGCGGCGACGCGGTGCTCGACGTCAAGCAGATCGCGCGCTGGGCGGGCTGCATCGGCAACCACTCGACGATCGTGCCGATTGCCGACGCCAAGCACGACGTCTTCTTGTCGGTGCCCGAGTCGCGGCAAGCGGCGTACCGGGCACTCGACCAGTGGCTGGATTTGTATCTGGCCGAACCCACCGATGCGCCAACCCGATCCGAACGAGGGTGATCACATGAGCCATTTCGACATCGCAATCATCGGCACCGGTTCGGGTAACTCGATCCTCGACGAGCGCTACGCCGACAAGAAGGTGGCGATATGCGAGCAGGGCACCTTCGGCGGCACCTGCCTCAACGTCGGCTGCATCCCGACGAAGATGTTCGTCTACGCCGCCGATGTCGCCCAAAGTGCCCGGGAGTCATCACGATTCGGTGTCGACGCACACATCGACGGGGTGCGGTGGACGGACATCGTCTCGCGGGTGTTCGGCCGTATCGACCCGATCGCTCTCGGCGGTGAGAACTACCGCCGGTCCTCACCGAACGTGCAGGTGTTCGCCAGTCACACCCGGTTCCGGCCGACGCTGCCCGACGGCCGCTACGCGCTGCGCACCGAGGACGGCGACGAGTTCACCGCCGATCAGGTGGTGATCGCGGCCGGGTCCCGCGCCGTGGTGCCCGACGCGGTGGCCGAATGCGGCGTACCGCACCACACCAGCGACACCGTCATGCGCATCGCCGAGGTGCCCGAGCACGTCGTCATCATCGGCGGCGGGTTCGTGGCTTGTGAGTTCGCCCACGTCTTTTCGTCGCTCGGCAGCCGGGTGACGATGTTGATCCGCGGCAGCTCGCTACTGCGCGGGCACGACGACGACATCACGATGCGCTTCACCGACCTCGCCAGCCGCAAGTGGGAGATCCGCAACCACCATGAGTTGGCCGACGCCCGCGCGGTCGGCGACGGGGTGGAGATTCGGTGCACGGACGGCTCGACGGTGCGCGGCGACGTGCTGCTGGTGGCGACCGGCCGGGTGCCCAACGGCGACCTGCTGGACGCCGAACACGCGGGTGTGAAGGTCAACGCGGGCGGCCAGGTGGTGGTGGATCAGTTCCAACGCACCTCGGCGCGCAACATCTTCGCGCTGGGCGACGTGTCATCGGACTATCAGCTCAAGCACGTCGCGAACCACGAGGCCCGCGTCGTCAAGCACAACCTGTTGCAGGATTGGGACGACACCGAGGCGCTGATGCCGTCCAGTCACCGGTATGTGCCGTCAGCGGTGTTCACCGAGCCACAGATCGCCAGCGTCGGCCTCACCGAAAACGAGGCCAGAGCAAAGGGTTTCAACATCAAGGTGAAGATCCAGGACTTCGGTGACGTGGCGTACGGCTGGGCGATGGAGGACACCACCGGCATCGCGAAGATCATCGTCGACGAGGACACCGGGCTGCTGCTCGGCGCGCACATCATGGGGCACCAGGCGTCCTCGCTGATCCAGCCGCTGATCCAGGCGATGGCGTTCGACCTGCCGGCTCAGGAGATGGCCCGCGGCCAGTACTGGATCCACCCGGCGCTGCCCGAGGTGGTCGAGAACGCGTTGCTGACGCTATGCGGCGAGCCGCCGTGGCCGCCGTCCAAACGACACTAGGACGCGTCCACGGCTGGCGCCCAACGCTTTTCGACCTGCCCGAAGCGCCAGACCGCCACGGCGATCAGCCATGCCGCGATGAACAGCCCGACGATCATGAAGCCGACGAACTCGAGGTTCGCCGACGCGATCGCGGCCAGCGGACCCGAGTGGATGCCGAACCGCTCAGCCACCAGACCCGAGAGCAGGATGACGCCGATCACCAGCGCGACGATCACCGACAGCACCGTCACGGTGAGGTTGTAGTACACCTTGCGGACGGGCTGCAGGAACGCCCACCCGTAGGCTCTGGACATCAGGATGCCGTCGACCGCGTCGAACAGGCTCATGCCCGCGGCGAACAGCACCGGCAGCACCAGGATGGCGTACCAGGGCAGCGTGAACGCCGCCGTTCCCGCGGCGAGCACCAGCAGCGCCACCTGCGTTGCGGTGTCGAAGCCGAGGCCCATCAGCAGGCCGACCGGGTACAGGTGCCACGGCTTGCTGACCCGGCGCATCACCCTGGCGAAGATCCTGGCCAGAAATCCGCGGCTGGCGAGTTGCCGTTCGAGTTCGGCCTCGTCGAGGTCGCCGCTGCGCATCCGGCGGAACACCTTGGCGATGCCCACCGCCGCGAACATGTTCGACAGCCCGATCAGAATCAGGAAGGTGCCAGCCACCAGTGAGCCGATCAGGCCGAGCGTCTGCAGTAGCGGCGAACCCTCGTCCTGCACCGGGCCCACCACCGCGCGCACGCCGATCGCCAGCAGGAACGCCAGCCCGAACACCACGCTGGAATGTCCCAGTGAGAACCAGAATCCCGCCGACAGCGATCTGGTGCCCTCACCCACCAACTTGCGGGTGGTGTTGTCGATGACGGCGATGTGGTCGGCGTCGAACGCGTGGCGCACCCCGAGCAGGTATGCGGTCACGCCGAGTCCGACGCCGAACACCCCGGCCGATCCCAGGGTGATGTGCTGCGGCGCCACCCCGAAGACCAGCACGCCCCAGCCGAACAGGTGGAGCGCGGAGACCACGCCGCCCATCGCGGTGATCGTCGTCCAGTCCGTACGGTCGAATCGCTTGCTGTCAGGCTGTTCGACGACGGTCATGGGGCGAGCCTATGCCGCCATCGGTTCATCTGTCTAGATGTTCAGATGATCATGCCAACCGTTTGGTCGCGGTGACCAACAGATACTCGGCGTTCCACCCACCGTCTTGCTGCCACTCTGTCAGGAAAGCCTCCAAGTCGCGATCCAGGGCGTCGACGCGGTCGGGTTTGTCCTGGTTGAACCGGTAGGTCGCGATGGTCGGGCCGTAGTTGCGCTTCCAGTACTCGCGGAACTCGACCGGGTCGGTGCAGTGGTCGAGCCGCACGGTCTGCCGCCGCGCCGTCAGGTCGGCGATTCGGTCACCCAACAGCGACCGCACATGGTCCTCGTTGCCCCACAGCGGCGCCGGACTGGCGCCGGGCGGGGGCGGCGGAGCGTACGGCTTCATCGTGGCAAACAGGTTGCCGAGGAAACCGTCGGGCGTCCAGTTGATCAGGCCGATGGTGCCCCCCGGCCTGCACACCCGGATCAACTCGTCGGCGGCCACCTGGTGGTGCGGAGCGAACATCACCCCGACGCAGGACATCACAACGTCGAAACTGTTGTCCGCGAACGGCATTGCCTCCGCATCGGCCTCGACCCACTCGAGTTCTACGCCGCGTTCGGCCGCGATCCGCCTGCCGGTGTCGAAAAGTTCCGGGGTCAGGTCACTGGCGGTCACGATCGCACCGGCCTGCGCGGCGGGAATCGCCGCGTTGCCCGAACCGGCTGCCACGTCCAGCACGCGGTCACCTGGTTTCACTCCGGTAGTCCGCACAAGCTCGGGCCCGAGCGCGGGGATGAGTTCGGCGGCGACAGCCGGATAGTCACCCGACGCCCACAGCGCGCGGTGTTTGGCCTTGAGCGCCCGGTCGGCGCCCGCGTCGTACAGCCGTTCTTGTTCAGCAGTGCTCACAATCGTCCTCCTCAGGTCTACTGCTGATATTCACGGTGGCTTACGGGCATTCGACGACGGTTCGGCGATCGTGAAATGCGCAGGTCAAACTGCCTAAGCGAGGCGGCGCAAGGCTGCGATCGCCGTCGCGACGGCTTGCGCGCCGGTCAGCGCCGCGCCGGGCACCTGCACTTCGTGCAGCGGCGAGGGTTTACCCGCCGACACCAGCGCGTGGTGCAGTGCGCGCGCGTCGTCGTCGGCGCCCGATCGCGCCAGCAACCGCGCGACGTACCGCAGGTTGAGCCACTGCTGGCTCCAATCCCCCACCCGGTCCCAATGGTCGAGCACGTCGATGAAAAGCCGTGCCGCCGTTGCCGGATCGCCGTGCACACCCCGCGTCGCCGCGGCCTCCATCAACGCGATGCCGTGCCACCAGAAATTCTGCACCGAAGCGGCCAGCTCCGCGGCCTCGTCGAAGAGGGCCAGAGCACGGTCCGGTTCGGACTTCTTCAGCACCAGGCCCAGCGCGTAGCGTGCCATCGACCGCGCTGTCGGGTTGGCCGTGGCGTCGGCCACCCGCTCCGATTCCTCGGCGGCGGGTAAGCCTGCGGCGGGATCGCGCAGCACGGCGTGACAGATCGCGACATAGAACAGCGTCCACACCAACCGAATCGGGTCCTCGTCGCGATGAGCCCGGGCCACCTCGGCGTCGTAGTGGATCAGCGCGGCGTGCGGATCCCCTTCGTAGAGCGCCAGATCCGCGAGCACGTCGCCCGGATAGCCGACGCGGCCGGTGCCGCGGCCGGGATTGCGTCCCTGCGCCTTGCCCGCCAGGGCCCTCGCGCGCGCGAAGTCGCCGCGGTTCCACGCGCCCCGCGCAGCGAAACCGACGGCGGCGGGATACAACCGATGTTCACGGTCGGCCACCTCGACGAGATGTTCGGCCCAGCCCGAGGCCTCGTAGCCGACGCGCAGATGCGCGAGTTCGGCCATCGACGTGACCAGGCGCAGCGCCAGATCGACATCGCCTGCCGCCGCGGCGTATTCGTATGCGGCACGCAGGTTGTCGTAGTCCGGCAGGATCCGGTGCACCCACGCGCGTTCGTCGGCGGTGTGCATCCCCGCGGCCGCCTGCTCGGCCAGCGCCGTGTAGTACGCAGCATGCCGCACTGCATAGAGATCGCCAACGTCGGCGTCCCGCAACATCTTTCGACCGTATCCGCGCAGCGTCTCCAGGACGACGAACCGGGACCGGTCGGCGCCGCCGCGCACCGTCACCATCGACTTGTCGACGAGGCCGGTGAGCGACTCGAGCGTGTCGTGGTCGTCGGTGTTCTCGTCAGCGCACACCCCGTGTGCCGACTCGAGGTCGAACCCGCCCGCGAAGACCGACAACCGGGTGAACAACGCCTGCTCGGGCTGCGATAGCAGGTGATAGGACCAGTCGATGGTGGCGGCGAGGCTCTGCTGGCGCGGGTGTGCACCGCGGGCGCCGCCGCTGAGCAGGCGCAGCCCGTCGAGTCGGCGCGCCACGTCCAGGCTGCTCATCACGCGCATCCGAGCCGCCGCCAATTCGATTGCCAGCGGCAGCCCGTCGAGTCGCCTGCAGATCTCAGCGACCGCGCCGACGGGTTCGTGCTCGAGGTCGAAGTCAGGCCTGCCTGCCTTGGCCCGCTCGGCGAACAATCGCGCGGCGTCGTCGTCGGTCAGCGGCGGAACCGGCAGCACCCGTTCGCCTGCCACCCCCAGCGCCTCCCTGCTGGTAGCGAGCACCGTCACCTTCGGGCAGTGCTGTGCGATCCGGTCGAGTATCGCTGCGGCCGCGTCCAGGACGTGTTCGCAGTTGTCCACGACCAGCAGTAGGTCGCGGCTGCGCAAGTACTCGATCACAGTGTCCTCGATGCCGAGCCCTTGTTGCTGCTGCAACCGCAGCGTGGCCGCCAGCGCGTGGCTCACCGCACCGCTCTCCACGGGCGCGAGTTCGCAGAACCACACACCGTCGAGGTATCGCTCGGCCTCGGCGCCTGCCGCTTCGAGGGCGAGGCGGGTCTTGCCGACGCCGCCGACACCGGTCAGCGTGACCAGCGCCGCCTCCTGCAGGGCCGCGGCGACCTGGCGCACCTCCTGCGTGCGGCCCACGAAACTCGTTGTCCTGCGCGGTAAGTGAGGCTGGGGCCGACTGACGCGCGACGGCTTCGATACGACGGGTTCGCCTTCCAGTATCGACTGGTGCACCCCGCGCAGCAAAGGCCCGGGATCGACCCCGAGTTCGTCGACGAGACGTTCCCGCACCCGCGCGTAGGTGTCGAGCGCGTCGGCCTGCCTTCCGCTGCGGTACTGCGCCAGCATCAACTGGCCGGCAAGCCGCTCGTCGAGCGGATGCGCGTGCACCGCCGCGGTGAGCTCACCCAGCAGTTCGGCATGCCTGCCTGCACGCAGCGCGGCGTCGTTGCGGTCGAGCTGCACTGAAAGCCGTTCGGCGGTAAGGGCAGTGCGGACGTCGTTGACCCACGGGGTGTCGATCGCGACGAACGGGTCGCCGCGCCACAAGCTCAGTGCGCTGTCGAACGCCGCCGCGGCTTCGACCGGTTCGGCAGCCGCGCGGGCCTGCGTCACCAGGTGACGGAATCGGTGCAGGTCGACGGCCAACGGGTCGACAGCCAACTTGTATCCGCCGGGCTCGCGGACAATTTGCACGTCCGCTGCGTCGGCGAACAGTTGACGAAGCCGGGAGATGTACGCCGCAAGCGCATTGCGGCCCTTGTGCGGCGGGGTGTCAGCCCAGACGCGGTCGATGAGTTGATCGACCGGCACAGGACGATTGGCATCCACGAGCAGGGCGACCAGGACGCACCGTTGGCGGACGTGGCCGATCTCCAGACGCTGCCCGTCGACGCGCGCTTCGACGTCGCCGAGCAAACGGAATTCGGTCGTCACACGCTATAGCTTTACCCAAGCTGACGTCTGCTATGGGCGAATGCGCGCGTTGGTGGGATCGTAGAGCGGCTTGGTCGACACCGAGATCGGGTACAGCTGGCCGCCCACGTTCACCTGGTAGCTGCCCGCGTTGATCCAGTCGATGGTGACGACCGAGTGGTCGGACGCACGTAGATACGCCAGCCCGACGCAGGACCCGGTCGTCTCACCCCACGCCGCGGACGTCACCTGGCCGGCGACCTCGCCGTCACGGATGACCAACTCGCCGCCCCACAGCATGGCGTCGGGCGAGTCCACTTTGAATCCCGCCAGTTTCTTGCGCGGACCTTCGGCCTTGGCCTTCTCGACTGCTTCGCGGCCGAGGAACGCGATATCCGATTTCAGCTTGCACGCGAACAACAAACCGGCCTCGACCGGGTTCTCGCTCGGGGTCAGCTCCCTGCCGAACGCACGGTACCCCTTCTCCAGCCGCAGCGACTCGATCGTGTAGTAGCCACCGCGGCCGGCGCCCGCTTCGATCAAATCTTCGTAGACGCCGACGGCGAACTCAGCGGGAACGTAGAGCTCCCAACCCAATTCGCCGACGTACGTGATCCGGGTGGCCCGCACGGTGGCATAGCCGAGTGAGATCAGTCGGCTGGTGCCGAACGGAAAGCCGTCATCGGAGAGGTCGGCCGACGTCAGCGAGGACAACAGGTCGCGGGACTTCGGCCCCATCACGCCGAACACCGCGTACGCCGAGGTGACGTCGACCAGTGCGGCGTTCGCGCCGTCGGGCAGGTTCTTTTGGATGTGGTCCTTGTCGCGTTCGGTGGTGGCTGCGCTGCTGACGATCAGGTATTCCTCGGCGCCGGTGCGCGTGACCGTGACGTCGGACTCGTAGGTGCCGCGTGCGTTGAGCATTCCGGTGTAGACAGACGTGCCGATGCCGACAGCCATGTCGGCGGTGCACAGCCACTGCAGCGCCGTCTCGGTGTCGCGTCCGACGAGCAGGTACTTCGAGAACGAGGTCTGGTCGAACACCGTGACGCCGGTGCGGGTGGTGGTCTGCTCGGCGGCCGACCATGGCAGCCAGTTCGGTTTGCCCCAGGTGTATTCGATCGCCGGGGTGGCGCCGTCAGGGGCGAAGAAGTTGGCCCGCTCCCAGCCCATCTTGCTGCCGAAGTTCGCGCCCGCGGCTTGCAGCAGGTGATGTACCGGTGACCGGCGGAACGGCCTCGCAGTCGTCATTTCGCGATTGGGCCACGGGATTTCGTAGTGGATGCCGAGCACCTCGGCGACCCGGTCGCGCAGCCACCGGTTGTTGCCGTTGAACGGTGCGAACCGCCGAATGTCGACGCCCGTCAGATCGCTGGTCGCCGCGCCGTTGACGATCCACTCCGCCAACGCACGGCCGGCACCGCCTGCGGTTGCTATCCCGACCGAGTTGAACCCCGCGCCGACGAAGAAGTTGGCGACCTCGGGCGCTTCGCCGAGGATGAACTGGTTGTCGGGGGTGAAGCTCTCCGGTCCGTTGTAGAACTTCTTGATTCCCGTCGCCTCGAGGGCGGGAATCCGCAGCAGCGCGCTGTTCATCAGAACCTCGAAGTGGTCCCAATCCTCGTCAAGGAGTTGGAACTCGAACGGGTAGGGAATCGCGTCGGGCGCCACCCACGGTTTGGCTTGCGGTTCGAAGCCGCCGATGACCAGGCCGCCGACCTCCTCCTTGAAGTACGTGTAGCCGTCCGGGTCACGCAGGATCGGCAGATCGGGGTGCACACCGTCGATGTGCTCACTGACCACGTAGAAGTGTTCGGCCGAATGCAGGGGCACGTTGACGCCTGCCATCGCGCCCGCCTGTTTGGCCCACTGGCCCGCGCAGTTGACGACGATTTCCGCCTCGATGTCGCCGTGCTCGGTGCGGACCCCGGTGACGCGGCCGCCAGCGGCGAGAACGTCTGTGACTCTGACCTTTTCGATGATGCGAGCACCACGCATCCTGGCGCCCTTGGCCAGCGCGAAGGTCAGGTCGGTGGGGTTGGCCTTGCCGTCGCCCGGCAGCCAGATCGCTCCGACGAGATCGTCGACGCGCATCACCGGATAGTGCTCGAGCGCCTGTTCACCGGTGAGCAACTCGCATTCCATGTCGAACGCGGCGGCGTTGGCTGCGGTGCGCCGCAACTGGATCATCCGATCCTCGGTGCGCGCGACCGTCACTCCCCCGCATTGCTTGTAGCCCGCCGAAAGCCCCGTCTCGGCTTCGAGTTCGGCGTAGAGCTGCGTGGAGTACTGCACCAACCGGGTCGCGCTTTCCGACGCCCGCAGTTGACCTACCAGTCCGGCAGCGTGCCATGTTGTGCCGCAGGACAATTGGCCCTGCTCGAGCAGTACGACGTCGATGATGCCGAGCTTGGTCAGGTGGTAGGCGACGCTGGTGCCGATGACGCCGCCGCCGATGATGACGACGTGCGCGCGGTCAGGAACCGAAGGGGTGGCCATGTGATCCTCAGTCTTCTGCGTGGGCGTCTTCGAGCAGGCGGTCGATGTGCGGGCTCTTGAATTCTGCGACGGCGGCCTCATAGCGCTGTATCCCCCAACTCCAGAAGTCGAAGTCGAGTGCGCTGGTGGCACTTTGGATGCAGCCCCACAGTGTCCAGCCGTACCTGCCGACAATGCCCTGCAGGTGGGCCCGCGCGGTCTTGTGCCGCAGCGTGCGGCCGTAGTACGCGGCGACGAGCTCGTCGAGCTGATCGGTGGTCAGTCCGCATTCCGCCCACGTGTTGCCGAGTTCGAAGCACGGATCATTGTTTCCGGAGTATTCGTAGTCGATGATCCACACCCGGTCGCCGTCTTCGATGAAGTTTTCCGCGAGCAGGTCGTTGTTGCACGGGACCGTGGCCTGATCGATGGCCCTCAGCGCGTCGCGGATTCGGCCGAAGGTGTCCCCGTGTTCCAGATAGTCGGAGGGCATCTTGAACCCGTTGTCCAGCACGGTCTTCAGATACGACGGCTGCCGCTCGAACATGTCGAAGCAGTTGCGGAACCGGGGCCCCGAGTGCAGTGCGCGACAACCCGCGGCCACCTTCGTGAGCACCTCCGGACGCTGGAAGTCCGCGTTGGACAACGTCTTCCCGTTCAGGTAACCCAACAGCAGGATGCCGAGGTCGGGACGGTAGTCGATCACGGGGGCGCCGACGCCCGCCCGCTCGGCGGCAACGGAGTTGTGGTACTCGTCGTCGCGGTCGATGGCGAGGAAGTTGTTGGAGGTGTCGACGCACCGGGCGACGTAGACGCCGTCGGGGGTGGTGACCTTGACGTTGCAGTTCGTCAGCCCGCCCGACAGTTCCTGCAGTTGCCGCGGCCGACCGGCCAGCACTCCGATCTCGTCCAGCAGCGCGTCGAGTTGCGCGTCGGTCGAGGGGAACGGCATCGGTTCACTGTAACGCCGACTCGGTTAAAGGTCTAGACTATTGCCATGCCGTCGGCCTCTGAAGTCATCGACACGTGGTTGCGCAGTGACCGGCCCGCGGTGGTGTTCGACTTCAACGGCACGCTCTCCGACGACGAGCACATCCTGTTCGACATCTTCCGCGAGCTGTTTCGGGCCCGCCTCGGCTGGGTGATGACGGCGCAGGAGTACCGCCGCGACCTGCTCGGGCGCAGCGACAGGGAGATCATCGAGCACGCGGTGGCGCTGCACGGAAGCGGCACCGAGGCCGAGGTCACCGAACTGCTGCGGCTGCGGCAGGGCGTGTACAAGCAGAAGGTGGCCGACCACAACCCGATCGGATCGGCCGCGGCCGCTCTGGTGAAACTGTTGGTGGACAACGACATACCCGTTGGCATCGTCACTGGGGCGCAGCGCGACGATGTCGAGGCGGTGCTCGAGGGCAGCCCCACCGGCGAGTGGATCAGCTTCCTGATCGCGGAGGAAGACGTCGCCAACGGCAAACCCCATCCGGAGGGCTTCCTGTCCGCGGCGGCCGAACTCGGCCGCAGCCCCGGCGATGTGCTGGTGTTCGAGGACTCGGTGCCCGGCGTTCGGGCGGCGGTCGCGGCGGGCATGCACTGCATCGCGGTGTGCGCAGCCGATCCCCGACCCGAGTTGACCGCCGCGGCGCCCGCCATCGTCACCGCGCTGTCCCCCGCACTGGTCGAGGCGCCGCTCAGCCGCTGGCGTCGCGGGCAGGCGAACCCGGTTCCACCCGCGACTTGATGCGGATGCGGGCCCGGTCGGAGCGGTGGTAGTCGCGGGAGAATTCGACCGCGACACCGTCGTCGGTGAACGACGTTCTGGTGATCAACAACAACGGGCTGCCCGCTGCGACGCGAAGAATCTCGGCCTGCTGGTCGTTGGCCTGTGTGGCTTCGAGTTCCTCCTCGGCCGAATACGGGGATGCGCCGTAGTCACGCATCGCCGCATACAGCGAGCCGGTGAGGTCAGCGGACAACAGGCCGGGGAAAACGGCGGCGGGTAGATATGCCTCCTCCAGCACGATCGGCTCACCGTTGGCCAGTCGGGCGCGCAGGATCTCGTGCACCTGTGCGCCGCGCGCGAGGCCGAGTGCCTGCCGGACGTCGGTGGTGGGGCGACGGGTCGTCGCGCGCAGCACCCGGGCGCCCGCCTGGACGTGGATCCGGCGCATCTGCTCGGTGAAGCCGGGCAGGCTGGCATGGTCGAACTCGAATCTCGGTGCGGCGACGAAGTTTCCGCCGAACCGGCCACGCCTACGGTCGATGAGCCCCTTGGCTTCGATGGCACTGAGCGCCTGGCGCAACGTCATCCGGCTGACGCCGAGCGCGTTGGCGATCTCCACCTCGGAGGGCAGTTTGTCGCCGGGCGCCAACCGGCGCGACACGATCAGCTTCTCGAGCCAGCCGCCGATCCGGGTATGGGCGGGCTCCCCGGAATCGGCCAAGTCGGGGCGATCCGCGAGCAGCGGATCCGCCATCGTCAACACGCGCATAACCGAAGGCCCTCAGCCGTGCCGGGCGCCGATCCGGTGCAACAGGTCGTGCACGATTTCGTCCTCGAGCCGGTAGCTGACCAGCCGGCCGACTCGCGTCGAGGACACCCACCCCTGCTGTCTCAGCACCCGCAACGCCTGGGACACGGCGTTCTCCGACCGGCCGAGCACCGCCGCGAGGTCGCCGACGCAGATGCCGGGAGCGCGGTGCAGGACCAGCAGTATCTCCAGCCGGTTCGGGTCGGAGAGCAGGTCGAACCGTTGCGCCCAACCGGGGGTGTCGACGTCGGCGAGGGCCGTCGATGCCCGCCGCACCGTCGTCTGATCACCGGAGTGCGTCATTCGTCAAGGCTAATCCCTCGACCGGATCAGACGGCGCAACTACTCAGGGGGCTGGGCTCGACGCTTGTGGTCACCTTGGACCGCCTTGAACGCACCGAGAATCACGCCGTCCTCGACGAGGTGCTGCTGGGTGTCGGCGCCCGCACCGTGAAGGAGGCGGTGCGGTGGGCGGCCGTCGACCCCGACTGACGGTCGTTGTCGGAACCGAACAAAACGCGCGGCCGTCGTTGTCCCCCGCAGGCAAGCCCACCAATCCGGCTCTCCCCACCATGGAATCAAGAGCATGTGCGAAGGGAGTTTTCTGTGGTGGATCGAGGCAAGTCGTGGATCGGGCGGGCGGCACTGGCAGTCGGCCTTGTCGGTGTTCTTCGCGGACTTGCGATGCCGGGCCCGACGACAGGGGCAGCAGTACTGATCGGTCTTGGCGGACTGGCAGCCGTGGTCGCGCTCTGGTCGCTGCTCGCGGTCGATCCGACCTACGACTTCTTGACGCTCGCGGTCACCGGATCCGCGTTGTTCCTCTCGCCATGGGTCGGTGGATTCGTCACAACCGACGTGGCCACCACGGCCTGGGTGGTCGGCGCGTTGATCACCGCGCTCGGCGTGATCGGTTACCTACGACGCGAGCCCATCGACCTGACGGAGACCGCACCCAACGATGCGGCGTCGCGGTACGACGCGCGGTTTCGCTTGGCTCGCTGGTAGGTCGGGATGTCGATGAAGTTCAACAAGGAAGGTTTGTGATGGGTGGCGCCGAGCGCATCGACGGCGGACCGAGATCGGCACTGGTGATCGGCGCGGGCATCGTCGGGTTGTCGACGGCGTGGTTCCTGCAGGAGCGCGGGATCCATGTGACGGTCGTCGACCGCAGCGGAGTGGCGGCGGGCGCGTCGTGGGGCAACGCCGGATGGGTTTCGCCGGCCTTGACGATTCCGTTGAACTCGCCCGCGGTGCTGCGTTACGGACTGCGCGCGCTGTGCGATCCGTCGTCCCCGCTGCACATCCCGCTCACCGCCGATGCGTCACTCGGGGTCTTCTTGATGCAGTTCGCCATGAACTGCAGGCGGTCGTCGTGGCATCGGGCGGTGAGGGCAGGTGTCCCACTCAACGAGGACTGTGTGGAAGCGTTCGACGTCCTCGTCGCCAACGGCGTCGACGCGCCGGTGACCGATGCCCCGATCACCGCGTTGTTCCGCACGACCGACGAAGCCGACCACATGCTGAGAGAGCTTCGTCAGCTCGAGAAGGCAGGCCAGACAATCGATGTCACGGCCCTGTCTGGTGCGGCGCTGCGCGACCAGGTGCCGCTTGCGTCGCGGGCGATCACTGCGGGGTTGAGCATCAACGGGCAACGATTCGTCGACCCCGGCCGGTTCGTGCACGCTCTTGGCCGCGCGGTCGTGAAGCGTGGGGCGGCGATGCGAACGCTTGAAGTCGACCGGGTGTTCAGTTCGGGCAACGGCGTCGCGGCGTATCCGCGCAGCGGCATGCCGTTGACCGCCGACGCCGCGGTGATCGCCACTGGTGCCTGGTTGCCCAGGTTGGCCGGCGGCAGGGTCCGGGTGCCTGTGCAGGCCGGTCGCGGCTATTCGTTCACCGTGCCCGTCGACCGTCCCGTCCTCGGCCCGATCTACCTGCCGGACGTCCGGGTGGCGTGCACGCCGTACCACGGTGCGCTGCGGGTGGCGGGCACCATGGAGTTCCGCGACCCCACCGTGCCGGTGATTCCCGAGCGGGTGGGCGCGATCGTCGCCTCGGCCGGCCCGTTGTTAGACGGCGTGCGGTGGGACGAGCGCAGCGACATCTGGGTGGGTCCGCGGCCGGTCACCCCCGACGGCAGGCCGCTGATCGGTGAGGTGTCGCGCGGGGTTTACGTCGCAGGCGGACACGGCATGTGGGGGCTGGCGCACGGCCCGGTGACCGGACGCCTGCTCGCAGAACAGATTTCCACCGGTAAACAACCCGAGAGCTTGCGCGAGTTCGACCCGCTGCGCCGGGTCGGCCGCTGAGCACGTCGAACCTGGCCCCCACCGCGGGGGCTCGCGAGTCGTCAGGGGCGGAGCTGACGGTATGGCCCGCCCCTGGCGACAACCCTGACTTCGGAAAGGAATCAGCTAGTGACCGCTACACAACGAGTTTGGATTTCACCGCAGGCTTACGAACGCCTGCATCGGGAGCTGGCGACCCTGCGGCAGTTATCGGCAGGGTCCGTCGGCGACGACGCCGACGAGAACGCCGCCGCGGTGAAGCGCAGTTGGCAGTCCCGCATCCAACAGATCCACGATCTGTTGCTCAACGCCGTCGTCGGCGAGGACCCACCGGACGACGGGATCGCCGAGCCCGGCATGGTCGTCACCATCCGCTACGACGACACCGCCGATACCGAGACGTTCCTGCTGGGGGTGCGCGGCGCCGAGTACGGCGATATGGAGGTGTACTCCGTGCAGTCGCCGCTCGGCGCGGCGATCGCGGGCGCCCGGGTCGGTCAGCGGTGTTCGTATACGTTGCCCAGCGGCGTCTCCCTCACGGTCACGTTGCTGCGCGCCGTGCCGTACGGCATTCACAGCGCCGACGTGAGCTGACGTTCCGAGATGACCGCTCTGCAGCGGTGGGGATCGGACGGAGGAGCGGTGCCTACCCGGTCCGATCCTTAAGCCTTGGTTCAGGATTGGCGAAGCACGGCGAATAGGTGCTCTCGCCCATCATCGGTTCCACCGCGATCAGTCGCCGGCCGTCGGAAGTTCGACGACCAGCATCGTACCCGATGCCGAGCTGGTCACCGTCATGGTCCCGTTCAGCGCCTCGACGCGATCGCGGAGGCCGAGAAGTCCTGAGCCTCGGGACAAATCGGCTCCGCCGATGCCATCGTCTGATACCGCGGCGCGAATGACTCCATCGGCCTCGACCACCTCGACGGCGGCGCGCGCAGCCTGAGCGTGTTTGGCGACGTTGGTCAACGCTTCAGCGACCACGTAATAGACGGCGATCTCTATTTGCTCCGCAGGACGCTCGGCAATCTGCACGGCGACGTCCACGGGGAGCGGAGCGCGGTCTCCGAGCGTCCGCAACGCCGACGCCAGGCCCGCTCGTGACAGCGCGACGGGGTGGAGACCGCGGGATAGTTCACGAATCTCGTTGAGGACGTCTTCGAGCCCGGACGCCACATCGCGGAACAAGTCTGTGAGCTCTGGTGGGACCTCGGCTTCGTGCGAGCGCATCTTGAGGGCCAGGGCCACCAGCCGTTGCTGTGCACCGTCGTGAAGGTCGCGCTCGATCCGACGCCTACTCGCATCTCCTGCAGCGACGACGCGCGCCCGGGATTCGATCAGGGCATCGCGCGTCTGAGCGTTCACGATAGCTGCGGCGACCAACTCGGTGATCTGGGACAGCCGTTCCATCGTCTCCGTTGGGATTTCACGGTGTTGTGTCCAACAGGCGAACATCGCACCCCAGAGCCGGCCGTCCACGAGGATCGGCGTCCCCACTGCGCTTCGCAGCCCGTGTCGGTGGGCGAACCCCGCGATCGGCCCGCTCGCGTTGGCGTAGCTCATCCACTCCGGCCTGCCGCTATCCCTGATCTTCGTCGCCAGGTTCTCGCCTCCCAACTTCAGCCGATCCTTCAGCAGCGACGGCGCCTGCACGCTTCCGCCAGCAGCCAGGTAGGTGAATGATGTGTCGAGTTCGTAGCGGCCTATCAGTGTCAAGTCAGCGCCTAGCAAGTCCGCAATCTCGGCCGCAACGGTGATGAATACCTCGCCCGGGGCGGCACCATGCGCCACGACGGTCGCGACCTTGCGCAACGCGGCCTGCTCCACTCGTCGCACACTGTCCGTGATGTCGCGGGCCGCGGCGGCGATGAGACCGTTTCCGTCGGCCTCAGGGCGGCAGTTCCACTGCAGCCAACGAACGGAACCGTCCCGACAGATGCAGCGATTCTCGAACTGGCGCAATTCATCACCGCCCGCAAGCACCACGAACGCAGCACGTGTACGCTCCACGTCGTCGGGGTGGACGAAATCGAGCATCGGGCGCGCGAGAAAATCTTCCATCCTGTGGCCCAAGGTTCGCTCGAATGCCGGATTCACCAATCTGAAGTAGCCATCGATACCAAGGCACAACAGATCTGGCGAAAGCTCGAACAGGCTAACCAACCAGGGCGAACTGGCCTCCGGCGAATGAACGTCGGGGCGTTGCGACTCACCCACATCTTGGTTAACGCTGAAGTGGCCTGGAATCCATTCACCTGAACGAACAACTCCGCAGACCGTCGAGATTGCGCCTTCAAGCGCGTATCTCGGTACGTTGATCGTCTCCATGATCCCGAAACAACGGGCATGGCACAGGTCACAAAGGGTGTCAAAGCGGGTGCCCAGCGATTCTCAACGACTATGACCGCACGATCGAACATCGAAGTCGTCATTGTGCGTGGAGCTTTCGGCTTCGTTTGAGGGCACGTTCTTGCCCATCGGCGCAAGGACCTGCCCATTCGGGAATGCGTCCGCCGATATTCAACCAGTGAAAGACCGACCCACCTCATAACGGACGCCCATGAGGTACTGGCGGTTTGCAATTGCAAGGCATTCGCCTGCGCCGCCCATCGCGGCTACCGCCCTCGGTCCTCCAGCGAATCTTCGACGCGACAAGCGGCCCGGAGAATCACTGCGGCGTATCGCGAGTTGTGTTACAGCACAAGCAATTCCAACCACACACGTGGAGCACGGTCACAGGCCTGCAACGATCAGGGCAGTCCTCGCAGGCTAAGACTGGCGACCATCTCGCCTGCGACTGCCCATGCAGGACAGTATTTGCGATCTGCTGATCCGGATGCGTGGCCATTCCAGCCCTGGCAATGATCTTGCCACCTATTCAACGATCCGATCGGGCTTACCGGGGCCGACCAATGGCCTGATCCCGCGGGACCGGTTCAGCTAGCCGCAATCATTCTGGGAGACTCGGCGTTAGACAGATAGGGAGCTGCCGCGAATGTGCGAGCGCTCTCGCCCCTGGCCGCGCTGACGAATCCAGCGGATTGTGTCTACTTCCCGTCCACGCGATTCGGAGTCTTCAAATGACTGCTGACAGAATCGGACACAGCCTCGTGGAATGTATCCCCAATAGAGTTATGGGCCAGACTTTTCCGGAAATCCGTAACCGCATACACGACCCCGACACGATGGCCGGACACCACTCTGGCCTTGGCGAGCCGACGGTCGGTGCCTTCTGGTATGCGCTAGGTGATCATGCGAAGTCGTTCAGGTCGTATCCCTGGTCCCTGGCCACTTCGGCCAGGAGGGTGTACAGCCGGTGCCGCCCCCGACGCACCCGCGACATCACGGTTCCGATCGGGGCATTGGTCAGCGCCGCGATCTCGCGAAACCGACGGCCCTCGACGTCAGCGTAATAGACTGCGATGCGCAGCTTTTCAGGCAGCTGGGTCATCGCTTCCGAAACATCGTTGTCTGCCATGAGGTTCAGTACCTGATCCTCGGCGGAGTGCAGCCCGGTTGACGAGTGCCGGGCCTCTGCGAGCACCTGGGCGTCCGTGAAGTCGTCGGTCAGCCACTGCGTTGGTCGCCGCTGTTGTTTGCGGTGAGCGCTGATGTGAGTGTTGCGCAGAATCTGGTGCAGCCAGCCGCCAAGGTTGCTTCCGTCGCGAACTCCGTGAAACCCGGCGAAGGCCTTGAGCGCGGTCTCCTGGAGCAAGTCTTCGGCATCAGCGCGGCTATGGGTCATTCGCACGGCCCGTGGGTATAAGCCGTCGAGCAACGGGATGGCGTCACGGGTGAAGCGTGCGGCCAGCTCTTTATCGCCGCCGGGCTCGAATTCCGGTAATGCGGTGCCATTGTGCATGCAGCTCTCCTGAATCTCGTTGTAGGCCTGTATCTCCCGTGACTTTCCCGGGGCCCTTCTCCATGGCTGCGTGATCGTCGGTGCTGGAACCCCGTGCCGGAGCGGGTGGAAAACGTCTCCCAAGGCCACCGCCACCGCGGTGGCGGCCAGACCAATCGTCACGACGACTCGACTTAGCCAGCAGACGTCGGCGCTGGTTTAGATCTTTCGCCCGGTCGCGGTTTCTGCCCCGAGTCTCTTCCACGTTGGTGTAGGGCATCGATGGATCCCCCGGTCGGATCCCACCGCGTTGAAGGACACTGCAGGATTGGGCTTGGTGTCGACGACAGACCGATATGTCGTCGCTGCGGCCAGTCCGTTTCGGTCGCGGAAAACCGGTTGGTCCTCCCGTATCACCGGTACGCCTGGCGCGCCCATTAGGGCCAGAGCCGCCGTCATCCAGATCGAAATAACGGGAGGCTGCCACCACCGGACGAGCGGATTGATTCGGCTTCACGGGCCCGAAGTCGTTGAGACTCATGACTTGATACTGCGGCAGCCGTCGGGGACTATCCAGGACGCATGTTTCCTGGCTGTTCGACGGCCAGGATCAGCTATCGGCTAGGCGCCTGAGACCGGCTTCGGAGGCGGATCCAGGTTCAGCCCAGTAAGCGACGAACCAATGGCCGGTCTTCGGCAACAGCATCTGCTGGTAATTGAGGTCGAGGGGTCCTACTTGCGGGTGATTGATCAGCATCACTCCGAGAGCTTCCTGAGTGACACCGTGGCGCGCCCAAAGCAGTCGAAACTGCGGGCTTCGCTCCGCCAACTCGTCGATCAGGGCAGTTAACGCCGGATCGGAATGTTGGCCGAGTAAGGCACGGATGAACGAAACCGTCCACGCAGTGAGCTTCTCCCAGTTGCGATAAAAGCTTCGCATCTGTGGGTCGAAAAACAACGCGCGCACGACGTTGTCCCCGACTCCGAGATGCGGATACAGAGCCGCCGCAAGTTTATTCGTACTCACCACGGTCAGACCGGGATCAAACACATGCGCGGCCGCCGTCGACCAGCCATCAAGTAGGGCATCGATCGCAGGATGCGGCTGTTGCAACCGTGCAATACGATCCGCATTCGACGGATAACGCATCAGGTTTCGCATGTACCTCACTGCGTCGTCATCGAGTCGCAACGCCCGGCCGATGGCGTCAATCACCTGATCCGACGGATTGTCTTCTCGCCCCTGCTCAAGGCGCAAGTAGTAGTCGGTGCTGATACCGGCCAGCACTGCCACTTCTTCTCTACGCAACCCGGCAACCCTGCGGCGACCCCCCGCAGGCAGACCGACATCGGCAGGTTGGACCAGGTTCCGGCGAGCACGCAAGAACTGGGCGAGCGTGATTTCGCCTAGCGAATGTTCCTCGGACCCTTGTCCATTGGACGATTGCGAAGAGTCCACCGAAGTGATTATTCGCGAGGTTTCGGTCATGGCAATAGGCCCCCTTGCGGTGATGGGTTGCGATGAGTGAAGGGCACGGTGTCTGTCGAACACGACGTCACAGTCATGCCGGTTCCGGATCGGCCTGTGAAAGCGGCGTCGCCGACGACTCCCTCTGGCCATCTTGGCAACGGCCACGTCGGAGGCTGATGACGAACCACGCATTCCTGCGGCCCCGCCAACGCCGCCTCGTCCCGCCAGCCCTGCATTGCTCCGGTTTGTTTCAACTGACTCAACAGTGGTCTCTGAGCCGCTCGGAGATCCTCGCATCGAGTCGAGTTCCCAGCCGTTGTCGGCGATACCGGTTGTTTCCGCCCCGGGCCAACCGGCTGAACATGCGCTGAGGTTGAGCCCAGGCTGGCGGTCCTGGTAGCCGCAGTATCGGAGCCCAAGAGGCTCGAATACGACATGGCGGATGACCGGAAGACACCATGCAGCAGTCCTGCGGCATTAGACGTCAAGACGGTTGGTGACGCCGGCGAGGCGAGAACTTGTAGTGCCTGGGGCACCACAGAGACCGTGTGCTGACCAGTCAGTGAGACGGTACCGGTATTGGTGGCGGTTGCCGGTTGTGTGCGCGACGCGACGGCCTGGCCTGCGAGCCCACTGGCATTGGCGGTTTGCTGTGGTGGCGAGAACAGCGCTGGGGGCGCCGAACTGCTGGCGTAGCCATTCATGGCAGCGGTGTCCTCGATGCACATCTCGCCGTAGTGGACTCCGATTGGCGCAATCCCGGTCGCGAAATACGCTTCTGCACTGAGCTTTTGGTGGACTCGCTCCGATGCCGTATCAGCGGGTTCATATCTCACGGTATCCGCTCCTGAGGGGCCGATGGGCTTCCGGTCGGGAGAAGGAACGACGCGGGCGGTTATGCGGCTTCGTCCCTCGCGCTGTCAATGGACCGGGTCCAGAATGCGCTGCTCCGTCAACCAGAAAAAGGACCAATGTCGGATCGCTGTGATCGTTGCCGCCGATTAATCCGCGCCATTCACCCCAGAGCGTGGGTAAAATTTGCTGGTGGAGCTGCGACAGCTTGAGGCCTTCGTTGTGGTGGCTACTGAGTTGCACTTCGGTCGTGCTGCCCAGAAGCTATACATCGGGCAGCCGACGCTGAGCGATTTGATCCGGCGTTTAGAGCGCGAGTTGGACACGCCACTGCTAACGCGCAACACGCGCCGGGTCGCCCTTACCCCCGCAGGCGCCGAGTTGCTCAACCGTGCCAAAGTCGTTCTTGACGAGGTCGAGTCTGCTGCCGCCGCGGTTCATCGATTGGCCCGGGGCGACGCTGGTACCGTGCACGTGGGTTGCACGCCTCCGGTCCAGGGAGTTCTCGCACCTCACCTCGCTGCGGCCCTCCATGCCGAGGCGCCCGAAGTCGACCTCGTCGTCCAGCGGATGTGGTTGACCGACCTCAAGCGTGCTGTCGTTGAGGGCACTGTCGATGTCGCGATCACCTGTGGTCTGGTGGCGAATCCCCCGGGGATCGTTGGAGAAGTGTTCTGCGGAGAGCTTCTGCTGGTCGGATTAAGGCTCACTCATCGCCTTGCTATCCGCGATGCGGTAGCTCTGAAGGACTTAGAGGGTGAGACGCTCGGCGTTCACAGTGACGCACTATTCCCGGCGTGGGCATTAGCCGAAAGGCAAGCCCTGGATGTCGCCGGGGTGTCGCCACCCACTGTCGAACTCGTAGATTCCGATCTATCGGCATGTCATTGGACCGCGCAGCCTGAGGTTGATTGGGTCCTTACAACGGCATCTATTGCGAGTGCCGAGATGACGGCCTCCGTCCGGCCTGTGGTGCCGACTCAGCTGGTGCCATATATGTTGCAGTGGAATCCTGACCGAGCCTCGACCGCTGCTGTAGGCCGTTTTGTGCACTTCGCGCTTACCGCCGATGTGCCCAAGGACTGGGTCGCCCATTCTGACCTGTCACAGCACCACGAACCACGTACCCGCTGAAAACGACTTCAAAGCTGCAACGGATTCAAGGGCGTGGTGCGCGCCCAGTCGGTCTTCTCTGACATAAAGCGTCATCGCGGGAGTCCCCTGTGGTGAAAACGACGCGGCACAGGTCGCAGTGGACTTTCGACTGCTGTGGCAGCGGAGATCATTACTCGTCGGTGTGTGGGTAGGTGCGGCAATGACAGGAGTATCGCGGCCTATCGGAAACGCCGACACTGACGCCACGCTGGGAAATGAAGACTGAAATCCGGGATAGGCGGGAGCGCGATGATCAACGCGCGTGTGGGCCGAGTGGCGTCAAGCGTTCGACAAACTGAGCTTCCCGGGAGGTGCCTGTGTTCAATGCGTTGAAACGTCACCATGTTGACGCCCAAAGATGGACTGACGCAGCCATACCAGATCAAAGCGGGCGCATCGCTGTCGTGACTGGCAGCAACACCGGACTCGGCTATGAAACCGCGAAAGCCCTAGCCGGCCGGAGTGCGCATGTAGTCCTAGCAGTGCGTGACGTTGACAAGGGACGGTTAGCGGTACGCAGGATATCTGAGAATAATCCCCGCGCTGATCTCAGGGTGCAGAGAGTTGATCTGGCCGACCTAAACTCGGTGCGGGCAGCGGCCGAAGAACTGAAGAAGTTGTATCCGCAAATTCATCTGCTGATCAATAATGCGGGTGTTTGTTGGACCCCGTACATGACTACTGCGGACGGCTATGAACTCCAGTTCGGCACCAATCATCTTGGCCATTTCGCACTCACCGGTCTGCTGTTGGCTCACCTGATTTCGGTACATGGTTCCCGAGTGGTCACAGTGAGCAGCAAAAGCCACACCTATCTCGCACCAATGCACTTCGATGACCCGAAATGGCAGTTCACCCGTTACAACAGGTTCAGTGCGTACGGACAGTCAAAACTTGCCAACCTGATGTTCACGTACGAGCTCAACCGCAGGTTGGCTGCTGCGCAATCGCCGACAATCGCTGTGGCCGCCCACCCAGGGGCCGCAGGTAATACGGACCTTGGTCGCTTCATCCCATTAGTGTCGACCGCATCCGCGGCCCTCGGGCCGTATCTGTTTCCGAAAGGCGCTGTTTTCGGCGCGCGGCCGACGCTACGGGCAGCGACCGATCCGGCCGTGCGGGGCGGCGAATACTACGGCCCCGACGGGTTCGCGGGTCTTCGAGGAAACACGGCCAGTATCCAATCAAGCGGTCGCTCACACTGTGCAGAAGCGCAACAGTGGCTGTGGAGTGTGTCGTCGCGCCTTACCGGCGTGGTCTACCCGATATGACCGCGCGTCACCCATGCTGAAGGTCGCGTTGAGGTTTGCTTGACAGTTCTCTGCAACCTAACGTGTCGCCTTAGCGATCGTCTCCCAGACGTCCATGGCCTCGACGATCTCCTGGGTGCCAACTCGAACCTGTGGGCCGTAGCGGAAAATGAGGCCGGTAACGCCGGAGTCCATCCACAATTGCAGACGCTTGGCGATCCGCGTGGGAGGGCCGATCAGGAACGCCGTGTCGACGTAGTCGTCGGGGACGGCGGCGAGCGCCTCTTCGCGGCGTCCCGCTGAGACAAGTTCGGCGAGCCGGTCGCATAGGCCGATGAATCCAAGCGCCTCGGTCTGCATCCGCATGTTCTGCGACCACTCCACTACGTAGGGCCGGAAGAGATCCATACCGCCCGCTACATCGTCCGAGACTACGAAGTCGACGATCGCCCAGACGTCAAAGTCCTCGCGCATCTTTCCGTCCGTGCGGCGCGCGAAGCCGCTGTCGAGCAGCGGCTTAAAGGTCGGCATCATCCCTGGGGCAAAGCCCCACGGAAACCACCCGTCGGCGATTTCCGCGGTCAGCTCGAGCATCTGGGGGCCGACCGCGGCGAGATGTATCTCTGGCTCGAAGCCGGATTCGACCGACATCGACCAGGGCTCCACGCCGAACGCACCCCCACCGCTGTACGGGATACTGATCTCCGAGCTCTGGCAGCGCACGGGGTTAGCGAGCCGAGCACGCGACTGCTCCCAGTAGAGCTCGGTACTTTCGATCACGTTGCCAGCGTTGTCATGTGCGCCTTGGCCCGCAAAAGCCTGCCGCAGAACGCCGACGTAGTCACGCATCCGGCGTACCGGTCTGCCCCATGGCCGCCCGTGCCAGCCCTCGGCGATACTCGGAAACCCGTTGCCTACACCAGCTATCACGCGACCGCCGCCCGCCATCGCATCGATCGTTGTGAGGCCTTGTGCAAGGACAGTCGCAGGGCGCGCAGTACTGGTTGCAACGTGTGTGCCGAGCCTGATCTTCGACGTGTGGGCAGCGATGTACGCCAGCGGCGTCAACGCATCCGAACCCGCGCCTTCGGCGGTGAAGACCGCATCGAATCCGAGTTGCTCGCAGTGCTTCACGCGCTCCAGCGGGACGGTGAAGCGGCGGTTCTGCCAGGGCACCTCGCAAGCGATTTTCAGCACAACTTTCCACTCCTCGTAGGGTCGACTGACGAATTTTCTGCCGAAGGACTTCTCGAAGTAACGGGTACGTATGTATGGAGTTCGTCATGTGCGCAAACGTCGCCCGTGTCAACTGGTTCTAAGCCACGAGGCGAGACCGCCGCTGGCTCCAGGAACGCTGAAATCGACGACAGCAAAGGCGAATTGGACGTCCACATATCGTGACTTCACCACACGCACTGCCGCCTCGTGCCGAAACACTGATGGGACAACACGTACGGGAAACTATAAGAATGGCAGCACAAACCGGAAACTACGAAGGTCACCTCATGCAGGGCACGTGTTGTATCGCGCAGTAATGACAGGCCCATTGATGTTAGGCCCATTTGGACACACCGAAGCTGGGTCGTTCGATGCGATCAACGCTAGTCATTTTGTTCCCCTACTTGCGTCTGGGATCGGTAGGCGGGTGTTGGACCCTCGATTCGATTAGCTCACAGATGCGAACAGTGATGTGTGCCAACCTGTTTGATATCAGAACCATGAAGCATAACTGTACGGTCGCCAGTCCGAGACGTAGGCCGGCGGCGAGGGTGATCCACATTAGGGCCGGTGCTGCGAGGGGTACGATGAGTCCTAGCATTCGTATTGCGTCGCAGATTACTTCGCTTGTTCTTGTCTTCATGTCACGAGAGCCGAACGGCAGGTGTATCCAGTCCGCCATTGGCGCGCTGCATCGATACCGCACGATGCCGAGCCTTGTCCGATGCGATTCGTTCGAACCGGTTAAGCAGCCGGCCCATCACGATCTCGCCCTCAAGGCGCGCCAACGGTGCTCCAAGGCAGTGGTGAATAAGAAGCCGCCGATGCAGGACGTGGGGGTCTTGAACGAATGCCCTGCCAAGCTGGGGCAGGTTCGCCATCTGAGCAAGCTCTTGGATGGCTAATGGGCTGAGACACATACCCCGAATGCTGCGGTGTCAAATTGCAAGTATCCAGGACGCATATATCCTGGCATCAGGACAGCCAGGTTAGCGGCGGCGGCAGCAAGGCGGCCAGCGCAACCGCGGAGCGAAATCCAGTTGCTCCCAGGAGAAGACACATCATCGGCAGAGTCTCCTGCAGCATCACTAGCAACCCAGCTCCAGAGAAGAGTGAACGACCTGGGATTAATCGGTTGCGACGATCACAGCGATCCGACATCGGATCTTTATCCAACCGGCGCAACACCTCAGTCTGTACCTAGTCCATCGGCAGTACAACAAAGGAAGCCTCATAAACGCCTCCATGGTTCGTCCTAACCGGAAGCCCATCACCCCTGGGAGCCATACTATGAAATACCAGCCCGCCGACACCGCAATCGTTGTCATCGACCCTCAGAACGATGTCCTATCCCCTGCGGGCCGAAACTGGGATGTGGTGCGCGAAAGCGTGACCGAGAACAAGACAGTAGAGAACCTCGTCCAAATCTTCACAGCCGCCGCGGCGAGCGGCTATGCCGTGTTTATCTCTCCGCACTACTTCTACCCGACCGACCGCCGTTGGTTATTCAATGGGCCGCTGGAGGCAGACGAACTTCGCACCAGTACATTCGCACGCGTTGGCCCGTTGAGCCTTGAGGGCTTCGCCGGTTCTGGTGCTGATTGGCTCGAGCAGTTGAAGCCGTTCATCGAGGACTCAGCGACCGTCGTGGCCAGCCCTCACAAAGTCTGGGGACCGCAGACCAACGACTTGGTCTTGCAACTGCGCAAGCGGCGGATCACCAAGGTGGTTCTCTGCGGCATGCTCGCGAACATCTGTGTCGAGTCGCACTTGCGGGACTTGCTTGAACAAGGGTTCGAGGTGGCCGTGGTGCGTGATGCGACTGCTGGCCCCCGGCATCCGACCCGCGGAGACGGCTACCGGGCCGCCCTGGTCAATTACACATTCCTCGCACATGCAGTTCCGTCGACGGCTGAGACGGTCGCGGCCATGGCCTCCGGATGAACGACGATCATCATCTCACATTCGGGTCGGGGACATATTGCTGCGTAGCCAAGCAGCTTGCCCGGTCAGGCTTTCCGCATATTGTCAACGGCGCTGCAGACTAGGACTAGCTACGGCTCGCCGAGACATTCCGTGCACCACTGTGCGCCTCTAACTTCGTCACCGAGCCGGACTCCATGCGGATGCTATTCAAGCCCACTGCCGCCGTTCACACCGCCTTGAAGATGTGAAAGTGCCGCCCTGCCGACCGTTTCGCATCCTTCGTGCAGATGGGCCGCAACGAGGAGAGGCCGCCTTCTACGGCCCGTCGAGCTTATCCGCCATGTGCTTCGACTAGTGAGCTGAGCCGCACTGGGGCCCCTGCATCCGCCGGCAGCAACAAACCTGGGTGCCCCGCGGCCAGGAATGGCGCGGCCTGGATATATCCAATTCGCCACCGGAGGATCAGACGAATGGGGCAGAAGAACCACGACTATTTGTTAAGCGCCGACTTGTTCGGTGCCGATGCCGAACGGGAACGCGCTCGCCTCAAGGGCATTGAAGCACTGTGGGATCCCGGCAGCCAATCTCTGTTAGCCGAACTCGGGTTGGGCTCTGAATGGCGCTGCCTGGAGGTTGGGGCGGGCGGTGGTTCATTGGTCAAATGGATGGCGGGACGGGGAGCGGCGGTGACGGCCGTCGACATTGATACGCGGTTCATCGAACATTTGGGGTCAGAGAACGTGGATATTCGCTGCCTCGACATCCGTACCGACGCGCTCCCTCCGGGCGAGTTCGACCTCATACACACGCGTCTCGTCCTTGAGCACCTTTGCAATCGCCAGCAGATCCTAGGTCGACTAGCAGCGACGTTAAGACCCGGAGGTTTAATCGTCATCGAAGCTCTCGACTGGAGCTATTTCAGCTGGGTGCCCGTTGTTCCGGCGTTAGATGCAATGAGCACGGCGGTCCTCGACTATGCGGAGCAGGCAGGCGGCCTCGACACCAGTTACGGCCGCCATCTGTTGACCGCCCTCAACGAAGCGGGTTTGGCAGACGTCCGTGGTCAGGGGCGCGCCCACGTCATCGACGTTTCGTGCCAGGGTTTCGACTTCTTCAAGCTCACAATCGAGAGCCTGCGGCAACAGCTCATCGATATCGACGCTCTATCCGAAGCCGAGGCCAAGACGGTTGATACGTGCCTGCGCGACAGGCACTTACGAATCAACACGCCCCTAATGATGGCAGGTATCGGTCGCCGGTAATGCTTGGCCGACCGAGAAATCGATTAGATATGGATGAGGGAATGCCATGACTCACTGCTTAGGGGTGAACGCGCAAGCCGATCACTTATGTCGGCGCGCCGCGGCACGGCCTTCATCCAGACAATGATGTCGTTGCACCGCCGGCACATGAAGCGTGATGCGGAGTCGGTGTATGACTCTGCCGGGCGCAAGCCGCTCTTCAGCCGGTGCATGGGGTGCGTATCGTCGTTACGCGTCACAAATGCGCCCGGCGATCAGCACGCAGGACCGTACTGTGCACTTGGCGATGTGACTGGGGCACTGGCGCATCGGAATTCATGAGAAATTCTATGGACACTATCAATGTGTCGGAGCGCAATGATCTGTCACCGCAGCAGAATCCGATCCGTAAAGATGCGCGCATTACGCCGTGCGCGCGCGCTCGCACAAGCTGGGCCGCGGTCAAACAATCGCGCACTGCGGCGGATTCCCTTCCGACGACCTCAACCAGGTCTGGCAAACAACCGGCGGATGGACCGCGTGCCAGCGGGCTGCCGGCTCTTGAGTGACAAATGAAAGGATGCACAATGTGTACGCGAATCCTTGCGATCGTGGGCAGTCTGCGGGTGGCCTCGTACAATCGTCAGCTCGCCGAGGCAGGTGTCAAGCTGGCACCAAAGGATATCGAGGTCGAGATCTTCGAAGGCCTGGGTGATGTGCCTTTCTACAACGAAGACATCGACCAGCCCGGAACCGTACCGTCGTCGGCCGACACACTGCGCGGCGCGGTGCGGTCAGCCGACGCGCTGCTGTTAGTGACGCCTGAATACAACGGGAGCCTGCCCCCCGCGCTCAAAAACGCCATCGACTGGACCTCGCGCCCCCAGCCTCGGGGAGCCATCTACCAAAAGCCGGTTGTCGTGATCGGAACCTCCGGCGGGCGTTACGGCGGGGCATGGGCTCACGACGACGCCCGCAAGGCGGCCCGCATCGCCGGTGCGACGGTACTCGACAATGTAGCCTTGACTGTGCCTCGTCCGGCGACCCGGTTCGCTGACAGCCCACCTGTATCTGACGAAGAAATAATCGCCAAAATGCCCGTGCTCCTGTCCGCTCTTGCCGCGGCGGCCAGGTCTCGAAAGCCAAACTGCTGAGGGAATTCGACGTCACAGCTTCTTTGTTGAGCCGCCATTGCGACATCGAGCCGACGGTTCGGCCGTTCCACCCTCCGGCCAGGCTGTTCATGAATCAGCAATCGTCCTCGTCGACTTGAATGAGTTGAAATTGCAGGCCAGGCAGGGCCATTGGATCTCGTTGGGCGGGCGCGCACGTGTTTGATCCCGGTCTGACCGTGGTGAGTACGAATAAGCTTGCAATGGCTTTGTATCCGCATCTTGGAGTCGGGGACGACGTCGTGCGCGCGTTGTTTTTCGACCCACAGATGCGAAGCTTTTACCGCAACTGGGAGAAGCTCACTGCGTGGACGGTTTCGTTCATCCGTGCCTTGCTCGGCCAACATCCCGACCCGGCGTTAACTGCCCTGATCGACGAGTTGACGGAGCGAAGCCCGCAGTTTCGACAGCTTTGGGCACGCCACGGTGTCACCCAGGAAGCTCTCGGGGTGCCGAAGACCGGCCATCGGTTCGTCGCTTACTGGGCTGAACCTGGATCCCCCTCCGAAGGCAGTCTTAGGCCCCTAGCCGATAGCTGATCCTGGCTGTCGAACAGCCAGGAAACATGCGTCCTGGATAGCCCCCGTCGGCTGCCGCAGTATGAAGTCATGAGTCTCAATGGTTACGCGGGATACCCTGACGAAGTTGCATCGGTGGTGAAGAGATTTTTAGGTTGCGTCGGAAAGCCCTGTGAGCGCGGCTGTCTGGCGATTCATCATTGTCGTCGGCAGCGGTGGCGAAGATCTTGCGTTTTGAACGCCCGCTGAATACCGCACGTCGCGATTCGGAACTCAGACTGTGCAATTCGGTGAAGTCGAGATTTCACGGCCAACTTTGTACTCGTCGGTGCCTTGGATCAAGCCTGACCCTCGCCTGCACGCCAAACCCGAATCAGCCTGACGGGAAACAAAATCTCAAACTCACCTTGGATTCACACGGGTGTCCATCACTGCTTCGGACCACGGCTGACGCGCCTCGAGGCTGAGATTGCGATCGGCCCCACACTTGAGCGGTTGAGGCGAATCGCTCCGGTCGACAATAGCTTCCCTCAGTTCAAACAACATCGCGGTGCATCGACTGACCACGCTCCTCGTCAGTCTCGGCACAGATTGCTGAACGACTCCGACCTAAAGAAGTTGTGACATCATGCTACGAAACCAAGTCCTGGCGCTCTTGCGCCGAGACCGCGAAAACCAGCATGTGGCCGCCGTTATCGGCTGCACGCTTGCGGCGGGCGCGACACCGACATTCATATGGGTCGCGCTTGTCGGGGATCTCCCCTTCATGTTCGGCGTCGGGGTGTTGGCGTTCGCCGTTACGTCAACACTGTCGTGGTATCAGAGTTTTCATCTCCATAGACCAGCCAAATACTGCGTCATTAGACCTGCTGTCGAGCAACAGGCAGACGCTATCCACCCTGACATCGCGTCTGATGCGGGCGAGGGCAACCGCAGCATATTCGTAGCGAAGTCGAGGCATCACGCTGATGCTTGATGGCTGGTCACAGTCTGTAGACGCCCACCCTCAGTTTCGAAAGGAATTCCAAATGGGGCTGCTCGACAACAAGGTTGCGTTCGTCACCGGCGCGGCGCGAGGAATGGGGCGTAGTCATGCCATCCGACTCGCTGAGGAAGGCGCGGATATCATCGCGATCGATCTTTGTGGGCAAATCGAATCCGTGCCGTATCAGATGGGCACCGTGGACGATCTAGAGCGGACAGCCAAAGCGGTCGAATCGCTTGGCCGCAAGATAGTTGTCCGAGCAGCCGATGTCCGTGATGTAGGGGCGTTGCAGCGTGTCGTGTCGGAAGGAACAGACTTCCTCGGCCCTATTAGCATCATCGTAGCTAATGCAGGGATCTCAGCGATCGGCACCACAGAGCCAAATGCCGATACGGTGTTCCGAAATGTCGTTGATGTCAACCTTTTTGGGGTATGGAATACCGTCGTGGCCGCCGTACCTAGCATGCGCAGCGCGGGCGACGGCGGAGCGGTCGTGCTGATCAGCTCTAGCCAGGGGCTCAAAGGCACTGGTGGGGACGGTACTGCTGCGAACGCCGGCTACGTCGCGGCGAAGCATGGTGTCGTGGGCCTGATGCGAACGTTCGCGCACTGGCTAGCTAAGGACAACATCAGAGTTAATACCGTGCATCCGACGGGGGTTGAAACACCGATGATCATGAATGAAGCGGTCAGCACCTACCTCGCGAACAACCCGGAAGTCGCATGCGCTTTGGTGAATTTGCTTCCCGTTCAGCTCGTCCAGCCCGCAGATATCAGCGACGCGGTTGTTTGGCTTGTGAGCGATCGCGCTAAATACGTTACAGGCGTGACTCTTCCGATCGATGCAGGATTCACCGCTCGCTAGGGTCTCCTCGTAGTCGAATACGACAACGCAGCCCTGAACAGACAAATGGAGAGCTGAGATGGCCGATACAGAATCGATCTTCACGCGAATCGACAGCATGGATCCCTCGTACTTCGCCGAGCTATTTGCGCAGGACGCTACCCTGACATTTGGCAACGGCGAGCCGATGGTCGGCCGCGACGCCATCGCGACAGGCAGCGCTATATTCTTCACGACTATCGCCGGCCTGCGTCATCGCATCATCAACCAATGGTTCGCTGAGCATGACACCATCGCTGAGACAGCGGTAACCTACACGCGCCACGATGGCAGAGAGGTGACCGTCCCTGCGGTGTCTATCTGGAGCGCCGCAGCGAATGGCTTGATCAGGGACTACCGGATTTTCGCCGACCTGACTCCGGTGTTCGGGTCGTAGCCCAGTCATCGGCGCACAAACGTACGGTCCACCGGCCTGTTTGGCTTCGCTCCTTACTTGCTCACGCCGCGGGTTGCGTCTCACCCAGTGCATGAGCGTGTTTCGGGGCCTGCGTGATCGTCCAGCGTCCCGCATGACAATAGGTCGTCGCGCTGACGTCGTCAAATCCCGAGAACGGAACCGCAGGTAACGAACGGGGGATTGAATGGGAATCAGGCGTAACGAACCGGCATTTCACCGGTTTGGGTCGTCGTCCAAGACACCAAAAGACTATCGCCGCTGCAGCGAACGACTACGGCATCGCGTAACACTCTGCTTTTCAAGCGAAAAGCGTTGATTGACATAGGTATCCGGATACCACGTGTCTCTAGGCATCGGCCTATACATGTCGGGCTTAGAAACCGGTTGTCGCAGTGCGGGTGTCCTGACACTTCCGCGGGCACTCGATCGGCGGTTGACCGCCTTGCAATTCGCACGGTGCCGCTTCAGACCTCCGGACGGGCCCAGCCGAATACGGCACCCATGGCGTCGGAGGCTGTGGATGCGTCTGCCCAGGTGGCTGATGTGCCGAGCGTAGCTCAATGCGGCGCCGCGGCAGCAACCCAAGGACCCCATTCGCGTGGTCGTCGTTCGACCCCATCTCCGCGACAACGCGGCACAGTTCCGACTCCGGCCTGTCCGGCCGAACTACTCGCTCTGATGGGCAGCGCCCGGTGTCAATAGGCGTCTTGCCGGGAATCGCTGGGTCTGACCCGCTTGACGACTGTCGTCACTGACGACCGCAGAGCGTCGGATTCGCGACGGTGTTCGCGTTTCCACCCACCCGTGGCCGGGCATATGAGGTGCATGAACAAGTTGGCCCGGCTGCGAGATGCGCAACGGCAGGTAGTCAAGATTCAGCGGCGTGTGTGGCTGGTCGAGGTTCTGATGTGGCCTGCGGCGATCGTCTCCGGTGTGCTGGCGGTCGGGGGTCTGCTGTACGTCCTGCGGCGCCGAACCCCAGAAGGGCGGCACGTGATGCCGGAGACCCCGGGTAGCCACGAGACCGGCACCGTGCACATCGAGCCCGACGGCAGCCTTTCCGCTGCGCCCTAGCACACCGCTATGAGGCGAACGCTTCCCTGATCTCCTTCGGGCCGAACGGCCACGTGTGCTCGGCCCTGGCGTAGATGAGGAATGCGATGGCGCCCAGAGCAATCCAGCCGATGGACAGCCCGATCGACAGCCAGCTGGCAGAGACATAGATGTACACCCACCCAGCCAGCGCAACGACGGTCGGTAGCGGGTACAGCCATTGACGGTATGGCCGGGGCAGATTCGGCTGCCGGCGCCGCAACACGATGATCGCCGCCACCTGCGCCAACGACTGGATGATGACCAGCGTCGCCACCGCCGCGTTGATGATGGTGGTCAGGGTGAAAAGTGAGCCGATGATCGTGATCACGCCCATCGTGAGGACACCGGCCGTCGGCAGTTTCAGCTTGGGATGCAACTGGCCGTAGACCGGCAGGAACACCTTGTCGCGAGCGGCTTCGAACGGGACGCGGGATCCGCCGAGCAGCCCGGCGAACACCGAGCCAACGGCCGCGACCACGATCAGCACGGTGATCACCTGCGCGGTGCCAGACCCCCACGCCTGCTCCAGCACTGTGGAGGCGACTGACGTCGCGTTCTTCAACTCCTCGAGCGGGACCGAGCCCAGCACGCCGATCTGCAGCAGGAAGTACAGGCTCATGATGCCGAGAATCGACAAGACAATCGAGCGAGGAATGGTGCGACCTGGTTCACGGACCTCCCCTGCGAGGTACGCCGTTGTGTTGTAGCCGAGGTAGTCGTAGATCGCGATGATCAAACCCGCGCCGAGACCGGCCCAGAACGTGCCATGAGCTCCGAATGCCCCAGGCGTGTAAGCGAATGCCTGCGTGCTGTTGAAGTGAGTGAACGCGGCGACGATGGTGCTGAGCACCGCGATCAGCATCACCACGAACAGCCCCGTCGTGAACTTGCCGATCTGGCCGATCTTGCGGAACAACGCCACCATGATCAGCAGCGTGATGCCGACACCGATGATCTTGCCGAGGCCCGTGTTGCCGTTGGAGTCCGTCACGCCGGGGATCAGATAACCCAGGTACTGCACCAGCCCGATGACACCTGTCGACATGATCAGCGGAATGAAAAGCACTGCACTCCAGACGAATAGGAACGGCATCAACCGCCCCGTTCGGTACTGGAACGCCTCACGCAAGTAGATGTAGGTCCCGCCCGCGCCTGGCATGGCCGCGCCGAGTTCGGCCCAGATCAGACCGTCAGCGAGCGCCACGATCGCGCCGATAACCCACCCGAACATCGCCTCGGGCCCGCCGAAGGTCGCGACCATCGCGGGGATGGTGACGAACGGACCGATACCGCACATCTGCGTCATGTTGATGGCCGTGGCCTGCACCGGCCCGATCTTGCGTTCGAGCGCCGGCTGCGGGGACACCGCCGCTGAGCTGAGGGATGAGGAACTCACGACGCCTCCTTAGTTTGTTAGGAAAGTTTCTTAACATACAATCGCCGGGTCTGGAAGAGTCGGCGTGGTAATTCGCTGCAACTGGAACGGAGACGGCCACGGTGGTGGGTCAAGCCGCGCCGCAGGCGGGCACGCCTGCGAGCATGCGCGCACTGAACCAGCGACTGGTGTTGGAGCGGCTCCGCGGGCATGGCGAGGCAACCCGTCCTCAGATCGCCAACGACACCGGACTGTCGAAACCGACTGTGGGCCAAGCGCTGTTGGACCTGGAGCAGCACGGCCTGGTACGTGCGATCGGTCGTAGCACATCAGGGCCGGGCCGGGCGGCGGTCATCTACCGAACCGCCCCCGACGCGGGGCACATTGTCGGTGTCGACATCGGACGACGCGTGATCCGCGTCGCGGTCGCAGACCTCGACGGGTCCGTCGTGAGCCGAGTCGACCAACCGAACAAGAGTCGTTCGGGCACTTCACTGCTGCGCACTGCGTGCACATCTGTCGAATGCGCCATCGCGGAAGCCGGCTTGACGCCGGACGACATCGTGGTGACTGTGGTTGGTACACCGGGCATTCCGGATCTCAGGACGGGTACCGTGCACAGGGCGCCGAACCTGCCAGGATGGGAGCGCAGAGGCCTGCTCGGCGAGTTGGTCGACGCGCTGAGCGCAGGCGGTTCAGAAGTGATCGTCGAGAACGATGCGAACCTCTCCGTGGTCGGTGAGCACGCGAGCGGCGCAGCGCAGGGCGTCGACGTGGTCGCGTGCCTGACCGTCGGCACCGGGATCGGAATGGGCTTGCTACTCAACGGGAAACTCTTCCGCGGCGCACACGGCGCGGCGGGCGAGATCGCCGATCTGCCGTTCGATCGGGTACCCGCGGGCGTTGTGCAACACCGTCCCGGCCCTGTGGAGACCGCGGCGGCGGCCGACGCCGTGGTGTCCGCCGCCAACGACGCCGGCCTGCGCGACGTGCAGTCAGCGAAGGCGGTCTTCGACCTGGCGCGACAAGGCGATGAGCTAGCTCTGCAAGTCGTCAGCGACGAAGCTTCCAAACTGGCACAGGTCGTTTCGATCGTCACCGTCGTGCTCGACCCCGGCGTGATCGTGTTGGCAGGCGGCATCGGCCGCAACGCCGATCTGTTGGCCGAACCGATGCGCCGCGAGTTGGCCGAGACGATTCCGGTGGTTCCTGACATCGTCGGAGGCCAGCTCGGCGAGGATGCTGTGCTGGTCGGCGCGATCGCCTCGGCGAAAGACACCGCATGGGACCTGGTCTTCAACCGCGTCGTGCGCCGGACAGCAAGCGAGGCCTGACCCCCTCCCTCGCGAGCGCCCGGGTTGGGGCCCGGGTCAGTCCAGGAAACCGTGCAGCAGCGCGGCCGAACCCGCGACGTGTGCCCGCATCGCCGCCGCCGCACCCTCGGCATCCGCTGCGAGGATCGCGACGACGATCGCCTCGTGCTGTTCGTCGGAGTGCGCGATGTTGCGCGGCAACAGCGGAATCTGGTCGAGCAACGCGTTGAGCCGCATCCGGTTCTCGGCCACCAGAGGAACCAGCGACGGCGAACCTGCCGCCTCCGCGATCGCCAGATGCAGTCGGGAGTCCAGCCGCCGATAGTCGTCCGGCGGCGCGCCGCGGACATCGGACAGTCGCGACCACAGCACCTCCCGTTCCGCGGCGGTCAGCGTGCGACTGGCCGCCATCCGCGCGGCGCCCACCTCGAGGATCTCGCGCAGGCGCAGCGCGTCGTCGATTTCCTCGCGGGAGACGCGCGGGACGTCGGTGTGCCGTGGCAGTTCGTCGGCCAGAAACGTGCCGCCGTACCGGCCGCGCCGCGACACCAGGTACCCGGCGTCGGCCAGCGACTTGATGGCCTCGCGCACCGTGTCGCGGCTGACGCCGAGCTTGGCTGCCAGTTCCCGTTCGGGCGGCAGCGATTCGCCGGGCTGCAGCACACCGAGCCTGATGGTCTGCAGCAGCCGTTCCACGGTGTCCTCGAACGGATTCCCGGGCCGCACCGGACGCAGCAATGCCTCACTCGCCAGCGGAACGTCCGGGTCGACCGACATCACATCGGCGTCACGTAGTGGCCGCTGATGCCGCCGTCGACCAGGAAGGTCGCACCGGTGATGAACGACGAGTCGTCGCTCGCCAGGAACGCCACTGCTGCGGCGAGTTCCTCGGGTTCGGCGAACCGGCCCATCGGGACGTGCACCAGACGGCGCGCGGCGCGCTCGGGATCCTTGGCGAACAACTCCTGCAGCAGCGGGGTGTTGACCGGCCCCGGGCACAGCGCGTTGACGCGAATACCGCTGCGCGCGTACTGGACTCCGAGCTCACGTGACATCGCCAGCACACCGCCCTTGGACGCCGTATAGGAGATCTGCGATGTCGCCGAGCCCATCACCGCAACGAACGACGCGGTGTTGATGATCGACCCCTTCTTGGCGGGCACCATGTGCCGCAGCGCCGCCCGGCACGACAGGTACACCGACTTGAGGTTGATGTCCTGCACCTGCTGCCAGGCAGGCAATTCGGTGGTCTCGATGACGTCGTCCTCGGGCGGCGAGATGCCCGCATTGTTGAATGCGATGTCGACGGAACCGTAGGAGTCGGCGGCCGTGTCGAACAGGTTGTCGACCGCCGCTTCGTCGGACACGTCAACGGGGACGAACAATCCGTCGAGTTCGTCCGCCGCGGCCTTGCCCGCCGTCGGGTCGATGTCACCGATCACGATCGTCGCGCCCTCGGCGTGCATGCGCCGCCCGGTGGCCAATCCGATTCCGCTGGCGCCGCCGGTGATGACCGCGACCTTGCCGGCCAGTCGTTGGGTCAGGTCCATCAGGCATCTCCGATCGCGTAGAAGACGTTCTTGGTTTCGGTGAAGGACAGCGGCGCGTCGGGGCCGAGTTCACGGCCAAGTCCCGACTGTTTGAAGCCGCCGAACGGCGTGTTGTAGCGCACCGACGAATGCGAATTCACCGACAGGTTGCCAGATTCCACCGCACGCGAGACGCGCAGCGCCCGCGACAGATTGTCGGTCCAGATCGACCCGGACAACCCGTACGGGGTGTCGTTGGCCAGCGTGATCGCGTCGGCCTCGTCGTCGAACGGCAGCACCGTCACCACCGGACCGAAGATCTCCTCGGTGACGGTGCGGTCGGTGCGCGACGGGGTCAGCACCGTCGGCGGGAACCAGTAGCCCGCACCCGACGGGGCATCACCGCGGAACGCGACGGGTGCGTCGTCGGGCACATAGGACGCGACCGTCTCCCAATGCGGCTTCGACACCAGCGGCCCCATCTCGGTGTCTTTGTTCCTCGGGTCACCGACCACCACACCCTTGACCGCCGGTTCGAGCAGCTCCATGAACCGGTCGTACACGTTGCGCTGCACCAGGATCCGGCTGCGCGCGCAGCAGTCCTGACCGGCGTTGTCGAACACACCGTACGGCGCGGTCGCCGCGGCCTTGGACAGGTCGCAGTCGTCGAACACGATGTTGGCGCTCTTGCCGCCCAACTCCAGGGTGACGCGTTTGACTTGCGCGGCCGCACCCGCCATCACGCGGGTGCCGACCTCGGTGGACCCGGTGAACACGATCTTGCGGACGTCGGGATGGCTGACGAAACGCTCCCCCACCACCGAGCCCTTACCGGGCAGCACCTGGAACAGGTCGGCGGGCAGACCGGCGTCCACCGCGAGTTCGCCGAGCCGGATCGTGGTCAGCGGCGTCCACTCGGCCGGTTTGACCAGTACCGCGTTTCCCGCCGCCAGCGCGGGCGCGAAGCCCCACGACGCGATCGTCATCGGGAAGTTCCACGGCGTGATGACACCGACGACGCCGAGCGGTTCGTTGAACGTGACGTCCAGGCCGCCAGCGACCGGAATCTGCTTGCCGGACAACCGTTCCGGGCTCGCGGAATAATACTGCAGCACGTCGCGGACGTGGCCCGCCTCCCATTCCGCGTTGCTGATCGGGTGCCCGGAGTTGGCGACCTCCAACTCCGCGAGCTCACCCACATGCGCATCGACCGTCGCGGCGAACGCCCGCAGCGCCGCCGCGCGCTCAGCGGGGGCGAGCGCCGCCCACTTTCGCTGTGCCGCCTTGGCGCGCGCGACCGCGTCGTCGACTTCGACCTCAGACGTCTGCTCGACCGTGCGCAGCACCTCTTCGGTCGCGGGGTTGATCACGTCAGATACAGTCACGCGTCCACTTTCTCCTTTGCATATGCCGCCGCCGCCTGCACCACCGCGGCGAACAGCCGTAGATCGTCAAGTCGTTCCTCGGGATGCCATTGCACGGCCAAAACGAAGTTGTCGCCGGGGATCTCGACGGCCTCGATCACGCCGTCGCTGTCCTGTGCACTGATGACCAGGCCCTCGCCGAGCCGGTCGATCGCCTGATGGTGGTAGCACTGCGCATCCGACGACTCGCCGATCAGCGACGCCAACCGGGTGCTCGGCACCGTGCGCACTGCCGACGTCGAGAACACCGCGTTGCCCTTCTGGTGATGCGTGTGGCCGATGACGTCGGGCAGGTGCTGATGCAGTGTGCCGCCGAGCGCGACGTTGATCACCTGCGCGCCGCGGCAGATGCCCAGCAGCGGCATACCGCGCCGGATGGCGCCATCGACCAACGCCAACTCCAGCGCGTCGCGCTGCCGGTTGTCCTCCACCGCCTCGTCGGTGGCCGGATGCGGTTGCTGTCCATAGCTTTCGGGGGTGACGTCCCGGCCGCCGGTGATGATCAGCCCGTCCAGCCCGTCGAGGATCCGCGAGGCGATGTCGGCGTCCACCGGTTGCGGCGGCAGCAGTGTGGCGATTCCACCGGCGAGGTTGACCCCTTCGAAGTAGATCGCGGGCAGAAAGCTGGCGCGCACATCCCACACCCCGGTCTGCGCCTGCTGCAGATAGGTGGTGAGTCCGATGACAGGTCTAGAGCCGTTCAAAGCCGCGCACCCTTTCCCAATCCGTCACCGCGCTGTTGTACGCGTTGAGTTCCACCCGCGCGTTGTTCAAGTAGTGCTCGACCACGTCGTCGCCGAAGGCCTCCCGCGCCACCTCGGACTTCGAGAACAGCGCCGCCGCTTCGGCCAATGTGGTCGGCAGCCGCTCCGCGCCGGACGTATAGGCGTTGCCCTCCAACGCTTCCGGCAGCTCCAACTCGCGTTCGATACCGTAGAGACCGCCCGCGATCAGCGCCGACACCGCGAGGTACTGGTTCACATCGCCGCCGGGCGCCCGGTTCTCCATCCGCATGCCGTGTCCGTGGCCGACGACCCGCAGCGCGCACGTCCGGTTGTCAAGGCCCCACGCGATCGCCGTCGGCGCGAAGCTGCCCTCGACGAACCGCTTGTAGGAGTTGATGTTCGGCGCGTATAACAGCGTCAGCTCCCGCATGGTCGCCAGCTGCCCGGCGATGAAGCTGCGGAACATCGGCGACATGCCGAGCTCGTCATCCTTGTCGGCGAACACCGGAACACCTGGCCGGCCCTCTTTGTCAATGCCACGCAGCGAGATGTGGATGTGGCAGCTGTTGCCCTCGCGCTCATCGAATTTCGCCATGAACGTCAGGCTCTTGCCGTGTTTGTCGGCGATCTCCTTGGCGCCGTTCTTGTAGATCGTGTGGTTGTCGCACGTGACCCGCGCATGGTCGTAGCGAAACGCGATCTCCTGCTGGCCGTAGTTGCACTCGCCCTTGACGCCCTCGCAGTACATGCCCGCGCCGTCCATGCCCAGCCGGATGTCGCGCAGCAGCGGCTCCATCCGCGTCGACGCGAGCATCGCGTAGTCGACGTTGTAGTCGGTGGCAGGCGTCAGGCCGCGGTAGCCCTTCGCCCATGCCTCGCGGAAGCCGTCGTCGAACACCATGAACTCCAACTCGGTGCCGACGTAGGGCACCAGACCGTTCTCGGCGAGCCGGTCGATCTGACGGTTCAGGATGCTGCGCGGCGCCTGGGTCACCGGATTCCCGTCGGTCCAGGACAGATCCGCCATCACCATGGCGGTGCCCGGTAGCCACGGCAGCAGCCGCAGGGTGTCGAAGTCGGGCGTCATCACCATGTCTCCGTAGCCGGTCTCCCAGCTCGAGATCGCGTAGCCGTCGACCGTGTTCATGTCGACGTCGACGGCGAGCAGGTAGTTACAGCACTCCGCGCCGTGCGCGGCGACGTCCTCGACGAACAGCCGGGCCGATACCCGCTTACCGGTCAGCCTGCCCTGCATGTCGCAGAACGCGACGATGACGGTGTCGATGTCGCCCGCTGCTACCAGCGACTCGAGTTCTGATTGCGACAGCATGCCAGTCATGACGAGAAGTCAACCATTGGAAACGGCATCCCGCCTGCCTCACCTTGGACATTTACCAAATTCTCACTCTAAAGGTAGGTTACCCGACCAATAGAATTCAACCTAGGCCGTCGAGGCCCGCAGACCGGCCGCCTTACGGTTGATCCGCACGTCGAAGGCTTCGGACACGTGCCACTCCCGCGACAGCATCACCGGCGTGCCGTCGCGGCCGTAGTCGATCTCCTCGATGTACAGCAGCGGCCTGCCCCGCCGGATCCCGAGCACCTTCGCGGTGTGGCTGGTGCTGGCGACCGCCCGCAGCGTCGCGGTCGCATGGTCGGCGGCGTGACCGCAGGAGCTGAGCAACGCGAACAGCGACGGGTCCAGATCGCTCAGATCGAGGCCGGGGCGCAACAGCCGGGCCGGGATGCGATCGAGTGAGTAGATCACCGGTTGGTCGTCGGCGGTACGCACTCGTTCGACCGCCAACACGGTCTCACCGGCTTCGAGGTGCAGCGCCGCGTCGTCCGCACCGCTCTGTTCGAAAGCGGCCGCGAGAACCCGCATCCCGGCGCGCGCGCCCGCCGTCTCGATCATCGCGAGGTAGCTCAGCGTCGAGTCCAAGCCGTGTGGCATTCTGCGACGCTCGGTGACGTAACTGCCCGAACCACGACGACGCGTGACGTACCCAGCCTCCACCAAACCGCGCACCGCTTCCCGCACCGTCGCGCGAGATACCTTGAACCGCTTGGCGAGTTCGCCCTCAGTCGGCAACTTCGCTCCCGGCGGCAACTGCGCACCGGAGATTTCCGCCAGCAGCTCGTCACGCAACCGGTCGGCAAGCAGGGTTCGGCCGGACACGTTGAAAAGCCTACGTCCGGCTGGTCCCGGCGGCGTCGGCGGTGGCCGCCGCAAGGACACCGCGCACCTGATCGGGCACCGACGGCGCGCCGGGCAACAGGCCGTCGAATATCGCGCTGCCGATGGTGAACCCCCACGCGCCTGCCTCCCGAACGGCCAGCACACGGTCGATGCTTGCGATCGACCCCGCCACGATCACCGGGCCGCGCGAGCGCGCGACCACCGCACGGATCAACGCCTCGTGATCGGCGGTCGGATGACGGTACGCCAACAGGTCCAGTCCGCTGACATGGTCCATCGCCGTGATCTTTTCGGCGTCTGACGCGATGTCGTCGATGCTGCCCAGCAGCACGCTCGGATGGTCGACGACCCGTCCCGGGAACGGGCAGTAGCGCACGGTGTCGGGCAGGATGTCGGCCCCCTCGGCGGCGTGGGTGCCGCCGAGCACCCAGTCGACGCCGGCCGCGGCCGCCGCACGCAGCGACGCCAACTCGTCCTCTTCACTGGTCGACACCACTTCCAGCATCACCTCGAAACCGGCGTCGTGGGCCAGCGCCGTCAACGCCCGCTGTCGCGGTGCGTCGGCGCCGACATCTTTGAACCCGATGTACCGCAACCCGGTGTCTGCCAGTTGCGGCACGACATCGGCGGCGTGCTCGACGGTCCTGTCGCCGTGGGTCAGCATGAACACGAAGTTGGACACGGCAGCGCTCCTATCCGGTTGCGTTGGCGGCGTCGGCCACGATCGACCGCGCCGTGTCGTCCGACCACACGCCGAGAAGGTCGGCGAGGTCGGTGATCGAAATCCGTTCGCGCAGCAGATGCGAATTCCGCAGCGCCCAGAACAACAACTCGTCGTCGTACCCGTCGCCGAGGTCCTGCGCCCGGCTCGGCAACCCGCTGGCTCTGCCGATCTCGTCGAATTCCTCCGGCGAGGCCAGCACCAGCGACCGCGAGAACGAGTCCCACTCGGAAATCACCGTTTCGACCGCGGATCGGTGCGCCAGCAACCAGTCGCGCTTGGCCGAATACGCCGTCCAGCATTCCTCGGCCGTCTGCGGGTCGAAGTCGGCGAATGCGCGTGCAACGGCTTCGCGGCTCGTCGTCTCTTCTGGAACCTGCACCTTCGCGTCGCCGGAGCGGATCGTGGCGTCCACCAGTTGCCACACCCGCACCGCGAGCCGGGTCGCGACCGTGACCTGCATTCCGTGGGCGGCAGCCGGCCTGCCCTGGCGGCCGCGCGCCATCTCCATCAGATGCGACACCGCGTGCTCGGTGCCCGACGCGGGCGCCGTCGACCCGACGATGCCCATCGACAGCCCGCTGACCGCCAGCAGCCTTGCCAGGTCGGCGATTCCGTCAGGTTCGGCGTCGCGTGCCGCACGGGCAAGCGCGGGCAGTGCCTGCCCGGCGGCGAGCACGTCGTCGACGACGGGCGCGTTGTACGGCGGGCCGTGCCCGAGCCGGGCAGCCAACCGCCACTCGGCCACCGCGTTGGGGACCGTCGAAAGGTCGCCCACCCCAGCCAGATTCAACTGCCAGGGGGCGGCCGCCAGAATGTCGGTGTCGGCCACCAGCACGTCGGGCCACCGCGACTGCACGGTGCGCTTCGCACCCGCGATCACCAGCACGCTGCGGTCTGCGATGAAACCGTTGATGCTGCACGCGGTCTGGACCGCGACGTGGTGGTTGCCGCTGCGTTGCGCGGCGACCTTCGCGATATCGGTGAGCGTGCCCGATCCGACGGAGATCAGCAGCCGGTGCTCGCCGACCTCGCCGACGGCCCGGTCGACAGTCTCCTCGTCGGCCCTGACCGTTCCGGTGCCGAGTTGCACAACGCGGCAGCCGAGGTGGTTCGCGAGCCGATCAACCACCGGCCCGTTCGAGGTGCGGTACGGTCCGCCGTCGCTGAGGATCAACGGCTCCCTGCCGACGAACCTGTCGACGCTGTCGGCGACTGCGCTGTCCAACACCGATTTTCCGATCCGGACATCGACGTGGGGCAGCCGGTCTTGACCGGCGGCGCGCAGATCGGCCAGCAGCGTCGCCGGGTCGGGAACGGTGATCATCCCAGCGCCGATTCGACAGCGTCGAACGCGGCCAGGTAGCGCTGGTAGGCCTCCGCGTAGGTCTTGCACGCCTCCGGGTCGGGTTCGATCGCGCTGGGGGCGAGTCGGACAGCGCTCGACGCCGCGGTGAAGTCGGCGAAGAACCCGGTGCCGACGCCTGCGACCATGGCGGCGCCCACCGCGGTGGCCTCCTTCGTCAGCACCCGGCGCACCGGCCTGCCCAGCACGCTGGCTTTGATCGTCGCCCACAGGTTGTCGCGCGCACCCCCGCCGACGATGCGGACCTCGCCCCGGCCCAGCCCCATCGCGTCGAGTCGTTCGATGATGTCGCGCAACGCGTATGCACATCCCTCGAGCACCGCCCGAGCGATGTGCGCCGGGGTGTGGTTCATCGCCAGGCCGAGCAGCCCACCCCGCATCTTGTCGTTCCACCGCGGCGCCGTCGCCCCGGACAGCGCGGGCAGGAACAGCACCCCTTCACTGGCCGCGGGCGCTGTGCAGGCCAACGGGAAGACGTCGGCCTGCGGCACCCCGAGCAGCCCGGCGAGCCAGAGAGTGCTTCCGCCGCTGACGAATCCGGGATTCTCGATCAGCCAGGCGCCCGGCACCGCATGACCGTGCGTCTCGACGAGGCCCAGCGGGTCGCGCACCGGAGCGTCGGACGCCGTGGTCACCGGTTCGGCGGTGCCGGTGACGTCGACGACCACACCGGACTCGATCGCGCCTGCGCCCACCGACGCGGCGTGCTCGTCACCGGTGCCGACGACGACCTCGCATGCCGAGGACAACCCGAACTCCGCAGCCACGTCCGGCAAAAGCGTGCCTGCCACATCGGTGGACCTGCGCACCGGCGGGAACATTGACGGATCCAGCTCTGCTGCGGTGCACAGCATTTCGTCGAAGTCACCGCGGGTGACGTCGTACACCATGGTCGACGACGCGTTGGCGGCGTCCTGGGCGTGGGTACCGGTCAGGTGGTGCAGCAGATACGACCCGACGGGCGTCAGCGTCGCCGTGCGCTGCCACACCGAGGGTTCGTGGTCGCGGATCCACATCATCTTCGGTGCGCTGTGCGAGGCATCGGCGACCAGGCCCGTCCGCTCGGCCAGCGCGTCGGCGCCGACCGCGGCCACCAGTCGGTCGCACTGCTCGGTGGCCCGCTTGTCCAGCCAGATGATCGCCCGTCGCAGCGCCGCGCCGTCGGCATCGCAGGCGACCACGCCGTCGACCTGGCTGCCGAGGCCGATCGCCTTCACCCTGGACGAATCGACCTCGGCCGTCGCCGCGCACACGGCGTCTCGCAGTGCGATGCAATACCTTTGCGGATCCTGCTCGGCCCAGCCGTCGTGCGCATGGGTCATGTACAGGGCGGCCGCGCCGGCGGAGACCACGTCGCCACTCTCGTCGACGAGGACGACCTTGATGCTCTGCGAGCCGACGTCGACTCCCAGTACCAGGGACACGGCATGCCTCAGCTCACGCTGACGTGGACTTCGTGTCGTCAGTTTTGATCTCGGTCGCCGACATCGCGCCGTAGCCCTCCTTGTCGAGATTCACGCCGTATTGCCCGTGCGACAGCGCGAACTCTTCTTCAGGGGAGAGCACCAGCTTGTGCCTGCCCACGATCGCGAAGTAGAGCAGGCCGATCACGAAGTAGATCAATGTTCCAACCACACCAGGCCGGTAGTCGGCGTTGAAGAACAGCGACACCAGCGCGACGAGCGCAATGAAGCCGGCGACGGCGGCGCCACCGACGCCCCACGGACTGCGGTACGGCCGTTCGATGTTCGGCAGTTTGCGCCGCAGCATGATGAACGACAGGCACTGCATGAAATAGGAGATCACCGCGCCGAACACGGCCATGTACAGCAGCGCGCCGACGACCTTTCCGGCGAGCGCGTTCTCACTCTGGCCGAGCAGGTACATCAGCCACACGAGCAGGAACCCGACCACCGCGCCGGCAATCAGCGCGACGTACGGGGTGTGCCGTTTCGGATGGGTGATCGACAGCACCTGCGGGAAATAGCCGGCGCGAGAGAGCGAATAGGTGTTGCGCCCATAGGCGTAGATGATCGTGAAGAAGCTCGCGATCAGCCCGATCAAACCGATGGTGGCCAGGATCGCGGCACCGGTGCCGTCGCCGAACACCGCCTTGAACCCGTCGAACAACGGGGTGGCCGAGGTGCCGATGGCCTGTGCGCCGCCCCCGACTCCGGTGTTCAGGAACAGGGTCAGCACCGCGAACAGCACCAGCGTGTTCAGGCCCCAGATCGTCGCCCGCGGGATGTCCCGCTTCGGATCGTGTGATTCCTCAGCGGCCAGCGGCAGTTCCTCGATCGCCAGATAGAACCAGATCGCGAACGGCAGGGCGGGGAAGATTCCCGCGATGCCCTTTGGCAGGAAGCTGCTGCCGCCCTCCTCCGGCGGGATGTTGGTCAGCAGGCTGAAGTCGAACTTGCCCGAGAAAAGCACTGCGAGATAGAAGAATCCGAGGATCGCGAGCGCCGACACCGTGATCACCACGGTGAAGCGCATGGTGATCTCGATGCCCATGATGTTGATGCCGACGAAGATGATGTAGAACACCGCGGCCCACAGCACGGGGCTGTTCCACCACCCGTCGGCCGCGACGAGCTCGACCACGATGTCGTGAGACAAGAATCCCATCGCGCTCACCACCACCGCAGGGGTGATGACGTACTCCATGTTCTCGGCGAGGCCGGTGATGAAGCCGCCCCACGGCCCCATCGCCGACCGCGAGAACGAGTACGCGCCGCCTGTGTGCGGCAGCGCAGGCGACATCTCGGCGATGCTGTAGCACAGGCCGTAATACATCACCGTGATGATCAGGCCCGCGATCAGCAGGCCGCCGAAGCCGCCGGCGTCCAGGCCGACATTCCAGCCGTAGAAGTCCCCCGAGATGACTGCGCCGACACCGAGCGCCCACAGCGACCAGAACGCGGCATGCCTGCGCAGCTTGCGCCGCTCGAAATAACCGTGTTCTGCGTCCCGATAGGTGACCGATCCGACCGCCCGCTTGTTCTCCGCCATGGCGCCCTCCTTGGCAATTTGGCGCAAGTTGTCAGACAACTTGGACAATAATGAGAGCGAATGCACACGTCAATATCGGCAAGGAGACGGTTCGAAAACAGCGGAAACGCCAGCTAGTCGACCCGCGAATGGTCTCGTGGGGAAGTTTTACGCGGCCGTCATCTCCAAAGGTAGGACGCCAGACCAATAGCGGCCTATTGTCCCTAGGGAACCTGCTTTGTCCATTCCCCGAAGGAGAACAGTCGTGCCAGAGGGCCATGAGCATTTGAACGAAGACGAGCAGCATCTCGCCAAGCTCGGTTATGTGCAGGAGTTGCACAGGTCCTGGTCGGGCTTCTCCAACTTCGCCATTTCGTTTTCGATCATCTCGATCCTGGCGGGCTGCTTCACCTCGTTCGGACTGGGTTGGAACAACGGCGGCCCAGCCGCGATCGCCTGGGGCTGGCCACTCATCTCGGTCTTCATCCTGATCACCGGCCTGTGCATGTCCGAGCTCGTTTCGGCGTTTCCGACATCCGGCGGAATCTATTGGTGGGCAAGCAAACTCGGCGGCGTCAAGGCCGGGTTCTATACCGGCTGGCTGAACCTGATCGGGTTGATCGCGATCCTGGCGTCCGTGGCCTACGGCTGCGCGACGTTCCTGGACCTCACGTTGGGCACCTTCAGTGAGACCTGGCTGGCCGGCTACAGCTTGACCCGGACGTTCTATCTGTTCGTCGCCATCCTCGCGATATCCGCCATCATCAACATCTTCTCCAGCCACCTGCTGGCCATCATCAACAACATCTCGGTGTGGTGGCACGTCGCAGGTGCGGCGGTGGTGATCGTGCTGTTGTGGGTGCTGCCCGACCAACACGCCAGCTTCAGTGACGTCTTCGCCAAGACCATCAACAACAGCGGCATGTTCGGTGGCTCGACGTCGGGTTGGGGCTTTTTGTTCTTCGTGCTCCCGATCGCCGCGATCCTGACGCAGTACACGATCACCGGTTACGACGCGTCAGCCCATCTGTCAGAGGAGACCAAGAGTGCGGCCAACGCGGCGGCGAAGGGCATCTGGCAGTCGATCTTCTACTCGGCGATCGGCGGCTGGATCCTGTTGTTGTCGTTCCTGTTCGCGGTCCAGGACGCCGACGGCGTGTCCAAAGGCGGCGGCGCGGTGGTCACCATCTTCACGCAGGCGATGAGCGCGAAGTGGGTGGCGTTGATCCTGCTCATCTCCACCGCGGGTCAGTTCTTCTGCACCACCGCGTGCCAGACCAGCGCGTCGCGGATGCTGTTCGCGTTCAGCCGCGACCGCGCGGTCCCCGGTCACCAACTCTGGTCGGCGGTCAACAAGAACCGGGTGCCAGCCAACGGTGTGATCGTGACCGCTGTGCTTGCGGCGGTCATCACACTGCCCGCTCTCGTCAAGGTCGACATCAACGGTGCACCCGTTCCGGTCGCATTCTTCGCGGTGGTTTCGATCGGCGTCGTCGGGTTGTACCTGTGCTTCGCGGTGCCGATCTATTACCGCTGGAAGGCGGGCGACTCGTTCGAGCAGGGCAGCTGGAATCTGGGCCGCCATTGGAAGTGGATGGCGCCGGTGGCCATTGCCGAAATTCTCATCACGTCTGCAATCGCGATGTTCCCGACGTCGTCGGGTGGCGTGCCGTGGGGTGACGCCTTCGAGTGGAAGTACGTGAACTACACCCCGCTGTTGGTCGGCGGGGTGGTGATCCTGTTGTGGATCTACTGGCACGCCTCGGTGAAGAACTGGTTCACCGGGCCGATCAAGCAGGTCGACGAGACGGGCGAGGAGTTGGAAGGCGTCTCCTAGCCGATTCACAGGCGCACGTTTAGCCCCATCCTGAACCGGGTAGGTTGGGCTGAGTGTGTGGTGCCGCTGGCGAAGTGCGTCTTGATGGCCTGACACCGGACGTCAACGCGGTCTCGGCCATGGCTGAAGCGATGACGGCCCGGGGTCCCGACGCGGCGGGCGTGTGGTCGCAGGGCAGAGTGGCCCTCGGCCATCGACGCCTCAAGATCATCGACCTGTCCGAAGCGGGCGCGCAGCCCATGGTCGACTCCGACCTGGGACTGGCCGTGGCGTGGAATGGCTGCATCTACAACTACAAGCAGTTGCGCCGCGAGCTGACCGACCACGGCTACCGGTTCTTCTCGCACAGCGACACCGAGGTGCTGCTCAAGGCCTACCACCATTGGGGCGATCGATTCGTCGACCGCCTCTACGGCATGTTCGCGTTCGCGATCGTCGAGCGTGACAGCGGCCGGGTGCTGCTCGGGCGCGACCGGCTCGGCATCAAGCCGCTGTACCTGACCCAGAACGCCAAGCGCGTCCGGTTCGCGTCGTCACTGCCCGCGCTGGTGGCCGGCGGCGACCTCGACACCCGCATCGACCCAGTCGCGCTGCACCACTACATGACCTTCCACTCGGTCGTGCCCGCCCCGCGCACCATCCTGCGCGGAGTGACCAAGGTGCCGCCCGCGACGCTGGTCGCGATCGAGCCCGACGGCCGCTGCGCCACCACCACGTACTGGGAGCCCGACTTCAGCAGGCGCGACGATCGCGCCGACTGGTCCGAACGTGACTGGGAGGACGCGGTTCTGGAGTCGCTGCGGGTGGCCGTGGACCGTCGCCTGGTGGCCGACGTGCCGGTGGGCTGCCTGCTGTCGGGCGGCGTCGACTCCAGCCTGATCGTCGGGTTGCTGGCGGAGGCGGGCCAGCACGGCCTGGCGACGTTCTCCATCGGGTTCGAGTCCGTCGGCGGCGTGCAGGGCGACGAGTTCAAGTACTCCGACATCATCGCCGAGCGGTTCGACACCGATCATCACCAGATACGGATCGGCACCGACCGGATGTTGCCTGCGCTCGACGGGGCCATCGGCGCGATGAGCGAACCGATGGTCAGCCACGACTGCGTGGCGTTCTATCTGCTCAGCCAGGAAGTCGCCAAGCACGTCAAGGTGGTCCAGTCCGGGCAGGGGGCCGACGAGGTGTTCGCCGGCTACCACTGGTATCCCCCGATGGCGCACGCCACCTCGGTGCCGGAGTCGGTGGCCTGCTACCGCACGGCATTCTTCGACCGGGACCGGTCGGGCTACGAAAAGATCGTGGCGCCGACCTATCTGGTGGACGGCGATCCCAGCGAGGAGTTCGTCACCGAACACTTCGCGCGTGCGGGCGCGGCGACCGGCGTCGACCGCGCGCTGCGACTGGACACCACCGTGATGCTGGTCGACGACCCGGTCAAGCGCGTCGACAACATGACCATGGCGTGGGGGCTGGAAGGCAGGGTGCCGTTCCTCGACCACGAACTCGTCGAACTGGCCGCCACCTGCCCGCCCGAACTGAAGACCGCACACGACGGCAAGGGCGTGCTGAAACAGGCTGCGCGCAAAGTGATTCCGGCCGACGTGATCGACCGTCCGAAGGGCTACTTCCCGGTGCCCGCGCTAACGCACCTGGAGGGCCCGTACCTGGATCTGGTCCGCGACGCGCTGTATGCGCCCGCCGCCAAGGAGCGCGGCCTGTTCCGTCCCGAGGCCGTCGAGCGCCTGCTCGCCGACCCCAACGGCAGGCTGACCCCGTTGCGCGGTAACGAGTTGTGGCAGATCGCGCTGCTGGAACTGTGGTTGCAGCGCCACGGCATCACGGGGGCGGCAGCATGACCGCCATCGATCGGAACCAGGAAGCCATCACACTCGGACTGCACGACGCGTCGCCGCAGCACATGGTCGACGCGATGGCCGACGATGTCGCCGTCGAATTGGGTTGGGGCCGACTGGTTTTCGGCCAGACCTTCGCCGACCCGGCGAAACTCGCCGAGGTGCTGCGGCACGAAGGGCAAGGCAGACGCGATATCTGCATGTACGCCCGCGAACCGCAGGTGCTCGTCGCGCTGGCCCCCGCCGAATTGTTCATCGACCCGAGCCACACCTACCGGCTGCGGTTCTCCGAAGAGCGGCAACCGGTTCCGCCGACCGGGTTCACGGTGCGCAGCCTCGAGGGTGCCGAGGACGCCGACGCGATGAACCGCGTCTACCTGCGCTGCGGAATGGTATCGGCGCCCGTCGACGTCATCTGGGACAACCACCTTCACCGCGATGCGGTCGACTACCTGGTGGCCGTCCGCGACGACGACGGCAGCATCGTCGGCACCGTCACCGGCGTCGACCACAAGCGGTTGTTCTCCGACCCGGAGAACGGTTCGAGCCTGTGGACGCTGGCCGTCGACCCCACGTCGAGCCTGCCCGGCGTCGGTGCGGCGCTGACCAACGCGCTGGCCGACATCTACCGCGACCGCGGCCGCGCCTACATGGATCTGTCGGTGGCGCATGACAACACCGCCGCGATCTCGCTGTACGAGAAGCTCGGATTCACCCGCGTGCCTGTGATGGCGGTCAAGCGTAAGAACGCGATCAACGAGCCGCTGTTCACCCATCCGCCGGAGACCGTCGACGACCTCAACCCGTACGCCCGCATCATCGCCGACGAGGCCATGCGCCGCGGCATCTGGGTCGAGGTGCTCGACGCGGAGGCCGGCGAGATGCGGCTGACGCACGGCGGGCGCAGCGTGGTGACCCGAGAGTCGTTGTCGGAGTTCACCTCCGCGGTGGCCATGGCGCGTTGCGACGACAAGCGGCTGACCCGTCGACTGGTCGCCGAGGCCGGGATCGCCGTCGCCAAGGGCCGGCTGGCTACCTTCGACGATGAGGACTACGCGTTCCTCGAGGAGGTGGGCGACGTCGTGGTCAAGCCCACCCGCGGTGAGCAGGGCAAGGGCATCACCGTTGGCATCGACGGTCGTGCGGAACTCGACGCGGCGCTGGCACGCGCACGTGAGCAGCATCCCGACGTGCTGATCGAGCAGCGCGCAGCGGGCGACGATCTGCGGTTGGTGGTGATCGACCACAAGGTGGTCGCCGCGGCGCTGCGGCGGCCCGCCGAAGTCATCGGCACCGGGCACCACACCGTGCGCGAGTTGATCGAGGCGCAGAGCAGGCGCCGGGCCGCGGCCACCGGCGGCGAATCCCGCATCCCGCTCGACGAGGTGACCGAGGCGACGGTGGCCGAAGCGGGCTGGTCGTTCTCCGACGTGCTGCCGGAAGGCACCCGGTTGCGTGTGCGGCGCACCGCGAACCTGCATCAGGGCGGCACCATCCACGACGTCACCGCGGAGGTGAACCCCGAGCTGTCCTCGGTCGCGGTGACCGCCGCGGACGCCATCGGGATACCGGTGACCGGCATCGACCTCCTCGTGCCCGACGTGACCGGCACCGAGTACGTGTTCATCGAGGCCAACGAACGGCCGGGGCTGGCCAACCACGAGCCTCAGCCGACCGCGCAGGCGTTCATCGACTTCCTGTTCCCGCAGAGTCCGGCGCTGCCGCAGGCGTGGACGCCGGATCAGTCGCAGCGGTAGCCGGCTACCAGACGCTGGTGCGCATCACGATCTCGGCGGCCAGCTGGGCCGTGGACTCCGCCGCGTTGCGCCTGCCGAGCAGGTCGACCAGCCGGAAATCGCCGTACACATAGCGCTGGCTGGCCTTCGCGACGGCCCGTGCGGCGGGCGTGCTGACCAGCGCGGTGGTGTTCATCTCGACCGGCGGGCAGTGCTCGTCGCGGATCACCCCGGTGAGGTCGGCGACGCGCGGATGACCTCGGTCGATCACCACCAGCCCGATGAACCGGTCCAGCCGGGTGGCGGCCAGCTCCCAGGCCAGCTCGCCGCCGATGCGGTCGCCGACCAGCAGCGCCCACCGGACATCGAGGGCGTCGAGGATGCCGACCACCGACTTGGCGGTCAGCCGCGGATCCGGGCCGATCACAACGGTCCGCAGCGATGCGGTGTGCAGCCGCTGACACACCGCGTCATAGGCCGACGGCGCGTGATGCGCGGCACCGAGAACCACCACGACGGACCCCTTGTCCGGGCCTGCGACGTCGATCGGCACCCCGAAGCCGTCGACGGTGACCATGGTGGAGGGCATTGGGCCACGCTACAGCGACAAGGCGAGTCGGTGGGCGGAATTTCTCGCTGTCAACTGGTCTCAGCACGCTGCGCTTGTTTTGCTGCGATGTCCAGAAATGTCTGCGGCAGCGTGGCTTTGACGGCGATCGCCGGGTTGGGTGTCGGGAATGCGATCCCGAACACACCCATTCGACCGATGTTCTCGAACGAGAAGTAGGCGCTGCTGGATTCGTTGCCCAGCCGCATGGTCTGCTCGTAGACCAGCGCGTCGTGACGCGGCGTGTCCAGTCGCAGGGTAGTCATCGGAATGCCGGGCATCGCGGTGTCGAAGAACGTCTGGAAATGCGCGCAGCGCTCCGCGGTGGCGGCTAGCCGTTGGAGGTCAAGCGGCCACGTCACCACCGTCATCACAATCCGCGCTCCGTCGTAGGCCACCACGTACTCGGCCGCGCTGCCCGGCCCGCGCTCGGCCGAATCGGCGATGGCGCGGGTGAGCCCATCCGAGCAGCCTTCGGGATCCGACATCATGGCGGGCAGCCCGCCTTCGCCGTCGGGCTGCCCCGCCGGACGGATGATGCGGTCGAACTGGACGCCGGGCGGGAAATCCGCCGCGGTCAGCACCACCTTGTCCAGCCGGGCCCCAGGCCACGTCGCGGTCCCGGTGACGGTGTGCCCGCAGCCGGTCAGCACGGCGGCGAGCAGCCCCGCCACCACCCCTGCCGCGTGCCGCCTGGTCATACGGTCAGGCTACCGACGCTAACGACAGCTGTACCCGCCGTCGACCGGCAGGCAGGCCCCGGTGATCATCGAGGCGTCGTCGCTGAGCAGGAAGCAGATCGGCGCCGCGATCTCGTCTTCGGTGGCCCACCGGCCCAGCGGCATCTGCGCCAGAAACGGTGGTCCGACGTCCGGACGGCCCCAGTACGACGCCGACATGTCGGTCATCACCACGGTTGGATTGACGCTGTTGACCCGGATGTTGTGTCTGCCCAATTCGAGCGCGCTGACCCGGGTGATGTTGTCGACCGCCGCCTTCGACGATCCGTACGAGATGTGGCCGGGAAGTGCGACCAGGCTCGCCTGGCTCGAGACGTTGACGATCGCGCCGCCGCGCCCGCGCTCGATCATCCCCGGCGCGACATGTTTGATGACCAGCAGACTGCCACGCGCGTTGATGCTGATGACCTTGTCGAACACCGCGATGTCGGTGTCCTGTGGGGTGGCGATCTCGCCGCCGAAGCCGCCGCAGTTCACCACGCCGTCAACCGTCAGCTCCGACACCGCGGCCCTGATGTCGTCCTCGGAGGTGAGATCGAACGGCACCGGGTGCGCACCGGTCTCCTCGGCCAATGCGGCAAGCCTGTCGGTGTCGCGGCCGCCGGCGTAGACCGTCGCCCCGTCTGCGACGAGGCGGCGCACGGTCGCCGCGCCGATGCCGCCGGTCGCACCGGTGACCAGCACGGCACGTCCGGTCATATCGGCCACGCCTCATCATCACACGGGTGTCGGATAGCCTGCCTCCGTGGCCGCCCCCGTGAGCTTCGACGTCGACGGCCTGCTGCTCGACTGCGACGGCGTGCTCGTCGACTCGCACGACGCCGCCGCGGTCGCCTGGAATCAGTGGGCGACGCGGTGGGCGCCGGGGTTCGACTTTCACCGCGACATCGAGCACGGCCGACGCATCACCGATCTCGTCGCCGAATTGATCGACGACGCAGCCGAAGTCGCGGACGCGGCGGCCGAACTCAAGCAGCTCGAACTGGACACCGCCACCGATGTCCGCGCGGTTCCCGGTGCGCGGGAACTGCTCGCCTCGTGCCCCGACGGACGTTGGGCCGTCGTCACGTCGGGCAATCGCGCACTGGCCACAGCTCGGATGGCCTCGGCGGGTCTTCCGACCGCAGCCGTGTTGATCACCGGTGAAGACGTCGACAGAGGCAAACCGTTCCCCGACCCCTATCTGGCCGCCGCGCAGCGGTTGCGGATGGCTACCGGAAGGTGCGCGGTCTTCGAGGACGCACCCGCGGGCATCGCGTCGGCGCGCAACGCGGGCGTGAGCACCGTCATCGGTGTCGGGGCCGCCTCGGTGGGGTCGTCCGTGACGCTCGCGGTAGCCGACCTGCGCGGCGTCCGCTTCGACGGCACCCGGCTTCACGTCGCCGCCGAGGCCGTGCTGTCCCGGCCGACGGGTAATTTCTGAAGCCATGGATGTCCCTGAGCGGATGCGCCGCGTCGTCGTCTCGTCAGGTTCCATCGACGTCGTCGACGCTCCGACACCGCGCCCGCTGCCCGCCGAGGTGCTCGTGCACTCGGTGGTGTCCGGGGTATGCGGCTCCGACACCCACGCCGCGCACGGCCGCCACCCGTTCATCGCGTTGCCCTACCACCCGGGTCACGAAGTCGTCGGGGTAGTCGCCGCGCGCGGTGAGGGCGTCGACAGCGTCGACGTCGGGGCGCGGGTGACCGTTGAGCCCGACCTGCCGTGCTGGGCGTGCAAGCAGTGCCGCAACGGCGCCGAGAACCTCTGCGAGAACCTGCGCTTCTTCGGGTGCGGGTACGAGCAGGGCGGCATGGCCGACTTCTTCACCATCCCCGCCGACCGCGTCCACGTCATCCCGGACCGCCTCGACTACCGGGCCGCGGCGCTGATCGAACCGTTGTCCACGCCGGTGCATGCCGTGCGGATCGCGGGCGACGTGCGTGACAAAGCCGTCGTCATCCTCGGGGCGGGCACCATCGGTCTGCTCGTGCTGGCCGTCGTACGGGCACACGGCGCCAGACGCGTCGTGATCACCGATCCGCTGCCGTCGAAACGAGACCGCGCATCGCGTCTCGGCGCCGACGTCGCGCTCGACGCGGCGGCCGCCGACGTGGTGACACAGGCCCGCGACGCCCTCGGCGAAAGTGCCGATGTGGTGTTCGACTGCGTCGCGGTCGCGTCCACGGTGCGCGCCGCCGTCGAAATGGCAAGTAAAGGCGGCACCGTCGTGATCGTCGGTGTGCCGACCGGCGACGTCGCGATCCCGCTGGCGATCGTTCAGGATCACCAGATCCGCATCCAGGGCAGCGCGACCTACCTGCCGCAGGATTACGCCGAGTCGATCCGACTGCTCGTCGAAGGCGCGGTGAACGTCGACGAAATCGTCACCGCTGAGGTGCCACTGGCCCGGGCCGCGGACGCCTATGCGATGTCGTCCGGCGGGCAGCACGTGAAAGTGCTTGTCGGCGTTGACGAAACGCTGTTACGGCGGCCCACCCTCAGCTGAGCGGTAGGTGCGGCTGCGCCGGCGCCATCGACACGGCACGGTGCGGGTCGGGCACACCGAGCAGCGTGCCCTCGTGTTCGACGGCGGTGGCGCCGAAGCGAAGCGCGTTGGCGAATGCGTCCTGGCTCGACGCCCCGGCGTGCGCGGCGGCCAGCCAGCCGGCCAGGAACGCGTCGCCCGCACCGACGGTGTTGACGACCCGCCGCACGGGTGCGTTGCCGTGCAGCGGGCGGGGCAGGTCCGCGTCGACCAGCAGTGCTCCGTCCGCCCCGAGGCTGACCAGAACGGTCCGCACGCCGCGCGCATGCAGCGACCGGGCCGCATCGACCGCGTCACCGAGCGTGCGCAGCGTTCGATGGGTCACCTCCGCGAGTTCCTCGGCATTCGGTTTCACCAGATCCGGCAGTCCGCCGCCGGTGTGCGCCAGCACCTGTGCCAGCGGAGGCCCGGAGCAGTCGAGCGCGACTCGTCGACCCGCTGCCCTCGCCGCCGCGATCGCGGTGGCGAGTCGCTGCGCAGTGAAACCGTCGGGAAGGCTGCCTGCCCACACCACCCAGTCACCGCTTGCGGCCAATGACGCCGCGCACAACGCTTCGGCCTCGGCGTCGAAGAGCCGCGGACCCGGCTCGTTCACCTTGGTGGTCCGCCCGTCGGCTTCGACCAGGGTGATGTTGGAGCGCAGTGACCCGGCGATCGGCACGTCGACGTGGTCGAGACCGAGACCGTCGAGCAGCGCGACGATCTCATCGCCCGCGCTGCCGCCGACCGGGAGCACCGCGCGCACCGGCACGCCGGCGCCGCGCAGGGCGAGTGCGACGTTGACGCCCTTGCCGCTGGGCTCCACCATCGTCGAAGCGGCGCGGTTGACCTCCCCGGGCCGCAACCGGGACAGGTACAGCGTCCGGTCCAGGCTGGGATTGGCGGTGACGGTGGTGATCACCGGGCCACCTCGACCGTCACCTCGAGGGCGAGCAGTCGCTCGCGATGCTCGGCGTCGAGGGCGGCATCGGTCACCAGGATGTCAACATCGTGGAGATCGGCGTGCTTGGAAAGGCTTTCGCGCCCGAATTTGCTTGAGTCGACGAGGAATACGCGTTGCCGGGCGGCGGCCAGCATCGCGTGCTTGATCAACGCCTCGTCGGCGTCCGGCGTGGTGAGCCCGCGCTCTAACGACAGCGCGTTGGTCCCCAGGAATGCGACGTCGACGTTGATGTCGCCGAGCGCCGCGACGGTCAGTGGTCCGACAGCGGCCCCGGTCTCAGGTCGCAACCGGCCGCCGAGGATGGCGACCGCGAAGCCCCGCCGCAGCAGGACCGATGCCAGCGGAAGCGCATTCGTGTAGACGACGAGATCGCGGTCACCGGGCAGGCTCTCCGCGAGGCGCAACGTGGTCGATCCCGCATCGAGTAGCAGCGAGCCGCCATGGGGCACCAGGCGCAGAGCGTGTTTCGCGATCGCCGACTTCTGCTCGGCGTTCTGGGTGCGGGTGCCGACCGCAGGTTCTTCGCTGTGGCGGCGGTGGGCAACGGCGCCACCGTGCACCCGACGCAGCAGCCCACGGGCTTCGAGGAGGGCCAGGTCCTTCCTGATGCTCTCGGCGCTGACGTTGAACCGCCGTGCCAGGTCCGAACTTTCGACGCGGCGCTCGGCGGCGAGCATCCGCAGCACCTCGGCGTGCCGTTCATCGGCGAACCACGTTCGTCCGGGCGCAGTCACGATGCGCCCAGATGGTCGTCGCGTCCGATCGCGCCCACGGCCCGTGCGGCGAGCGTCGCGGCGCCCAGCGTGCCGGCTTCGTCGAGGCCCGACACCTCGAGTGCGGGCCAGCGGGCGCGCTTGGCGCGCATGACTTCTGCGCTTTGCCGCCACCCACCGGTGACGACGACACGCACCGCGGGCCCGACGACGTCGTCCATGGCGCGGTGCAGCGCCAGTGCCTGGTCCGCGGCGGCGGTGACGACCGCCTTCCACACCTCGCCCGGCCCCACCCCACCCGCGATCCCGCCGAGCGTGAGCGCCTCGGTGCCCAGGCCGCCGACGACAACCCTTCCGACGGGAGCGTGTTCAGCGGCGGCGTCGAGTGCCGCCAGCCTGTCGGCGGGCACACCGAGCAGCTCGAGGACGCGGTTCTGCGCCAACCCACCCTCCGTGCCGCCGAGCAACGCCCAGTGATCGGGTTCGATGCTCGGGTCGGTGGTGATGCCCGCGGCGGCTAGGCGAGCCGCTTGCGCTCGGCTCGGCGGTTGAGAAACAGTGCGCACCAACGCTTCTGCCGTGCCCGAGGAATCGAGTTCGTGACCAGGGCCGGTCGCGCGGGCGCCGAGCGCGGACGCCTGATGATCGTGGCCGGCGAGGGTGAGCACGGCACCGCGCAGCAACGGGCTCACCTCGTCGGTGGTGATCTTGCCGACCGGCTCACCCGCCGCGACGAGCGGCGGCATCAGCGCGCGGGTGGCACCGGACCACGCGAGCGCGTCGTCCCACCAGTCGCGTGCGGCGACGTCGAGCCAGCCGGTGCGTCCCCCCAGCGACAACTCGATGACGGCGTCTCCGCCGAGGCGGCGCACCACCCAGCCGCCGATGTCGAACCGCGTCGTCGCGGTGCGCGCCGACGGCTCGTGCTCGAGCAGCCAGCGATGCTTGGTCAACGAAAACTGCCCGCGCGCAGGCTTTCCCGCGATACCGCCGAAGGCCTGCGCTCCGATTCGCGCGACGAGGTCGGCCACCTGCTCGCCGTCGCGGTCGTCGTGCCAGGCGATCACCGGAGCCAGCGGCCGCTCGCGCGCGTCGGTGAGCACACCGGACTCACCCATGCCGGTGATCCCGACCGCGGCCACCGGCACCTGCGCGGCCGTTGTTGCGTCGCAGAGCGCGTGCAGGGCGCTACGCCACAGCACGTCGGCGTCGGTCTGGGTGCCGTGCGGACCGACATCCCAGTGCGTGGCGGCACGTCCGACGCCCAGCACCGCGCCGTCCTCGCCGTATACCACCGCCTTGCTCGACGTGGTGCCGACGTCGAGGCCGGCGAAGGCTGCCATGACGCTCCGATCGTCCCTGACATTGCCGTGTTGGATTTGCATGGATATGGTTGCGTCTGATTGGACGAGCGTCAAGTAGGAGCACCATGCCGCTGGCCCGCACTGCCGCCCTCATCGACGCCGCCCGGTCGCGCGGGGTCGGCGTCGCCGCCTTCAACGTGATCACGCTCGAACACGCGGAGGGCATCCTCGCCGGTGCCGAGCGATGCGGTGAACAGGTCATCCTGCAAGTCAGCGAGAACACCGTGAAGTTCCACGGCAACCGCGTCACACCGTTAGCGGCGGCGTTAACCGCGTTGGCCGACGAAGCCGACGTACCGGTCAGCCTGCACCTCGACCATGTCGAGTCCGCCGCCCTGTGGCACGCCGCCCCGCGAGCCGGCTTCTCGTCGGTGATGGTCGATGCCGGCGCGCTCCCCTACGACCGCAACGTCGCCATCACCGCCGAGGCCACCCGCCGGCTGCACGAGGAGGGCCTCGCCGTGGAAGCCGAACTCGGCTACGTCGGCGGTAAGAGCACTCAGGTCAGCAGCGCGCACGCACCCGGCGTACGCACCGACCCGCTACAGGCGGCCGACTTCGTCACCGCGACACAGGTGGATGCGCTAGCCGTCGCGGTCGGCAGTTCTCACGCCATGACCGACCAGACGGCGACGCTGGACCTCGACCTGATCGCGGCGCTGCGCGACGCCTTGTCGATTCCGCTTGTGCTGCACGGCTCCTCGGGTGTTCGCGACGACACGCTGCGGGCGGCGGTGCGCGCCGGCATCGTCAAAGTCAACATCGGCACCGCGCTCAACGTCGCATACACCGGCGGATTGCGGGCGGCGCTTGGCGACGGAGTCGATCCGCGTGAGCCGCTGCGCTCCGCCCGCGACGCTGTCGCCGATGCGGTGTCACATCTGCTCGACGTGGTCACCGCCGCTTAGCAATTGGACTTGTACGCCGCCGAACCGCCTTCGCCGTCGAGGTTCTCCCGCGTGATGATCGTGAAGCCGGTTTGCACCTTCTTGGTGTTCTGGCCGCCCTCGAGCGCCGTCACCGCCTCGTCGACGCCGAACTTGCCGATGAGCCCGGGATCCTGCGCGACGAGCGCCTGCACGGTGCCCTCCCGCAGGGCCTGCATCTGATTGGGTCCCGCGTCGAATCCGACCACCTGCACCTGGCCACTCTTACCCGCCTGCCGCACGCCCGTCGCCGAGCCCTCGGCCGAGAAGAGGTTGGTGGCGAAGACGCCGACGAGATCCGGATCCTTCTGCAACTGAGCGCCGATCAACTGCGCGGCGGTCGCCGGATCGTTATGGCTGTACTGCACGCCGACATATTGAAACTTGCTGTCGGCCTTGACCGCGTCCTCGAAGCCCTTGGCGCGGGCGTCGGTCGTCGAGACCCCGGGATCGATGTTCATCACCATCACCTTGCCGCCCTCCGGGCGCAACTTCTTGATGGCCTCGAAAGCCGCTCGTCCGCCGCCCTCGTTGTCGCTGGCGATCTCGGACACCGCGTAGGACGGGTCGGTGGTGGTGGTGTCGACGAGTACCACCTTGATGCCTGCGGCGGCCGCCTGCTGCAGCGGCTGTTGCATGGCCGTCACGTCGGTCGGCGCGACCAGCAGCGCATCCGGCTTTGCGGCCACGATCGAGTCGAGAATCGGCTTCTGCAGCGTCGGGTCGAACTTCTGCGGGCCCTGTGTCGCGACCTTCACGCCGAGCTTGGCCGCCTCTTCCTGCGCGCCGCACTGCATCGTGATGTAGAACTGGTCGCCGGTAACGCCCTGCAGGAACGCAACGCTGTACTCGCGACTCGCTTTCGGCGGCGCGGTCACGGTGGTCGCCGCCGCCTGCTGCGCGCCGTTGGATGCCTCGCCCGGCTTCGAGGACTCGGGTTTGGACGACGTGCAGGACGACAGTGCGAGGACAACCGTCCCCAATGTGCCCGCGACCACGATCGCTCGCTTTCGGTTCACTGACGTTCCTTTCGTTGCGTTCTGTGTTTGAGGAAACTTCGGGAGCGGGCCCCGCGCATCGCGGCCGCGCGCCGGGACTGGTCGACATACACCGCGGCAATGAGCACCGTGCCGACGGCGACGCCCTGCCAGAACGGCTGCACCCCGATGATCACGAACCCCGACTGCAACACCGCGGGGATGAACAAGCCGACGACGGTGCCGAAGACGCTGCCCTCACCGCCGAAGATCGACGTGCCGCCGATGACCACCGCGGCGATCACGTTGAGGTTGGTCAGCGACTGCCCGGCGATCGTGGTGGTGCCGAACTGGGCGAGGGTGAGAATCGCGCCGACACCGGCCAGCGTGCCCGCCAACGCGTAGACGAGCACGAGGTGGCGAGTCACCTTGATGCCGGTGCGCCGCGCCGCCTCCTGGTTCGACCCGATCGCATAGGTGTAGCGGCCGAACCTGGTCTTGTGCAACAGGATTCCACCGAGCACGACGACCACCAGTGCGACGAACGGCAGCCCCGGGATGCCGAGGACCTTGGTGTAGGCGCTGAAGTCGGTCAGTTCGGTCGGCACGGACCGGATGTCGATGCCGCCGGTGAGGACCTGTGCCAGACCGAGCGCGACCGACAAGGTACCGAGGGTGACGATCAACGCGGGCACTTTGGCCACGGCGACCAGGATGCCGTTGACGATCCCCCACGCCATTCCGCCGACGACGGCGACGACGAGGCCGACGGCCGCGACGCCGGGCGCCGCTTCGCCCATCGCCTCCATCACCTTCGCCGACACCACGGACGCGAAGACCAGTACCGAGCCGACCGACAGGTCGATGCCCGACGTGATGATCACGAACGTCATGCCGACCCCGAGCACCGCCCACACGGCGACGTTCTGGGAGATCAGCGAGAAGTTGCCGGTGGACAGGAAGCGGTCGCCGGCCAGCACGGTGAAGAACAGGCAGATCACGATCAGCACGCCGAGGATCCAGACGGCCTGTAATCCGGCTACGCGCTTGAGGATTGACTGCCCCGGGTCCAGGTCGTCGGCATCGTTGCGCACGACCGCTTTCTCGACAGTGCTCACGCGCGATCCGCCTTCGCTCCTCGCTCGGTCCTCATGCGCGATCCGCCTTCGCTCCTCGCTCGGTCCTCATGCGGCACCCTCCCGAGCGTCGAGCGCGCCGGTCATCGCTCCGACCAGTTCCTCCACGGTGGTCTCTCGACCCGCATACGTTGCGACCCGTTTACCCAGCCGCAGCACCTGAATGCGGTCGCAGACCTCGAGCACATGCGGCATCGAATGGCTGATGAACACTACCGCAATCCCCTTGTCGCGCACCCGTTTCATGGACTCGAGCACGTTCTTGGTCTGGACGACGCCCAGCGCCGCGGTCGGCTCGTCGAGAATCAGTACCTTCCTGGCCCATGCCATCGCCCTGGCGATCGCGATGCCCTGCCGCTGGCCGCCCGACATCGAACCGACCGCTGAGGACAGCGATTTCACCGTCGCACCGAGTTCAGCGAACGATTCGGCCGCGCGGCGCCGCATCTCCTTCTCGTCCATGAAGCCCAGGTATCCGAGCAGGCCCTTGCGGGCGATCTCCCTGCCGAGGAACACGTTCTGCACCGGGTTCAGATGCGGTGCGAGAGCCAGATCCTGGTACACCACCTCGATGCCGAGTTCCTCGGCCTGCCGCGGCCCCGACAGCCGGACTCGGTTGCCCTCGAAGAAGATCTGGCCGTCGTCGAGATCGAGGTTGCCGGACAGCGCCTTGATCAGCGTCGACTTACCGGCGCCGTTGTCCCCGATGAGGCCGACGATCTCACCGGGCGTCACGTCGAAGTCCGCGCCGTCCAATGCGCGGACGTGGCCGAAGCTACGTGACAGGCCACGGGCTTCCAGCAGTGCGGTCATGCCGTGTCCTCCGATATGTTCGGCGTGCATTGTGGGGGCCAGGACTGGCCCGGCCGGCAGACCAGCAGTCGGACATCGCCCTCGGTGTGCCACACGCCCGACGAGGCGGGCACGACGAGTGTGTTGCCCGCGCGCACCGCGACGGCCTCCCCCGCGGTGGGGACGATTGATCCCGATCCGGTGAGCACCACGGCGACAGCGAAGCCCGCGTCGACATCAATGTGGGGTGCGAGAAGGTCCATGCGGAAGTAGCTTTCGGCCGCTTCCGGCAGCACCGGCGTCACACCGGCCGTATCGACGCCGACGTGGCGCATCAGATCGCCGACGTCGGCCCGCGCCGCCGACTCGACGGCCGACAGCGCGACGTCACGGTCGAGGCCGAGAAAGACCTCGTCGTCGGACGCGCTGGTGTTGACGCGCTCCAGCAGGATGGACTGGTCGGTCGGTTCCTGGGCCTCGACGAGCAGGATCCCCTGCCCGATCGCGTGCGGGGTGCCGCCGGGGACCAGGATGCCGTCGCCCGGCCGCACTGGGATCCGGTGCATCAACGCCAGCAGTGCCTCAGTGTCCTGCGCGTCGACGAGCACCGAAAGGCGTTCCGGTGCAACGGTTTCACGCCAGCCGACCCAGACGGCGGCATCGGCGGCGGCCTGCAGGATGTACCACGCCTCGGTCTTGCCGTAGGGGCAGCCGAGATGGCGACAGGCGAAGTCGCGCGTCGGGTGCACGTGCACAGGCAGTCGCTGCCCGGCGTCGAGCAGCTTCACCAGCACGCCGGTGTCGCCCGGCTCACCGTCGTCGCGCCCCAGCCAGCTTTTGGGATCCGCGCGGATCGCCTCGCGCAGCAGCGTGCCGTCGGCCAGCGCTGCCGGCCCCAGAGCCGGTGCACCGAAACGCGAGACGGTGGCACCGATCCACTCCTCGGGCGAACGGTCCCCGACCGGCGGCAGCCCGCGCCACGCAGCCAGCGCCGGGCCGCCTGCGTACCAATGCCGTACGACGTTGGGCGGCAGCAGTTGTGGTTGCACGGTCGTCGTGGCCTCTTCGAGTCTGTTACCTGGGTCACGCCGGACAGTACGCCATATTCCCGGCTATGTCACCGGTGTCAGAGAATCCGTGCCTCCGGTCTGACATCGGTGACATACTGGCCGCTGTCCGACCGCGAAAGGATGCTCGATGGCGACCATGCGCGACGTTGCCGAGCGGGCCGGTGTGAGCACCAAGACGGTCTCCCGAGTCGTCAACAACGACCGCTACGTCTCCGCCGATGTCCGGGAACGCGTCGAGCGAGCCATCGACGAACTTCAGTACGTGCCCAACATGCTCGCTGTCACATTCCGGAGCGGTCGCGACGCCGCGATCGGCGTTTCGGTGCCCGGCGTGGCGGACCCGTTCTTCGCCGGCATCATCGGCGCGGTCGAGCGCGAGGCAAGCCGCCGCGGGGTCGCGGTGATCGTGACCGGCGCCGGTTGGGAACCGTCGCACGAACAGCAGTCGATCGAGGCCGTGTTGAAGCGACAGGTGGCCGGAATGATCATTTGTCCGGTTGGCCGCGACATGTCCTATCTGCGGCCCTGGCAGCAGCGCACGCCGCTGGTGTTCGTCGACCGGGAGCCCGGCAAACTGTCAGCCGACACCGTGCTGCAGGACGACGTCGGAGGAGGCTACGACGCCACGCGGCATCTGATTTCGCATGGCCACCACAGCATCGCGTTCGTTGGTGACGACACGGTGACCGGTCTGCTGCGGCTCAAGGGTTTGCAGCAGGCGATGGATGAAGCCGGACTGCCGCAGCGCGACGATCTAATCCACGTCGGCGCCATCGACGAAGCCACCCTGACCGCGGAACTGCGTCGGATGCTCGCGGTGCCCGCCCCACCGAGCGCGGTGTTCTCCTCGAATGCCCGCGTCACCATTGCAGTCGTGACGACGCTGCAGGCGTTGCGCCGCAAGGACGTTGGGCTGGTGGGTTTTGGCGACTTCCCGACGGCCGCCGCGCTGAGCCCAGCCGTCACCGTCATCCATCAGGACGGCGACGCGATGGGACGCTTTGCCGCCGACCGGCTGTTCACCCGGCTGGATCAACCGCACCGGCGGCTCCGCCGACGCACGGTGCTGCCTGTGTCGCTGGTGACCCGCGCGTCGTGCGCGATGCCCGGCGAGAAGGTGCGCGCCGGGCACGGCGACGTCGTCAGTCCTGCAGCGTCGTGACCAGAATGGGGCGCTGCGGCGGACCGTCGAGCAGCGCGAGGATCGCGTCGAGGTCGGTGTGAGCGGTGAGCAGGTCGGCCATCAGGTCCAGTTGTGCGTCCCGGCGGGCCGCCACGTCGACATCGTCGGCGACGACGAACCCGGGCCCGGCGACTTCGCTCAGCCAGGTGCGGCGGAAGCCGTCGTTGTCCAGCAACCCATGCCAATGGGTGCCGTAGACGCGCCCGCGCCGGATGCCGACCGACATCCAGTCCTGCTCGGCATGGCGCTCGAGTTGACCATGGTGGATCTCGTAGCCGTGCAGCGGAGACTCCCAGTGCTGCAAAGTTTTTCGTGGCGAGAACGCGATGTCCGCGTCGAGCAGGCCGAGGCCCTCGACGACGCCGGCCTTGGATTCCACCAGGTCGTCGATGCGTTTGCACAGCATCTGGAAGCCGCCGCAGACGCCGAGCACCGGCTTGCCGTGTGCGGCGTGCTCGCGAATCGCTTCGGCCAGACCGCGCTCTTTGAGCCAATCCAGATCCGACACCGTGGCTTTGCTGCCGGGCAGCACCACCACGTCGGCGTCGCTCACGTCGGCGGGATCGGTCACCCACCGCACCAGCACACCGGGCTCACAGGCCAGTGCCTCCGCGTCGGTGGAGTTGGAGATGCGCGGCAACCGGATCGCGGCCACCCGCAGCCAGTCCGCGCCGCGCGGGGGCTGTGACACACCGAGCAGGCCGTGCACCGACAGCGAGTCCTCGGCGTCCAGCCACAGGTCCTCGGCGTATGGGATGACGCCGTAGGCCGGCCTGCCTGTCCGCCGGTGCAACTGGTCGAGGCCGGGCGCCAGCAGCGCGGGGTCGCCGCGGAACTTGTTGACGAGGAAACCAGCGATGAGTCGCTGGTCGTCGGGTTCGAGCACCGCGACGGTGCCGTGCAGATGCGCCAGCAGGCCGCCGCGGTCGATGTCGCCGACCAGGACGACGGGCAGGTCCGCCGCACGGGCCAGGCCCATGTTGGCCAGATCGGTTGCCCGCAAGTTGATTTCTGCAGGCGAGCCCGCGCCTTCGCAGATCACTGCATCGAATTCGCTTCGCAGCGACCGCAATTCGTCAGACACCACCGCGGCCAGCCGGTCGCGGTGCTTGAAGTAGTCGCCCGCACTGACGGTGTCGACCACCTGACCGCGCAGCACCAGTTGCGACGTGCGGTCACTTCCGGGTTTGAGCAGGATCGGGTTGAACCGGACGCTCGGCGACAATCCCGCGGCGCGGGCCTGCATGGCCTGGGCCCGACCGATCTCGCCGCCCTCGACGGTGACCGCCGAGTTGTTGGACATGTTCTGCGCCTTGAACGGCGCGACGCGAACGCCCTTGCGCGCCAAGAGCCGGCACAGTCCCGCCACGACCATGGACTTACCCGCGTCGGACGTGGTCCCCGCGATCAGCAGCGCACCGCTCATTTTTCTCCGGTGAGCAGACGCAAAACTGCCCATTTTTCCGCCGAAACAGGCAGTTTTGCGTCTGCTCGCGGGGAGAGCGTCACAGCTGGGTCAAAATGTCCGCGCCGTCGTCGGTGACCACCAGCGTGTGCTCGAATTGCGCGGTCCACTTCTTGTCCTTGGTGGCCACGGTCCAGCCGTCGTCCCAGATCTCGTAGTCCAGCGTGCCGAGATTGATCATCGGCTCGATGGTGAACGTCATACCCGGCTCGAGCACGGTCTCAACGGCAGGCTGGTCGTAGTGCAGTACCACCAAGCCGTTGTGGAAAGTGGTGCCGATGCCGTGTCCGGTGAAATCGCGAACGACGTTGTAGCCGAACCGGTTTGCATACGACTCGATCACCCGGCCGATCACCGAGAGCTGCCTGCCGGGTTTGACGGCCTTGATCGCGCGCATCGTCGCTTCCTGGGTGCGCTCGACAAGCAGTCGGTGCTCCTCGGACACGTTGCCCGCCAGGAAGGTGGCGTTGGTGTCACCGTGCACGCCGTCGATGTAGGCGGTGACGTCGATGTTGACGATGTCGCCGTCCTCGATCACGGTCGAGTCGGGGACGCCGTGGCAGATGATCTCATTCAGCGAGGTGCAACACGACTTCGGGAAGTCCTTGTAGCCCAACGTCGACGGGTAGGCGCCGTGATCGATCATGTACTGGTGCGCGATGCGGTCCAGTTCGTCGGTGGTCACACCGGGTGCCACGGCCTTTCCGGCCTCGGCGAGCGCGCCCGCCGCGATGCGGCCCGCGACGCGCATCTTCTCGATCACCTCGGGCGTCTGCACCCATGGTTCGGCGCCCTCTTGGACCGTCGGCTTCCACACATATTCGGGGGGCTCGATCGAGCGCGGCACCGGCAGCGTCGGTGACAGCACGCCGGGGCGAAGGGCAGTGCGAACGGGCATGACGCCAGCGTAACCGGGCCGTCTCTCGCTAAATTCGGGTGCCATGACCAATGACGAGGTTGACCAGCAATTCGCCACGCAGTTCGCCGAGCGGTTCGCCGACACGTGGCGGACTCCGGACTTGGCCAAGCACGAGGCGTTGTGGAGTGACGACATCGTGGTGGTCCAGCCGATGATGGGCACCCTGCGGGGCAGGCAGGCCTGCCGGGCGGCCTTTCAGCGGTTGTTCGCGCTGGTGCCCGACCTGCACGCCGACGTGCACCGGGTCGGGTACGGCGGAAACGCGGTGTTCATCGAGTTCACGTTGAGCGGAACGTACGGCGGCAAGCCGATCGCGTGGGATGCCGTCGACCGCTTCACCTTCGCCAACGGCCTGATTGCCGAGCGGGTCTCGTATTTCGACTCCACGCCGCTGATCGGCAAGTTGGTCGCCCGCCCGGCGGGCTGGGACCGGCTGGTCCGCATCGGGTCGCAGTTGTTCCGGCGCTAACGACGGTCGAAGCGGCCGAACCGCAACGACCGCCGGGGGCCCCGGATGTCGACCGAACCACAGACCACCTTGCCCGTGAGGATGACGTGTGGCCTGCCTTCGGCGGGAGCATCTTTGCGGTGATCGCGGGCGCTACCGACGTTGACCTCCACGTCGTCGATCGACGCGCTTGCCCCGTCGGGGAGCCGCAGATCCAGCCCGCCGAATCGCATGTCCAGCTCGATGACCACGATCGGCCCCGCGAAGCGGGCCTGGGTCAGGTCCAGGTCAACCGACCCCATCCGCCGCCGCAGGGCCAGTCGGGTCGGCACGATCCACTCCCCCTGGCGTTTGAGCGAGCCGAGCACGCCGCGCAATTCGACGCGGTCTGTGGCGGTGGTGACGATCGCCCCCGGGCCGGGTAGGTCGCCGACGAGCGCGTCGAGGTCGGTCCGCAGCCGCGCCTGCGACACCAGTGCGGAGCGCTCCTCGAACTCTTCGATGTCGATCAGCCCGAGCGCGACGGCGTTGTGCAGCCGGCGCAGCGTGCCGTTGCGGTCGGCATCCGAGATGCGCATCGCGTATTCACCGTTGGTCTCCGTCATAGCCGCTACCAACGGTACCGCTGCCGGGCCGGCCATCCGCGTCACGCCGAGTAGTCGGGCGGCAGTTGGTCGAACATGCCCCGCAGCATCCGCACCGCGTACTCCGACGACCCGCCGCCGACGATCAACGCCGCGAACGCCATATCGCCGCGGTAGCCGGCGAACCACGAATGCGAACCGCCGTCGAACTCGGCCTCACCGGTCTTGCCGCGCACGTCGCCCAAACCGGCGAGATCCTTGGCGGTGCCGTTGGTGACCACCAACCGCATCATCGGCCGCAGCCCGTCGAGCATCTTCTGCGTGATCTGGCCCTGATCACCGTTCACCACCGTCTGCCTGCCCTCGATCAGTTGCGGCACAGGGGTTTTGCCCGCCGCGACCGTCGCTGCCACCAACGCCATCCCGAACGGAGTGACCAGCACCTTGCCCTGGCCGAAGCCGTCCTCGGTGCGCTCGGCGAGGTTGACCGTCGGCGGCACCGAACCGGTCAGCGTGTTGATGCCCTCGATCTGATAGTCGGCACCGAGCCCGTACTGCGCGGCGGCCATCGTCAAACCGCGCGGCGGCATCCTGCTCGCCAACTCCGCGAACGTGGTGTTGCACGAACTGGCGAACGCCCGCGACATCGGCACGACGCCGAGGTCGAAGCCGCCGTAGTTGGGCACGGTGCGGTGGCCGATGTCCAAGGTGCCGGGGCAGCCCAGCAGGGTGTTCGGCGTCGCCATATCGCGCTCGATCGCCGCCCCGGCGGTGACAATCTTGAACGTCGAACCGGGCGGATACAGCCCGGTGGTGGCCAGTGGCCCCTCGGCGTTGGCCGCCCCGTTCTGCGCAACCGCCAGGATCTCGCCGGTCGACGGTTTGATCACCACGATCATCGCTTTCTTACCGGTGGTGTTGACCGCGTTCTGCGCCGCGTTCTGCACCGACCGGTCCAGGCTGACGGTGACCGACGGCGCCGGGGCACCCGGCACCTCGTTGAGCACGTCGACGTCCACCCCGTTCTGGTTGACGCTGACCACCCGCCAGCCTGCCTCGCCGTCGAGTTCGTCGACCACCGCCTTCTTCACCTCGCTGACGATCTCGGGTGCGAACGTGTCGTCGGTCGGCAACAGTTCGGCCTGCGGGGTGATCACCACACCGGGCAGCGACCCGATGGCAGCCGAAACGCGATCGTGGTCGGCCTGCCGCAGCGTGATCACGCTCATCGGTTCCTTCGACGAACTGGCCTGCTCCGCCAACCGCTGCGGGTCCAGGGTGTTGTCGAAGGGACGCAACGCGTCGACCACGGCCCTGGCCGTCGGCATCAACGCGGCGCCGGCCGATTTCGCGTCCAGCGCATAGTGATACAGGTAACCGGGCACCAGCACGTCGGTGCCGCCGCGCTCGTTGACCGACGCCGTGCGCGGCGGGTCGGCACGCAGCGCGAAGGTCTGGTGCTCGCCGAGTCGGGGATGCAGTCCGGTGGCGCTCCACCGGACCTCCCACTTGCCCTCGTCGCGAACCAAGTTCAGCTGCCCGTCGTAGGTCCACGTCCGGTTCTTCGGCAGATGCCAGGTGTAGCGGTAGGTGACGCTGCCGGTGTCGTCGGCCCACTTCGAGCCGAGGATCTGGGCGTCCAGGTGCTGCGCTTGCAGCCCGGCCCAGGCCTCGTTCAACGCGGCGCGCGCGTCGGCCGGTTTATCGGCCAACTCGGCGGCGGTCGCGGTGTCGCCGGTGGCCAGCGCGGCGAAGAACTTCTGCGCGGTCGGTTCGGGTCCGTTCGGTTTCGGGGTGCACGCGTTCAGCGAGGTGACCAGCGCGGCGGCGGTCAGCACACTCGCCGTCCGTGTTGCAGTTGAGAGCCAAGTTGCCATTGAGGCTGATGTTACGAATCCGAGACCGCAAAGCGGCGGAGGCGCACCGTGCGTCTCAGACGAGGAAACCGATGTCCCGGCGGCCGGGACCGATGACCGGTTCCGGGTCAGTGCCGATTGTGTGCACCAGCAGCTCGTGGTAGATGTCGCGGAAATCCGTGTCGCCCTTGAGGTCGCCGTCGTCGAGGTCGGTCAGGCTGGGTTGCTCCCCGTAGAAGCCGCCCTTGACCGGCTGACCGCAGATGAACACCGGGCCCGCCGTGCCGTGATCCGTGCCGTACGACGCGTTGGCCCTGACCCGTCGGCCGAACTCCGAATACACCATGACGACGACGTCCTTGCCGTGCGGATCGGTGCTCATCTCGCGCAGGAAGGGCGTCAGCGCCTCGTCGACGACGCTCAGGAGCTGCTGCTGTGATTCGCGTTCGTCGGTGTGCAGGTCGAAACCGCCGAGCGAGACCATGTAGACGCGGCTGGGCACCGCCGCCTTGACGCATCTGCTCACGACGTTGAGTTGGGCCGCCAGCGTGTTCTTGCCGTAGAGGTCGGCACTGGTGAGACCCCCCACGTTGGTGCCGCCCGATACGGCGGTGTCGCCGCTGGCGATGACCGGTTCGAGCGCCGAGCCGACTGCCCGGCTGGAGCGGTAGGCGGTGCGGATCGCGGTCATCGCCGCGGTGTCTTGTGGGTCGTCGACACCCACGGTGTCCAGCGCGGCCACCACCTCCGCGGGCAGCGGTGACATGTCGCGGGCCAGCGCCGAAGCGGTGTACTTCTCCCCCACCGCCATCGGTGGTAACACGGCGCCGATGTTGATCGCCCTGACCGGGTCATCGCCCGTGGCGTCCAGCCAGCGGCCGATCCAACCGGTGGGCACCGATTCCAGCGGCGACGCCGACTGCCAGATGTCCATCGACCGGAAATGACTGCGCGACGGCTTCGGATACGTCACGCCGCGCACGATCGCCAGCTTCTGCTCGTCCCACAGCTTGTGCAGGCCCTTCAGTACCGGGTTGAGCCCCAGCTGATCGTCGAGCGGTATCACTTCCCCTGGCGCATAGGCCAAGTCGGGTCGCGCATCGTGATAAGCGTTGTCCGGGAACGGGATAACGGTGCTCAGCCCGTCGTTGCCACCGTAGAGCGTGACGATCACCAGCACGCCCGCCCCGTCGGGCAGCTGAGCCCGCTCGGCGGCCTGCTGCAGATCCAACCAGCTACACGACGCCGCGCCGGCGAGCAGGCCCGCCGCGCCGACGCCGATGCTGGCGGTCAAGAACTTTCGCCGATTGATCTCTGCCATCTGAAAGCCGTTACGTCGTCAGGTATTCGGGTGTGCTGACTGCTGCCATGAAGAGAGCCCTCGGGTTCTTGGCGAAGGGTTTCAGTCCCGCGACCGTCTGATCCGTCCACGCGCCGACGCCGATCAGATAGCCCGCGGCGTCGATGCGTTCGTTCTTACCTACCTCTTCGATCACCGACAGGTCGCCGCGGTCGGCCAGTTCGCCGACCGCCCAGGTTTGGGACGTGATGCTCGCGGTCGACACCCACGCGCGGCCCTGCGGCCATCCCGCGACATCCGGTGGGTAGAGCGGTTTTTGACCGAGCACGGTCAAGATGTCGAAGGCCGTGCCTGCCTCTGCGTCGCTGTCCAGCGTCAGTTCGAGCGTGCGGACCACGCCGAGCAACCACTCCATGGGGTTGTTCACCGACGAGGCGGTGACGAATTCCGGGTCGAGCAGAATCGCCTTGGTCAGCGCCTTGAGGTCGCGGCCTTGGCCGTACGCGCTGACGAGGCGGGCGAGTGTCTGCGGCGACGGCGGCGCGTCCGATGCCAGCTGTTTCCACAGCCTGGTCGCGACGTACGGCGCCGACGCCGGATGGTTCAGCACCGCATCGCAGAACCCCTCAGCGTCCAGGTCACCCGACTGGCCCAGCACCGTCTTGGTCTGCGAATCGTGTTTGTCGGCAACGACTTTGGTTTGTCCGTCCCGTGCGACGGTCCAGCCGGTCAATGCTCTGGCGCCCTCTTTGACGTCTGACTCGGTGTAGCCGTTGCCCTCGCCGAGTGTGAAAAGCTCCATGAATTCGCGCGACAGGTTCTCGTTCGGCGACGACGCGACATTGTCCTTACCGTCCAGCCAGGACAACATGGCGGCGTCGGTCAACATCGCGTAGGCCAGCGTGCGGAAGTCGCCGAGCGCCAGCGTGCGCAGCTTCTGATTCTGGGCAGCCATGTAGGTGGCGTAGCGGACCTTCGCCGTCGACGTGGCGAAATGGTTGTGCCAGATCAGCGTCAGCTTCTCGTGGATCGGCTCGTGCACCGCCGCGATTCGGCGCACCCACCAGTGCGCCAGTTCCGTCGCCTGTGAGGAGATCAGGTTGTCCCGGGCCAGCAGCGCCGCCGACAACTCGTCGCCGACCAATTCATCGGGCCAGCCCGGCGCGGGCGGGAAGACCGGCATCGGTGTGGCGATGGCGCCTGGATCGGATTCGGGGTCCGCGTCGAGCAGCGTGTCGAGGTAGGTCGACCAGTCCTGGCCGACGACCGCGTCGACGCGCGGCCCCGACGTGCCGAACCCCGTTCGTCGCAACAGACGCGCAGTGGCGATCCACTGTGGTGACTGCGCCGACATACCTAGACCCCCAGTCGCTGACGGGTCAGTTGGCTAAGTCTGCGGAGGCGTGACTGACCCGTCGCTGCCCACAGCGTAGGCGATCAGCAATCGGTTCGACGGCTGCTTGCAAAGGCAACAGCAGTTGCTGGTTCAGGGCCCCGCGGCGGGTGCGCGGACCACGAGAGGCACCGCGGGGAAGTACGCGGCCATCTCCGAGCGTGACTTGCGCAGTGTCGCCGTGCCGTATCCCTGCTTGCGGTACGCGGGGTGGATCCAGATCCGGACGTTGACCTCGCCGCCGGAGAGCTCCCCGAACACCATGCCGACCTTCTCCGAGCCGTCGATGGCCACCAGCCAGGCCGCTTCTTCGGCGTCGACGCGACGCAGCGCGGCGCGGATCTCGTCGTCGAGGTCACCGGGCGGCGCGCCGGAGCCGTCGCCGGCGGCGCGCACGTCGTCGGTACGGGCGGCGAAGAGGTCGCGGTCCTGATCCGCCGCGAACGGGCGCAGCACCAGATTCTGTCCCGGCACGGGCGGCGGTTCGGCGATGAACGTCAGCTGACTGTTCAGATCCTCGAGTTCGGCGGCGATCCTGTCCCGCGACACTTTCGTCAGCCTGTCGAACGACAGCCGCAGCACCGCCTCGGCTGCCACCGGCGTCGTGCCGACCAGCCGGGCGATCGCCTCGATGGCGGCGTCGTAGTCCTGCGATTCGACGACCGCATCGAGCAGTTCGTGGCGGCGGTCGAGCGCGCGGACCATCGCACGAGCGATCTCCCTGCGTTCGATCTTGTTGTCGTGCTCCGTCATACCGCCAGACGCTAGTCCAGAAGGACGGTCGCGAAGGTGCCGACCTGTTGGAAACCGATGCGCGCGTAGGTGGCGCGGGCAACGGTGTTGAAGTCGTTGACGTACAGGCTTGCGACGCGGCCGCTGCGTACCACCGCCGAAGCCAGCGTCGCAGTGCCCGCGGTGCCCAGGCCGCGGCCGCGGTAATCGGGATGCACCCAGACACCCTGGATCTGGCCCACCGACGGCGACTGCGAGCCGACCTCGGCCTTGAACACCACCTGACCGCGCTCGAACCGCGCCCACGCGCGGCCCGCGGCGATCAGGCCCGCGACGCGCCGCCGGTAGCCGCGCCCGCCGTCGCCGATACGCGGATCGATGCCGACCTCGCCGATGAACATGTCGATGGCCGCCACCAGATAGGCGTCGAGCTCGTCGACGCGAACCGGGCGCACCGCCGGGTCGATCGGCGACTGCGGCGCGGCGGCCAACGCCATCAACGGTTGTTGTTCGCGCACATCACGTGCCGGACCCCAGGCCTGCTCCAGGCGCCGCCACATGGGCATCACGTATTCGGCGCGGCCCACCAGTGACGAGCAGCGCCGCGCGGTGCTCATGGCCTTGTCCGCGAACGCGTTCAGATCGGTGAGCTCACCGCGCAGCGGGATCAGATTCGCCCCGGCGAAGCACAGCGACTCACTGACCCGCCGACGCGTCCACAGTTCACCGCCGATGGCCGACGGTTCGACACCGTGTTCGGCGACCCGCGACGCCACCATGCAGGAACCGACGGGATCGTCGTCGAGCACCTGGCGCACGGCCGCGGCGTCATGAACCACCGATACCCGTCGGTCGTCGACAAGGCGGAATAGCGGCGGAGCCGACATGGGCGCTCTTTCTAACCGATGCTGGGGCTGGTGACCCTGCTCACAGGGTCATGCTCAGCTTACGGTCACAACCGGCGTACCGCTGGCAGATGTTTCGTCACCACGCTCCTCCGCGATTCGCATGGCCTCTTCGATCAACGTCTCGACGATCTGCGCCTCGGGCACGGTCTTGATGACCTCACCCTTGACGAAGATCTGCCCCTTGCCGTTTCCGGATGCGACGCCGAGGTCCGCCTCGCGCGCTTCGCCGGGACCGTTGACGACGCAGCCCATCACGGCGACGCGCAACGGAACGTCCATGCCCTCCAGGCCCGCGCTGACCTCGTTGGCCAACGTGTAGACGTCGACCTGCGCGCGCCCGCAGGACGGGCAGGACACGATCTCGAGCGAGCGCGGCCGCAGATTCAGCGATTCCAGGATCTGGTTGCCGACCTTGACCTCTTCGATCGGCGGCGCCGACAGCGACACCCTGATGGTGTCGCCGATGCCCCGCGACAACAACGCGCCGAACGCGACAGCCGATTTGATCGTGCCCTGAAACGCCGGGCCCGCTTCGGTGACGCCGAGGTGCAGCGGGTAGTCGCACTGGGCGGCCAACTGCTCGTAGGCAGCGACCATGATCACGGGATCGTTGTGCTTGACGCTGATCTTGATGTCGCCGAAGCCGTGCTCCTCGAACAGCGAGGCCTCCCACAGCGCCGATTCGACGAGCGCTTCGGGGGTGGCCTTGCCGTACTTCTCCATGAACCGCTTGTCCAGCGAGCCCGCGTTGACGCCGATCCGGATCGGGATGCCCGCCTCGCCCGCCGCCTTGGCTACTTCCTTCACCCGGCCGTCGAATTCCTTGATGTTCCCGGGGTTTACCCGCACCGCGGCGCACCCCGCGTCGATGGCGGCGAAGATGTACTTCGGCTGGAAGTGGATGTCGGCGATCACCGGGATCTGGCTGTGCTTGGCGATCTCGGACAGCGCGTCGGCGTCCTCCTGACGCGGACAGGCCACCCGGACGATGTCGCAGCCCGATGCGGTCAGTTCGGCGATCTGCTGAAGCGTGGAGTTGACGTCGTGGGTCTTGGTGGTGCACATCGACTGCACCGCGATCGGATGGTCGCTGCCGATGCCGACATTGCCGACCATCAACTGGCGGGTCTTGCGGCGCGGCGCCAACGTCGGAGCAGGCGGGGCCGGCATACCCAGCCCAATTGCCTGGCCTGTCATGGTTTCTCCTACTGGAAAGGTCTGATCGGGTTGACGAAGTCAGCGGTCACCGTGAGCGCCATGTAGCCGATGACGAAGACGAGGATCACGTACGTGGCCGGCATCAGTTTGAGGTAGTTGACCGGCGGCGCCGCGTCGATGCGGCGCGCTCTACGGATCATATTGCGGATCTTCTCGAACACGGCAATCGCGATGTGGCCGCCGTCGAACGGCAGCAGCGGAACCAGGTTGATGGCGCCGAGCACGAAGTTCAACTGGGCGAGGAAGAACCAGAACGCCATGAAGTAACCGTGTTCGAAGGCGTCGCCGCCGATGATCGACGCGCCCACCACGCTGATCGGCGTATCGGGATCGCGCTGCCCGCCGCCGATGCTGTGCACGAGCGCACCGATCTTGGTGGGGATCTTCGCGAGCGACTTACCCAGTTCCACGGCGAGGTCACCGGTGAACGCGACCGTGCCCGGCACGGCGGTCACCGGGTTGAAGTGCTGGTATTTGACCGGGCCGAACTCGGAGGCCGAGACGCCGACCGCGGCCACCGTGGTCGGGCCCTGCGCGTCTTTCGACGTCCAACGCTGGGTGCGGGTGACGTCGACCATGGTGGTGAACTTCTTGCCGTCGCGTTCGATGACGAACTGCGTCGGACCGGTCAGCGCGCGCACCGCGTCGACCATCTCGTCGGGATTGGTGACGTCCTTGTCGCCGACCTTGACGATGATGTCGCCCGCCTTGATCCCAGCGGCGGCGGCGGGCCCGATGCCCTCGCACTTGCCCATCTGGTCTTTACTGAGTTGCGGTGCGACACAAGATGTTTCGGCAACGTAGGCCGCCGGCTGCGGATGCAGGTTCGGCAGCCCCCAGATCAATGCCATGCCGTAGATGAGCACCAGGCCGATGACGAAATTCATGCCCGGCCCTGCGAACAGCACCAGCACCCGCTTCCAGGTCTTCTGCCGGTACATCGCATATTTCTCGTCCTCGGGCGCGATCTCGTCGATCGCGGTCATGCCCGCGATGTCGCAGAAGCCGCCGAGCGGCACGGCCTTGACGCCGTATTCGGTGTGGCCGAGCTTGTTGGGCCGATGCGTCGACCACAGCGTCGGGCCGAACCCGACGAAGTAGCGGCGCACCTTCATCCCGGTGGCGCGCGCGGCCCACATGTGCCCGCATTCGTGCAGCGCCACCGACACCAGGATGAAGAGCGCGAACAGCGCGACGCCGATGATCCACATGATCATTTGGTGGTGACGACCTCCCGGGAAACTACGCTCTTTGCCCGGTCGCGGGCCCAGCGTTGCGCATCGAGCACGTCTTCCACGGTAGCGGGTTCGGCGGCCCACTGGTCGGCAGCGCGCAGGACCTCGGCGATCGTTCGCACAATCGACGGGAAGCGGATCCGGCCGTCGAGGAAGGCTGCCGCCGCTTCCTCGTTGGCGGCGTTGTAGACCGCGGTCAGGCAGCCGCCCCTGGTGCCGGCTTCTTTCGCCAGGTCGACCGCCGGGAACACCGTGGCATCGAGCGGCTCGAAGTCCCAGCTCGACGCGGTGGAGAAATCGCAGGCCAGGGCGGCGCCGGCGACACGCGCGGGCCAGCCCAGCGCCAGCGCGATGGGCAGCTTCATATCCGGCGGGCTGGCCTGGGCCAGCGTCGAGCCGTCGGTGAACGTCACCATCGAGTGCACGATCGACTGCGGGTGCACGACGACGTCGATCCGGTCGTACGGGATGCCGAACAGCAGGTGTGTCTCGATCAGCTCCAGCCCCTTGTTGACCAGCGACGCCGAGTTCAGCGTGTTCATCGGCCCCATCGACCAGGTGGGATGCGCGCCTGCCTGCTCGGGGGTGACGTCCTCGAGCCGTTCGGCGGGCCAGCCGCGGAACGGTCCGCCGGACGCGGTCAGCACGATCTTGGCCACCTCGTCGGGCGCGCCGCCGCGCAGGCACTGCGCCATCGCGGAGTGTTCCGAGTCGACCGGCACGATCTGCCCCGGCGCGGCGGCCTTGAGCACCAGCGGGCCGCCCGCGACCAGCGACTCCTTGTTGGCCAGCGCGAGCCGGGCGCCGCTGGCCAGCGCCGCCAGCGTGGGCGCCAGCCCCAGCGCGCCGACGAGCGCGTTGAGCACGACGTCGGCCTCGGTGTTCTCGACGAGTCTGGTGGCGGCATCCGCTCCGGCGTAGGTGACGTCGCCGACCTCGGCGGCTGCCGCGTCGTCAGCGACCGCGATGTTCGTCACGCCCGTCTGGGCGCGCTGCCGGGTCACCAGGTCGGGGTTGCCGCCGCCTGCGGCCAGCCCGACGACTTCGAAGCGGTCGGGGTTGGCGGCGATGACCTCCAGCGCCTGGGTGCCGATCGAGCCGGTGCTGCCGAGGATCAGCACGCGGGTTCTGCTCACTGCTTCATTGTGCCGCGCCGCGATTTCTCAGCGCGAGCGGCGGAAAAAATGACGCAAATGTGACGTGCCCCATCCGTGACGGGCCTCACGCCGAATCTCTGGTGTCAGTGCAGAGCGCGGGCACCATGCCCGTCACGACAAGGGAGCAAGAGCGTCATGAATGTTATTCACCGTCAAGCAGTATCGGTGGCGGGCCTGGCCGCGGTCGCGGTTTTCGGTTTGTCGGCGTGTTCGACCGACACTTCCACCGCGGCACCCGTCGAACCGGCGAGCCCGTCGTCGTCGGCGATGGCGACCCCGATGGATCAGCCCGTCGATCCCGGCGCCAGCCTGGTCGGACCGGGCTGCGCCGACTACGCCGCACAGAACCCCACCGGCCCCGGCTCGGTGACCGGTATGGCGCAGGATCCGGTGGCGGTGGCGGCGAGCAACAATCCGCTGCTCACCACGCTGACCGCCGCGATCTCGGGCAAGCTCAACCCCAACGTGAACCTGGTCGACACCCTCAACGGCGGTGAGTTCACGGTGTTCGCCCCGACCGACGCCGCGTTCGCCAAGATCGACCCGGCCACCATCGAGAAGCTGAAGACCGACTCGAACCTGCTGAGCAGCATCCTCACCTATCACGTGGTGCCCGGGCAGGCGAGCCCCGCTCAGGTCGTCGGGATGCACAAGACCGTGCAGGGCGGCCAGGTCGACGTGACCGGCATGGGCAACACCCTGAAGGTCAACAACGCAGGCGTGGTGTGCGGCGGCGTCCGTACCGCCAACGCGACCGTGTACCTGATCGACACGGTCCTGATGCCGCCTGCCGCCTAGGTCACCAACCCTCGCGAGCAGACGTAGAACTGCCCATTTCGCGCCGAAATCAGGCAGTTCTATGTTCCCTACCCGAGCTGGGCCCCGGTGGCCCAGCTCGGGTAGGGGCCCAGCTCGCGCCATGAAGGCGGACGCCCCCATGTTCACACTCATCCTGATCGGCTTCCTGGGCGGCTTGATCACCGGCATCTCGCCGTGCATCCTTCCCGTGCTACCGGTGATCTTCTTCTCCGGCACCCCGAGCGGTGGGGTGAAGGCCCGGCCGTACCGCGTGATCGCCGGTCTGGTGCTGAGCTTTTCGGTTGTCACACTGATCGGCTCGGCGCTGCTGTCGCTGCTACGACTGCCTCAGGACGCGATCCGCTGGGTGGCGCTGGCGGCACTGGTGGCCATCGGCGTCGGGCTGATCTTCCCGAAATTCGAAGCGCTGCTGGAGAAACCGTTCTCCCGGCTGCCGCAGAAGCAGTTCGGTTCCGGCAGTAGCGGTTTTGGGCTCGGTCTGGCGTTGGGCGTGCTGTACGTGCCGTGCGCGGGCCCAGTGCTCGCGGCCATCGTGATCGCCGGTGCGACGGGGACGATCGGGCTGCCGACGGTGGCGTTGACGGTGTCGTTCGCGGTGGGCGCGGGCCTGCCGCTGCTGTTCTTCGCGCTCGCAGGCCGTCGCGTCGCTGAACGGGTCGCGGCGTTCCGCGAGCGCCAACGTGAAATCCGCATCGTCGCAGGCGTTGTCACCATCCTGCTGGCGGTGGCGCTGGTGTTCAACCTGCCCGCAGCGCTGCAACGCACCATCCCCGACTACACCGCCAAGCTGCAGGAGACCGTCGGCGGCGACGAGCAGCTCCGCGAGAAACTGAACCTCGGCGGTCTAATCAACGACCAGAACGAGGACCTGGCCAAGTGCACCAACGGCGCAGCGGAATTGGAGAGTTGCGGCACGGCGCCCGACATCAAAGGCATCACCGGATGGCTCAATACCCCCAACGGTGCGGCCGTCGACCTGAAATCGCTTCGCGGCAAAGTGGTCATCGTCGATTTCTGGGCCTACTCGTGCATCAACTGCCAGCGCGCGATCCCGCACATCGTCGACTGGTACCGGGCCTATAAGGACGCCGGCCTCGAAGTGATCGGCGTGCACACACCCGAATACGCATTCGAGCGTGAGCCACGCAACGTCGCCAGCGGTGCCCGCGACCTGAACATCACCTATCCGGTCGCGCTGGACACCAACTACGCGACGTGGACCAACTACCGCAATCGTTACTGGCCGGCCAAGTATCTGATCGACGCCGCCGGCACCGTCCGCCATATCAAGTTCGGCGAGGGCGACTATGCACAAACCGAAACGCTGATCCGTCAACTACTTTCGGATGTCCGGCCCGATGTCACGCTTCCGACCCCGACCGAGGCTGCCGACACCACTCCCCCATCCGGCCTGACCCCGGAGACCTATCTGGGAGTCGGCAAGGTGGTCAATTACGGCGGCGGGCAGACCTATGACGAGGGCGAGGCTACATTCGACTACCCGGCCTGGCTGCCCGACGACACGTTCGCACTGCGGGGCGACTGGAAACTGGACTATCAGGGCGCGACGGCCGACGGATCGGGTGCCGGCATCAAATTGAGCTACCGCGCCCGCAATGTGTATCTGGTCGTCGGCGGCACAGGCACGGTGACCGTGACCCGCGACGGCGAGTCCAGGCAGATCCCAGTCAGCGGTCCGCCCACATTGCGCCAACTGGTCGGCGACGACGAGGTGCACCGGGCGACGGTCGAGGTCCAGTTGAGCGAAGGGCTGCAGGCGTTCTCGTTCACCTATGGGTGAGCGGCTCTGTCACACTTCAGTAAGGAAATCCCGCCGATCTTGGGCCGCCGTCGACGCTAGCCTCGACATGTGAGCTTCAAAGAGCGCGGCCTCGCAGCCCTGACGCTGGTCGTCGCGTTCGGCGCGGCGCTGCTGGCGTTGCACATCGGCGTGGAGCCCTCGCCCCGCGCGAACGCGTCGGTCGATGTTCCCGGGCCCACCGTCGATGAGCCCGTGGGTCAACCGGGCGTTAGTGAGACCGCCGTGTTGGCGGGCGGCTGTTTCTGGGGCGTTCAGGGCGTCTTCCAGCATGTGAAGGGTGTGTCGGCGGCGGTCGCCGGCTACGCCGGCGGCGATGCGTCGACGGCTCACTACAAAACAGTGGGGACGGGCACCACAGGGCATGCCGAATCCGTGCGCGTTTCCTACGATCCCAGCCAGGTGACATTCGGCCAGCTGCTACATGTCTTCTTCGCGGTCGTTCACGATCCGACCCAGATCAACCGGCAAGGACCCGACGTCGGCGACCAGTATCGCTCGGCGATCTTCCCGCAGAACGACATGCAGCAGCGGGTTGCCGAGGCGTACATCGCGCAACTCAACCAAGCGAAGGTCTTCGACGCACCGGTTGTCACACAGACGAAGAGGGACTCCGGCTTCTTCCCCGCCGAGGACTACCACCAGGATTACCTGAGCGAACATCCGGCCGCGCTGTACATCGCCACCTACGACATGCCGAAGGTCGACCAGCTGCGGCAACAGTTCCCGCAGTTGTATCGCGATCAGCCCGTGCTGGTGCACGCGGTCAACGCCGGCTAGCCGCTGACGGATCGACGGTAGCCTCGATCTTGACGACAAGACCGTCCTGCACGGTCAACACCAACACCACCAACAGCGCGCGGCCCGCGTAACCGAGCACCTCTCCCGCGGGCCCGGTGACCAGAGTCAAGCCACCGCCGAGGAAGCGAAGAAGGTTGGGCGCCACCGCATCCCGGCCGTGGTTGATCTGCGGCGGGCCGCCGCCCACGAACGTCGCCGCGCCCCAGACGGTCGGGTCCAGCACAGCGGTCAGCGACTCCAGGTCACCGTTCGCACATGCGGTGATGAACTTCTCGGTGACGATCCTGTGCTCGACATCGGTGACGTCGGACGGCCGCGCCGCAGAGTCCGCGAACTTGGTCCTGGCCCGCCGCGCCAGTTGCCGGCAAGTGCCGACCGGCCTGCCCACCGTCTCGGCGATCTCATCGAAAGGCATTGCGAACACGTCGTGCAGGATGAACGCCACCCGCTCAGCGGGGCTCAGCCGGCGTAGCACTTCCAGCAATGCGGTGCGCACCTCATCGTCGAGGGTGACCCGATCGGCCGGGTCGGCGTCCCGCGCCGCGGGCGCATCGAGCCCGCCCATCTCGTCGGGTTGTTCGTGACGGGCCCGCGCTGACCGCAACTGGTCCAGACAGAGCCGCCCAGCGACAACGGTCAGCCAGGCGCGCACATCGTCGACGTGCGACGCGCGCGACAGCCGAAGCAGCGCCTCCTGCGCGACGTCCTCCGCCTCCGCCACGTCACCAAGCATCTGATACGCGAGGTTCACCAGGTACGGGCGGTGGCTGCGCACCGCGGCGTCTATCGGGCCCACGAAGTAGTGACGAAACGCGGCCCGGAAAAGTTACCGCGGCCGCCATGTAACTTTCCGTCGCGCGACGTCGTCCTTGTCTTCATGAACGCAATTCTCGTCACGGGCGCAACCGGCAACGTCGGCCGCCCACTGGTCCATGAACTCGCAGCGGCAGGCGCCGAGGTACGCGCCGTCACCCGGCAGCCGGACGCGCGCTTGCCCGACGGCGTCGCGGCGGTGCGCACCGCGACCGAGGGTCTGCCCGGTGCGACGGCGGTGTTCCTCAACTCGCGTGCGCTCGGTGATCAGCTCGAATCGCTCGTCGAGCAGGCGCGCGATCACGGTGTCATGCGACTCGTCGCCCTGTCGGCGATCAACGCGGACGACGATTTCGCGCGCCAACCGTCACGGTTCCGCGGCGACCGCAACAAAGAGGTCGAACAGCTCGTCGTCGACTCCGGCCTGGAATGGGTGAGCCTTCGCCCAACAGTTTTCGTCACGAACTTCTTCGGCATGTGGGCGCCGCAGATCCAGGCGGGCGACGTGGTCAACGGGCCGTATGCAACCGCGTCGACCGCACCGATCGTCGACAAGGACATCTCTGCCGTTGCCGCCAAAGCGTTGCTCACCGACGACCTTGTCGGGCAGAGGATCCCGTTGACCGGCCCGCAGGCGTTCACCAACGCCGAACTCGTCGACATCATCGGGTCGGTGCTGTCCCGGCCGTTGCGCTACCAGGAGGTGCCAGCCGACGTGGTGCGGCAACGCTTCATGGTGATCGGCTTCTCACCCGAGTTCGCCGACGCCTACCTCGCGTTCCTGGAAGCCACCGTCGACAAATCCGCGCCGGTCACGCACGACGTGGAGAAGATCCTCGGCAGACCGCCCTCGACGTTCGCCGATGCCGTGTCCACGCATAGGGAACTCTTCAAATAGAAAGGGAGACAGACGATGTCGGTGTTGCATCCGCCGCGCTACCTCAAGCCGATGAACAAATTCATGATGGCCGTGCAGAAGCTCGGCATCCCCACCGGCCCTGCGATGGTGCTGACCGTGCCCGGCCGCAAGACCGGAAAGCCGCGCAGCACCCCGATGACGCCGTTCGAGCACGACGGCGATATGTACGTGGTGGCCGGTTATCCGGGTGCCGACTGGGCGTCCAACGCCCGAGCGGCAGGCGAGGGCACGCTGTCGCGCGGACGCAAATCGCGGCGCGTGAAGATCGTCGAACTCGACGCCGCCCAATCCCGGCCTGTGCTGCGGGCTTTCGCGGTCAAGGTGCCCGTCGGCGTCGGATTCGCCAAACGCGCGGGCCTGGTCCGCGACGGCGCCCCGGACGAATTCGCCGCACTGGCGGGGCAACTCGCGGTGTTCCGGTTCGACCCCGGCGACTAGCCTCGGCGGCGCGACCGAAGCAGCCACGGATGTCGTGCCCGCCCGGTTGAACAGCCATGGGTCTGCCCGGGGGACATCAGCTGATCGTGACCGGCCCCGCCTGAGAAGCGCGCTGCACCACGACGTCACCGGATGCGGTCTGCGCATGCACGATGAGCGTCTCGTCGCCCTCCGCGGGGCCGTCCGATTGCGTCAGCGAGTTGCGGACCTCACCTGATCTGGTGTGCACGTCGAGTTTGGCCGCGGTGCCTTCGGCGATACCGACGACGACGTCGCCGCTGGCGGTCTGCGCCGACACGCCGCCGCTGACGGCGTGTGCGACATTGACGTCCCCGGAGGCGGTCCGCGTGCTGAGTTGCCCGCGCAGTCGCCGAACCACCACCGACCCGCTGGCTGCGCGGAACTTCATGTCGCCGTCGAGGCTGCCGATCACGGCGTCGCCGGACGCCGTCGACACCGATGCCGACCCGGCGACAATGGCAGCCGTGACGCCGCCGGATGCGCTGTCCACCTTGAGGTTTCCCAGCACCGAGCCCACCTCGACGTCTCCGCTCGCGGACGCGAACTTGCAGTCGGCATAGCCGCCATCGGCTGTGACGTCCGCCGACGCCGCTGCCGCATTGAACCGCGAACCGGATGGCAACGCGATGTCGACGACCACCGCGCCCCTGCGCGGGAACGAGAATCCGCGCCGACTCGACACCAGCAGGGCGCCGTTTGCGAAGTCGACACGCACTTGTTCGGCGGCCCTGACATCGTGGCTGCACGATTCGTCACGGGGTCGCACCTCGACGACCGTGTCGGCGCGCTCACTGGCGACCAGGTGCACCGACCCGGCCGAGATCTCCACCGTCGCGGTGATCGGTTGTGGGGTATCGAATTTCGGCATCGCTTCTCCTGATCGGTGGTGTGGAATCAGCGGACCCAGCCGCTGAAGTGCTTACCGGCCTCACCGCGCGGCCGTCGCGGTCCGCCGAGCGCGGCGGTGACGGCACGAACCAGCCACGCGTTCACCGACAGCCCGTCACCGCGTGCGGCCGCGTCGACTCGGGTTCGCAGGTGCTCCGGCAGCCGCAGCGTCACCCGCCACGTGCCGCCGTCGTCGTCTGATTCCGGCACGATGACGGTGGGCGTCTCACCCACGGTGCCCGACGACACCGTGAACTCCGGGTCGCGTCCACGCAACCGGACGTCGACCGCCCCAGGCGCCAACTCGCGGGTGATCTGCTCGGCCGCCTCGGACAAGGCTTCGAGCAGGGCCAGCCGGATGGCGGACTCCAGCGGTGCGGCCAGCCGCTCGGCGAGCGCTTCGGCATCCGGTCCCCCTGCGGCGGCCGCCACCGACAAATCGTGGCGTACGCCGTCCACGTACGGCTGCAAGTTCATGACGTCATGGTGACATCAATTTGATGTCACCACAAGTGTCAGCCTGACGGAAAGGTGGCTCTCAGCTGCTCCAGCAAGCCGTAGAGATCGACTTGGCCACGGCGGGCGGCCAGCACGTCGCCCTGGAACCGGTCGATGTAAATGCCCGCGACCGACACCTTGGCCCCGGTCGGCGCGATCCCGCGAACTCTTCGGAGTGGCATCTTGTTTCTCTGACCCGAAATTCGGGCAGCATCAATGGATGCCCGCAGTGTTGTGGTTCCGACGCGATCTGCGGCTGTCCGATCTGCCCGCGCTGCTCGACGCGGCGGCCGTCGACGGCGAGGTGCTGGCCTGCTACGTCCTGGATCCACGGCTCGAGGCTTCATCAGGCCCGCGCCGCCTGCAGCACCTGTACGACGCGCTGCGCGACGTCCATGACCGCCTCGACGGCAACCTGCTGGTCGCCCGCGGCCGCCCCGAACAACGAATTCCCCAGCTGGCCAACGCGATCGGTGCCGCGTCGGTACATGTGTCGGCGGACTACACGCCGTTCGGCCGGCGCCGCGACGACGCGGTCCGCGATGCGCTCGGCGACGTCGCGTTGGAGGAGTCGGGTTCGCCGTACCTGGTGTCGCCCGGCCGGGTCACCAAGGGCGACGGCACGCCGTACCGAGTCTTCAGCCCGTTCTACGAGGCCTGGCGGCGACACGGTTGGCGCACACCGGCCAGCTCCGGTGCAGACTCCGCACGTTGGATCGACCCGACCGACCTGGCGGGCGGCGTCGACATCCCCGACACCGGGACGACATTGGAGCTGCCCGCAGGCGAGATGGCCGCCGTCGCGCAATGGGCGAAATTCGTTGCCAGCGGCCTGAATACCTACGCCGAGGACCGCAACCGGCCGGACCTCGACGCGACCAGCCGGATGTCGGCGCACCTGAAGTTCGGCGCCATCCACCCCCGCACCATGGCCGTCGATCTGGGTCGCGGCATGGGCGCGCAGGCCTACCTTCGCGAATTGGCGTTCCGCGACTTCTACGCCACGGTGCTCTACGACCGTCCCGACAGCGCGTGGTGGAACTGGAACAAGGCGTTCGACGCCATCGAAGTCGACGAGAACGACACGCTGTTCACCGCGTGGAAAGAAGGCAGGACGGGTTACCCGATTGTCGACGCCGGTATGCGGCAGCTGGCCGCGACCGGTTGGATGCACAACCGGGTGCGGATGATCGTGGCGTCGTTTCTGGTCAAGGATCTGCACCTGCCCTGGCAATGGGGTGCGCGATGGTTTCTCGAGCAGTTGGTCGACGGCGACATGGCCAACAACCAACACGGGTGGCAATGGGCGGCGGGCTGCGGCACGGACGCCGCGCCGTACTTCCGGGTTTTCAATCCGACGACACAGGCGGTCAAGTTCGACCCGGACGGTGTTTACGTGCGACGGTGGGTGCCTGAGATCGACGACGGCGACTACCCCGAGCCGATCGTCGACCACGCCGCCGAACGCAAAGAGGCGCTGCGGCGCTACAGCCAGGTCGGCTGACTACTTGACGGTGAGTCCGGCGTCGACGGGCAATTGGATCCCCGTGATGTAGCGGCCGGATTCCGCGCACAGATACAGCATCGCCTCGCTGATGTCGGCCGCATCGATCAGCTGGACCGGCAGCAGGTTGTCGAATGCGGCCAACGCCTCGGGATGCTTGCCGAAGTACTGCTCGGCATATTCATTCATCAGCATCGGCGTCGCCACCCCGGTCGGGTGCACGGTGTTCACTCGAATGTTCTTCTCGGCGAGCGCTTTTGCGTAGTACCGCATCAGCCCGATGACTCCGTGTTTGGCGGCTTGGTAGCCGGCCAGCCCATGGTTGAGAAGGTCGTAACTCACACACAGGCCGTTGAGACCGGCCGTTGAACTCGTGATGACGATGGCTCCGCCGTCGCCTTGCTCGACGAGTACAGGTAGCGCCGCCTCGATGGTGTAGTAGACACCGTTGAGCAGGACGTCGACCGCGTCGACGTAGCAGGCGACGGCATTGAGGTCCTCGTCGGCCGCGGGCAGGATTCCGGCGTTCGCCAGCACGAAGTCCAGTCGACCGAGTTCCGCTACGCCCTTGGCGACCACGGCCTTGAGGCGTTCGAAGTCGCGGACGTCGCCCTGCTCTGCAACGATCCGCCTGCCGGTCTTCTCGACGAGGTTGACGGTCTCGTCGAGATCTTCAGGCCGGGCCAACGGGTAAGGCACGCTGGCTATCTGTTCGCAGAGGTCGACGGCGATGATGTCGGCGCCCTCTTCGGCGAACCTGACCGCATGCGAACGGCCCTGCCCCCGTGCCGCGCCGGTGATGAACGCGACCTTGCCCTCCAATAGCCCCGCCATCACGATTCCCCCTTCGGCGCGCAGATGACGCTACGCCGCCGACGAGCGCGCGATCCAGCAAACCGACAAAGGTGAACGCGCCGGGTGTACGGCCGCGCGTAGTAGACCTATGCCAAAATGTCTGAAGATCGCCCTAGACCGTGAGGAGCAACCGTGGCCAGCACCGAGGTGGACCGACACACCGGCGTCGACGTCGAAGATGTGCCCTCCGCGGAGTGGGGCTGGTCGAAGGAGAACCACAAGGCCATCCACATCGGTGGGCTGCTGGCGGCGCTGTTCATGCTGGCGATGCTGCGCGGCAACCATGTCGGCCACGTCGAGGACGGGTTCCTCATCGGGTTTGCGATCCTGGTCTTGGTCGTGGTCGCGCGTGACTGGTGGCTGCGCCGCCGGGGCTGGATCCGGTAGGCAGCAGTCACCTCAGACGGAGTGCAGCGGGCGGACTGATTTCGTCTCGACCCGAAACAGCTCCTCGGTCGCGCCGCCGCCATCCGTGACGACGAGGCCCGCTGCCAGCAGAGCATGCGATTTGAAGGCCCGTGCGGCCGTGCTGACCCGGTGCGTCACCGAGTCCGCCGCCCTGCCCAATCCGGTCGGCCACCGCCTCCCCCACACGATGACCTCGGTGGCTCCCCGCTTCAACACCCGGCTCATCTCCGCGCGTACACCCGCGTCGGTGGCCAGGAGGTCCGCGCTGACGGCCAACGTCCCGCCGGGCGCCGAGTTCCTGACCGTCGACAGATAACCGTCGGTCCAGTCGAGTGCCGTGGCTCCGAGGATCGTCAGACCTCGGGTGTCCCCCGTCGCCACCATCACGTTGACGTCCCATCCGGCGAGCGCGCGGTCGCACAACCATCCGCCTGCGGACTGGAGCACGTCCTGTGCGGTGTCGGCGACGACGTCGAGTTGGTACCGCAGCACCCTGCCCGCGCCCGACGGCACGGGAGCGGCGGGCAGGACACTCGCAGTGGTCTTGTCGTCAGCGATGTACGAACGGCGTGCCATCTCTAGAGCGTGACAGTTTTGCCATGATCTGTAAAGGTTCGATTTCCAGCGCAAACGGGACCCGTTCAGCGTGCGCGCGAATGGGACGCGGGCGGCTGGTTGAGTTCGGCCGCGACGTCACGGTGGCTGGTCAGCTGGAGGAACTTCGTCATCGCCCGCGTCGCAAGGGAATCCGGAATCCGCGCTGCCAGCCGCAGCACGGGTTCACTCTGCGGCTGCTGACGCGACGTCATCCACGACACCGCATTGAGTGGGCGCCGCCGGGTCCGCTCATACCACCGCAACGCGCGACACAAATCCTCCCTGCGCGTGGCCGACAGCGCCTTGCGCAGCACCATCGTGTCGAGCAGCGCCTGATTGGTGCCCTGCGCGAGGATCGGCGGCATCGTGTGCGCGGCGTCGCCGAGCAGCGTGACTGCGCCGCGACGCGTCGGACGCGGTACCCGGTGCCGAAAATGGGGGAAGGGCGAATCGGCGAGGTCATCGTCGGTCAACGTGGCGAGCGCCCGGTCGACCGCATCGGACCATCCGCCGAAGTTCGCGCGAATCATCTCGATAGGGCGGGCCGGTCTGACGAAATCGCGCGACCAGGGCATCTCGAACCACCATTGCACATCCGGGCCCCCCGCCGGCCACAGGCCGACGTTGCCGCACGCGCCGATCATCTGCACGGCGACGTCCTGTTCGACCACGCCCGGCAGCGTGCTCATCCCCTGCCAACTGCACCAGCCGGTCGGCTTCGCAGTTCGCCCACCAATGACGTCCCGCACCATCGAGTGCAGCCCGTCGGCGCCGACCACCAGATCCGCGTCGGCCCTGCCACCGTCCTCGAAGCGCACCTGCGCCCCGGCGGCACGGTCCAGCACGTCGACCGCGCGGGCATTGCAGCGGATGCGGTCGCCGGGAAAGCCGTCCAGCAGGCGGTCGAGTAGCACGCGCCGGGGCACCTGCCGGACGGCCCCGCCGAGCCGATCCGCCACCGACGCCAGGTCGATGGTCATCACGCTGCGACCGGTCGATGTGGCGATCTCAGCCGACGACAGCCGCTGCCCAACCCCCTCCATGTCGACGCCGAGCTGCGCCAGCACCGTCGACCCGGTGGGCCAGAGCGTCACCGAGCCACCGCCGGGCCGCATGTCTCGGCGCCGTTCGACAACGGTGACGTCGTGCCCGTCGCGCAGCAATGCGCGCGCGAGGGAGACACCGCCGACACCGGCGCCGACGACCAGCACCCGAAGCGCCGTCATCGACGCCCTCCAGCGTGGGTCAAAACCATTGGGTCTCCTCGTGATTCATGCGCCAGCGGCCGACCATTTCCGGCCCACCCAGCGCAACAGCCGCGGGTAGATGATCAGGTACCGAAACGGCGCGATCGCTGCGAGGTAAACGCGGCCGAGTAATCCGTTGGGCTTGACCAACATCGCGATCTGACCGCGGTAGTCCCCCGGCCCGTGCTGCGTCCAGCCGACGTGGGCGACGCCGTGCACGGTTTTGTTGATCAGCTCGGCCGCCCACTCGCAGTCCGTCTGGTACAGCGGCACGAGACCCATCGGCAGGGTCACTGCCTGCGGATCGGCGGCCAACTCCGCGGGGAGCCGTCGACGCAGACTCGGCCTGCCGCCGCCGGCGAGCCTGCCGTCCCAGCCGAACATTCGGCCGACGGTCTCGCGTATGGCGAACAGTGCGCCGATCAGCGAACCCGGCTGGCGGGCCTCGTCGAAGCCGGTCAAGATCCGAACCAGCCGCGGGAAGTCGTCCTGGCCGCCCGGCGTCGGCAGGGCCCACACCCCCTCGAATCGAAAGTCCCGCGTGAAGTCGTGGATCAGCCACTGCCGCGAAAAGTGGTCGCTGTCGGGAAGTTTCATGGCATCAGGTCACTCATCGCGCAGGGCTGTCGCGGGCGCCGCCTGGGTGTTCTTCCAGGCGGGGACGACCGCCGCGACGACTGCAGCAGCCGCGGCGAACGCGGAGTACTTGATCGCTTCCGGCCACGGAAAGCTCAGAGGGCTCAATGAACCCACGACCACGACGGCCGCCCGCCGCACCGCCTCGGTGATGGCGACGGAGAACACCGCACCGAAGCCGGCACCCACAGCGCCAGCGACGATCGATTCGACCGTGGTGATGGCGAAGACCTTCGACTTGGTCGCGCCAAGCGCTTGTATGAGGGCCATCTCGCGCTGCCTGCGCAGTCCGACGAGCAGCAGCGTGGCCGACACCGAGATGAAGGCGATGGCGAGCAGCCCGTACTCGAGCGCATTGAGCGGCACCAGGAAATTGTTGGCGCCGTCGGCGATCTCGTTGCGGTAGCCGGCCGAATTCACCACTCTGACAGGCTGATTGAAGGTAGCGGAGTGGATCTCGTCTGCAATCTGCTCGATTCGAACGCCGTCGTCCGGCACGACGCGAACCAGCCCCGCCGGGTGGAAGCCATAGATCTCCTGTGCGGTCGGGAAGGGCAGGTAGATTCGCCGGCCGCCCAGTTCCGGGGTGGCGACGATGGAGCCGACGACCATGGTGCGCGCACGCGTTCCTGCCCCGAGACGCATCGAGTCACCGACGCGAAGGTGCTCGTCGCGGGCGAGGGTGCTGCCCACGATGAGCTCGTCGGCGTGCATCGCGTCTTGCTGAGGCTTTCCAGCCACCACGGGGAACGGCAGCGCCGGATCATCCTCGGCGCGCACATACGCCGATGCCCCGTCGGCCAGCGATACCTGGATCTCCACCATCCGCTCGACGTGCCCGACTCCCGGCAGTGCAGCCAGTTTGGTGATCGTTTCCGGGGAGAACCCCGAGTCCAGTCCCTGCCAATTGTTGAACCGGGAGGTAGTGGCGACCAGCCGACCGGTGGCCTGCGACTTGGCGAGAACCTCGGAGCTGCTGCTGATTCCGACGAGAAACGAGGACAGCACCGACGCGACCACGACCGGCACGGCGACAGCACCCGCCATCGCCGTCGTGCGTGACGCATCGGCGCGAAGACCGGTGAGCGCCACCCGCACCGTGGCGCCCCCCGCCCGGTTCTGCGGCACGCGCAACAGAGTTATCAGCTGGGCGCTCAAATACGCTGCGGCCGAGAGCAATCCGACGATGACCAGGACGACCGCGGCGCTGGCGACGACAGCCTGCCATTGCTGCAGTCCACCCGACCGCGTCGTGACCTCGGTGGCGGCGACGCCGGCAGCCCCGACGATCAGCAGCCCCGCCGCTTTGGGCCAGATGCTGCGGGATTCCATGTTCATCTGGGGCGCACGACCGGAAAGCTCGGACGCGATCGCGGTTTTCAACACCGAAAGGCCGGGCAGCGCGGCGGCAAGGACGGCCAACAGCACGCCCATCGCCACCCCGACCGCGGGGATCCACGGATGGACCACCACCGACACGTTCACCCCGAGGAAGACCTGCGTGAGTGCGCTGGCATGCGCGACCACAGGATGGGCGATGCCGATGCCTGCGAGCACCCCGACGGCCGACCCGAGCGCGCCGAGCACGGCGGCTTCGGCGAGGAACCCCGTCACCGTGGCCAGCGGCGAGGCACCGAGAGCCGCGGCCACAGCGACCTCATGTCGGCGCTCCTCGACCGAAAGCCGGGTGATCTGCGCGATCAGGATGACGCCCACTCCCACCGCGATCAGCGCGAAGATCCCCAACAACGGAAGCAGCGCGGCGTTCACGTCGATCCCGGCGTCGGGGTCGTTTCGAGTGAGGACGCTGTAACCCGGTCCGAGTGCGGCGCGAATCTGCGCCTGAATCTGTGGTGCCTTCGAATCGTCGACCAAGGTCACATAGAGCAGATCGACCCGGTCGCCCCTGGCGAATTGTGCCTTCGCGGCGCTCAGCGGTAGCACCACCGCGAGACCGTCGTTGACGGTGTCGAGCTGAGACGTGTGCAGCACACCGGTCAGCGGCAACTGGCCCTCGTCGGTCACCAGTGTCGTCGGGTGATCGGCCCCGGTGGCGAAGGTCGTCGAGGCGGCGGGCACCGGCGGTTCTGATCGGCCGGGCGGACAGACGGCGGGGTCGATGATCCACCGTGCAGTGCAGTCGATTCCGAGTGTCAGCACGTAGTCGTCGCGGTTCCCGGTCCGCGCCAGCGTCACCGCGCGAATGACGGGAGCCGCCGCCGAAACGCCGGGTATCCCGCGCACCTTCGCGATAGCTTGCGCGTCGATGCCGCCTTGCGAGGCGGCACCGACGACCCGCAGCGGGGCCGGTCCGGCGATCCGGTAGCCCACATTGTGGACGGCGTCGCTGACGCTGGTGGCCTCGATCATCACGGCGACGACAACGGCCACACCACCGCCGAGCGACACGGCGGCCAACAGCGCGCGAAAGCTGTGTCGGCGCAGCGCCCGCAGATTGATGATCCGAAGGACGCTCAGCGCCGCAGCCAGCTGTCGACCCGCCACGCTATGGCCCGATCCGCTCGGTCAACACGATCGGAGCGGCGTTGCGCGACGCGACATCACTTTCGATGCGACCGTCCCGAAACGAGATGAGCCGCGGCGCTTCCTCGGCAATCGACAGGTCGTGGGTGACCAGGATGATGGTCTGCCCCCCGCGATTCAACCTCTCGAGAACCTCGATGACGTTTTGTCCGTTTCGGGTGTCCAGGTTCCCGGTGGGCTCGTCGGCGAGGATGACGTCGGGTTCGGAGAACAACGCCCGCGCGATCGCCACCCGCTGCTGCTCCCCTCCGGAGAGCTCGGCGGGCACCCGTTTCGCCTTGCCTGCCAACCCGAATTGATCGAGCAGTTCGATCGCACGTCGATGTTGCGCGGACCCGGAGTGGCCGGTGAGCAGACCGCTCAGCATCACGTTCTCGGCAACGGACAGTCCTGCGAGAAGGTTGAACGACTGGAAGACGTATCCGAGCTTGGTGCCCCGGAGGCGGGCCAGCTGCCGTCGCGAAAGCTGCGTCACACTACGACCGTTCACCAGGACGTCGCCGCTGGACGGTGGCTCAAGCAGGCCGAGGATGCTGAGCAGAGTCGACTTCCCCGACCCGGACGGGCCGATCAACACCACGAATTCGCCTGGGAGAATGCGCAGGTCGATGCCTTTGAGGATCTGCGTCTCGGTGTCGCTGCGGCCGAACGACTTCCGCAGGTCACGTACCTCGATGACAGCGTCGGCAGATACGCCGTTTCCGTTTGACGTGCCTGTTGGAGTGGATAGCGTCACAACGACCTCAGAACCGGTACGTGGTGCAACCGACCTGCAGGCCGGAACCGACTGTCACGATCAGACCGATGTCACCTGGTGCCGCCAGGCCCTGGCGCACCGCACGCTCGATGCCCTGCGGCACCGATGACGTGAAAGGGTCGTCCTCACCGTCGAATTCGACGAACCGCGCGCTGTCGATACCGATGCGGTGGGCCAGCTCCGTGCGGTCATCGACCGGCAGGAACGGCGGAACCACCACCTTGATATCCGAGCGGTCCAGGTTCTCCAGCTCCAACAGTTCTTCGACAGCGGCGGGCACCATGTCCAGGTAGTGGGTGGCGAGTTTGGGTTCGCGGTCGATCTGCAGCCAGGTCCGGCCACCGGCCTGTCGGGTGTACGTGGTCAGCGCATCGGCGTGTTCGGGATCGTAACGGAACACGAACCCGCCGAAGCCGACCGCGTCGTCACTTCTGCTGAGCACAACGGCGGATCCGGTTTGTTGGACGCCAAGCAGTTGGTGTACACCGTCTGCGGCGTTGTTTTCGGTCTCGGAGGTCACCACCATCGCGTTCTGGACCTTCCCTCCGCCGATCATCTGAGCGGCGACCTGGCAGGCGTTGAGGAAACCGACTGCACCGTTGAACACGTCGAAGGCCAGAGTCTTTGTGCCATCGGCGGATTGGATGTCGTCGTTGGCCCCGATGTCGCCGGCGATGAACGTAGCGATCGCCGGTTCGCCGATGAACTCGTCCCGGTACACACCGGCGTGTATCAGCAGGCCCAGCTGTGACGGCTCGAGACGGGCGTTCTCGAGGCACGACTTGGCGGCGCGTACCGCGTTCGCCACCGAGTGAGTTTCCGCCGTGCCGGCGGGAACCGTGCCCACACCTGCGATCCGCACCCGTGGCGTTGCATGAACATCCACAGTCCTTGATGCCGTAACACTTTGTGTCCGGCGGTTCTTGCGGCCTAGGCGTAGACGGTCAGGTAGATCGTCGAATGTGTACAGTGCGGCACCGACAGTCTGCCCGGATCCGCTGATGCCGAAGACCATGCGATCGCCCGATTGGATGCGGTTGTTGAGGATGTGATCTTTCAACGCCACCCAGTGCGATGTGCTTGCGGTATTGCCTCGCTCGGCCAGGTTGAAGATCGTGTTACCCGGATGGGCGGCGGTCTTCCCGAACTCCCGGTTGATAGCGAGCATCGCGTCCCTGAGGGACGATTCCGATGTCTGGTGGATCAGAAGGTGGTCGCAATTCTGCGGCCGCCACCCGTGCCGCCGCATCACCGCGGCGACGTAGGGTACTGCCGCCTTGACCGCGACGACAGTCGCCGCGATGGAGTCGGTGACCATCACCGCGCCCCCATGCGGCCCTTCGCTGGGTTTCGCCACGCAAAGCCTGCTGTACGCGCCCAGCGTGGCCATGTCGATATCGTGGAAACCGATGCGGTCATTGGCGCTGCGCTCCAGAATCACCGCGGCGCCTGCGTCGCCGAGGGTCAGGCATGCCAGACGCGGGTCCATCGGGCCTTCGATCTCCTTCTGCGCCGTCTCGGCAAGCAGGCTGATGTACTCGCCGCTGACCACCATCGCGCGCCGAATCTGGCCCGTCTTCAGGTAGGCGTCGGCGACGGTGATGCCGGTCCACATCCCCGCGCAGGCATTGCTGATGTCGAAGGCCAGCGCGTTGCTCAGGCCGCAGCGGTCTCGCAGTCGCACCGCGGTGCCTGGCTCGAATACCAGCCTGAATTCCGGCCCGTCGTATCGAGAGGTGTTGCACGCGACGATCAGATCGATGTCGTCCGGTTCGTGACTCGAACGCGCCAGGCAGTCGTCGATCGCCTGCCGGGCAAGGTCGCTCGCGTATTCGCCAGGCCCGACGACGCGCCTGTTCAAGATGCCGGTCAGGCGCCCCAGCGGGATACCGACCTCGGCGGTGCACCCAGCGACAACCGCCTCTGTGGAGACGACTTCCGCGGGTAGGTACGTGCCGATGCTCTCGATCACCGTGCTGCCACCCAGCGTCGTGGCTGCCTCTGGGGTGGCGGTCACCCTTTCGGCTACGCCGCCGCCGTGCTGGGCCGCCAGTTCGGCGATCGTGCCGCACACGAACACCGCTTCCGGCGTCAACGCGATGCCCGCCGCCTTGGCCTTGACGGTGACCTCCATGCTGTGGGTCGAGCATCCGCCGAGCGCGAAGAAATCATCGTGTATGCCAACGTTTTCCACATCGAGCACCTCGGACCAGATCTCCGTCAGAATCTTCTCGGCGGGTGTGCGTGGCGCGACGAACTCGCGGTCGGGGGTCGGCGTGGCGGCGGACGCCGCCCCCAACGCGCGGCGATCCACCTTGCCACCCGGCGTCTGTGGCAGCGCCTCGGTGAAGCAGAACACCGCAGGCACCATGGATGCGGGCAACTGGTCGCGCAGGAACAGGCGCATGTCAGTAGTGCTTGGTCGATCCTGGTCGCCCGCGACCAGATGCGCGACCAGCCGCGTGTTACCGCGGTCGTCAGGCCCGGCCACCACCGCGCTGTCCCGGATAGCGGGGTGCTTGGCCAGTGCGGCCTCGATCTCGCCCAATTCGATTCGTACGCCGCGGACCTTCACTTGGTCATCGCGGCGGCCGATGTACTCGATGTTGCCATCGGGCAGGTACCGCGCCAAGTCGCCGGTGCGGTACATCAGCTGACCGTCTGCTTCGGCGAACGGGTCGGGCGAAAAACTCGCGGCGGTCGCGTCGGGGTGGTTGAGATAGCCGCGCCCCACGCCGGCGCCGCCGATGTAGAGCTCGCCGATGACTCCGATAGGCACCGGTTGCCGATGTGTGTCAAGGAGATAGACGTGCACGTTGGCGATCGGCCTGCCGATCGGAACCGATGGCCCCGACGCACCCCGCTTGCAGTGGAAGTAGGTGGCCGTGACGGCGGCCTCGGCGGGACCGTATTCGTTCCACAACTCGGCGTTCACGGTGGCGTGGAATCGCTGCGTGAGTTCGTAGGGCACGATGTCGCCGCCGCACGACACGTGGCGCAGCGCCTCGCACTCCTTCGCCGCGGGTTGGGCGAGGAACGAACGCAATGTAGTGGGTACGAAAAACGCTGCGGTGATCTGGTTTTCAGCGATGCTGTTGGCGATGTACTCGACGTCTGTGTGTCCGTCGGGTTTCGCGATGACGATCTGCGCACCCGCGATCAGTGGCCAGAAGATCTCGAGCACCGAAACGTCGAAGGCCACCGGGGTCTGGTGGAGTACCCGGTCGCCGACACCGAGCGGGTCGGTCTGCTGCATCCACAGCAGCCGGTTTCGGATGCCGCCGTGGGTGTTCAGCGCACCCTTGGGCGTACCGGTAGACCCCGATGTGTGAACGACGTAGGCCAGGTTGCGCCTTGTCACGCCGACCGAAGACGGGCTCGCGTGTCCGGACAGCGACGGTGACAGCCGATCGAGGCACACCGGCTCACCGCTGAACCCGGTCAGCTTGTCGAGATGGCATTGGTGTGTGAGGCAGACCGGCGCCCCGGGCACGCCCGACAGCATGGCGGCAATGCGATTCGCCGGCTGCGCGGGATCGAGGGGCATGAACGCGCCGCCGGCCTTGAGCGCGGCGAGCAGGGCGATGACCAGATCCTCCGAGCGGTCGAGCAGGACCGGAACGAGGGTGTCGGTCCCGACGCCAAGGGCCTGCAGCCGGTGCGCCAACGCGTCCGCGCGCCGGTCGAGTTCGCCGTAAGTCAGGTGACGGTCCTCGAATGACACCGCCACCGCAGCCGGATGACGTTGGGCCGCTTGCGCGACCAACTCATGTAAGCAGTCGGGAGCGTCGTAGCTGACCTGCGTTCGATTCCAAGCCTTCTGTTCCCGCGACTCGGCGTCGGTGAGCAGCGGCAGCTGTGACAACCGCTTGCCAGGGTCGGCCACGACACCACGCAGCAGCGTGAGGAAGTGTCCGGACATTCGCTCGATGGTGGCCTGGTCGAAGAGGTCGGTGTTGTACTGCAACGCGCCGATCAGCCGTCCGTCCAATTCGCCCATCAGCAACATCAGGTCGCTCAGCGCACCGCCCTGGCCGATTTGAACCGACGTCAGGTTCAGCGAGTTGGCACCGTCGGATTGACCCGCATCCCGGAAACGCCGGACCTGCTCCCATGCGAAGCTGACCTGAAACAGCGGTGCATGACTCGCATCACGAACCGGGTGCAGCCGGTCGACAAGCAGGCTGAACGGAAATTCCTGATGTTCCAACGCGCCCAGCACCGTCTGCTTGATGCGGGCAAGAAGGGCGGCGAATGTCGGGTCGCCGCTCATATCGGCGCGCAAGACCAACGGGTTGGCGAGATAGCCGACGAGTTCCTGGATCGCTGCGGATTCCCGGCAGGCGAACGGGGATCCGATCGGCAGGTCGGTTTGGCCGTTGTAGCGGTGCAGCAGAGTCGCGTACCCGGCCAGCAGGGTCATGTACGGCGTCGCTCCCGCGCGACGGCCGATCTCCTTCAACGCCGCCGCGAGTTCGGCGTCGATGGTGAAATGATGCACCGCACCGCGATAGGTCTGCGCCTGCCGCCGCGGTCGGTCGGTCGGGAGGTTGGTGACCGGCAGGTCACCGGAAAGCTGCTCACGCCAGTACTTCCAGAGGCGGTCCCCGTATTCACCTTCCAACGCGCGGTTCTGCCTGCGGGCATGCTGGACGTAGGTCTCCGCACAGGCGTCGGGTGCCTCTGCGCCGAATTGCGCGGCGTAGAGCAGGCGAAGTTCGTCGAGAAGGATATCGAGCGACCAGAAGTCGACTGCGATGTGATGGATGGCCAAAACCAGTATGTGGTCCTGCGGTCCTCGCCTGAGCAGGGTCAGCCGGAATACCGGCCCGGTTTCGAGGTCGAAGGGGCGGTTCGATTCCCGACGCAGCCAGTTCTGCAGCCCGTACTCGCCGGGGTCAAGGTCCTGTCGAGCCATCCGCACCTGCCAACGCGGGTGCACCCGCTGTATCGGTTGCCCGTCGCGGACGCCATAAGTGGTGCGCAGGATGGCATTTCGATCGACGAGGGCCTGGGCGGCGCGTTCCAGCGCAGCTACGTCGAGTTCGCCGCTGATCAGACCCGTATAGGTGATGATGTGCGCGGGGCTCCCCGGCGAGAGGTTCTCGAGCAGCCACAGCGAACGCTGCCCGAAGGACAGCGGATGCGTCGCCGCGGACGATTCGACGCGTTCCCGCAACAACCGCGACAGCAGGGCCCGCTTTTCGTCAGCGGACAGGTCCGCGATGTCCACGTCACGACCGATGGTTTCTGTCATTGTCAACCTCACCAACATTCAATATCTCGCGGAGTAGAGCATCGACGTCGTCGTCCGATACCTCTTCCACCTGCGTGAGCAAATCGCTCCACCGTGTGCCGCTGAAATCATTTGTTCCCGTGATCAAGTCAGCGGCCGCCCGCTGCCGGCCCGAATCGGGAGACGCGGCGAGCCAGTTGGCCAGCCCGACGATGCTTGGCCCGCCCAGCAGCGTCGAGAGCGGCACCACGATGCCGGTATCGGACTCGACTTGTGCGCGCAGTTCCGCAGCGATCAGAGAGTCGATCCCGAAACTGATCAGCGGCTGTTCGATGTCGAGGCGCGACGGCGCCATATCGATTCTCGCCGCGACATGATCACGCAGATATTCGGTCAGGAGCCGTTGGCGCTCCCGCTCGTTGGCGCCGCTTAGTGCGGCGATCAGGCCGACTTCCGGCTCTGCGACCTCCACAACCGGTTGTTCGATCGTCGTGATGGGCGCGTCGGTGTCGCCCAGCCAGAACCGGTTGCGCTGCCACGGGTAGGTCGGGGCCGCGACAGGTCGGCAGCCTGGTGGGTGAAGCTGCTCCCAGGCCACAGCGTGCCCGGCGGTGTACAGGTTGGCCAACGACGTCAGCATGGTCGCGCGTTCGGATTCGCCTGCGCAAACAGACGGCAGCGCGTCGCCGATCGAGGGGTGCGGGCTGATCTCCACGAACGTGTCATGGCCGCGTTCGGTCAGTCTGCTGATGGCCGTCGAAATGCGCACGGGCGCACGGAGGTTCGCCATCCAATGGCTCTCGGCGCGCAGCTGACCGTCCAGTGCGTCTCCGGTCACGCTGGAGTACACCGGAACGTTCGCGGGCAGCACCGAAAGGTCGTCCAGTACCTCGTTGAGTTCGGCGCGCGCCGCCCGATCACTCGTTCGCCGGCCAAGACGCGTGCGCACACAAATCAAGCGGGCGGCGTCCTCCAGGCTCAACGCGCCTGCCGCGTGTGCCGCAGCCACCTCGCCCATGCTGTGACCGATCACCGCCGACGGTTCGATCCCCCACGACCGCCACAGCGCCGTCAACGCCACCTGATATGCGAAGACGACCGCCCCGGCGATGTCGACGTCGTCGAGGTAGCCGTCGGGACGATCGGCGAGCAACTCGGTGAGCACGCAGCGTGTCAGGTGGGGGCGTAATGCGCGGCCGGTCGCCGTCAGCGCATCTTTGAAGGCGGGTTCGTCGGCGTACAGTTGCCGGCCCATGCCGCACCAGTGAGATCCCTCGCCGTTGAACACGAAGACCGCGTTCGATCGCCGGTCCGGACGACGTCGCCCGGTCGACAAATTGGCATGTGGTAGCCCGTTTCGGTGCGCGGTCAGCGCTGCCACCATTTCGTCGCGAGTCCGCCCGACCACGGCCAACCGGTGATCGTGGTGGGCGCGTCGGACGCCCGCGGTGTAGCAGAGGTCAGCGATCGAAGCTCCATCGGCAAGGACGGATGCGTACCGCTGGGCTAGTTCGACAAGGGCCTCGGGCGAACGGGCCGACAGCGGCAGCACCTGGATGTGGTCATCCGTGGTGCCGTCCGCCGTATTCATGACTGAGAGCTGCGGCGCCTCGGCGAGCACGACGTGCGCATTGGTGCCACCGAAGCCGAACGCGCTGACACCCGCGACTGCCCGGCCGCTGCCCTGCCACGGCGTGAGGCGCTCTGCCACCCGCAATTTCAGCGCGTCGAAGGGGATGTTCGGATTGGGCTGCGAGAAGTTCAGTGTCGGCGGAATCGTCCGATGCTGCAGGGCCAGAGCGACTTTGATGATTCCTGCGACTCCCGAGGCGGCCTCCAGATGGCCGATGTTCGTCTTGACCGAGCCGATCATGCAGGGCTCGTCGGGCGCCCGGTCCTCGGCCAACACCGCGCCGAGGGCATCCGCCTCGACGGCGTCACCGAGGAGGGTGCCGGTGCCTTGTGCCTCCACGTACTGCACGACGCCCGGCGACAAGCCTGCGCGTCGGTAGGCGTCGGTAAGAACACTTTCCTGCGACTGCCTGCTGGGCGCCATCAAGCCGTTCGTCCGCCCGTCCTGGTTGACCGCACTACCGCGTATCACCGCGTAGATCGAATCTCCGTCGGCCAGAGCGGAACTCAACCGCTTGAGGACGACGACGCCTGCGCCTTCGCCGCGCACCCAGCCGTCGGCGCGGGAGTCGAACGTCTTACAACGCCCGTCTGTCGCCAGCACCCCGGTCTTCGAGAAGCTGACATTCGGTTCATAGGTCAGCATGATGTTCACGCCGCCGGCCAGCGCGAGGGTGGACTCACCGTCACGCAGACTGCGACACGCGAGATGAACGGCGACCAACGATGACGAACACGCGGTGTCGATCGACATACTCGGCCCGCGGAAGTCGAAGGTGTAGGAAAGCCGGTTGGCGGCGATGCTCATCGCGGTGCCAGTCCCGCTGTAGGCGTCGGCAAGATCCGGGCGGAGCATCGACAGGTGCTGATATTCGTTGGTGGAGATGCCGGTGAAAATGCCGACGTGGCCGCCTGCCAGTTTGTCCGGCACCTGGCCGGCGTCCTCGAGCGCCTCCCATGCCACTTCCAGTAACAGCCGCTGCTGCGGATCCATGCGGGCCGCTTCCCGCGGCGAGATACCGAAGAATGCGGCATCGAAGTGGTCGACCTGATCGAGGAAGCCGCCCCAGTCGTCAGCCTCAGCCGCGAGACCGGTTTCTTTCCAACGGCTTCCAGGAGGCCTCCGTACCGCGTCGACGCCGTCGCACAGCATCCGCCAATACGCCGACGGTCCATCTGCTCCCGGGAAGCGGCAACCGATTCCGATGATCGCGATGGGTTCGTCGGCGTCGGACGGGTGCGCGGACTCGATGGGGGCCTGTTCAACGCGCTGCGCATCGGAGGCCAGGTGATCGGCGAGTGTCTCGATCGTCGGATAGGAGTAGGTCAGCGTCGGCGGCAACTCGCGGCCGATCCATGTTTCCAGCGCCTTCATCAATTGAATCGACCGCACCGAGTCGAGACCGTACGCCGCGAATGGTTCGGTGATGTCGATCGCGGTCGGTGCGAGGTCGAGGTCCGCGGCGAGTTGCTCTAGGAACCAGGCTTGGATCTCCTCGGCGCTGCGCCCGGTCTGTTCGAGCGGCTCAGCCGCTGGTGTCGTGACGGGCCGGCGGTGACCGGGCTCCGGCGCCTGCCACGATGCGAACGGTACGAGCCGGCCGTCGACGAATTCCTGTTTGCAGGTGCTGCGGCGAATCTTCCCGCTCGATGTGGTCGGGATTCTCAGCACGTCCACCAAAAGTACCGTGTGTGGCTGGATTTGGTGCTCGGCGGTGATGGCGGTGCGGATCGCGGCGATCACCTCGTCGGTGTCGGCGTCGGCGATCTGTTGGCGGTCGACCTCCTGTACGACGACAAGCTGCTCGGGTCCCGACTCCGAAGCGACGGAAAATACGGCACCGCGTCCGTTCAGCAGACCCGGATGCGTCTGCTGCACAGTGAGTTCGATGTCGGTGGGATGGTAGTTGCGCCCGCGGATGATCACCACGTCTTTGAGCCGCCCTGTGACGAACAGCTCCCCATCGGCGGCGAGGAAGCCCAGGTCTCCAGTGCGCAGATAAGGCCCGTCATCCGTGTCGGCGGTACGCGCTTTGAACGTCTCCTCTGTCTCGGCAGCCTTGCCCCAGTAGCCGTATGCGACATTCGGTCCGGCGACCCAGATCTCTCCAACTTCGTCCGGGGCGAGCCGGGTGCGGGTTACCGGATCGACGACGATGATCTCTTGGCTTGCATCCGCAGGCCCACAACCCACGATCGGTGCGGCGTTCACGTGATCCGATGGCACCGAGGTGATTCGGTTGTCCCGCAGTGCCGTTTTGTCGATGTGCCGCACGGTCGGCGTCCTGCCACGGTCTGATTCGCCGGATACCAGCAGGGTGGCCTCCGCCAGGCCGTAGACCGGGCAGAACGCCTGCTGTCGGAAACCCGCAGGGGCGAAGGCCTCTGTGAAGCGCTGCATCGTCGCTGCGCGAACCGGTTCCGCACCGCTGAGTGCAGCGATCCAGTGGGACAGGTCGAGCTTGGCCCGCTCCTCGGCGGTGCTGCGTTCAACGCACAGATCGTAGGCGAAGTTGGGGGCCACGCTGACGTCGGCGCGATAGCGGGAGATCATTTCGAGCCATCGCATCGGCCGTTGAATGAACGCCGACGGCGGAATAAGGAAGCCGGTGCCCCCGGCGTACACGACTTCGAACGTTGCGCCGATGAGACCCATGTCGTGATGCATCGGCAGCCAACTCACCAACCGCACATCGTCGCCGCTCACCAATCTGTGCATGTCCTTGAGGTTGGCGAGCAGATTGCCGTGAGTCAGCTGGACACCCTTGGGGGTACCCGTCGAGCCCGACGTGTACTGGATGAACGCCGTTGCCTGCGCGTCAGTCTCAGGCAGGACCAATTCCTCAGCGGTGCCGTATGTCACATCTGTGTCGACCGCGCACCATTGAAGAGAAGCGCCATCTGGCATCTCGTCGATGACGGGCTTCAGTTCACTTCGCACCTCCGCCGTGGTGAGCACGAAGCCGGCGTTGGCGTCAGCCATGATGGAGGCGACCCGAGGCATCAGTCGGCTATGAACCGGTGGATGCAGCGGTATTGCAACGGTTCCTGCGTAGAAGCAGCCGAAGATGGCGGCGATGAAGTCGAGGCCGGAGGGACAGAGGACCAACGCGGTGCCGGTGGCCGTATCGCGTTGCCGCAGCGCAGATCCGATCGCTCGCGCCCTATCGTCCAGCTGCCGATACGTGATGCGCGCAGATTCCTCCTCACCGTCGCGGCTGTAAACGAATGCGGTTTTGTCGCCGTGGCGCCTGGCGGCGTGGACCAGTACATCTGCCACAGACTTTGGTGGGATTTGCGATTCCTGCACCTGCATACTTCTCTCACTCGAGTCTGATGGTGGTGGTTGATGAGCCGCTACTGCCTAACAGCGCACCGTCTTCGGTGTGAGTCCCGCTGGCGGGGAGGGGGTTTTGGCGCCGCATCGAAACAACCCACCTTCATCTCAAACACCGTCACACGTGTTCATCGTTGCGTGACAAATGTCACCGGGCGGCGGTCAGGTAGGCGATCGGCAGTTCGGCGTTGACCGATCAGCAGACGCAGGATCATCACAGGGTGGAGTAGCCGCACCGGGGAGTCGACCATCCCGGCGACCCTCAGGAACTGTTCGGTGACCGCCGGGTCGGATGCGGCGGCGGTCAGCAGGCGCTCGAGGTACGCGTTTGCCAATCGCACGGAAAGTGGTCGCGGGCCGGTGACTCCGGGCAGGCTCAGATCCGACGACACCGCGGTCCGCCAGGCGGCACCGACCAGCTTCCCGGCCGCACGAAAATACCGTTGCGGCAATCGCGACCGGCCCCGCCGCAGACAGTCCCTGAGCGTGACGGCCTCCAACGCGGCGATGGTCATTCCTTGGCCATAGACGGGGTTGAAACTGCAGAACGCGTCCCCGATCACCACGAATCCCTCCGGAAATCTCCTCATCTTGTCGTAGCGGCGCCACCGGTTCGACGGCACGCGGTGCTTGGTGACACTGCCGACCGGGTTCGCCGTGCGAAGCGCATCCAGCACGTCAGGCGGCGCGATGTCCTCGATGAACGACAGGAGGGTGGCGCAATCCTCTGCCGGCTCGTTGGCCCCCGTCGAGCCGACAGAGAGGCCCCATCGGTCCCCCTCGTTCTCCAGCAGCGCGAACCCGCTGGTATGACCGGGCTCCGGAAAGACACCGGCGACGTCGACGGGCATGGTTCCGTGCGGGATCTGAAACCACTGACTGGTGTAGGTGAGGCGGATCGTCAACTCATCCTCAGCCGGTCTTCGGTAACCGAGTTGTTCGAGGAGCACCGGTGTCCGCGACCCGCGCCCGGTCGCATCGACAACCAAGTCTGCTGCAATCGTCGATGTTTCGTCGGCTGCGCGGTTGGCGACGACCGCGCCGGTCACACGACCGTTGTCTGTGCTCGACGTCAACGAAACGACTTCGTGGCGCTCCAGAAATCTGACGTTCGCGATGGCACGAACACGTCGACGGACGACATCGTCCAACAGCGGACGGCTCGGACGATAATCGCGCAACGGACGGCGCATTCGCCCATGCCTGCATAGCTGGCGAGTGCCTACCCGTATATCGCGCCGCGACAGATCCCCGTCATCCCACTTGGGTACACCGGCTTCGTCGAGTTCGTTTAGGAGCCCCGGGAACAGCTCGGCGAGAGTATCGGCGCCACGGGTGAGCAGGACGTGGGCATGGCTGGCTTGCGGCACGCCCCTGCGCATCTCCGAACCCACGGGAAGCGCATCGCGTTCCACTACCGCCACGGTGTCGTAGAAGTCGGAAAGTACTCGGGCGGCGAGTAATCCGCTCATGCTCGCCCCCAACACCAATGCGCGCGTCATAACGAGACTAACGCACGGCACGACCAAATCCTTCGGTCACGTACCGGATACGAGGTACATCACATGTGCATGGACACCCGGCGGAGAATCTCCAGAAGATTGGCACGTGGGTATCAGGCAGTCACAAGGATCGACCACGATGCCTGCCGCTGAACAACCGAAAAGCGGTTGACTCTCACAGGATTACGACTGCCGCCGCCACCAGGCAGACGAATACGACCACGGAACAAATGCAATACACCGTGAAGCGTAGTCCCACAACGTTATTCGGCGTCGCAGCGGCAATCGACTCCGGCGTCCGCAGACCTTCTGCAGCGTTGTCGGCAACCCAAATCGCACCGTCGCCAAGATCTTCGAGGGCCATGACTCTGCTCGCGAACTTTGGCGACACGTGGGCCACGGTGCGCAGATGAGCCCTGTAGCGGCCGAAAGGATCTGCGTCCATCTCTTTAGATAACGCTCCCAATCCGCCAACTAGCGCCCAGTATTTCTGAGACACAGAAATATGTGTGCCGCCCCCGGCGCGCAGTTGACGGATACAGGCCGGGGAACGGTAATTGCTAATACGCCTCACTCTGCGCAGATCATCCATGAAGCAAACCGAGATGTTTTCAAATAATCTGTGTAGGTTCGATGTTCACCAACAGCCGGAGATGTTCGGCATCGCATAATCACGCCAGGAGCCATTACCGCGCTGTCCAAACTTCTCGGTGTTACGCCTAAAATCGGTCGCTCTCGCAGCGGTGGACGTCTGCAGTCACGTAACTTGAGAGCATGAGTCTCGTTGCAGGCCGCGGCCCCCTCAGCAAGGACCCTGCAGGCTGGTTCTCCTCACCGTTGCCCGACGATGTCGTGTTCGTCGAACCCCATCCGCGACGCGTAGAGGCCATCCGTGCCGGACAGACGATCATCGATACCGAGCAGGCGTTGCTGGTGCACCGACGCGGCCACCCGCTCAGCTACGTGTTCCCCGCAGACGACGTCGGCGGCCTCGCCGGGCGCCCCGAACCGCACGCGCCGGGCTATGTCCACGTGCCGTGGGACGCCGTCGACGCCTGGTTCGAGGAAGGGCGTCAACTCGTCGACTACCCGCCGAATCCGTACCACCGGGTCGACTGCCGCCCGACCCGGCGGCGACTCCGGGTCACCGTCGGAGGCACGACGCTCGTCGACACCGCAGACACCGTGGTCGTCTTCGAGACCGGGCTGGAAGCCCGCCTCTACGTCGATCCCCGCCTCGTCCGCACGGACGTGCTGCGACGAACCGAGAACAGCAGCTACTGCAACTACAAGGGTTACGCGACGTACTGGGCGGCGGCAGTCGGCGACGCCGTCGTCGAAGACGTGGCGTGGAGCTATCAGGATCCGCCGCCCGAATGCCTGCCCATCAAGGGCTTTCTCAGCTTCGACGACACGCGCGCGGAGGTGGCCGCCGAGCTGCCCGGCCGGGTGTGACACCGGTCACACCGTCGTCGGCGACCTCAGACCCTACGGTTCCGTCACCGTAGGTTGCGCCTGGTTACGGTTGCGTACGTTTTCCCCGCTCAGCCACACTTTTTGCAGTTTGCCAAAGCGGAAGGAACTGCGTTGGGCCACTACATCGCCAATGTTCGTGACATCGAGTTCAACCTGTTCGAGGTGCTGAACATCGACGACGTGCTCGCCGGTGGCGGCTACGCCGATCTCGATGCCGACACAGTACGCACGATGCTCGACGAGGTCGCCCGGCTTGCGGAGGGCCCCGTGGCCGAATCCTTCGCCGCAGCCGACCGGAACCCGCCCGTCTTCGATCCGGAGCACCACACCATCAGCGTGCCGGGTGAGTTGGCGAAATCGGTTCAGGCCATCAAGGACTCGGACTGGTGGCGCGTCAGCATTCCCGAGGAGATCGGCGGTGTGCCCGCACCCGCACCGGTGATCTGGGCGATCAACGAGATGCTGCTGTGCGCCAACCCCTCCGCCGCATTCTGGTGGGCGCTGGGTCCGGCGATGGCGCGGGCGCTCTACGTCGAAGGCAACGATGAGCAGAAGCGTTGGGCGGCAGAGGGTATCGCGCGTGGCTGGTCGGCGACCATGGTGCTGACCGAGCCCGACGCGGGGTCCGACGTCGGCGCGGGCCGTGCGAAAGCCACCGCGCAACCCGACGGCACCTGGCACATCGAAGGCGTCAAGCGGTTCATTTCCGGTGGTGACGTCGGCGATACCGCCGAGAACATCTTCCATCTGGTGCTGGCCCGCCCCGAGGGCGCGGGCCCGGGTACCAAGGGCCTGAGCCTGTTCTACGTGCCGAAATATTTGTTCGACCCCGAGACGTTCGAACTCGGTAAGCGCAACGGTGTCTTCGCGACAGGGCTCGAACACAAGATGGGGCTGAAGTCCTCCCCCACATGCGAATTGACGTTCGGTGCGCACGGAATTCCGGCCGTCGGTTATCTGGTCGGGGACGTCCACAATGGCATCGCGCAGATGTTCACCGTCATCGAGAACGCCAGGATGACGATCGGCGTCAAGGCGGCGGGCACACTGTCGACCGGCTATCTCAACGCGCTGGCGTTCGCAAAGGAGCGGATCCAAGGGGCTGACCTGACCCAGATGACCGACAAGTCCGCGCCGCGGGTGACGATCATCCACCACCCCGATGTACGCCGCAGCCTGATGGCGCAGAAGGCGTACGCCGAGGGTTTGCGGGCGCTGTACTTCTACGCCGCCGCGCATCAGGATGACGATGTGGCCCAATTGGTTTCGGGCGCCAGCCCGGAGTTGGCCCACCGTGTCGATGATCTGCTGCTGCCGATCGTCAAGGGTGTGGGTTCCGAACGCGCCTATGAGTTGCTGACCGAGTCGCTGCAGACCCTCGGCGGGTCCGGTTTCCTCCAGGATTACCCGATCGAGCAGTACATCCGCGACGCCAAGATCGACTCGCTGTACGAGGGCACCACCGCGATCCAGGCGCTGGACCTGTTCTTCCGCAAGATCGTTCGCGACCGCGGCGAGTCGCTGGCCCATGTGGCGGCGCAGATCACGAAGACGATCGACACGTGCGACGCCGATTTGAAGACTCAGGCCGCACAGTTGCGCACGGCGCTGGAGCATGTCCAGGGGATGACGGCGACCATGACCGGCTACCTGATGGCTGCGGCCGAACAGCCAACGGAGATCTACAAAGTGGGGCTCGCCTCGGTGCGGTACCTGCTCGCCGTCGGCGACCTGATCATCGGGTGGCGTCTGCTGGTGCAGGCCGATGTGGCCCGCGCCGCGCTGGCCGCCGCCAAGGGTGACGATGCGTTCTATCAGGGCAAGGTCGCGACCGCGACGTTCTTCGCCGCCAACATGCTGCCGAACCTCGCGGCCGTTCGCGGCATCATCGAGAACTTCGACATTGACATCATGACACTGCCCGAGGAAGCCTTCTGAGGTAGCCGCTGCTCCTAGCTAGAAAGTTTGTCGCCTTGCCCTTCGGCGACTTCGCTTTGGATGCGTTCGAATTGCACTGCCATGGCTGCTGAGGGGGGCGTTGGCCGCTGACAGCGGACGCACCCATCACCATGAAGTCGTCGATGAGGCCGTCGTCGTTGACGCGGATGAAGTCGCAACCGGTGCTGCGGCAGCTGCGGATTGTTGGGCTCGTACGGCGACCGGGTCCGCGACGCTGTTTATCGGCCGGCGAACCAAGGCGGCATCGAATAGCCCAAGGCACTGTGCCGTGGCGCCGGTGCTCGATGGCTTCAGTCATGATGTGTCCCAAGACATTCGGTGAATCCTAATGAGGAGGCTGGCGGGTCAGCGTTGGCGGTACGACGGTCACGCTGGACTGCACTGCCGAACTGGGCGTACTGACCACGGTCATCGGGTTAGCCAATTGAGCTCCGCAAAGGCCAGCGGCGAGGTCGACCGCCGAGCCGGCTGTATTGATGTGGGTAGCATGAGGACCGCGTTCGCTCATACGAGGGTAGGTGGTGACGTTGACGCGCCCCTGGTTCGCCGAACTCAAACCCACTGCGCAACAGGCGTCGCCGATCGTGTCCGTACTCCCCGAACGGGCTGCGGAACTGACTGCACTCCTGGGGTCGGGGCCGGCGGACTGGGCGGTTGAATTGGGTGCGCTGATGGCCGCCAGCATCATCGCCGCGATCCCGGAGCTGGCCGTGGACGCAGTCGCCGACGAGGTTGCCAAGGGTTGCGAGGCCGTGGCCCTGGGCACCCTGACTGCACTCGCGCTCGACGACGACGTGAAGTTCGCGGCGATGCCGGAGGTTCTCACTGGGCCCATGGAAGTGGTAGCGCGCGGCATCGGCATCGAGCACATGCTGCGCAGTATCCACGTCGCCCACGCCACCGCCGCGGGCGTGGTGCTCGATGCCGCCGAACGCGTGGTGCCCGAGTCCCAGCGCTTCGTCGAGATGAGGCGCATCAACCAGACACTGTTCGGCATCGTCGATGTCCTGACCAAACGAATGGCCGATGAGTACGCCCGCGCGCAGGAGGCGTGGTTGACCAGTTCAGTGGCTCTACCCACCGAGATCGTGGAGGACCTTGTGCAGGGTTCTGCCGTGCCGATTGATAGGGCCACCCGGATTCTGGGTTACGACCTGAGCCGCTGGCATCTTGCCGTGATCGTCTGGACTGATGCGACCACCCCCGCTGCACCCATCCAGCTCAGAACCGCTGCTTCCGAGGTCCTTACCGCCGCGGGGTGCGTCTCGACGCTCGTTCTTCCGGTGGGAGCCCACCGAGTTTGGGCGTGGGGCTCGCGAACGTCGGACCCGCCCGAGTCGGCCGTCGCAACGACGGCGCCGCCTTCAGGCGTGCGCGTCGCAGTCGGACTGGCGGCTGCCGGCGTCGAGGGGTTCCGGGACAGCCACCGCCAGGCGGCCGAGGTAGCCCGCGTCGGCGCCTTGTCGACGCGTGACGTCTCGTCGTTTTGCTATCACGACCTCGACATCGTCGCGATGCTCAGCACCGACCTGCCGGCCGCACGCGGCTTCGTCGCCCGCGAACTCGGCGGCTTGGCCGGCAGCACCGAGTCCGTTTCCACCATCCGTCGGACCCTCAAGCGGTACCTCGATCGCGACAGGAGTCTGGCCACCACCGCAGCCGATCTCCACATCGCGCGAAACACCGTTGCCTACCGGGTTCAGCGCGCTGAGCAACTGCGTGGCCGACCCGCGACCGATCGCCGCCTGCAGCTGCATGCCGCCCTCACCCTCGCCGACGAACTCGGTGACGCCGTCCTGCGACCACGGCCGCCCGCATCGGACCTGGATTGAAGCACAGTCGAAACCGGTCAATTTTGGATTTGAGTCCAGGCTTTGGTTTGTGGTCGCGCGGTTGACTGGACAGAAAGCCCGTCGAAAGGTGGGCAGACGAGGAGAAGTCGGTGGTCGTCCATCTGGTCCGGTACCAGGACGCCGAGCAGAGCTCGTGGGGCGTCCTTACAGGCGACATCGTCTCGCCACTCGCCGGGGACTATCGGCGCACCGCCGACCTGATCGAGCGCGGTGAGCCCGACTGGAGCGCGGTAGCGGCCCGAGCGGGCGGGCTGGCGCTGACCGAGGTTGAACTGCTCTCACCGGTCACCACGCCGTGCCGGGTGATGTGTCAGGGCGCCAACTACCGTCAACACGCCATCGAGTCCGGGATGAACCCTGATGAGAGGGCCTTCAACCTGTTCTTCGACAAAACCGACGCCGCCGTCACTGGACCCTGCGCCCCAGTCACCCGTCCGGCTCACGTCACCCTGCTGGACTACGAGATCGAGCTGGCGCTCGTGCTGCGTCAAAAGGTCGACGCGCCCACGACGGTAACCATGGAGAACCTGCACGAATACGTCTTCGGCGTCACCATCGCCAACGACCTCTCCGCCCGCGACATCCAGCTACCACAGGGACAATTCCTGAAGGGCAAGAGCTACCGCGGATTCTGTCCGCTGGGCCCGGTGCTGGCCGTCCTTGAACCACACGAGTTCGGTCTGCTCGACGACCTTGAGTTGCGGCTGGAGGTCAACGGGTCGCTACGACAGACCGATAACACCGTGAACATGCTCTATCGGCCCGCTGAGACGCTGACTGAGTTGACCGAGTTCTGCAACGTCAGCCCCGGTGACGTGCTGCTGACCGGCACCCCACATGGCTGCGTGGCGACCTCGCCTCGGCCCGCGCTCCGCCGACTGGCGACCGCGCTGCTGCCCGAAGACAAGCTGTGGGCGGCATTCATCAAGCTCAACCAACGCAAGCCCTACCTGCAGCCCGGCGACGTGGTCACCGCCTCGATTCGCAACGGCGCCGGGACTCTCGACTTGGGCACTCAGCGAAACACCATCGTTGCCGGAACCCGCTAGGAAGGATTCACAATGAGCGCCACGCCCAGTCCACTGCATCCCTCTCACTCAGAGGACTCCGACACGGCGACCTCGACACCGGATCTCGCGGAACTTCCCGACCGTCTCGTGCCCGACTTCATCGCTCACTGGGTGATCAAGACCGCCCGCAGCGCCGAGATGATCGAGTGGTACGGAAAGGTTTTCGGCGCTCGCGTCGTCTACGAAGACCATCAGATCGCGTTTCTCACTTGGGATCACGAGAGCCATCGGCTGGCGCTGGTCAAACTTCCGCCGCCATTACGCTACGTCTTTCCGCTGTCCCGATGGCGCCGCAAGGCCTACGGCATCGACCATCTCGCCTTCACTTTCACGTCAGTGAAGGCCTTGCTGCTGACCTACGAACGGCTCAGGGGAGTCGGCATAACGCCGGTCTGGTCCATCTACCACGGGCCCACGACCAGCCTGTACTACGAGGATCCAGAAGGTATTCGGCTCGAATTCCAGACGGAGAACTTTCCCACCGCCCAGAAGACCGCCGAGTACTTCGGCAGCGACGAGTTCGCAGCGAACCCGATCGGCACCAACATCGACCCGGACTACCTTCTCGAACAGCTTCACGTAGGTGTACGCGAAGAGGACCTGCTCAAGAGAGGCGCCGGCATCCATCCTGGTACCAAACCCCGATCCAACAAGCGCGCCATCACGTGGAAGACGCTGTGAGGCATAGACACCGAATCGGTCGTCATCGTCGGCGCCGGCGCCGCCGGATCCACGTTGGCCTTGCTGCTGGCCCGCTACGACATACCCAGCACGGTTATCGAACAACGCAATGATCCCCGCCTGCATCCGGCCGCGCATGTCATCAACGCCTGCTCCTAGAGATCTGGCATCAGGCCTCCCTGCGCTGGCGCGCGCCGTGGAATCGATCAACCCCCGATCGACACGGTCAACATCATCCGCTGGTGCACCGACGTGCGCAGCCCGCCGTTAGGAGAGATCGACCTCCTCTCCCAACCCGACCGGTCGCCGAGGTGCGCAGTCACAGCGCAAATCTCATCTCCCACAGCGGTCAGCACCTGCTCATGCCGGAGGTGTGGAAAGTTCTCGACGATGAGTCTCTCATCGGCTTCCGGCGCGGATGGCGAGCCGAGAAGGATGGCGGCCGGTTGATCGTGCGCTCGTCGGGTACGGAGCCGACCGCCGTATCACCGCGGTACGTCATCGCCGCGGACTGGGCGAACAGCGCGTTGTGCGACGCTGCCGGCATCGCCATGAGAGGTCCGGTACTGGCCAACATGGGTAGCGCTTATTCTTTGACGCGCCGGGGATCTATCCCGCCGGCAGCGACCGGCCGCTGCTCAGCTGGATCTACCATCCGCGTTTTAGTGGGGAGATGATCGCCCACGCCGACGATGACTATGTGCTGATGACCTATACCTGCACGAGGCTCAACTGATCGCATCCGACAGCCGCCCGTTCTGGGATCGGATACTGCCCAACGTAATTGGCTTCGACGATTATCGGATCCGCTCGACCGGCACCTGGACGATGACCAAGCAGATCGCTGATCGGTTCCGTCGAGAATCGCTGCTGCTCATCGGCGACGCTGCTCACCGCTTCCCCCACCGGCGGCTTCGGGCTCGGCAGCGGCGACCCGATGGCCACGTGGTGTGGCGCACCAGCACGGCCCCGCTGGGGGCTGACCGGCCGCGGATGTTCATCGAACGCGCCTGGGTTCAGGTCCATCCGCACGCGAGCCGCCGTAAGCGCCTCCGCGCCTGCAATCATGACCGCTTCGATGGCGCTGATGTCACGATGTGCGGCGTCATCGATTGCGCAGCGGCTCGGGTGGTTTCGGCGGCGTTGTGGATCGCGATGTGGCCGATGTAGCCGTCCGGGCGAATCAGTAACAACGTGTCTCGGGTCAGCCCGTAGATCCTGGCGAATCCTCCGGTCGGGTCACTGAACACATCACCGGCGTCGATGGCGAGGCGTTTGAGTGGTGCGCTGGCGGCGGGCCAGTCGAGTTCCGCCAGCGCCGCGGCGGCGTGCGCGCCGTAAGCCAGCACCGTGAAATGAGGTCCGCGGTATGCGTCAAACAGTCTCACGCGGCGGCCGTCCGCATCGACGAGGTCGGCGTTCGGTGCGCGGTCACCGACACGCAGCGTCGCCGTGCGGTCCGCGACCAGCGGCGCTAGCGGCCCGCCGTGGTAGGTCAGGGCGAGTTGTTTTTCGTCCTTGCCGCGCCGCATGCTCGACGGGTCGAGCTTACCGATCCCTTCGTACTTCTTGGTCGAGAGACCGAGCACGCCCGCAGCGATCGGCAGCCGTTCCTGTTCATAGGTGTCGAGGAGTTGATCGTCGGCTCCCGCTAGGACTTGGCCGAGTTTCCATCCCAAGTTGTAAGCATCCCCGATACCAGTGTTGAGGCCCTGCGCGCCGGCCGGGGTGTGCACATGGGCGGCGTCACCGGCCAATAGCACCCGGCCGCGGCGGTAGTTCTCGGCCAGCCGGATATTGGGGCGAAACACAGACTGCCACTGGATGTCTCGCAGTGCGAGCCGCTTGTTGCGGGTATGCGCTTGGATGCGCGCGTTGATCTGCGCCAGGTCTTGCGGGGCTGGTTCGTCGGGTGAGAACCGGATCATCCATTGAAATTTGTCACTGTGGGGCAGCGGGCAGGCGCCCACGAAGCGGCCCTTGAGGCCGGGCCACACGTGCCAGTACTTGCGGGATAGTCCACCCGAGACGGTGGCGTCGACGATGAGGATGCGGTCGGCCTCGTCCGTGGAGCCACTGAACTCGACGCCGAGGAGCTTGCGAACTCGGCTGCCGCCGCCGTCGGCGCCGACGAGGTAACGCGCGCTGATGTCCTCGGCGCCGTCGGAGGTCGCGACCTGCGCGGTGACATGGGTGCCGTGGTCGGTCAAGCCCACCAGCTCTGTACCGAAATCAACCCGCTCGCCCAATGATTCGAATCGGGCGTGCAGCGCGCGGTCGGTACGGTGCTGCGGGATGAGCCAGGTGTCGGGGTATGGGATATCGGCACCGCGCTTTCCTTTGGCCATCATCCGGAAGGGGATGGTGAGCGGGCCCAGATGGATTCCCATAGGCGGGTAAAGCGCGCCCTGATTCATGATGTCAGGCAATGCGCCGAGATCGTCGAGAACCTCGAGGGTCCGGGGCTGGATGCCTTTGGCGCGCGACCCGTCGAAGGCATGTGGCGCCTTGTCGATGAGGCGCACCGCTACCCCACGGCGTGCGAGGTCTATTGCCAGCGTGGTGCCGGCGGGCCCCGCCCCGACGATCAAGACGTCGGTGGCGCTGGTTGTGGTCATTGGTTATACCGATCTGTGGGAGGTGTCGTAGAAGGCCGCCAGTTGGTCGGCGACGACGACGGGGCGTTCGAAGGGAGCCATGTGGCCGCAGTCGTCGATGACGTGGCATTGGCTGGGATGCAGCAGCTCGCGGACCTGGTCCAGGTTGCTGATGGGTGTGACGTGATCGTCTGTGCCCCAGATTAATTGGATGGGCCGCCCCACCGTACCGGTGTGCCGGTAGAGCTCGGCGCGGTCGAACAACGGGAAGTGCCGCAGTGTCTCGAAGAAGGCGTAGATCGAGCCTTCGTATCGGTAGGCGTCGCCGACCATGGTTGACAGTGCAGCGGCGCGATTCGGGTCCGCCACGTTTTGCCCTAGGTGCTGCTCGAGGATGCGACGTCCGAAGTGTCTGGCGATGAAACCGGCGGTGAAGTCGTTGGCCAGCAATAGTTTCTGGGTCACCGGTTGACGACTTAAACCGGCCGGGCCGACCAACGTCAATGTGGCGGTGCTCCTGCCGTGTTGACCCACATACGCCATGGCAATCAGCGCGCCCATCGACGTACCCACGACATGAAAGGGCGCGGGCAACTCCAGGCGCTCGATGAGCTCGTGGAGTTGGCGCACGAACAGCGCCTGGTCATAGCGGGCGACGACGCGGTCGGAATAGCCGCGCCCGTAGCCGCTGTAGGCCAGGGTCCGAAGTCCGCGGGCGTGCAGTTCGACGGCTAGCTCATCCCAGTAGAACAGCGGAATGGTCAGGCCGCCGGCCAGTACGACGACGTCACCGCCGTCGGGACCGGTCAGCTCGTAATGCGTTACACCATCCGACAATTGAATGTAGTTGCCACGCAGACTGGGCCGCGTGGCGGGATCGAGTCTGCGGTCCTCTCCGGATGCGACGAAGTACTTCATCGGACGTTCCTATGCTGAGTTTGCAAGAATTCGATGATCGAGTCGGCCACCCAAGCAGGGTCTTCCTCGGGGAGCAGATGCCCGCCGTCGGGATGGATCTTTTCCGTGCTGCCGGCGATGTCGCGGGTGAAGTGTTGGCCATCCATGTCGGCGCTGCGTAGCACCAGGGTCGGCACGCTGATGTAGGGGATCTCGGCGCTGCGATCGGGCTGGTCGGTGGTGAGGAAATCAACGAACGCCGAGCGATTGCCCGGCCGATTCCACAACCGGTGCGCTCGCTCCACCATCGCAGCATCGACGATGTCGCAGTTCGGCCCGACCGCTTGGCGCAGGCTGCGCTCGACGGCGCGCCGGGGCATGAACCGCCGCAGCAGTTGCCCCACCACCGGGTTGCGCGCCAATGCCATCGCGGCGGGCAGTTTCTTGTCCGGATAGCCAGTCGCGTTGATCAACACCAAACCGCTCAGGTGCAGGTGCTCGGTGTGATCGAGGGCAAGGTTCCAGGCGATGTTGCCGCCCAACGAGTTGCCCACCAGGGCGCATCGCTCGACGCCGATGACGTCCAAGAACCGGGCGAGCATCGCGGCGTAGGTGGCAACGCGGTAGTCGCGGTCGGGGCGCGGCCCCGTTACGCCGAAACCAGGCAGATCCAGGCGAATCACGTCGAAGGACGCACACAGCCGTTGCGCGACGGCCTCCACTCCGTACAGCGAGGACGCGCTGCCGTGCAGCAGCACCACTGTCGGGCCCGTCCCCGAGCGCTTGTAGTGGATCCGCATCCCGTCGACCGCGGCGAACCGCGAGTCCGAATCAACATCGATATCGTCAACCTTCATAATGGATACAGTGTTGCCGTTATTGTGATCGCTGTCAAGAATGGTCATACTGAGCCTCATGGGCACGTCATGCACCGGTACTGAGCCGATGGAGCGGAGCACTCTGCGAACCAGGGGTCGTCCGCCGCTACCGCTGGACCGGATCGTCGCGACTGCGACGCGCATCCTTGACGAAGAGGGCGCCGACGCCCTGTCGATGCGAAATCTGGCTCAGCGTCTGAACTCGGGCACCGCGACGCTGTATCGGCACTTCACCGGACGGGCGGACCTTGTCGCCCACGTCGTCGACGGCGTGCTGGCCGAGGCACACGTGGAAGATGAAGTACTCGAAGACATGACGTGGCAGCAAGCCTGTGGGACGTTGGCACATAAGCTTTTTGATGTGTTCCGACGTCACCCCCATGTGGCACCGCTTTTGGTCGAACACATGCCGCTAGGGCCCAACGCGATGGCCCAGCGCGAGCAGTCGATCGGGCTGCTGCTCAAAGCCGGCTTCAGGCCTGCACTGGCAGCGCAGGCCTGCGCCACGCTCGCGCGCTACGTGTTGGGGTTCGCTACGCAGTTGTCCACATCAACTGGCAGCGCGACCGATGACGATGAAGCGTGGACGAGCCTGGACCCCGGGACGTTTCCTGCCATCGTCAGCGTGGCCGAGCATCTGCCGGTACCGCTGGAGCAAGAGTTCGCCTTCGGCCTTGAGTTGATCATCAACGGGTTGAGCCAACTCGCACCGAAATCGGTCGCGCGCAAGGGGCGTTGACACCGCTCCTATTATCGGACACACTGTATCCGTTAATAGGGCAGCGGGAGGCAAACAGTGGCGCGAATACTGTTGCGTGGTGCACAGGTGATCACCATGGCGCCCCATCGCCCCGACACCGAACGCATCGACATCCTCGTCGATGAGGACCGCATTGCGGCGTTGGGCGACTCCGTCGACACTGCCGGCGCCGACGTAGTCGATCTCGAAGACCGCATCGTCATCCCGGGACTCGTCAACGCCCACCTACACACGTGGCAGACCGCGCTACGGTTCGCCGGCGGAGACTGGTCGCTGCTGGAATACCTGGCCCACACTCACGGCCACGTCGCCCGCAGATACGCGCCAGACGATATGTATATCGGCACACTGGCCGGTGCACTGAACCAAATCAACTGCGGCACAACCACTGTGGGCGACTGGTGCCACAACTGCCTGACACCGGCGCATGCCGACGCCGCAATCGACGCACTGAAAACCGCCGGTATCCGCGCCGTCTTCTTTCACGGCACACCTCATGGCGGCCCCACCAAACCTCACGACGTGTCCGAAGTCGACCGTCTCCTTGACGGGCCCATCGCCAACAGCGCTCTACTCACGCTGGGAATGGCAATCAAAGGCCCGCAACTCTCGGCACCCGACGTGGCGATCGCGGACCTGCGCGCCGCCATCGACCGCGGCGTGATCGCATCGATGCATCAAAGTGCGGGAAGCCCCGCAGAGGGCTGGAACTCAGTCGGCACCGCAGGCCTGTGGGGGCCGCGCGTCAACATCGTGCACGGCACCGGTCTGACAGGCGCATGGGTCAAGCGCCTCGCCGACGTCGGAGTAAGCTTTACAACGACACCGGAAAACGAACTGGGCCAAGGACATTGCACGGCGATCACCGAACAACTGCTGCACGCCGCTGCCGCGCCGTCGCTCGGTACCGACACCGAGACCGCCGTATCCGGCGAAGTTCTCACCGCCGCCAGGATCACGTTGGCCCGCCAGCGCGGACTAATCCATGGACAACAACTCGAGCGAACGGGCCTGAGCGCGCCAACCGCGACACCCACCGGTAAGCAGGCGCTGTCGTGGGCCACCTCGCACGGCGCACGTGCGCTTGGGCTCGGCGACCGGATCGGCCACCTCTCCCCTGGGATGCAAGCAGATCTCGTCGTCATCGACACCAGAGCACTGAACCTGTGGCCGGCACACGACCCGATCACCGCGGCGTTGCAGGCCAGCATCGCCAATATCGAAGCGGTCATGATCGCCGGACGCTGGCGCAAGCGGCACCACGCACTCATCGACTCGGACGTCGACGGGGTCAAAGAGCAGCTATGGCGGTCGGGCGAACGATTCAGCCACGCATTGGATGCCACCGGTCCGATCGCCCGCACACGGCACCGGGTGGTGCGCACGGTTGTGCGTCGACATCTCCGTCGCCAAGCGCATGCCGGGGATGCCTAGCGACCGCGCGTCAGCCGGCTTAGGCGGAGTCGGGCAGCATCTCGTCGGCAAGGTCCGGCAGCGGGCGGGTGCAGATCTCATGCGCCTCGTCGGCAGGAAGCCCGAACAACCGCAGCACGTCTTCGGTCACTCGATCGGCGGCCGCGGAGTCGTCCCGCTCCGGCTCATCCTGCAGCAGCTTGCCGAGACCGAGCAACGCGCCGCCGGCGACGGCCAACGCCAACTTGGGGTCGTCCACCGTGAATCGACCTGCGGCGACTGCCGTTTCGATGTCCCGCAATGCACGCGGGCCGAGGCCGCGTTCCGACGACATCAGGTTGAGTCCGCTGGCAAGCAGGATCCGACTCTCCTGTGGACGACGTCGAAATAGCCGCCCGGTCAATCGGAAGCTGGACGCGAAAGTTTCAGCGGGGTCGTCGATCGTCGCCGTGAGCTGATCGAGCAGGGCGCCATGGGTGTCGAGCACGTCGGCAACCGCGGCCTCGAACAGTTCTTCCTTGCTGTCGAAGTGGTTGTAGAACGACCCCATCCCGACATCGGCGGCCTGCGTGATCTCGAGCACCGGCACGTTGAGCTTGCCCGCAGCGATCAGGGCCTGCGCCGCCTGGATCAGGGCCGCGCGCGTGCGCTGCTTGCGCCGTTCCAGCCGGTTGACCGGCTCATCCTGCGATTCACTCACCCATGCAGCATAGCAGTCTCTGTCAGTTTTGATGATTTCGTCAGAAAGTCTTGACTGAGCATTACGTCGTATGTGACGATTTCGTCAGTCAGAAGGGAGCCAGCATGAACGGCCTGGTAGGTGCCCACAGCGAGTTGCACAGTGAGCACGGCGCTCGGAAGGGCGAGCACATCGGGCGGTCGCGGAATCCGGTGATCAAGGTCGCCGACATCGCGTGGCTGGAGTTCCAGAAGCCCGACCTCGTGCGGGCCGAGGTGTTCGCACACGCCTTCGGTTTCGCCACCGTGCTGCGGACCGGCACCGAATTGCTATTGCGGGGCACCGACGCGGGCGCGCCATGCGTCATCGTTCGCCGCGGCGCGTGTACCCGATTCCTCGGTGCCGCCTATCACGCCCAGGACGAGGCAGACCTGTTGCGCCTTGCCGAGGCGACCGGGGCCCATGCCGAGCCTCTGCCCGAAGCCATCGGCGGATTGACCGTCGATCTGGTCGACCCCAGCGGCGTTCCGATCCATGTCGTAGCCGGCATCCACCCACTCGACTCGCTGTCGCCGCAGACTCCGCACACCTACAACGTCGGACACGAACTGCGACGGGTGAACGCGACGCAGCGCCCGCCCCGTGAACCCGCGAAGGTGCAGCGACTGGGACACCTGGTGCTGCAGACCACGAAATACCTCGAGACGTTGAACTTCTACCTCGACAACCTCGGCATGATCGTCAGCGACTTCCTCTATTACCCCGGGCAGCGCGACCGCGGACCGACAATGAGTTTCATCCGCTGCGACCGCGGCAGCGTCCCCGCCGACCACCACACGCTTGCCCTGGCGCTCGGGCCTCAGAACCGATACGTGCACTCGGCCTACCAGGTGTGCGATCTGGACGCGCTGGCCGCAGGCGGCGAATACCTCCGGGAGCGCGGCTATTTCCGATCTTGGGGCATCGGCCGGCACATCCAGGGCAGTCAGTTGTTCGACTACTGGCGCGATCCGGACGGCTTCATGGTCGAGCACTTCGCCGACGGGGACATGTTCGACTCATCGCTGGAGCCGGGCTGGGCGCCGTTCACCGCATCGGGCTTGGCCCAGTGGGGGCCGCCCGCGAGCAAGGACTTCCTCGGTAGCAATCCCAAAGCCCTTCCCGATGAGGCGCGGTCGATGATCGCCGCGCTGCGTGGGGACAACGAATTCGATGTCAACCGCCTGATCGGCCTCCTGAAAGTAGTTCGTTCATGACCATTTCCGTCCTTCGCACCGCTGATGCCTGGTGGGTCCAAACACCCACGGGCGCAGCCAAAATCGATACTGCTGCGACCACGACTGGTGAGCTGCTGGGCGACCGAGCCGCGATCGATGCCGCGGCCCACAGTTCCGGCACCGTCCCCGTCGACGGCCTCGATCTGCTCTCCCCCGTCACAGCTCCATGCCGTGTGGTAGCCCAGATGACGAACTTCGTCTCACACGTCGAGGACGCGGGTATGGATCCAAAGACGATCCCACTCACCTTTTTCCGTAAGTCATCCGCCTCCATCAGCGGTCCGTTTGATGACATCGTCAAACCGCAGCACGTCAAGTTCCTGGACTACGAAGTGGAGATCGGTCTGGTCGTCGGTCGGGACATCCCGGTCGGAACTGAGATCACCGAGTCGAACCTGGCTGATTACATCGCCGGCCTCGTCGTGACGAACGACGTGTCCGCCCGCGACATCCAGTTGCCGCAAACCCAGTTCTACGAGGCGAAGTCATACCCGACGTTCACGCCTGTCGGCCCCGCCCTGGTGCTCGTCGACGCCGACGAGCTCAAGCGGTTCGGCGATCTCCGGCTGCAAACGCGCGTCGGCGGCGAACTGCGACAAGACATGCTGGTCGAGGGCGACATGATCTACGGACCGTTGCAGGCTCTGCAGTCGCTGTCGCGATTCCAGGACTTGAGGGCAGGCGATCTCATCTTAACGGGCACGCCCGTCGGCACCGCGCTCAGCGCTCCACCGAAGGTGATCCAGATGATCTCTTCGCTGTTGCCACCCCAAGTGAAGTGGAAGGCGTTCTTCAAGCAGCAAGCCAAGAACGACAAGTATCTGCAGCACGGCGACATAGTCGAACTGTCCGTCGCGACCGACGACGGCGCCATCGACCTCGGCACCCAGCGCACCAGGGTGAAACACGCGTGACCGATCTACTATGGCCGAGCTACGCCGCGCCGGCCGACCTCAAAGACATCGAGTCGATTCCGTTGGAGCACAGGGGCTTACCTGAATCCACCTACGCGCTGCTGACAAGGGCGGCCACGCTGTGGCCAGAGCAAACCGCAGTGACAGTACTGCCCGACGCGACCCGCTGGGACAAGCCGGCGCATCGGACCTTCAGTGAGTTGCTCAGTGACGTGCACAAGACGGCCAATTTCTTGCGGGGCATCGGCGTGGGCCGAAACAATGCCGTTGCGCTGATCTCCCCCAACTGCGACGCGCTGCTCACCGCCACCTTGGCTGCTCAGCTCGCCGGTATCGCCGCGCCGATAAACGGCGGCCTGTCTTCGGAGCACGTCGCAGAGCTTCTGACACGGTCCGGTGCACGAGTGCTGATCGCCGCTGCACCCGAACTGGACGCGGCCAGTTGGGAAATGGCCGAACAACTCGCGACTGCCGGCGTTGTCGACACAGTGCTGGCGCTGCCTGCAACCGGCGGAATCCGTCAGTCGGCGATGTATGACGGGTCAGCTTTCCGCGGAAAGCTACCGGCCCCCGGCGATCTGGCTGCGATCTTCCACACCGGCGGCACGACTGGCGCACCGAAGCTGGCCGCACATACCCATGCCAACGAAGTAACCGACGCGTGGATGATCGCGGCCAACTCCGTCCTCGACGAGAACGCAACGATCTTCGCAGCGTTGCCGTTGTTTCATGTCAACGCGCTTGTCGTCACCCTGCTGGCACCGATGATGCGGGGTCAGCGCGTGATCTGGGCAGGCCCGCTCGGTTATCGCGATCCGGCGCTCTATGCCAACTTCTGGAAGATCGTTCAGCGCTACGCCATCACCTCGATGAGCGCGGTACCGACTGTCTACGGCGTTTTGGCGCAGTGCGCTGTCGACGCCGACATCTCCAGCCTGCGCTTCGCTCTGGTCGGCGCCTCAGCGCTGCCCGTCTCTGTGCGACGGGATTTCGAGGCGCACACCGGCATCCGACTACTCGAGGGCTACGGGCTGACCGAGGCGACGTGCGCAAGCGCGCGCAGCTTCCCCGATGACCAGCGCCCAGGATCCGTCGGGCAACGCCTCCCGTACCAACAGGTCAAGACCGTACGCATTGACGCCGACGGTTTGTGGCACGACCTTCCCACCGGCGAGGTAGGCCACTTGGTCATCAGCAGCCCGACGGTGTTTCCCGGTTACGTGACCGCCGGTGGCAGTGATGGTTTCGTTGTCGATGGCCAGGGCAAGCTCGTCGACGGCTGGCTGGATACCGGTGATCTGGCGCGGATCGACTCCGATGGCTTCATTTACCTGACGGGCCGCGCGAAGGATCTGATCATCAGAGGTGGTCACAACATCGATCCGGCCACCATCGAGGACGCGCTCCTGCAGCATCCCGATGTCACCGGTGCGGCGGCGGTGGGCAGACCCGACACTCATGCCGGGGAGGTCCCCGTTGCCTACGTGACCCTCAGGTCGGACTGCGCGGTGACGGGCGATCAACTACGTGCATGGGCGAGCGAGCATGTCGCCGATAAAGCGGCCGCGCCGAAAGTCGTCACCATCATCGACACGCTGCCGGTCACCGCCGTCGGCAAGCCGTACAAGCCGCCGCTACGTGCTGACGCCGCACACGCCGCAGCCACCGACGCCCTAGCCGACCAAAACGGAATCGAATCCATCGCCGCCGCAGTCGAAGACGGTTCACCTGTGGTCACCGTCACGCTCAATTCACTAGCCGACCACGTGGCTGTCGAGGAGGCCCTCGGCCGCTACCCCATGACATCGCGGGTGGAGAAGACGCCATGACGACCGTCCCCGTCGTCATCGTCGGTGCCGGCCCGACGGGTATCGCCGCGGCCACCTTGCTGGCGCAGTACGGCGTCGAATGCGTCGTTCTGGATCGGTGGGCCAGCGTGTATCCCCAGCCTCGCGCTGTCCACCTCGATGACGAGATCTACCGAATCGTGGCGCGTCTCGGTATTGCTGAGGAGTTCGCCGCGATCTCCCGCCCGGCACTGGGCTTGCGGTTACTCGACAACACCACACGAGTGTTGGCCGAGTTTCAGCGCGATCCGGCACGCAGCGTGCACGGCTTCCCGCAGGCGAACATGTTCGATCAGCCCGACTTCGAGGCGCTGTTGCGCACGAATCTCGGGCGCTACCCGTCTGTGGAGTTTCGTGGCGACGCCGAGGTGACGCACATCGCCGACGAGGAGAATGGCCGAATCCTGGTCACGTATGGCGATCGCGCGAGTGGCGCAGAGCATGTCGTCGAAGCGAATTACGTGCTCGGGTGCGACGGCGCGAACAGTGTCGTGCGGTCATCCATCGCCGCATGCATGCGCGACTTGAAGTTCGACCAACGGTGGCTGGTCGTCGACATCGCCACAACCGCGGACCTCGGTCAGTGGGAGGGCGTACATCAGGTGTGCGACCCGGGCCGCGCCGCGACCTACATGCGCATCGGAAACGCCCGTTATCGCTGGGAGTTTCAGTTGTTGCCCGGCGAGACCGCCGAGGATTTCGGCACGCTGCATGCGCTGCGGTCGCTCATCGCCCCGTGGGCCGGCCACGTCCCTGGGGCGGACCTAACGCTGGTGCGCGTGGCGGAGTACACCTTCCGAGCCAAGTTCGCCGATCGGTGGCGACGGGGAAACGTATTCCTGCTCGGTGACGCGGCCCATCTCACCCCACCGTTCATCGGCCAAGGGATGGGCGCAGGGTTGCGCGACGCGATGAACCTCGCGTGGAAGCTTGCCGCAGTACTACACGGCGACCTTCCTCCGAGTGTTCTCGACACGTATGAGCAAGAGCGAAAACCGCATGCCCGCTTCATGGTCGGGATGGCGCTGAGCATAGGTTGGGCGATGACTGCGGGCGGGGACCTCGGCAACGCCATCCGCCGACTGGTCGTCCCGCGGCTGCATCTGGTCCCCGGCTTGCGTGACAAGCTCGTTGAGGGTAGGACACCTTCGCTGCACCGTTCTGCGTTGATCCATAAATCGCGGCGGTCGCGGCAATTGGCCGGCAGACTATGCCCGAATCCCGTTGTGGCAGACGGAAAGCGTCTCGACGCGGTGGTGGGGACTGGCTTCTCGCTCGTCACCACCGCCCGACCGCTCGCATTCCAGCAGGCCGCGCTCGACGAGCTGGGCGCTGTTGTCCACGTCGCCGAACCGGGCAGCGAGTTGGCGCGCTGGCTTCGCCGCGGGCGCGCAACCGCCGCGATCATCCGGCCCGACCGCACCGTCATGTGCGCGGGCCGCGATGTTTCTCGGTTGTGCGCCATGATGCCCAAGTTTTCGGCGGTCGTTGCGACCACCGACGCTCCGAAATGCTGAAAGGACGACCGATGCGTCGTAACACCGCCCGTGTCCCGGTCTACAAGCCAGACATCTACTCCGTCGAGGCCATCCTCGATCCTTATCCCCACTACCAGCGGCTCCGCGACCTGGGTGCCGTGGTGTGGTTGTCGAAACAAGAGGTGTATGCGCTGCCTCGCTACGCCGAGTGCAAGGCGGTGCTGCGTGACGACGAAACGTTCCTGTCGGGAGCGGGCGTCGCGCTCAACCGCATCACCAACCGGCTGTCCCGCGGCACGACGCTGAATAGCGATGGAGCCGAACACGATCAGCGACGTAAGCAGGTGGCGCATCGGATGTTGCCGCGTGCATTGCGCACGATCAGCGACACCGTTGATGCGACAGCCGCCGCGGTCGTCGATGCGGCAGTCAACAAGGCTGAGATCGATGGTGTTAACGACCTTGCCGCGGCGCTTCCGCTTGCCGTAGTGCCTGATCTGATCGGCTGGCCCCGCGACCAACGCGATCACCTCATTGCTTGGGGTGGGGCGACCTTCGACGTCCTCGGGCCACTGAATTGGCAAGCCATCAAAGCGGTGCCGGGCACAGTGAGGATGCTGCGCTTTGCCCGCCGCGTCGTACGCGAGCGCAACGTAATCGAGGGCAGCATGGCCCACGAACTGCTGATCGCCGCCGACGAAGGCAAGTTGAGCCACGAGGAGTGTCCGCCGCTTATGGTGGACTATCTCGCCCCGTCGATTGACACCACCATGAGCGCTATCAGCAATGCGCTGTACTTGTTCGCCATACACCCGGAGCAGTGGGAGTTACTCAAGAACGAACCCAAACTCATGCCGAACGCCATCAATGAAGTCGTTCGGTACGAGCCGCCGTTGCGGGCATTCGCTCGCTGCGTGCGCAGTCAGACCGAAATCGGTGGCGCCCGCGTGATACCCGGTGACCGAGTCCTTGTGATGTATGCCTCGGCCAACCGTGACGAACGCGAGTGGGACGAACCTTCCGTATTCGACATTCGCCGTGACGCCGGCCGACACATCGGCTTCGGACAAGGGGCCCATGCCTGCGCGGGTCAGGCCCTGGCTCGTTTGGAAACCGGAGCCATCCTGCGCGCGCTCATCGAACGGGTGGACCGCTTTGAACTCACCGGCCCGCCGACGTGGGCGATCAACAACGTTATCCATCGTCACGAACGCTTGCCACTCAAACTCATTGCCGCCTAGGGCTATCCACCTTCCCCCATTGGAGTGTCATGCGTATTGCATTCATCGCTATGTCGGTCCTATTGGCACTGGAGATGGCCGTCACTGGCGCACCAAAGTTCGTACAGATCAGGGCGGCTCGCACGGCCGCCGACCATCTAGGCATCAGCGTCGCCCTGGACAGGGTGATCGGCACAGCCCAGATAGCCGCTGCCGTCGGTCTCTTACTCGGAATCGCATTCCCAGCGCTGTCCGTTGTCACCGGTGCCGCGGTGTGCCTGTTGATGTGCGGCGCCATCGGCTATCACGCCAAGGCCAGAGACAGATTGCTCGCCATGGCTCCGGCCGTACTCACCGCAGCGCTCGCAGTCGCGGTCGTCGTACTTGCCGCCAACGCCGCACCGATCCCGATCCTCTAGCCCTTCCCCCAACGATTGAGAGAAGCGTCGCAATGACGGACCGGCGATGTCGATCGTCTATTACGTACCCACCCAAGACGACGAGATATTGGTGTCCACCATGGCCGGACGTGCCAAGGCGAAAGCCGTGGCGCAGAATGGGAAAGTGAGCCTCTGTGTGCTCGACGAGCGGTGGCCGTTTTCCTTCCTGCAGGTGTACGCGGACGCGGTCATCGATCGTGATCCCGAGCTCGTCGTCGACGTGATGTTGGGTGTCGGCTGGCGGATGTCCGGACAGCAGGCCGGTGATGAAGCCCGACCCTTCGTCCGTGGGATGGCCGAACGGGAGGACAGGCTGGTGATCCGCTGCCGTCCCTATGCGACGTTCGCCACGCCGCCGCGTCACCTACACGCCAACGACGAAGCAGGCGAGCTGACGCACTGGGGATCGTCCTCGGTCGCCTGGAATGCCCCGGACCCGGTCGTGCGTGTGCTGTCAGAGGAAGAGAAGCATTGAAGCAATGGCGGCGCTGCGCACAACCTTTCTGAAGCTGATCGCCGCGGACCTACAGCGCGACGGCGCCGTAGGAGCCGATGCGGCCGATCAGCGTGCGCAGTTGATCGTCAGTGGTGCCCAAGGTGTTTCCGATGGCGGTGAGCCGGGCGGCGTAATGGCCGACCGGGTATTCGGCCGTCATCCCGATACCGCCGTGCAGTTGGATGGCTTCCTGTGCGATGTGTCGTCCCGACCGTCCGATCTGCAGCTTGGCCCGTGCGGCGATCACCGGGTCGAAGGTGCCGTCGGCGATCGACATCGCCGCGTAGAAGTTCATGCTGCGGGCCAACTCGAGCGAGACGTACATGTCCGCCGCGCGTTGCGTCAACGTCTGGAACTTGCTCAGCGTCACCCCGAATTGCTTTCGGCTGGTGAGGTATTCGGTGGTCAGCCGCAGCGCCTCCTCCATCGCCCCGACAGCCTCTGCGCACAGCACCGACTGGTAACGGATCACCGCCCGCACGATGTGTTCGCCTGCGTCTCCGCCATCGCCGAGCGGTTCGGCGGCGGTTGAATCGAGGTGGATGTCAGCGCCGCGCTGGCCGTCGAACGTTCGATAGGCCCGCCGCTGCGCGCTCGCCCCTTCGACGAGGAACAGCCCGACGCCGCCGCCCGGCAACTTCGCGCTGACGATCACCACGTCAGCGCAATCACCTGCCAGCACAGGGTTTTTGCGGCCCGTGATCGTCCACGGGTCAGAACGCTGCGCCGTGCTGCCGATCTCGTCCGACGGCTGACGCATTCCGGGCTCCAGATGCGCAAACGCCAACAACGTGCCGCCCGACGCGACGTCGTCGAGCATCTGCTTCTGCTGCTCGTTGCCCAACTCAGCGATGAGTGCACCGGGGACCAGCGCGGCGTGTGCCACCGGTTCCGGGGCCAACCGCCTGCCGATCTCGGTGGCGACGACCATGATCTCGATCTGCCCGGACTCACTCGGGTCGAAGCCAAGGCCGAGAATCCCCACCTCGGCGAGTTGGTTCCACACCTCACGGCTCCAGCCGAGGTCGGTGTCGGCCACCTTGTTGAGGCGCTCGATATCGTAGCTACGCGACAGCAATTCACGAGTCGTGTCCCGCAACAGCTGCTGCTCTTCGGTCAGGTCGAAGTCCATGCTCTCGCTCACAATCCCAGAATCGTCGACGCGATGATGCTGCGTTGCACCTCGTTGGTGCCGCCGTAGATCGACGTTTTGCGGAAGTTGAGATACCTCGGCGCGGCTGCCTGCGCCCACACCGGCGTGTCGATGTCGTCACCGGCTTGAAACGGCAGCGCATCGGGTCCGGCCACCTCGACGAGAAGCTCCATCGCCGCCTGCTGCAGTTGACTGCCGCACAGTTTTAGGATCGACGACGCGGGGTTCGGCGCGCCGTCGGCCGAGGTGCGTGTGACGCGCATCTGCGTCAACTCCAGCGCAAGCAGTTGGTTCTCCACTTCGGCGACCCTGGCCGCGAAAAGCGGGTCCTCGAGCAGAGCGCCCGCGCGTTCCTTCACCTGCGCCAGCCACACCTTGGTGGTGCCGATCCTGGCGATGCCGGTGCGTTCGTTGCCGAGCAGGAACTTCGCGTACGTCCAGCCCTGGTTCTCCTCACCGACGAGTTGGTCCGCAGGCACCCGCACATCTTCGAAAAACACCTCGTTGACCTCGTAGCTGCCGTCGATCAGCTTGATTGGTCGCAGGGTGATGCCAGGGGTGGACATGTCCGCCAGCAGGAACGAGATGCCTGCCTGCTTCTTGGGGGCGTTCGGGTCGGTCCTGGCGAGCAGGAAGATCCAGTTCGCGTACTGGCCGAGCGTCGTCCACGTTTTCTGGCCGTTGACGACGTAGGTGTCTCCGTCGCGCACGGCGGTGGTGCGCAGTGAGGCAAGGTCGGACCCAGCCTCCGGCTCGGAAAAGCCTTGGCACCACCAGATGTCCAGGTTGGCGGTCGGCGGCAGAAACCGCTGCTTGAGCTCCTGCGAGCCGAACTGGGCGATCACCGGGCCGACCATCTTGGCGTTGAACGCCAGCGGTTCCGGCACGCAGGCCAGTTGCAGTTCGTCCATCCAGATCTGCCGCTGCAACGGAGTCCAGTCCTTGCCGCCCCATTCCACCGGCCAGTTCGGCACGGCCAGCCCGTGGGCATTGAGGATCCTCTGGCTGGTCACCATGTCATCGGGAAACTGCGGGTGGCCGGCCCGCACCCGGTCCCGGATCTCGGCCGGTATCTCGGTGGTGAAAAGTTCGCGCAGTTCCTCGCGGAAGGCAGCATCTTCGCTGCTCAACGCCAGTTTCAAGGTAAACCCCGATCTATCGCGGACGTGCTGGGCAGTCTCCTTTGATTGTGCAGGGCGTGTTTCCTGTCAGTGACGCCGGGCTATGTTCAGCCGCCCGCCCCGATGACCGACTTGCCGAACCGTTCGATGGTCTCCAGCGCATGTGCCAGGCTGTCCCCCGGCAAACCGACTTGCAGCCAGGTAACGCCCAGTGCGGCAAGCTTTTCCATGCCACTGAGATAAGCGTCGGCGTTGAAGTCGTCGGCGCCGGGACTTCCGCCCTCCGCATTGGTGAAGCAGACGTCGACGGTCAGGGGATCCCGGGCCGCCGCCTCCAGACGACGGCGCAGATCGTCGATGCCGCCGCCGAGGGTGCCCGAATCCATCGGGGCAGTGCGCGCCGTCTGCGCCAACACGGCGGGCGCCGGGAACGGGCACCAGCCGTCGCCGTGGGCGGTCACCCGCCTGCGCGCCGCAGCGGTGTTGCCGCCGATCCAGATCGGCGGGTGCGGGTCGCTCACCGGCCGCGGATGTGCCGTGATTCCCGTGGCGGTGAAATGCTTCCCCTCGTACGCATAGTCGTCGGTGGTCCAGATGCCGCGGATCACCTCCAACGCCTCGTCGAACAACTCCGCGCGCTCGTCGAAATCCACACCGAGCGCGGCGAACTCACGCTTGAGGTATCCGACTCCGACACCGAGGGTGAACCGGCCGTCCGACAGCAGATCCAGCGTGGCGCCCGACTTCGCCACCACGAACGGGTTGCGGTACGGCAACACCACGATGTTCGGAATCAACCGCAGCGTCGTCGTGTGCGCCGCCGCGAAGCCCATCGCCACGAACGGGTCGACCGCGTCGTGCCCGCCCGATGCCAGCCACCGCTGCGTCGGCGCGGGGTGATCGGTGAACCCGAACCCGTCGAACCCTGCCGCCTCCGCCGCCGCGGCGACGGTCGCGATTCCTGACCCGGTGACCAGCTCCGGGTTGTACGGATGGCTGTGCATCGGGTGTGTGAACGTGAACTTCATCCGGGTGCTCCGCCTCAGAACAGTCTTCTCGATTACTGAGAATGTCGTTACCATGCGGATCACCGAATGTACAGAGTGCAGGCACCGAAAGGGGTGACGGGCCCATGACCAAGCCGGAGATCGGTGTCTACCTGCCGCAGATGGGTTTCACCTACGAGCAGATCCTGCACCGGGCGCAACAGTGCGATGCGCTCGGCATCGACTCGCTGTGGCTCTACGACCACCTCTACGGGCCCGGCGCTCCCGGATACCCGTCGATGGAAGCGTGGACGTTGGCGACCGCGCTGCTCAGCCGGACCGACCGCATCCACGTCGGGCACATGGTGTTGTGCAACCAGTTTCGCCATCCCGTGGTCCTGGCGAAGATGGCGACTACCCTCGACCAGATCTCGGCGGGTCGGCTTCGACTCGGCATCGGCAGCGGGTCGATCGACGACGAGCACATCAGGGCCGGACTCGGGTGGGGATCGTTTCGTGAACGCTCGGAGAAACTGGGTGAGACGTTGGAGATGCTGCATCAGGCCTTCGCGAACGAGGTAATCGACTTCACCGGTAAGCATTTCACCGTTCGCGACATGCCGATCAAACCCGGGGCCGCTCAGCAACCGCGGCCGCCGATCGTCGTCGGCGGGGTCGGCGAGAAGTTCACGCTGCCGCTGGTGGCGCGTTACGCCGACGTATGGAACGTGCCCACGTACGCGTTGGGTGAACTCGAGCGCAAGATGTCGGTGCTGCGCGCGCTGTGCGACGACGTCGGCCGCGACCCGGCGAGCATCGTGCTGTCGGTCGAGGCGGTGATGGCGCTTGCCCCCGACGACGCAGCGCTGCCCGCGGTTCGCGAGCTGGCCGAAAAGCGGTTCGGCGTACCGGCATTCGGTCTGCACGAGGGCGGGCTGATCGGCACGCCGTCCGCGATCGTCGACCGCCTGCATCAACTACATCGCATGGGCTTCGGCCAGATCGTGCTGTTCACTCACGACCGCGGATCCGACGAAACACTCGAACTACTGGCGGCCGACGTGATCGCTCAGCTGTAGCGCGGCCTGCCCAACCCGAGCGCGTGCTGGGCGATCATGTTGCGGAACACTTCCAGTGTGCCGCCATAGATGCCCGTCGGCCCGGCGAGGCGGAAGATGTACTCGGCAGGCTCATTCGACAGCGCCGCGGCCGTGCCCATGATGTCCATCAGCTCCGGTGCGACGTCGCGCATGGTCTGCGCGATCGCCACCCGGCCGAACATATCCGGAGTGCTCATCGCCGCCTCCATCCTCGCGATGCTGCGGCCCAGCCGATAATTCACGGCGTCGTCGTCGCCGGCGCGGGCCGCCACGTGGTCGACGGCGTCGGCCAACAACAGCAGATGTTCGGTCATCGCGGCGAGCTTCTGCAGGCCGTCGTCGCCGCGCTCGACCGTGCCGTGCTCGTCGTTGAGCGCGTCCCGCAAGACGGTCCACCCGCTGTTGACGTCGCCGACGCGATACTTGTCCTCGATGCGGACATCGCTGTAGTAGGTGATGTTGGTGCGGTCGCCGTCGACCGTGCGGAGGGGTTGGATCTCGACCCCAGGGCTGCCGAGTGGGACAAGGAACATCGTCAAGCTCTTGTGTTTTGGTGCATCCGGGTCGGTATTGGTGATCAGGTAGACATACTGCGCGTTGTGTGCGTTCGACGTGAACATCTTGGAGCCATTGATAACCCAGCCCTCGTTATCGCGCACCGCGCGTGTCTTACAGGTCGCCACATCAGATCCGCCCTCGGGTTCGGTATAGCCCAGGCACAGCCGCACGTGGCCGGACAACACCTTCGGCAGCACCTCCTCCTTCAGTTCTGGCGAGCCGTAATGCTCGACCGCCCGCGCCACCATCGCCGTGATGCCCCAGTGGAACCACGGTGTGTGCGCCCGCCCGATCTCGAGATTCCAGATGCGGCGACGCAGCCTGCTGAAGCCGCCGTCGGCTTCGTCCTTGAAATCGGCAGCCAGATATCCGGCGTCGCCCAGCGCGAGATGTACGCCCTCATCGAAGTTCTCGCCCGTCTCGCGATCACGAGCGATGACGTCGTCGGTCACGATGGCGGCCAGGAACGCCCGGAGCTCATCCCGAAAGGCCCGGTCGTCGTCGGACAGTTCTACACGCGCGAAGTCCAACTCGGCTCCCTTTCGTGCAGTGCTCGTCGCAGCGCGGCACCCTGTAGTTCGAATAGCCGCTGGCTTGTTTCCCAGTCCGGTAGCAGCGAGTCAAATCCGTGGCATGTCCCAGGGAAGACATGCAACTCGGTCGCGACGCTCGCCCACATCAGCCGCAGCGCATAGTCGATCGCCTCGTCGCGCAGCGGGTCGAGCTCCGAGCATGAGACGAAAGCAGCTGCCACGCCTGATAGTTCGTCGCAGCGCGCCGGAACAGCGTCGGCGGGCACCGCGTCGTCGGCAAGGTAGTGCTGCCACATCTGGGTCACGGCGGGACTGTCGAAGCCCGGTGTGGTGAGGAATTCGTCCTTTGACGGCGTCGGCCGGTCGTCGAGCACCGGCTGGTGTAGCAGTTGGAACACGACGGGGACCGTCCCGCGTTGTGCCAGCAACGCCGCCAGCGCGCCACCGGCGCTGCTGCCCGCGACCGCGAGACGCGTCGGGTCGATGCCGAGGTTCGTCCCGTTGTCGGCCGCCCACGCCAGCACGGCGGCCGCATCGTCGAGTCCGGCGGGATACGGCTCGTCGGGTGCCAGCCGGTAGTCCACGGATATCACCGTGCACCGTCCGCGCCTGGCGAACTCGACGCACTGCCGATGGTCGGTGTGGAGGTTCCCGAGGACGAACGCCCCTGCATGGCAATAGATCACCGCGGGCGCGGGTGCTGCTACCCCACGGTAGATGCGCACGCCGATCGAGGCGGCCTGCCGTTCTTCGATTTCGACACCGACGGTGTTGACGTGCCGGGCGGCCTCCGCCCTGCGCTGGTTGAGCGAATCACGCACGACGCCGAGCACGCTGGCGGACAGATCGATGCGGGCCGCCGCGAACTGTCGCAGCGCGGGGTCTAGGCGGTGCTCAACCATGCGTGGTTCACCTCCTGCACGGGCTCGAACACAAAGTCGGCTGGTTTGAACCTGCGCGTCATCGCCCAGAAGACGCGGGCACTGCGCGGCCACTGCGTGACCACCCGACCGTTGGCGGCACGGAAGTAGTTGCTGCACCGGGTCAGCCACACGGTGCCCCGCATCCATCCGTCGATCTTCGCGATGAAGTCGGCCATCGCGGCGGGTCGCACGGCGACGTAGCGTGTGCGCTTGCGCCGCAAACATTTCAGCGCCCGCACGATATAGCGCGCCTGCGCCTCCAGCATGAAGATCACGCTGTTCGACCCGACATTGGTGTTCGGGCCGTAGAGCATGAAGAAGTTGGGGAAGCCGGGCACCGCCATGCCCAGATAGGCGTATGCGCCGTCGCGCCACGTTTCCCGCAGGGTCATTCCATGTTCGCCGACGACGTCGATCTGGCCGAGGTAGTCGGCCGCCGCATAGCCGGTGGCGCACAACACGACGTCGACGTCGAGTTCGGTGCCGTCCTCGGTCACCAGCGACCTGGCCCGCAGTGTTCGGGCCGGACTCGACACCACCTCGACGTGCGGTTGTGTCAACGCCTGCAGATAGTCCGTCGCGAAGACGAGTCGCTTGCAGCCGAACGGATGATCGGGAGTCAGCTTGCGGCGCAACGTCTCGTCGGGCACCGTCGTCTCCAGCGTCCGCAGCGCGATGGCTTTGAACTCCTGCGTCTTGTCGCTGCCGTTCTCGATCACGGCGATGTTGGACTCGCTGCGCAGCCACAGTCGCGTGCGGTAGAGCCTCTTCGCGAACGGCACGTGGGCGAAGATCCACTTCTCCCGGTCAGTGTAGGGCCGGTCGGGTTTCGGAAGGATCCAGGTGGGTGAGCGTTGCACGGAGTACACCTGCTCGGCCACCTTGGCCACCTCGGGCACCAACTGCGCGGCGGTCGACCCGGTGCCGAGGACGGCGACGCGGGCACCGCGCAGGTCGACGCTGTGGTCCCAACGCGCCGTATGCATCAGCGTGCCGGTGAACGGTTCGGTCTCAACGAGATCCGGCAGCACCGGCTGGGTGAACAGGCCGATCGCCGACACCACGACATCGAAGGTGAACTCCTCGCCGCTGCTCGCCGTCAGCTGCCACGCCGTGCCGTTCCACCGCGCGGCGGTGATCTCGGTGGCCAGTCGCAGGTTCGGACCGAGCCGATACCGCTGAGCGCAGCGCTCGAAGTACGCCAGAATTTCTGGTTGCGCCGACCACAGCCGCGACCAGTCGGCGTTCAGGTCGAACGAATAGGAATACAGGTGCGATTTCACGTCGCACGCCAGGCCGGGATAGGTGTTGATGCGCCACGTCCCGCCAACGCCGTCCTCGCGGTCGAAGATGGTGAAGTCGCGAAAGCCAGCCTTGCGTAACAGGATTCCGAGCGCCAGGCCGCCGGGGCCCGCGCCGATGATGCCCACCGACAACCTCATCCGATCTGAAGGCATTGGCCTCCGTCCACGACGAGTTCGGATCCGGTGATGAAGGACGCCTGCGCGGACACCAGAAACGCGACGGCGTCCGCGATCTCCATCGGCTTGCCCAACCGTCCCATCACCGACCGCTCGGCGAGTCGCGTCTGCGTCGCGTCGTCGAGCATCGGCGTCGCGACGGGCCCGGGGAACACCGCGTTCACCCGGATACCCGATGCCGCCAACTCGGCCGCGGCGACCTGCGTCAAACCGCGCAGCGCCCACTTCGCCGACCCGTAGGCCGCATGGTTCGCAAACGCGCGAATGGCGCCTGTGCTGCAGGTGTTCACGATGGCGGCGCCCTCGGCGTCGCGCAGATGCGGTAGCGCGGCGCGGATGCCGAGGAACGGTCCGAGGCAGTTGACCCGCCAACTGCCTTCGAAACCGGACGGCGTCTCGTCGTCGAGCGAGGCGCGGTGCAACACACCGGCGTTGTTCACCAACGTGGTCAGGGCGCCGAACCGCCCGACGGTCGCGGCGACGGCCGTGGTCCACTGGTCAGGGTCGGTCACATCGAGCGACAGCGCGATGACGTCGTCGTCGTCGACGTCAATGGTCAGCACGTCGCAGGCCGCGACGCAGTATCCGTCTGTGCGCAGGCGGTTCACGATCGCCGCGCCCTGACCGCGGGCGGCACCCGTCACCAATGCGATCCGATCCGTTGTCATGACTGCCCTGTCGCTTCGCCGAGATGGGCGGCGGCGCCGCGCCGCAGCACCTGCGATTCTGATGCCAGGGTGATCATCTGAAAACCCGCTTCCGCCAATGCTTTACCGCGAGTGCCAGTACTGGCATGAATGCCGGCCACCAATCCCGCCGCCGTCGCGGTTTTCTGGATGTCTGCGATGGCGGCGCTGACCTCGGCGTCAGTCCACACGTCGGCGAGCCCGACACCGAGCGAGAGCGCGAGGTCGGCAGGCCCGACGTAGACGCCGGTCAGCCCTGGCACAGCGCAGATCTCGACCGCCGCGGCCAATCCGGGAGCGGTTTCGATCATCGCGAACACGCTCACCCGTGACTCGAGCGCGGCGGGATCGAGGCCGAGGCTGGCCCGCAGCGGACCGAAGCTGCGTACCCCGGCCGGGGCGTACCTGGTGGCGGCGACCGCGGCCGCGGCCTGATCGGCGGATTCGACCATCGCGATAACGACCGCGTCGGCGCCGGCGTCGAGCACTCGGCCGATCGGCGCGGGGTCCGCCGACGGCAACCGCACCGCCGTGGCGATCGGGACGTGCTCCAACCGGCGCAGAGTCACGGCGACATCGGCATCGTCGAGATAGCCGTGCTGCACGTCGAATCCGACGTAGTCGTATCCCGCGGCGGCGAATTCCTCCGGTCCGATGATGGTCGGGCCGACCACCCAACCGCCCCACACCTGCGGTTTTGCGGCCAGCGCGTGCTGCAGTCTGCTCGGTGTCATGCGACGATCGCGACCTTGATGCGTTCGCGATCCGGCCTGCAGGCCAACTCGAACGCGGCCTGCACGTCGTCGACGCCGAAGGTGTGAGTGACATACGCGGCGAGCAACTCGGGGTGCTTACGCGCGAACCCGTTCGCCGACATCAGCATGCGCCTGCGGTCCAGCGTCACACCGGATTTCAGCGTCAGGTTGTTGCGCAACATGGTCCGCATGCTGATCGGGTAGCTGTCGTCGTCGGGCACGCCGAAGTAGAAGACGGTGCCGCCGAACGCCGCGGCCGCCACGGCGTGGCCCAGCGTCGCGACCTGATGGCCGACGGCCTCGATCACGATGTCGGGGCGGCCGCTGGTGTCGAGGTGGCTCACCCAGCGGTCGCTGGTGGCGCGCACGATGGTGTCGACGCCGAACTGCTTGCCGATCCCGTCGCGGTCGACCGGATCCACGCCCGTCACATGGCGAGCCCCGAGAGCCTTTGCCGCATACGAGAACAACAGCCCGATTGAACCCTGCCCGATCACCGCGACGTGGCTGCCGTCGAGGGTGGGAAGTTGTTCCAGCGCGTAGAGCACACATGCCAGTGGCTGCAGGGCGACGGCACGTTGCGGGGGCAGTTCCAGCTCGAACGGGGCCAGGCCGTCGCCGTCGGTGACGACATATTCCATCAGCCCGTCGAAGCCCGACGCCCACCCGACAACGCGATCACCGACGGCATGGTCGCGGTGCCTACTGGCGATCACGTCACCAACCACCTCGTGGACCGGGAAGCCGTCCATCTCCGCGGCGCTGACCCCGGTGTCGCCGGGCAGCCTGCCCTTGGCGCCGCGGAACGCGGGCAGGTCGCTGCCGCAAACCCCCGCAGCAAGGAACCGCAACAAGACCTGACCGTCGCCGAGGCTTTCCGGTGCCTTGTCCGGAATATCGGATCGCTCAAAGGTGTACGGCGCGACGAGCCGGTATGACCACACCGTCAGACCTCCACCGGAAGGGTATTCCAGCCCCACTGGAAGCTCGACGGTGGCCGCGACGCGGCGTCCTCGTCGATCTGCCAGTCGTCGACGCGGTTGAGCCATTCGGTGACCATGATCGCGATCTCCATGCGCGCGAGATGGACGCCGAGGCAGAAATGCTGGCCGCGGCCAAAGGCCAGCAGCCGTTCGATCTTGCGGTTCCAGATGAACTCGTCGGGATCGACGTACTCGCGCTCGTCGCGGTTGGCCGACGCGAGCAGCGCGATGATCCGTTGGCCCGGTTGAATTGTGATGCCGTGCAGGTGGAACGGTTTGCGCACGGTGCGTGCGAACCACTGCGCGGGCGCGCAGTAGCGGATCATCTCCTCGCGCGCGACGGCCACGTTCGCGTCAAGGTCGGCGTGCACCGCGGCGAGTTGGTCTGGCCTGCGGCCGAGTTCCCACAGCCCGTGCGCGACGATCTTCGGGACGGTTTCCGTCCCCCCGATGAACACGCCGAGCATCTGGGTAGCGGCTTCGATGTCGTTGAACGCCGAACCGTCGGGCAGTCGGTAGCCGATCAGGTTGTCGGCGATCGATCCGTCGGAGGCCGCCGCGCGCCGCTGCTGCTGCACGATCGGGATCAGGTATTCGAGGTAGCCGGGCCTGGCGTTGGCCACTTCCACGCCGCTGCCCGGCTGCGCCAGGCTGCCCGCATTGACCGTGGCGAGCACCTCGGGCGCGAGATCGACCGGGAGGCCCAGTATTTCGCACACCACGGATGCGGCGACGATCCCGCCGTACTCCTGGGTCAGGTCGAATGTGCCGCGCGGCAGCAGTTCGTCGAGTCGTTCGTTGGCCAGGGTGCGGATGCGGTCGGCAAGCGCGGACACTGATTTCGGCCGGAACGGAGCCGAGGTGCAGCGGCGCACCTGGTCATAGATCGGGGCGTCGAAGTTCGCGTGGAACGGCATCGGGTGCAGCGGCGGATCGGGCACCGGGCCGTTGTTGTGCCGCGCCAAAACCGTTGCCGCGGGCAGTGTTCCCTCGGACGCGACGAACGTGCCGTCGTTGATCTCCAGTACCTGCCAGATGTCGGAGAACCGGGACAGCGCGTAGGTGTCCCACTTGTCGAGATAGTAAACCGGATGCGCGTCGCGCAGCCTCCGGTAGTACGGCAGTGGATCGGCCATCACCGCCGCGTCGAACGGATCGTACGAGAAGTCCTGCAGCGTCGGTGCGTTCATTGCAGCGGCGACGGTGGCAGGGCAGCCAGAATGGAGTCTTCCCAACCGTCGCGCAGGGCGGGCGCGACGCTCATCCAGGTGACGATCTCGGCGGGTGGGCTGTCCTTCCAGGACGGGTAGTGGTTCTCGAAGCAGTCCCAGTCACCGTCGAGCGCCCAGTAGTGGATCACCTCGTTGAAGCGGAAGGTGGTGATGAAGGAGCCGAGCCAGCGCTTGCCGGTGCGTTCCGACCACGGCACGTAAAGCCGCTCCAGTTCGCGAATGTAGTCGTCCTGGCGGCCCGGCTTGGTCTGCATGATCTCCTGGATCACCAGTCCGGCGGCGAAGTTCGACCGCTTCAGTTGGGCGAGCGTCTTGTTACTTGCGCCGGCGTACATGATGCGGCCCTCCCCCGACGCGCCGATCTCGGACAGGAACGTCGCCCACTTCACGGCGATGTCCCGGTGGCTTCCGCCATGGGCTTGTGCGCGGCCGATGCGGGCGTAGTCGGCGAACTCGTCGATCTCCCAGATGATCGTCACCTGCGGCCAGTGCCCGTTGTACGGCGTCGTCTCCCATATCGCGAACAGCCGCGCGCCGAGGTCTTCCATCATCGGGTGATAGACGTCGCCGAACACGTCGGTGAATCGCTCGCTGCGCCCGCTGCCCAGGTCGATGGTCTCGTGCAGATAGAGCAGCGTGTGGCCGTGATAGCGCTTCATCGTCACCAAACGTCGCAGGTGGTTGACAGTGGCACCTTTGGAGCGTGACACTTGGTGCGTGATTTGTAAAGGTGCGACGCTGACGCCGCTGGCCAACGGTTTCTGCTTCGGCGAGGGGCCGCGATGGTTCGAGGGGCTGCTGTGGTTCTCCGACATGCTCGGCGAAGCAGTGCACACGGTCAACCTGCACGGTGACATGACCAAACTGCCGCTCGCGGGGGACGCGCCGTCGGGGCTGGGCTTCCGCCCCGACGGGTCATTGTTGATCGCGTCGACCGAGAAACGTCAGGTGCTCCGCTACGACGGCGAAACCATCGCGGCCGTCGCGGACCTGTCCGATCTGGTGCCCGCGAACCTCGGTGACATGGTGGTCGACGCCGCGGGCCGAGCGTATGTCGGATCGCAGGCCCGTCAGGCCGGCGTCATCGCGCGGGTCGATGTCGACGGCGCCGTCGCGGTGGTCGCCGAGGACCTCGACTTCCCCAACGGGATGGCCATCACACCCGACGGCGCGACACTGGTGGTCGCCGAATCGACGGGCCGACGGCTGACGTCGTTCACCATCGCCTCTGACGGATCAATTTCGGGCCGACGGGTTTTCGCCGACGATCTGGACGGGCCACCCGACGGCATCTGTCTCGACGCCGAGGGCGGAGTGTGGACCTCGATGACGTTGGCGCACCGGTTCGATCGGATCGTCGAAGGCGGCGAGGTCACCGATCGCGTCCCGATCGGTGACCGTATCGCGATCGCGTGCACGCTCGGCGGGCCCGAGCGCCGAACACTATTCATGCTGTCGAGTACCAGCGCCTACCCGGAGCGACTGGTCGGCACGAGGCTGTCACGCCTGGATGCGACCGTCGTCGACGTTCCGGCGGCAGGCCTGCCGTGAGCGACTCCTATTACGAATTGATCGATGCGACAGACGAACTCGGGGAAAAATTCATAGCGACGGACATGGTCCGCAGTACGTGGTCGGCGGCGATTCAGCATGCTGCGCCGGTATCGGCGTTACTGGTACGGAGTTTGGAACGCTGCGAGCAACGCGACGACACCCGGTTGAGCCGCGTCATGGTCGACCTGTTGGGCGGCATTCCCGCTGAGGGCGGCCTGTGGGTGCGCTCACGAATCGAGCGGTCCGGCAAGCAGATTGAATTGGTCAGCGCGGACATGCTGGCGACAGGCCCCGACGGTGAGCCGCGGCCCGTCGCGAAGGCCAGCGGATGGCGGCTGAAGACACTGGACACCGCGGGGCTCGTCCATGCACCGGCACCACCGCTACGCCCGATCGCGGACGCGTGGAGCCGGGACATGAAGAAGGACTGGGACCCCAACTACGTGCACAGCCTGGATTGGCGGTGGCTGACCAAGCCGATGAGCGAGGGCCCCGGCGAATCCTGGATCCGTCCGCAGGTCGACCTGGTCAAGGGCGAGGCGATGACATCGCTGGAACGGCTGTTCGCTGTGGCGGACTGCGCCAACGGAATTGGCACGAAGATCGAAATCAGACGCTGGACATTCATGAACACCGACCTCATCGTCCACCTGCACCGAATCCCCGAGGGCGAGTGGACCGGCTTCCGCGCGGAGACCAACTACGGACCCGACGGCATCGGCACGACGATCGGCACACTGTTCGACGAGACAGGAGCGGTCGGCGGGATCCAGCAGTCGGTGCTTGTCCGCCCGATGAGGGGTCGCTAGTCGACCAACCGCAAAGCCGCTGCGGGGCATCGGGTCACGGCTTGCTGCATTCGTTCACGATCCGACTCGTCATGGTTGTGGATCAGCACGGTGCCGTCGTCCTGCACCTCGAACACGTCGTCGGCGATCGACTCGCAGATGCCGTGCCCTGTGCACTTATCGAAGTCGACTTCGACCCGCATGGTGTCTCCTATCGGACGAACGCAGGAACACGCTTGACGCCGTGCACGAAGCTGCTGTGCAGCAGGTCGGGCTCACCGAACTCGACCGTCGTGAGGCGGGTGAGCAACTCGCGGAAGAGGTTTCGCAGTTCGGTCCTGGCGAGCTGATTGCCAAGACAGAAATGCGGTCCGCCGCCGCCGAAGCCGAGATGCGGATTCGGCGACCGCTGCGGGTTGAATCGGTGTGGCTCGTCGAAGACCGCCTCATCGCGGTTCGCCGAACAGTAGAACAAGCCGACCTTGTCGCCCGCGCTGACCGGCTGCCCGTTGATCTCGGTGTCCTGGGTGACAAAGCGCGCGAACTGCAGTACCGGCGACGCGTACCGGACGAACTCCTCGACGGCCTGCCCGATCCGGTTGTCGAAGTCGTCCATCAGCCAATCACGTTGGTCGGGATTCTCGGTCAGAGCCATCATCGCGTGTGTGGTCGCCTGTTTGGTGGTGTCGTTGCCCGCCGACGCCAACAGGATCAGGAATGCGCCGATCTCTTCGTCAGTCAGCCGATGGCCGTCCACTTCGGCGTTGACGATGCTGGTCATCAAGTCGTCGCCGGGATTGTTGCGCCGGAACTTGGCCAACTCTTGTCCCGTGGTGTTGAGCAGCATGATCTCGTTGACGGTGTCCTGCGCGCGTTCCTCGAGCGAGCTGTACTCATCGTCACTGAGACCGAACAGCTTCTCGGCGGCCTTCGCCACCGCAGGCTGGTCGGCCTTCGGGACGCCCAGCATCTCCATGATGGTCACCATCGGAAGCCGTGCGGAACACGCCTCGACGAACTCGATGTTGCCCGCGTCGACGAGGTCGTCGACGATGCTCACCGCGTTGCGGTGGATCTGCTCTTCGATCTGGCGCACATTGCGCGGGGTGAACGCCGAGCTGATCAGGCGCCGATAGGTGGTGTGTTGCGGCGGATCCATGGTCAGGAAGAACGACGCGAAGCGCTGGATCTCGGCGGGCATCGGATCCAGCGCCACGCCCTGGGCCGACGTGAACAACTCAGGGTGCTGGCTGACGTAGGCAATATCGGCGCGCCGCGTCAACGCCCAGTAGCCCGGCTCCTCCATCGGGAACATCGACGGAAACGGCCGGTGCCAGGACAGGCCGGGACCCGCCCGAAGCCGGGCGAACGACTCGTCACGCTGCGCGAACGGCTGACTCCAGAAGTCGTGCGATGTGATGTCGATCGGGCTGTACTCACGCGCCTGCACCGCTGCCGCTGTCACGGAAACAGCGTGACACTTCGGTGGAATTTTGTAAAGCTATGACGATGCCGTCGGCAGACAGCTCCAGCCGCGAGCGGATCCTGGCCGCCACCGCCGAGGTGCTCGGCCGCCGCGGCATGTCGAAGCTGAGCCTGTCCGAAGTGGCGCTGCAGGCGCGCGTGTCACGGCCGACGCTGTACCGCTGGTTCGGCTCGAAGCGAGAACTGCTCGACGCGTTCGTGGTGTGGGAGCGGCAGTATTACGAGAGCGCCGTCGCCAGGGCCACCGCCGACCTGCCTGCGTCGGAGTGGCTGGATGCGGCGCTGCGAGTCATCGTCGAGTACCAGCAGTCCTACCCCGGGCTGCGGATGATCGACATCGAACCCGCCCAGGTCATCGGGCGGCTGGCGCGCGTCATTCCGGTGATGCGGGCGCGGCTGGAACGGCTGGCGACCGACGCGGATCCCGCGCTCGCGGTCGGGACCGCCGTGCGCGTGGCGGTCTCGCATTATCTGGTGCGCAGCGACGACGACGCCGACTTCCTGGCCCAGCTGCGACACGCCGCCCGCATCAAGCATTTCGCGCCTTGAGTTCGGCGAGCACTTCGTCGGTGTGTTCACCGAGTCGAGGCGCTGCAGAACGCGCCGCGCACGGGGTGCCGTGGAAGTCGGCGGGCGTTGCCACCATCGGTACACCGCCTTGCCCGTCGGGTACGTACACGATCCCGCCTGCGGCGTGAAACTGCTCGTCGGCCACCACGTCTTCGATGGAGTTGATCGGCGACCAGAAGAATTCGGGTTCTGCGGCAAAGACTTTCGCCCATTCTTCGAGCGGTTTGGTCGCGAAGATCTCGTCGAGCGCGGCGACGAGTTCGCCTGCGTTGGCGGCGCGGGCGTGCGCCGATTCGAACCGCGGATCGGTCAACCAGCCGGGTCGGCCGACGACCCGGCACAGCGATGGCCAGTGCCGACTGCCCTGCAGGCCGACGATCCAGAACCGCCGCCCGTCGCCTGCCGTGTAGTTGTTCATGCAGGGGTTGGCCATGTTCTCGCGCTGGCCGATGGCGATGGAATGGCCGGTCATCAGGAAGGTGTTGAGGTCGAAGCTGATCGTGTACGCGCCCTGCCGGTACAGCGACGTGCTGACCAGTTGACCTTTGCCGGTTCGCGTTCGCGCGACCAGAGCAGCGCACACCGCGGCGGCCAGGGTCATGCCCGCGGAGTGGTCGCCCATCCCGCCGCGCTGAAACGGCGGCGTGTCGCCTGGGCGAGTCAGCAAGTGCGCCAACCCCGCTCGCGCCCAGAACGCGGCGACGTCGTAGGCCGCCCGGTCGGCGTCGGGCCCGTCGCGGCCGTATCCGGTGATCAGGCCGTAGACCAGTCCGGGGTTGCGGGCGGCGACGGTGTCGAAGTCCAACCCGATCCGTGTCAACGCGCCTGGGCGGATGTTGGTCAGGAAAACGTCTGCGCCGCTGAGTAATTCGAATGTGGTGGCGCGGCCGTCGTCGCTGCCGAGGTCGAGCACGATGCCGCGTTTGTTGCGGTTGTCCATCTCGAACGGTGGGCTGCTGCCGTCTTCGATGCCGAGCATCCGACCGAAGGTGCGTGCGGGATCGCCGTCAGGTGGTTCTATCTTGACGACGTCGGCACCCCAGTCAGCGAGAATTCCTGCCGCCGCCGGACCGGCGACCCAGACGCCGAGTTCGACGACCTTGACTCCATCCAGCGGTCCGGACACGGTGTACAACGTATCGCCGCTGTGGCGCTTGTCGGCCGGGTTCGCTCATCGCGACCGATGCACCATTTAGGATGTGTGCACCACACGAGTGAGGTCTCCGACGTGAATGAACCGCTGCCCGACGCATCCGGCGCCGTCGAGGACACTTCGACGCGGCACCGGATCCTTGTCGCGACCGCGGAAGTGCTCGGCCGCAGCGGTCAGACCAAGTTGAGCCTCTCGGAGGTGGCGTTGCAGGCCGGCGTGTCGCGGCCCACCTTGTACAGGTGGTTCGCGTCCAAGGGTGAGTTGCTCGACGCGTTCGGTGTGTTCGAGCGCGAGATGTTCGACGGCGGCATCAGCCGGGCCACGTCGGGGCTGCGGGGCACCGAGAAGCTGGACGCGGCGCTGCGGTTCATCGTCGAGTACCAGCAGTCGTACTCAGGGGTGCGGTTGGTCGATATCGAACCCGAGGTCGTCATTGCCCAGTTGAGCCGGATCATCCCGGTGATGCGGGCCCGGCTGCAGAAGCTGATGCCCGGCCCGAATGGCGCGGTGAAGGCGGCGACGGCGATCCGGGTCGCGGTATCGCATTACATCGTGCGCAGCGACGACGGGGATCAGTTCCTGGCGCAGCTGCGGCATGCGGCCGGAATCAAGCAGAACGGGTGACACTTCGCCGATAGTTTGTAAAGCTGTCTGCCATGGCGGGAGTGCAGACGGAATCCGGCGTGCTGGCCGGCGACGAGCGGATGCTGATTGACGGCGAACTGCAGATCACAAGCAGCAAGGCGACATTCGACGTCGTTCATCCGGCGTCTGAGCAGGTCGTCGGCCAGGCGACCGATGGAACGGTCAGTGACATGGGGCGGGCCGTTTCAGCGGCCAAACGTGCCTTCGACGAGACAGACTGGTCGCGAGATCTGGATTTCCGTTATCACTGCCTGACGCAGTTGCACGAGGCGCTGGAGCGCAACAAGGAGCGACTGCGCCGAGTGCTGGTCACCGAGGTGGGGTGTCCCGTCACCGTCACGGGCAGTCAGATCGAGAGCCCGATCGCGGAGGTCAAGCACTGGGCCGAGCACGGTCGTGCGTTCGAGTATCTGGTCGACAACGGGGTACACGAGACGCCGCTGGGTCCGGCGCGACGCAAGATCCACTACGAGCCCGTCGGGGTGGTCGGGGCGATCACGCCGTGGAATGTGCCGTTCTATCTCAATGTGGCCGAGACGGTGCCTGCGTTGATGGCGGGCAACACGGTGGTCTTGAAGCCTGCGCAACTGACGCCGTGGTCGGGCAGCGAGTACGGCCGGATCGTTGCGGAGGAGACGGATATTCCGGCCGGGGTGTTCAACGTCGTGGTGTCGAATGCGAACGAGGTGGGCGCGGCGCTGTCGGCGGACCCGCGGGTCGACATGATCACGTTCACGGGTTCGACGGCGACGGGGCGGGCGATCCTGGCAGCGGGAGCGCCGACGGTGAAGAAGACGCTGCTGGAGTTGGGCGGGAAGTCGGCGCACATCGTGCTCGACGATGCGGACTTCAATTCGGCGCTGCCGCTGGCAGCGATGATGGCGTGCGTGATGTCGGGCCAGAGCTGTATCTTGCCGAGCCGAATCTTGTTGCCGCGCAGCCGCTATGACGAAGGTCTGGCGATCTTGAAGGGTGCGATGGAGAACTTCCCGATGGGCGATCCGTGGACGCCGGGGAATATGCAGGGGCCGCAGATCAGCGAGACGCAACGGCAGAAGGTGCTCGGGCTGATCCGAAGCGGGCTGGATTCGGGGGCGCGACTGGTGACGGGTGGCGGTGTGCCGGAGCACTTGCCGACGGGTTACTACGTGCGGCCGACGCTGTTGGCTGACGTCGACCCGGATTCGAAGGTGGCGCAGGAGGAGATCTTCGGGCCGGTGCTGACGGTGACGCCGTACGACGGCGACGACGAGGCGGTCGCGATCGCGAACAACACGATCTACGGGCTGTCGGGTGAGGTCAGCAGCGTCGACGTCGACCGGGCGTTCGAGGTGGCCAGGCGGATGCGGACCGGCAACGTCACGATCAATGGCAAGAGCCACTTCGGTATTGGCAGCCCGTTCGGTGGGACGAAGCAGAGCGGGCTTGGCTATCGCAACGGCGAGGAGGGCTACAAGGAGTACCTGGAGGCCAAGACGATCGGAATGCCGGATTGACCGACGAGGCCGAGATCGCCGCGTTGCTGTACCGGTCGGTGTTCACCGAGGACGCGTACATCGACTATTCGTCCGCGGGTGCGGTCGTGGGGAGCCGAGACGAGGTCGTGGACTGGTTCGCGGCGAATTTCGGTGTGATCGCGTGGAGCATGCACTACATCACGAACATCGAAAGCGTTGTCGACGGTGACACGGCGACGGCGCGGGCGATGTTCTACAACCCGATGCAGTTACCGGGGATGGCGTCGATGAGTTCGTGCGGTGGGTACTACCACCATGAGTTGGTGCGGACGCCGGACGGGTGGCGCAGTCGACGGTTGCGTGAGGAGAATGTGTGGTTTCTGAATGCGCCGGCGGAGCCTGCGCAAACCCACATGTAAAAATGCCCACGTACCGAGCGACAACGCCCGCTGGCACACACATCGACACCCAACGCTCCACAAGCCCACATCTGAAAATGCCCACGTACCAAGCGACAACGCCGGATCTGTCGGATGTGCGTGCCACGGTTCGGCAATGGAAACCAGGCACGTTCTGCGGGGCATAGAACTTCGGTATGCGCTGACGATGTATCTGTTGCAGCACGGCCCTACTACGGTCGACGAGCTCATCGAAGCCTTGGAGTGGCAGGGTTTCGAGATTCCGGGCCGTGCATCGAAGCAAGTGTCGGACGCGCTGCGGTGGGAGCGGCGGCGCGGCAGGGTCCGTCGGATTGCGCGGGGGCTCTATGGCCCGGGGTTCGTACCGCGCGGCACCGAGCACCGGATCTACACGCGTGTGATGACTATGCGTGCCGCGGCGAAACCCCTGTGGTTTCGAGGTTTCCGGCTATGAGCTCGAGTTGTCGCTCAGTACGTGGGCATTTTGAGAAGTGGGTCCAGATACCGGGCGCAACTGTCGCTCAGTACGCGGGCACTTGCGCAAGTCGGTCCGGAAAGCCCGACGCTCAGCCCTCGGCCGCCAACTGCCCACAGGCCGCCGCGATTTCGCGGCCCCGAGTATCGCGCACCGTGCACGACACCCCGCGCTCCCGCACCCGCTTCACGAACTCTCGTTCGGCCGGCTTCGGGCTCGCGTCCCACTCACTGCCCGGCGTCGGGTTCAGCGGAATCACGTTCACATGCGCCAGCGGCCCCAGCGCCCCGTGCAGACGCTTGCCCAAAAGGTCTGCCCGCCAAGGCTGGTCGTTGACATCGCGGATCAACGCGTACTCGATCGACACCCGCCGCCCCGTCACGTCCGCGTAATACCGCGCCGCCTCGAGCGCTTCGGCCACTTTCCACCGATTGTTCACCGGCACCAGTGTGTCCCGGAGTTCGTCGTCCGGCGCATGTAGCGACAGCGCCAACGTCACGCCGAGCCGTTCGTCGGCCAACTTGCGAATCGCGGGTGCCAAGCCCACCGTCGACACCGTCACCGAGCGCGCCGAGATCCCGAAACCCTGCGGCGGCGCCTCGGTGATCCTGCGCACCGCCGCCACCACCCTGTTGTAGTTGGCCAGCGGCTCCCCCATGCCCATGAACACGATGTTCGACAAGCGTGCCCCGCGCGCGGGGCGCGCAATCCCGTCCCCGTCACGGTCTCGCAACTCCACCGCCGCGGCGCGCACCTGCTCCAGGATCTCCGCCGTCGACAGATTCCGCGTCAACCCGCCCTGCCCCGTCGCGCAGAACGGGCACGCCATACCGCAGCCCGCCTGCGATGAGATGCACACCGTGTTGCGCTGCGGATACCGCATCAGCACCGATTCGAACGTCGTGCCGTCCAGCGCCCGCCACAGCATTTTCCGCGTCTCGCCTGCGTCGCACTCGATCTCCCGCACCGCATTCAACAGCCGAGGGAACAACGCCGACGCCACCTGATCGCGCACCCCCGCGGGCAGGTCGGTCATCTGCTGCGGGTCGGCGATCAGTCTCCCGAAGTACTGATTCGCCAGCTGCTTGCCCCGAAACGCCGGCAGACCCAACTCCGCGACGGCGGCCGCCCGGCCCGCGTCGTCGAGGTCAGCAAGGTGCCGCGGCGGCATCGCACGTCGCGGGGCATCAAAGACGAGAGGTAAAGACATGTACAGCCAGTATCGCATCAGCAACGGAGCGAAATTGATTGGCGATGGCAGGCGTTGATCGCAACCATGGGAACCATGCCCCTGCCCCCGATGCCGCTGCGCGCCGCGTCGAACCTCACGTTCTTCTATGCTCTGGGCTATCCCATTGGCGCACTTGCTGTTTCAGCGATGTCGCCGATGGCGGTACTGCTTTTCCGGTTCGGGCTCGCGGGCGCCATCCTCTCGACATGGGCCCTGCTCTCGCGTGTGACCTGGCCCACTGGCCGCACTCTCGTCCATGTCCTGATCACCGGTTTGCTCACCAACGCGCTGCAGTTCATCTGCCTGTACCTGGCCCTGATGCACGGCGCACCCGCGGTGCTCGGCGCCGTCGTCATCTCAATGAACCCCGTCGTCACCGCCGTGCTCGCGACGCTGTTCCTCGGTGAGGGCCTGACGTGGGCCCGAACAGGGGCACTGGTCCTCGGCGTCCTCGCGGTACTCGCCGCCTGCGCGGGACGGCTGATCACCATCGGCGGCGTCGACACCGTCGTGCTGCTGCTCCTCGTCGCGCTGCTCAGCCTCGCCGCCGGCGGTGTCTACCAGCAGCGGTTCTGCTCCGGGGTGGACTTCCGTGCCACCGCGGCACTGCAGAACGGCGTCGCTTTGCTGCCCGTCGCGGTGCTTGCCACCGTCACACCCTTCACCGTGACGAACCCGTGGAAGGCGGCAGGCGCGGTCGCCGCCGTCATCCTCCTCAACGCCACGCTCTGCATGACCCTCTATGTGCGCGCGATCAACAACTACGGCGCCGCGGCGGTCGCGATGCTGTTCGCGGTCATCCCCGCCGTTGCCGGCCTGCTGTCCTGGCTGATGCTGGGCCAACGACCGGACATCGGAATCGCCGTCGGGCTAGTGGTCGGCGCGGCCGCCTGCTGGCTCAACGCCCGGGTGTCACGCCAGCAGCGTCAGAACGATCCAACCGGCGACGGCGGACGGCAGCATCGCGTCGATCCGGTCCATGATGCCCCCGTGACCGGGTAACAGCGTGCCCATGTCCTTGATGCCGAGGTCGCGCTTGACCTGCGACTCGACCAGATCGCCGAGCACCCCGGTGATCACCAGCATCAGACCCAGCGGCACGCCGACCCACGCGGGCCGGTCGAGCAGGAACGTCACCGACAGGACTGCGGCGGCGATGCCGAACACCAGCGACCCGCCCAGTCCCTCCCACGACTTCTTCGGGCTGATGGCCGGCGCCATCAGATGCTTGCCGAACAGCACGCCGGCCACATAGCCGCCGATATCGGCGAACACCACCGTCGCGATCACGGTGAACGTCCTGCTGCCACCGTGGTCCTGGAAGATCAACAGCGCACTGAAGCCGGCGAACAGCGGTACCCACGTCGCGAGCAGCACGGTGGCCGACATGTCGCGCAGATAATTCACCGGCTGCTCGCGGAGTCCCTGGCCGAGCAACCGCCACACCATGCACACGACGATCGTCCCGCCGTAGGCGCCCAGCAGCCCGGCCGGGCCGAACCACGTCAGCCAGATCATCGCCAGCCCGCCGAGCAACAGCGGTATCGCCGGAAGGTCGTAGCCCGCCTCGCGCAGTCGCCGGATGACCTCGTGTGTGGCGATCGGAATGAACACCGACAGCACCGGCAGCCAGCCGATCGGCGCGAACAACAGCACCGCGATCGCCAGGCCGCCGAGCACGACGCCGACGCCGATCGCCGCGGGCAGATCTCGGCCTGCGCGGGATGTCTTTTTGGGCGGCTCGGTCGGGCCGGCGTCAGTGTCTGCCACGGGAGTCGCGTGCTGTTCGGTCACTAGACCTCCAGCAGCTCGCCTTCTTTGTGCTTGACCAACTCGTCGATCTGAGCGGTGTAGGTGTGCGTGGTCTTGTCGAGGTCCTTCTCGGCGCGGGCCACCTCGTCCTCGCCTGCCTCGCCGTCCTTCTTGATGCGGTGCAGTTCCTCCATCGCCTTGCGACGGATGTTGCGGACGGTGACTCGCGCGTCCTCACCCTTGGCCTTGGCCTGCTTGACGAGGTCGCGTCGGCGCTCCTCGGTCAGCTGCGGGATCGCGACCCGGATGACGTTGCCGTCGTTGGTCGGGTTGACCCCGAGATCGGAGTTGCGGATCGCGTCCTCGATGTTGCGCAACTGGTTGGCCTCGTAGGGCTTGATGACGACGAGGCGGGCTTCGGGAACGTTGATGCTCGACAGTTGGGTTATGGGTGTCATCGAGCCGTAGTAGTCGACATTGACGCGGGCGAACATGCCGGGGTTGGCCCGTCCGGTGCGGATCGACGCCAGGTCGTCGCGCGCAACCGACACCGCCTTCTCCATCTTCTCCTCGGCGTCGAAGAGGGTTTCGTCGATCAAGGTGACTCCTTGTCAGGTGGTGACCAGTGTTCCGATCTTCTCACCTGCCACCGCCCGCGCGATATTCCCGTCGGTGAGCAGGTTGAACACCAGGATCGGCATGCCGTTGTCCATGCACAGACTGAACGCGGTGGCGTCGGCGACCTTCAGGCCGCGGTCGATGACCTCGCGGTGGCTGATCGCGGTGAGCAACTGCGCGTCGGGGTCGACGCGCGGGTCCGCGGTGAAGACCCCGTCGACGGCCTTGGCCATCAGCACCACCTCCGCGCCGATCTCCAGCGCCCGCTGCGCGGCGGTGGTGTCGGTCGAGAAGTACGGCAGTCCCATGCCCGCCCCGAAGATCACCACGCGGCCCTTCTCCAGATGCCTGCGGGCCCGCAGCGGAATGTAGGGCTCGGCGACCTGCCCCATGGTGATCGCGGTCTGCACCCGCGTCGCGATGCCTTCCTTCTCCAAGAAGTCTTGCAGCGCAAGGCTGTTCATCACGGTGCCGAGCATGCCCATGTAATCGCTGCGGCTGCGCTCCATGCCGCGCTGCTGCAACTGCGCGCCGCGGAAGAAGTTGCCGCCGCCGATGACGACCGCGACTTGCACCCCGCTGCGGACCACTTCGGCGATCTGCCGGGCCACCTGGTGTACCACGTCCGGGTCAAGACCCACTTCCCCGCCGCCGAACATCTCGCCGCCGAGCTTGAGCAGCACGCGGGAGTACATCGGCCGGATCAGAGATGGTTCGTTGCCGTTGGGGCTAGTCGGGTCCGCCATCCGACTCCTTCGAAATCCTCGCTGTGATCGCACCTAATCCTGCCCCATAGCGGCCCAAAAGCCGCTATGGGGTCGGCGGCGCGTGGCGGATCAGCTTTCGGGCAGGTGTGCGGTCAACAGGTGGGCGGGCACCGACTTGCGGCCGTTGCCCTCGTCGCGGACGTCGCCGAACGGCAGCGGAGCCCCCTCGAGATTCGGCAAGTTGGCGTGGATGCGGGCGGGCCGGATCTCGTCGATCGTCCAGTACTTCGACACCACCTCGCGCAGTTCTTCCTCGGTGACCGGGTTGGCGGGACCGTCGGGCAGGCCGGCACGGTCGAACACCAGCACGAAGTACGACGCTCCCGGTGCAGCGGCGCGCACGATGGACCGCTGATAGCCCTCGCGCAACTCGACCGGAATGGAGTGGAACAGCGTCGAGTCGACGATGGTGCCGAACCGGCCGTCGTAGCCGCCGAACGCGCTGATGTCGGCGACCTCGAAGCTGGCGTTGGTCAGGCCCCGCTTGGCCGCCTCGGCCTTGGCGAGTTCGATCGCGGTCGGCGAGAGGTCCAGTCCGACCGTGGTGAAGCCGCGTTCCGCCAGATAAAGGTCGACAGCCGCCTCGCCGCAGCCGACATCCAGCACGTCTCCGTGGAATTTGCCCTGCTCGATCAGGGCCGCGATCTCCGGCTGCGGTTCGCCGATGCTCCACGGCGGCTTGGCGCCGAGCCCGAGTTCCTCGGCCTCGCCCTTGTATGCGTTTTCGAAAAGATCTTGCGTCGGTTGGGTCATGCGGCCGGTATATCAACCAGATTGATATGTGTCAATATGGTTGATATGAGTGACCACCGCGAGGACGAACCACTGGGTTATCTGCTGCACCGCGTGCTGCTTCCGTTGAAAGCGGACGTGACGGCGAGCGTCCTCGAACCGTTGAACGTGGCGTTTCCGGAGTACCTGTGCATGCGGGTGCTGTCGAAGTATCCGGGGCATTCGAACGCCGAGTTGGCCCGTGCACTGAACGTGTCGCCGCAGGCGATGAACATGGTGCTGCGCGGCCTCGAGGACCGCGGGTTGGTGGTCCGGCCGGCCAGCGTGTCGTCGGGGCGCTCGCTGCCCGCGCAACTGACCCGCGACGGGGAGCGACTGCTCGAGCGCACCGACGACGGGGTGCGCGCCGCGGAGCTTCGACTGATGACCAATCTGACCGACGAGGAACGGCGCGAGTTCAAACGCATCCTCGTCGCGCTCGGCACCGACCCGATCTAGGACGGCGATGATCTACGTTTCCCGGCTGTTGACCGACCGCGCGATGGCGCATCTGCACTCGCTCGGGTTCGACGTGCGGGTGGGCAACGAGGATCCGCCGAGCCGCGCCCAACTGGAGGCGGGCATCGCCGGAGCCGACGCCGCCGTGATCACGCTCACCGAGCGAGCGGACGCCGCGCTGTTGGCCGCTGCGGGCGACCAGTTGAAGGTCATCGCGAATGTGGCTGTGGGCTACGACAACATCGACATCGCCGCCGCACGGGCCGCCGGTGTCGTCGTCACGAACACGCCCGGCGTGCTCGATCGCGCCACCGCCGATCACACCTTCGCGCTCATCCTCGCCGCCACCCGGCGGGTGGCCGAGGGTGACCGGTTCCTGCGCTCCGGACGGTCGTGGGTGTGGGGGCCGCGCATGCTCGTCGGCCTCGACATCAGCGCCGGCGCGACGCTGGGGATCCTCGGCTACGGCCGCATCGGACGCGCGGTCGCCAAGCGTGCCAAGGCGTTCGACATGACGGTCATTGCGTCGGCGCGCAGCCGCCAACCCGGCACCGAGGAGGACGGCGTCACCTTCGTCGACAACCCGACCCTGCTGGCCGAAAGCGACGTCGTCAGCGTGCTCACCCCGTTGACCCCCCAGACGCAGCACCTGATCGACGCCGCGGCGCTGGCAGCCATGAAACCCACTGCCTACCTGATCAATACGGCCCGCGGCGGCGTGGTCGACGAAGCCGCGCTCATCGAGGCGCTCACCGCGGGCCGGATCGCGGGCGCGGCACTGGACGTCTTCGAGGGCGAACCACACGTCAACCCTGCACTGCTCGATGCGCCCAATCTCGTCGTCACGCCGCATATCGCCAGCGCCGGCGAGGCGACACGTGACGCGATGGGCATTCTGGCCGTCGACAACGCCGCAGCAGTGCTAGCGGGCAACCCGCCGCTGACCCCGGTGAATTAGCGGTGGTGGCACGCCGCAGGAGGTGACGGCGGAATGTCGAGCGCCGGGTTGCCGTCGAAGAAGCCGACGGGCTTCAGATGGAATCCGGTGTACGCACACGGCATCACCGGCCAATCCTCAGGCCGCACCACGTGATGCGCGCCTACGGTGTACCAAAGCACCACGTCGGTGTCCTCCAACGGCGCGTCGTCGGCGATGTACTGCGGGAGGCCCTGCGCATCGGGCGACTGGTACATGTAGTCGCCCGCCGCGAACTTCTCCGCCGGGTCGTAGCGGGTCACCCACAGGTTGTGCTGCACGAACCGAGCGCGGTCGTAGATAAAGGAACCTTCCTGCACCATCACCGGCACGACGTCTTGCGGCGTCAGCTTGTACGCCACCGGACTGCCTAATTCGTTGCGCTTCGACGGGTTGGTGATCTTCCAGTAGCGGCCCTTCGACCAATCCCAGTCCCGCGCCCCGTCGGCCTCCGACGCGACCAAGGTGTCACGGGTGACCCACGCGTTGTGATGCGGGTTCAGGTCCGGATCCGGTTCGGGGATCGAGTCCACCTCGTAGACACTGTTGTTCGCACCGTCGACGCTCATGTCCAGCCGGAAGCTGAAGAAGTGTTGATGATTCGGGCCGTAGATGTTGGGCGCCACCAGCTTTCCCCACCTGGGCTCCTCACCGTCCTGCACCGCACCGGTGGTCAGCACGCCGGAGAGCTTGACCTCGACCTCCATCGACGCGTCGTTGTAGAAGTACCAGAAGAATCCGTACTCGTAGTTGCCGACCGTGCAGATCATCGAGATCACCAGCCGCCGGGCGCGGCGCACCTCGACCTCACCGGTCCGGAAATCGGTGTGCTTCCAGGAGATCCCGTAGTCCTCCTCATGCATGCAGATCGCATTCGGAATCGTGACCGCGTTGCCCGACGAGTCGTTGACCGTGCCGTCGAAGTAGTAGATCTCGCCGAGGCAGTCGCAGCCGAGCGTCAACGGGTTCGCCGAGAACCCCATGCCGACCTCGCCCATGTCGAAGACGTTCTTGTTCCAGTGTGTCGGCGCGGTATCGCCATACGGCACCACCATTTCCGACAGCGACGCCCGATAGATGATCGGGCGGGTCTGACCGCGGTCGGTGTAGGTGACCTCATGCAGGGTGATGCCTTCGCGCGGGTTGAAGCCCACCCGCATTGACCACTTCTGCCACTGCACCTTCCAGCCGTCGACGGTGAAGCTGGGACCGTCGGGCTGGGTGATCTCGATGGGCTTGACGTCGTCGCGGAACTGGGTGAACGCCGGGCGGTTGTTCGCGTCGAACATGAACTTCTCGGCGTAGTTGCCCGCGGTCGGCGGCAGCGGCACCACCCCGTGATCCTCGATGTCGATCACCTTCATGGCGTCCAGGTCGAAGGTGACGATCAGGCCCTCCACCGGTCGCGCATAGCCGTGCTCGGACGGCGCGGCACGCACGAAGGTCAGCGGCCGACAGATCAGCGGCGAGTTGTCGTAGTGATCGCCTGAGCCGTAATAGCCTGCGGGCCAGGGGTCGATCATCGCCAGGCTGAAATCGGTGACACCGCGCTTGCGCATCGCCTCCTGCCACCGCGGGTCGGCCCGCACCACCTCTTCGACGCCGGTCATGTGCTCGACCAGATACGAAGGGAACCTGCCCGGCACGGCGTTCCACGAGTCGATGACCCGCGCGGTGAGATCGACGATCGCCTCGTACACCAGTTTGGCCGCGCCGTCGTACATCGTCAGGAACGCCCGCCGCGGCACTTCGACGGCGGAATCGAACGTCAGGTCCGCGGGCTTGTCCGGCTCTGCCAACTGGATCATCACGAATTTCAATGTGGACGTGGCATATTCGGAATCGGTGATCACCGCGGCTGCGGACTGGATCTCGGCGCCGGTCAACGGGTCGAGCGGATACCGGGGCGGGCAGTCGGTCGCGTCCGTGCCGGGCACGGTGCTTTCCATTGTCATTTGGCTTCGTCCTTCAGTTCCAGTACCGCCAGATGGGCCAGGGCATCTTCCTGGCTGACCTTGGCCGCCGAGCGGCGACCGAAGATGTAGACGAGCGCACCCAGGATGCACATGCCGACCGAGATGCTGCCGGTCCACATCATCCAGGTGCTGTCCGGCACATCGTGAATCCAGGACTTCGCGAACGAGTAGTACACGCCGCCGATGGTGCCGAGCGTGCCGACGATGACGGTGATCCAGACCCCGACGGTGCCGCCGGGGATACGCCAGAACAGTTCGTTGGCGTATCGATCGGCGTACTTCTTCCTGGCGATGATCACCGGGAACAGGAAGAAGAATCCGGAGATCAGCCAGACCGTGGAAAGCCCGCCCTGGATGAAGATGGTGACGTTGGCCATGCTGCTCTGCGAGTACAACCCGACCAGAATCAGCGACGACAGCACACCCTGGATCAGCACAGCGGTCACAGGGTTGCGGGTGCGCGGGTTCAGGTGGGTGAAGATGCGCGGCAGGTGGCGCTCGAGACCGGAGACGAAGATCAGCCTCGAGTAGGTGACCTGGTAGGTCATCAACGCGACAAAGATGATGCCCGCCAACACGATTGCGCAGACTTCCATCACACCCTTTGGTGCTGCGGTGCCGAGCATGCCGATAACCCCGGTGACCGGGTCGATCTGGTCACCAGGCAGCACCATCATCGTGCCCAGGGTGGTCAGCAGGTAGATCACCACCAGCGCGGCCGAACCCCACACCACCATCTTCGGGCCACTCTTGCGCACTGACAGGAACTCCGCACCCATGTTGTAGGGCGTCTCGACGCCCAGCAGGTACAGCAGCACGGTGCCGTACAGGAATCCGGCGCCCGCGAAGTCGGGCACCAGCGCGGCGTGCGCGGTGAACGGTGTCGCCGATCCGTTTTTCAGCGCGTACGTCAGGCCTGCGACGAAGATGACGAGGGTCAGCACCCCGTACACCATGAACACGACATTCATGATTCGTTGATTGGCAGCGAGTTTCGCCAACGCCAGGCCGATCACGCCCCAGAGGATGACCAACTGCAGGATGATGCTCAACGTCAGACCGAGTTGCGCGTGGAACGCCAGCAGCACGAACTGCAGGACGATCGCGGGCGACGACGCCGCGTTGAGGATCACCGGTATCCACGACAGGTAACCGCCGACGAAGCCCCAGGTTTCGCCCATGGTGCGGGTGGCCCAGATGTACACGCCGCCTTCACCGGGCCACAGGTTGCCCAGTTCGGCGACCGCCATGCCGGCGGGCACCAGGAAGGTGATGATGCCCAGTACCCACATCGGGATCGCGGTCCAACCGCCCGCCGCCATCACCGACGAACCGGTGAGCCAGCAGATGATGAACACGTAGGTGGCGACCAGGCCGAAGGTCGTCATCACCTTGGGCAGTACCTGTTCGGGAACGAGTTCGGTGGTCAGGAGCTTGTCGCGCGCCGGCGCCGCTTCCAGTTCTTGGGTCATGCGAATATCCTTCGAATGCCGTTGGGTCAGTTGACGATTTGTCCGTCTTTCATGCGGACGACACGGCTCGCTTCGTCGGCCACCGTGGGGTCGTGCGTGCTGGCGACCACGGTGACGCCCAGCGTGGAACACAGGTCGCGCAGCATGCGCACCACCGTCTCCCCGGTGCGGTGGTCCAGATTGGCAGTCGGTTCGTCGGCGAGCACCAGCGTCGGACTGCTGATGAGCGAGCGCGCGATCGCCGTGCGCTGCTGTTCGCCGCCCGACATCTTGGTCGGCTGGTGGTGCACGCGATGTCCGAGACCGACGAGTTCGAGCAGTTCGAGCGCCCGCTTGCGCAGCGACTTACGGTCATACGGCTCGAACATCAATGGCAGTTCGACGTTTTCCACCGCCGACAGGAACGGGATCAGGTTGTAGCTCTGGAAGATGAACCCGATGGTGTCGTGACGCAACGCGGCGAACTGGCTCTCGGTCAGCAGCGACGTGTCTCGACCCGCCAGCGTGACGGTGCCCTTGGTGGGCCGGTCGAGTCCGCCGATGATGTTGAGCAGCGTCGACTTCCCGCTGCCGCTCGGCCCCATCAGACAGACGAATTCTCCTGGCATGACTTTCAATTCGGCGGCCACCAGCGCGCGGACCACTTCGTCGCCGAGCTTGTGCAACTTCCACACATCCGAGATCTCGATGACGGGCGCGCGGTCCTGCCCAGCGTCGGTGGTGTCGGCGGTTTCGTCGATTGCGGTCATCGTCAGGCTCCTGCGGTCAGCGATCGGATGGGCGGCCGCGACGCGGCTCGCCAGGTGGGCACGATGCTGGTGGCCAGTGCCGCGACGACGCTCACCACGAACGCGATCGCCACGCCGAGCGTCAACCCCTCAACCGACACTCCGGTGGCCGCCAAACCGACTGCGTCGAGCAGTAACCCGGTCACCGCGGCCAGCAACGCCCCGACCGCCGCGCCGAGCACCGCCGCGATCACCGGCTCGACCAGCAACGCCGCGACGACCGGTGCGCGCGGCACACCGTTGGCACCGAGCACACCGAGTTCGCGTGTGCGATGGGCGACGGTGCGGGTGGTCGCCACCGCCACCTCGACCACACCCACCAGCAGCACGGTGACGGCGATCAGCACGACGGCGCGGCCGATCTCATCGGCGTGCCCCAGTGACGCCGACTGCGCGCGAATCCCGTCGGACATCCCGAACACGATCACCACGAGGAAGGCGCCCGTCGCCGTCGTGATGACGGGTAGTACCGTTTCGGCGATCCGCCGCCGCGCGGCCAACCACCCGTATGCCAAGCCGTGTCGCACCATCACCTGTCTCCCAACAGTGAGACGGGCCGTTGTTGCAGTAGCCGGTGCACGGGCACCAACGCGCCGACGATCGCCATCGCGGGCAGGAAGGCCGCGACCATGCCCGCGGCCTGCAGCCAGGCCGTCGGGGTGGCGATGCCGGGAATCACAAGCGCCACAGCAGCTCCCGCGCCGAGCACACCGAGCAGGTAGGCCGCCACGAACACGATGCCCGATTCGACGAGGAAGAAGTAGAGCACTTCGTCGGCCAGCCCGATGCTGGACATGATGCCGAACTCGCGCCGTCGTTCCTGCACGGCCGCCAGGAACGACGACACCGCGATGACGAAGCCGAGGCCCAACCCGATCGTCGAGATGAGGCCGAGCGTCGAACTGGTCACCTTGCCGGAGAACAGCGCGGAGAATTTCTGCTCGAATGTCAGTGGCCCGGAACCGCCCACGGTGTCGTAGATCAGGCCGCGTCCGGCCGGGTCCGGTTTGACCGAGGGGTCCGACGTCGACGGCAGACCGACCGCGTCACCGAAGGTCTGTCCGAGGTCGCGCCGCTTCTCGTCGCCGGGCGGGACGACGATCGTCCACCAGGCGTTGTCACCGACCACCGACCGGGCGAGCGGCGTCGCCACGGTCACTGACTGCCCGCCGCCTTCGACGCCGACGACCAGATTCCGCCCGCCGACGACCACCCGGTCGCCTGGCTGCAGATCCAGTCGATCGGCCACTGCCGTGCCGAATCTCGCTTGATCACTGGGTATTTCGTCGTTGCCCCGCAGCGACACCGTGCTGCCGTTGATCTCGGTGACCCCGGAGATGACCCGGGCCGCGGTCCATCCCGGCGGCACGGTGATGGCGGGCGCGGCGCCGTCGGCGACCAGAGCCTGCGCGTTGCTGTCATAGTGGATGCCCGCGGCGGGCACCGCCCACAATTGAGCACCGTTCAACACGTCGGTCACCGAATCTGCCCCGGTGATCGCGAAACTGGCCGAGATGGTGCGGACCACCGTCACGCAGGCGATCGCCAGCGCGATGCCGAGCACGGCAAGCGCGAACCGTTCGGGCCTGCGACGGATGTTGGCCAACGCGAACCGGACGAGGCACACGAATGTGTTACCGGGGGCGGTGGCGATCGCCGGTGAACCGACCTGGATGGTCTCCACAGCAGGGATCGTCGGGCCGAAAAGTTTCACCCGAAGCTACGCAGAATGTCCACAGCGTTAAGACAGCCGCGTTGTCGTTACGGCGTTATTGCGCCGTCAGGGCCGCCCTCATTGAAACCCTGATCGAGGATGTATCGCGGGTCATGACTGGATTCTGGCCCAGGGCCGCGCCTCCTCGAGCTCATATGCCAGTTCCAGCAGCCGGGATTCTCCGCCCCAAACCGTCGACAGCATCATGCCGACGGGCATGCCCGACGCGGATTCGCCGAGCGGCAGCGAGATCGCGGGATCGCCGGTGGCGTTCTGCAACGGGGTGAACGCCACCCATTCCAGAAGCCGGTCCATGATCTGGTCGTAGTCGGCGGTGGGGTCGAGGTAGCCGACGGGCGGGGTGTCCTCGGCCAGCGTCGGCATCAGCACCACGTCGAACTCGCCGGACAGCCGCTGGGTGAGCCGACGGGACCGAGCCAACCGCGCGATCGCCAACGGAACCTTGTGCAGATTCCTGGCCGCCAGGCGGTCCAGGCCGAGCGTCAGGTTGTCCAGCTTGCTGCGGTCGAAGCTGGGGCCGAACATCCGCCGTCCGCCTCGGACAATGGAGAACGCCAGAAACGCCCAGTACGTGAGGAATTCGTCCTTGAAGCGGTCAGGTACCGGGTTGTCGATCTCGGTGAGAGTGTGCCCGAGTTCCTCCAGCAGCGACGCCGTCTTCAACGTCAGTTCGCGTATCTCGGGACTGGCGTCTCGCACAATCGATTTCGTGCAGAACGCGATGCGCAGCCGCTGCGTGCCAGGTCCGGTAATATCGCCGATCGCAGGCAACTTGGGGTTGCGATAGATGCGTTCGGCCTCGCGCAGGAATGCCGCGGTGTCGCGCACCGAGCGGGTCACCACCCCGTTCGCGACGAGGTGCAGCGGCATCTTGGCGGTCTCCTTGTCCAGCGGCAGCCGCCCGCGTGTCGGTTTGAGGCCAACTAATCCGTTGCAGGACGCCGGGATTCGGATGGAGCCGCCGCCGTCGTTCGCGTGCGCCATCGGCACCACGCCCGCCGCCACGAACGCCGCCGATCCCGACGACGAGGCGCCGGCGGTGCGCTCCGGGTTCCACGGATTGCGCACCGGACCGATGCGCGGATGCTCGGCGGCCCCACTGAAGCCGAACTCCGACATCTGCGTCTTACCCAGCGGGACAAGGCCGGTGCCCAGGAACAGCTTCGCCCATGCACCGTTTGCGGGCAGCGGGCGCGGCTCCCAAGCGTCGGAGCCCTGCATCGTCGGCATACCCTCGACGGCCACGTTGTCCTTGATGAACGACGGCACGCCGTCGAAGTAGCCGCCGTGCGGTCGCCGCGCGTCGGCCCTGGCCCGCGCCCGGTCGTAGGCCTCGAACGCCAGCCCGTTCAAGGTCGGGTTGACGGCCTCGGTGCGGGCGATCGCGGCCTCGACCAACTCCCTGCGCGACACCTCGCCTGCCCGCAGTTTCTCGACAAGTCCGACGGCGTCATGGTCGCCAAGGGCGTCGTCGCCAAAGGCATGCATGCGATTCATGCCCAGACGGTACCAAGTCGTACCGCGCCTGTGGTCACCGATGCAGAAGGCCCCCGGGATGAAGTGGTCCCCGGAAGTTGGACCGAGAAATTTGGTTCCTTCTTCTGGGGAGTACTTTTTTGCATCCGTGTAGTTC
>NZ_LZHZ01000023.1 GCF_001667505.1 Mycobacterium sp. ACS1612
CGACAAGCCACACCCCACTCGGGGGTTCTCCTCACTTCAAGCCGACACGCCTGCTACCAACCTCATGGCCAGGTACAACTAGCCGGGCTCGGCGGCGTCGAGGATGTCTGGGGGGATCGGCGAGTCCGAGTTCAGCGCCGAGAACAGCCTGCCGGCGTTGTCGCTGTCCCAGACCACGACGGAACCCGAGTCGCTGCCGGTGAATTCGCCGATCGGCACGGTCGTCGTCGTGACGTCGCCGCGCAACGCCCACGCCAGCCGGGCCAGATCCCAGATGTGGTCGCCCTCGTTGACGGTCAGCGCGCCGCTGGCCGCATGCGCCATCGGATACCAGAGCAGCGGGTTGAGCAGCACCGCGGGACTGGCCGCGCGATGCAGCAGCGCCGACATGAACTCGCGCTGGTGAATCATCCGGTCCAGGTCGGCCCGTGGTGTGGCCCGGGAGCGGACGAAACCGAGTGCGTAGCGCCCGTCGAGCTTCTGACAACCCGCGGGCAGATCGATACCGGCGAGCGGATCGTTGATCGGTTCGGTGGGGCACATCGTCACGCCGCCTACCGCGTCGACCATCGTCGCGAAACCCTCGAAGCCGATCTCGGCGTAGTGCTCGACGCGGACGCCGGTGGCCTGCTCGACGGTCTGCGTCAACAGGGTGGCGCCACCCTCGGAGAATGCCGCGTTGATCTTGTCCTGGCCGTAGCCGGGGATCGGCACGTAGGAATCGCGCGGAATCGACACCATGGTGGTGGGCGTGCTCGACCCGATGCCGGGGATGTGGACGAGCAGGATCGTGTCGGTGCGGCCGTTGCCCATATCGTCGCCGGTGGTCAGTTCGGCCTGCTCGGCAGGGGTCAGGCCCTGGCGGCTGTCCGAGCCAACCAGCAGCCACGTGGTGCCGCTGCCTGCGGCGGGTCGCTCCCGGTAGTCGGTGAGCGCGGCGATGCGGTGCAGTGAGGTGTCCATCCACCAGCCGCCTGCGACCACCGCCACGAGGAACACGAGCAGCAAGGCCACCACGATCCGGCCCCAATGTCGTTTGCGCCGACGCTTTTTCGGCCTCGGTCGGGGCGGTGGCTGCTGGGCGACCGGGGGCGGCCGGTGTGGTGGCCTCGGCCGCGGTGGCGGCGGAGGAAGTGGTGGTGGAGGGGGTGGCGGCGTGGGACGCCGTTGGGGCGGCGGTCGGTAGTTCGGATCGCGGCGGATCACATGTGGCGGCTCCCGGCGCATCCTGGGGTCGAATGGCGGCCGGTAGTCGTTCACAGCTTCGAACTTACGACAGCCAGCTCAGATGTCCCTGCGCAAGCGCGTATCCGACGTATGCCACCGAGTCGATGATCCCGTGCGCGATGATCAGCGGCCACAGCCTGCCGGTGCGCCGCCACACGTAGGCGAAGACGAGGCCCATCACCACATTGCCAAGGCCCGCGCTGAAACCCTGGTAAAGGTGGTAGGTGCCGCGCAGCAGGCTGGAGGCCAGCATGGCCGCCACGGGGTTGACCCCGAGTTGGCGCAGTCGGATGAGCAGGAACGCGATTATGACGACTTCCTCTGCCCAGCCGTTGGCGAACGCGGTGAGCAGCAGCACCGGAATCCGCCACCAGGTGTCGTTGAGTTCCGCTGGTTCGACGTGCGCGCTGAGGCCAAGCGCCCGCGCGGCCAGATACAGGCCCAGTCCCGGCACGCCGATCAGCGCCGCCAAACCCATGCCGCCGAGTACGTCGGGGCGCCAGCGCAGCTTGTCGATGCCGATCTTCGAGGGACCAAAACCGCTGCGCCACAACAGGTATACCGCAAGCCAACCCCATGCGACGAGCTGGAATGTGACGGCTAGGTTGAGGCCGAGGTCGATCAGGTCGAAGGGGGAGCGGCGTGGGTTGAGCGCCACCCGCTGGCCGGCGAGGCCGAGCAGCACCGCCTCGATCAGTTGAAGGAACGCGGTATAGGCCGACAGCCCGAACGTCACCGCCAGCACGACGGCGATCTCGATGCGCACGCCGCGCCGCTGCGGTTCGGTCAGTTCGTCGGGCGGCCTTGTCACCGGAGATACGGTAGCGGCCACAGGTGTCTAGACGATGGTCGGTTCTGGCCTCGCTGGGTCCCCTGCCCTACGGGCGTGGGCCCACCTCGGCGCCCTTAGGCGCCTGCGATGCGCACTCGGCCGCCACCTCCTAGAGTCGACGGGCGCGCAACCCGTTGAGGAACGGGCAACCCATCAGGATGCGAATGGCCTGGCTGAGACCGGTCACGTCGTCCACCGGTCGGGGGAACGGCAGCCGGACGTCGTGGTCGCCGTCGTCGCCTTCGACCCGCAGTTGCACCCCGTACCGGTCGAGGCCGAGCGGCCGTACCCGGCCGCGGCGCAGCGGCATCGGCAACCTGCTGGCCAACCGGTCGACGACCTCGCGGTGCGCTGACTCCATGTGCTTGAGCCAGCACGACTCCATCGCACAGAACGGATCGGGTTTGGCGTTGAGCAGCGCCCCGACGCCGACCGCCTCGGCGCCGGTGGCATCGGCGACCACCACCGACTCGATCTCGAGCCGCATCAGCGAGTAGTCGGAATTCACCTGCAGCAGAGCAGGACTCGGGTCTTCGGAGGCGATCAGGTCGAGCAGGGCGGCGACTTCACCGTCGGGGACGCCGTGCAGTCGGCCTCGGATCCACACCAGCGATCGCACAGGTTCGCGCAGTGGCAGTGGGGCGTAGTCGGTCATCTCGAGCACCGCCTGCACGCCGGCGGCGCCTGCCGCCACCACCATTGGAGCCACGATGCCGTCGACCGGTGCCGTGATCGCGAACGACCCGTCGTCGAGCAGGTGGTGCACGGGGGAGCAGATGGGCTCGAGACCCTCGACGGCGAGCATCGCGTCGCCGGCCCGCGTACATGCGCTGCGGATTCGTTCCGCCGTCGTGGGTGCTGCTGCTGCCATCGCCCCGCCTTCCGTAGTGAGGTAAGCCTTACTTAACAAGATCGGCGGCGAGGCCGCAAGACCTACCGCCGCGGCGCCAGGGGCGGTCACCGCACACCGGATAGTGTGGAAATGTGCCGCGCATCGCCTATCTCGGACCCGAAGGGACGTTCACCGAGGCGGCGTTGCTGAAGATGGCCGTCGACGGTCTGGTCCCCGGCGGTTCCGGCATCACACCGGACGCGGCCGCGAGCCCGCAGGTCGCGCTGGAGATGGTTCGGTCAGGTGACGCGGACTACGCGTGCGTGCCGATCGAGAACTCCATCGACGGGTCGGTGCTCCCGACACTGGACAACCTCGCCACCGGTGTGCCGGTGCAGATCTTCGCCGAGACGACGTTGGACGTCGCGTTCACCATCGCGGTGCGAGCCGGTGTCACCGAGCCCGTGTCTATCGCCGCGTATCCGGTGGCGCGCGCCCAGGTGCAGCGCTGGGCGGCCGAGCACCTGAGCGAGGCGAAGTTCCAGGCGGCCGACTCCAACGCCGCGGCAGCCGTCGACGTGGTCGAGGGCCGGGCGGACGCTGCCGTCACCACCGCCTTGGCCGCCGACCGTCACGGGCTGACCGCGCTGGCCACCAACGTCGTCGACGAGCCCAACGCGCGCACCCGGTTCGTGTTGGTCGGCAGGCCGGCCCCGCCGCCGCAGCGCACCGGATCCGACCGCACCTCGGTGGTGCTGCGCCTGGACAACGTTCCCGGCGCACTGGTCTCCGCATTGACCGAATTAGCGATCCGCGACATCGACCTCACCCGCATCGAATCCCGGCCCACCCGAAAGGAGTTGGGCACCTACTTCTTCTTCCTCGACTGCGTCGGCCACATCGCCGACGAAGCGGTCGCCGAGGCACTTAAAGCGCTGCACCGTCGTTGTGCAGACGTGAGATTCTTGGGTTCTTGGCCGACAGGGTCGGATGCAGGGGCGGCACCGCCGAAACTCGACGAGGCATCGGAGTGGTTGGCGCAGCTTCGTGAGGGCAAGCCGTGAGCGGTCGGCTGGTCCTTGTCCGGCACGGACAGTCACACGCCAACGTCGACCGTCGGCTCGACACCCGCCCTCCTGGCGCCGAACTGACCGACGTCGGTCGCAATCAGGCGCGCGCGTTCGCCCGCGGCCTGCCGCACACCCCGGCGATGATCGCTCACTCCGTCGCGGTGCGCGCCGCACAGACCGCAGCGGAGATCAGCACCGAACTCGGCCTCGAGCCGTTGGATTTCGAAGGCCTTCACGAAGTGCAGGTCGGTGAACTCGAAGACCGCAACGACGACGAGGCGATAACCGAATTCGAGACGGTGTACCAGCGTTGGCACGAGGGCGAATTGAACGTCCCGATGCCAGGTGGCGAGACGGGCAACGAGGTGCTCGACCGGTATGTCCCCGTGCTCACCCAACTGCGGATGCGCTATCTCGACGACGACGCATGGCACGGCGACATCATTGTGGTCAGTCACGGCGCGGCCATCCGGTTGGTGTCGGCCGTGCTGGCCGGTGTGGAAAGCAGCTTCGCGCTCGACCATCACCTGGCCAACACCGAATCCGTTGTGTTGTCGCCGATTACCGACGGACGCTGGAGCTGTGTGCAGTGGTCGACGCTGACGCCGCCGTTCTACCCGGAACCGGATGTGCACCCGGTGGAGGATGCGCTGTCGTCAGCCGACCCGATGGGCTGAGATCCGGACACCGCACGTGCATCCGACCGCGTCGCAGTCGACGCTGAACGCGTGCATCACCTCGGGGGTGAGGCAGCCGTCCTCCGTGCACTCAGCCCGGTGCCAGGCGTGGTGGATGACGGTGCCGTGACAATGCTCGAGCCCCGCCAGACACTCGCGGCACTCCGTACTCATGTGGGCCAGTGTCTCGCGCGAGCAGACGCAAACGGCCCCAAATCCGCGGCGTGTCGGAGCTTTTTGCGTCTGTGCGCGCACACTAGCCCCAGCCCAGTTCGTGCAGTCGCTCGTCGTCGATGCCGAAATGGTGGGCGATCTCGTGAATCACCGTGATCGCGACCTCGTCGACCACCTGGTGTTCGTCATCGCACACGTCGAGTAGCGCGTCGCGGTAGATGGTGATCGTGTCGGGTAGCGAGCCCGCGTAGTAGGAATCGCGTTCGGTCAAGGCCACACCCTGGTACAGGCCGAGCAGGTCGGGCTCGTCCGGATGGCGGTCTTCGACCAGCACCACGACGTTGTCGATCGCCGCGGCGAGCTCGGGCGGGATCAGATCGAGTGCGTCGGAGACCAGTTCTTCAAACCGCTGCGGGCTCATCCGCACCACCATGCCGCTACGGCGCCGGCGGTGGCGGAAGCAGCGCCGCCGGGTCGCCTGGCGGTGGTGGCGGTGGCGGTGCAGCCTCCGGGGGCGGAGGCGGACCAGGCGGCGCACCCGGAGGCGGAGCGCCTGGAGGCGGAGGAGCATCCGGTGGCGGCGGTCCGTCCAGCGGCGCACCCGGCGGCGGAGGCGGACCGTTGAGGAACGTGTTGCCATCAGGTGGCGGCGCGGCGGCGGACGACGCGGTGCTCGTCGTGGACTGGCTGCCGCTGGAGGACTGCTGGCCCGGCATGTGCTGGGTCTGCTGGCTGCTGTCGTCGCTCTGGCTGGTGCTGTACTGCGACTGCGACTGCGACTGCGACGGTGACGACGTGTCCTGCGGCGGTTCGATCGCGGGGATCGGCGGCAGGTTCAGCCGATCCACCGGGATGTCGGGCGGGGCGACCGGCGGCTGCCCGTTGATCATCAGCGGGCCCTTGGCGCTGTTGAGCAGCGTCGACCACCCGCCGTTGCCCAGCGTCGCGCCGATGCTGCACGACACCTGGTGGCTGCCCGCCGCCCAACTCGGCAGCGAGATGGTGCTGTAGATGAGCGTCAGAGTGGTGCTGCGCAACTGGATCGGCGCCAGGTAGGCGTCGGTCATCCGGGTGCACGCGTCCTTGATGAAGCTGTCCTGGTCGGGTTCCGGCGGCAGCCCCTGGGGGAACTTCTCGGCCAGATTGACCGCTCCGGTGACCTCCATCGCGTGCGGGGCGGCGCAGTCGACCGGGATGTCGGTGGGTTGGTTGGTGCCGGGGTCGATGCCGAGGCAGGTGCCCGCGGGCCACACCTTCGACTGGTCGACGTCGGCGACCTTGCCCTTGAACGCCAACTGCTGGTTGTTCGGCCCTGGCAACTGCAGACCGCACAACATGCGACGCTCACCCTGTTGACGCCACGCCTTGTCGCCCGACCACAGCATGCTGACGGTGAACCGGCTGTTCGGGTCGAAGCGGGCGCCGAGGTAGTTCTTGACGGCCGCCGAGCACTGTTCCTGGCTGATCTGCTGGATCCTGGCCGGCGACGGCGGCGCCGCGTCTGGGCCGTACTCGCTGCCGGGGAACGTGCGCATGTCCACCGACTCGGCGACCTCGAAGCGATGCTCGTCCTTGCAGTCGACGATCTGCGCCGCGTCGGGGGTGCGGTCCGGCCAGTTGAGGCAGTCACCCGCCTTGGCATGGTTGAACGTGTCGTTTCCGTGCGGGCCCAGGGAGATGGTGCTGGCGGTCAGACCGCTGGGGTCACTGGTCGGCAGCGCGGTGATCAGTCCCGCTATGAGCAGACCACCGAGCGCGGTCAACAGCAGCGCACGGCGCGTCGGCGTAGCTTGCAGACTCTGCCACCACGCCATCCGCTCCGACGGCTGTCCGACCTCGCTGTCTTGCGAGTCCACGAGGGTTCCCTCGCGCTCGGGTGCCTCCAACATCCGCTCCATTGTGACAGGCGTGTCAGGGGCTGTGACAAGTGATGCGGATGTAACGTTACGAGGTTGTGGCTGCCCGGGGGTCAGGGCGCCGCGCTCGCCACGCAAAAGTAGGGTTGCGGCCGTGATCGACGTCAAGCTACTGCGCGAAAATCCGGACGTGGTGCGCGCATCTCAGCGGGCCCGCGGCGAAGACCCTGGCCTAGTCGATGCGCTCGTCGAAGCCGACGCCGCCCGCCGGTCGGCGGTGTCGGCCGCGGACACCCTGCGCGCCGAGCAGAAGGCCGTGAGCAAGAAGGTCGGCAAGGCGTCGCCCGCTGAGCGGCCAGCGCTGCTGGAACAGGCCAAGGCGTTCGCCGAGAAGGTGAAGAACGCCGAGGCCGCCCAGGCCGAGGCCGAAAAGGCTTTCACCGCAGCGCATATGACGATCTCCAACGTGATCATCGACGGGGTGCCTGCGGGCGGCGAGGACGACTTCGCGGTGCTCGACATCGTCGGCGAGCCGCGCGCCATCGACAACCCCAAGGATCACCAGGAACTCGGGGAATCGCTCGGCCTGCTCGACATGGAGCGCGGCGCCAAGGTGTCGGGGTCGCGGTTCTACTTCCTGACGGGTGCAGGCGCGCTGCTTCAGCTCGGCCTGCTGCAACTCGCGGTGCGACTGGCCACCGAGAACGGCTTCACGCTGGTCATCCCGCCGGTGCTGGTACGTCCCGAGGTGATGGCGGGCACCGGCTTCCTCGGTGCACATGCCGAGGAGGTCTACCGGCTCGAGGCCGACGACCTCTATCTGGTCGGCACCTCCGAGGTGCCGCTGGCCGGCTACCACGCCGACGAGATCATCGATCTGTCCGACGGGCCGTTGCGCTACGCGGGCTGGTCATCGTGCTTCCGCCGCGAGGCAGGCAGCTACGGCAAGGACACCCGCGGCATCATCCGGGTGCACCAGTTCGACAAGGTCGAGGGCTTCATCTACTGCAAGCCCGAAGACGCGGAGGCCGAGCACCAGCGGCTCCTCGGCTGGCAGCGTCAGATGCTCGCGCAGATCGAGGTGCCGTATCGGGTAATCGACGTCGCCGCAGGCGATTTGGGGTCATCCGCGGCGCGCAAGTTCGACTGCGAGGCGTGGGTCCCCACGCAGGGCACCTACCGCGAGCTGACGTCGACGTCGAACTGCACCACCTTCCAGGCCCGCAGGCTTTCGGTGCGTTACCGCGACGAGAACGGCAAGCCGCAGACCGCGGCCACCCTCAACGGCACTCTGGCCACCACACGGTGGTTGGTCGCGATCCTCGAAAACCATCAGCAACCCGACGGCAGTGTGCGGGTGCCCGACGCGCTCGTGCCGTATGTCGGGACCGAACTGCTCGAGCCGAAGGTTTCGCGCTAGCGGCGCGGGGTATCGCCTCGGGAACCACCGAGGAGGAAACCCATGCGCGCGATGGTGTACCGCGGCCCGTACAAGGTGCGGGTGGAGGAGAAGGCTCCTCCGAAGATCGAGCACCCCAACGATGCGATCGTGCGCGTGCAGCGCGCGGCGATCTGCTCACGCTGCGGATGAACCAATGCCCGGTGAAACGCCAGTGGCCGCGGCTGCTGTCGCACATCCAGAACGGTTATCTCAAGCCGAGTGACATTGTCACGCACCGCATTCCGCTCGAACACATCGCCGACGCCTACCACATCTTCTCGGCCAAACTCGACGGCTGCATCAAGCCGGTCATCGTGCCATCGGCCGCCTGAACATCGGAGCGCACACATGCCGTACACCGCAGAACGCCCGCAACAGCCCGACATCGACGAACTCCGGACCCGCATCCCCGGCTGGGGGGTCGACCTGGATCCCAAGGACCGGCCCGCGGTGCCCAAGATGACCTACGATCCCGAATCCACCGGTGCGCATTGGCATTTCCCCGACCGGCAACCCGAGGGCTCACCGCGTGAGCGGTCCATCGAGCACAAATTCCTGACGCCGGTGTTCGGCACCTCGGCGCCGCTGCGGGGGCTGTCCGGCAAGATCCGCCGGTTCGCGTACCGGCGCTACAGCGAGGGTCGGGCGGCGCACTGGCTGCTGCTCATCGCGGCCGACCGCGTCGACGCGGCCGAAAATCATCTGCGGTCGTTCGCCACGCTGCACCCGGACAATCCCTTCACCGAGACCGGTATTCGCAGTGAATTCACCCACGGCGGCGTGCGCGCACGCGCGGCGAGCAGGCGTGCTGATCGCAACCACACATGGATGGATCCGGTGATCATCGCGGCCCCGTGGCTGCTGCCTGTGCTGCCCGCGGTGTGGGCGGCCAGGAAGTTGAAGCGGCGCGGCTAGTTTTTCAGCAGTTCGTCGAGTCTTGCGAGGAACTCCTTCGGCCGCTGCGGGGTGAAGGCGGGCTTGGGCCGGGCGCCTTCCACGTCGAGCGTCACCAGCGTCGACTTGATCGGCCGCCACACGTCCAACGGCAGCCACCGACGAAAGTCCGAGCTGCCCCAGATGCGGAACCGCTCGGTGAACAAGCCCAGCGGTTCGGCCTTGTAGCCCCGGATCGATCGCAATGGGATTATTTTCGAGGTTCCCGACGGAAAGTGGTAACGCCGCAACGTGATTGCCTCCTGATCCAGTTGGATCAGGCCGTCGTCGTAGTACTGGCGCGGACCACTCACTTACGCTCGCTCCGAAGCTGGTGGCCCTTGGTGGTCAGGCACCGTCCGGTCTCGAGGTTCCATTCCCAGCCGTGCAGATTGCACGTCAGCTTGTCGCCCTCGACCACACCGAACTTCGACAGGTCGGCTTTCAGATGCGGGCACCGCCGCTGAATCTCCCAGCCGCCCAACGTGATTGATGCGGTGTCGTCGTGTGCCTCGGCGAACCAACCGTCGGCGTAGGCGATCCGCTCATCGGTGAGGCACTTGAAAAACGTGTACAGGTACTCGTTGTAGCCACCGACCCGCCAGGCGGAGAACCGGGTGGACAAAAAGATGGTGTTCACCCAGTCCGGTTCGTTGTCGCGCAGCACGGTGCGCACCAACTCCGGCGGTATGCCGAACCCGTAGCGGAATTTCTCGTCGGGAATCGGTTCGCGCACCACCCGTTTCGGAAAGTCGAGCACGACGGTTTCCTGATGGCCTTGACCGTTCAGCCGTAGTTCGACGGGGTATCCGATGCCGTCGCAGATCTGGTCGCTCTGCAGCATGATCGGCTCGAGCACCAAACGCAGCGGCTCCAGTAGCGGTTCCCCGGCGGCGGGCGCCCAGTTTGCCTTCTCCGCGGACAGCACCGGCGCCATCCGTTCGGCGTAGTCCGCGATGTAGTCGGCCTTGCCGGTGGTGAAGATCGTCTCGGGGTCCGGCACCGGATGCGTCAGTGAATTCAGTTGCGAGCCGGCGAAATCCGCCGTCGAACCGGGGATCATCAGCAACCCGCCATCGTGTCCGTGTGACCGCATCTGGCCGAGGAACACCACCTGGTCGGGGAAGATGTTCGCCGGATCGCCGTGGTCGTCGTTGAGGTGGCGCAGGTCAGGATCGAGGAAGCACGGTGGACCTGCCGACGGCACCACCCACGTGGCGCCGACCTGGGCGATGTACTGACGGCAGCGGTCCATCTGGCGCTGGCGCTTCTGGGTGCCGAACGCCTCTTTCGCGCGCGCAGGCATGTCGTAGACCATCGGGTACCAGATCGCGCCGGAGTACTGCAGCATGTGTACGTCGACCTGACCGAAGTCGGCGTGCAGCACGTCGAGGTCGACGGGGCGTGCGTCATTCATGTTGAAGCACACCGTTTCTCCGTCGTCGACCACCAGACCGGAGTCGCCGATTGGGCCGTCGGCGGGCGCACGCAACGCGATGATCATCACGTCGAGATCGCCCTTGGGCCCACTGACACGGTGCTTGACCGAGTCCGTGGTCTCGAAGAAGCGGTGGAAGCCGACCTTCTCGAGTTCCCTCTGCAGATCGGGCACCGGGAAGTCGGGCAGCAGCACGACCGCGTCCTTGTTCACGTGCTCGCGCAGGTTCTTCGGATCGAAGTGATCGCGGTGCAGGTGCGACACGTAGAGGTAGTCGACGTCGCCCAGCGCGTCCCAGTCCAGCCCGCTGTTGTCGGGGAACGGGAACCACGACGCGAAATACGCTGGGTTGACCCACGGGTCGCACAAGATGCTTCCGGCCTTCGTGTCGATCCGGAAACCGGCATGCCCGACGCTCGTGACCTGCACAAATACCCTTTCGCTGCGATGTGTCTGCTCGCGGCGAGTCTAGCCCGCCAGCGGATCCTCCTCGTCCCACGCCAGCCGGTTTCAGGTTATCCGGTCGACGTCCGGCGCGACGCCGTAGGCATCCAGCAGCGCTTCCGCGAACCCGCCAGGCCCGTCGGTCGGGAAGTTCCAGTCCAGCGACAAGGTCGCGATGGCTCGGCTGGCGGGGCGTCGTCAGGCACCGGCGTATAGTGCCGGGTCCAGCGCAGCCGCGGCCCCTCGGCGGCCAGCAGGTGCGCAAGCGCATCGGGGTTACACCTTGACGTACTCTCGTCCGCAGCAACCTGACGCCCTGCCGCGATGTGCTCGACGATCTCCGACATCGGTTCGTCAGGAACGCTCCCACGACTAGGCTGCCTGATGTGGAACCGGTATACGGCACAGTCATCCAGCTCGCCCGCCTGGTGTGGCGCGTGCAGGGACTCAAGTTCACCATTACCGGCGTAGAGAACCTGCCGCGCACCGGCGGCGCCGTTGTCGCGATCAACCACACCAGCTATTTCGACTTCACCTTCGCCGGGCTGCCCGCCTACAAGCAGCACCTCGGCCGCAAGGTCCGTTTCATGGCGAAGAAAGAGGTCTTCGACCACAGGATCACCGGCCCGATCATGCGCAGTCTGCGGCACATCGAGGTGGACCGCGACAGTGGCGCTGCGTCGTTCGACCACGCCTGCCAGGCGCTGAAGGCCGGCGAACTGGTCGGCGTCTACCCGGAAGCCACCATCAGCCGCAGCTTCGAGATCAAGGAGTTCAAGTCGGGTGCGGCGCGCATGGCGATCGCCGCTGACGTGCCCATCGTGCCGCACATCGTCTGGGGCGCCCAGCGCATCTGGACCAAGGACCACCCCAAGAAGATGTGGCGGCCGAAGGTGCCGATCTCGGTGGCGGTGGGCGAGCCGATCATGCCGACGCTGCCCGCCGCGGAGCTCACCGCACTGCTGCACTCCCGGATGCAGCATCTGCTGGAGCGCGTGCAAGACGAATACGGTCCGCACCCCCCCGGCGAGTTCTGGGTGCCCCACCGGCTCGGCGGCGGTGCGCCGACGCTGGCCGAGGCCAACCGGATGGACGCCCAGGAAGCAGCCGAAAAAGCCGCCCGCCGCGCGCAACGGGCCGACCCCACCGGGGCGCCGGGGTAGCGCGTATGGAGCCGGTCTTCCGCACACTGGAGATTGTGGTCAGCACCGCGACCAAGGTCATCGGGACGAAGATCACCTACGAGGGTCTGGAACACATCCCCGAACGCGGCGGTGCCGTGATCGCGATCAACCACACCAGCTATGTGGACTGGTGGCCCGCGGCGCTGGCGGCATACCAGCGGCGCCGCCGAATGCGCTTCATGATCAAGGCCGAGATGCAGGACGTGAAGATCGTCAACTTTTTGATCAAGCACTCCGGCACCATCCCGGTCGACCGCACCGCAGGCGCAGGCGCCTACGGGGTGGCCGTGGAACACCTGCGGGCCGGTGAGATCGTCGGCGTCTACCCAGAAGCCACCATCAGCCGCAGCTTCGAGCTCAAGGAGTTCAAGACCGGCGCGGCCAGGATGGCCAGGGACGCCGACGTGCCGATCATCCCGATGATCGTGTGGGGCGCGCACCGCCGCTGGACCAAAGACCATCCAAAAGACATGCGGCGCAGGAGCAAAATTCCGATCACCGTCGCGGTCGGGCCGCCGTTCGGCGCCGCCGAGACCATCGACGCGACCAGCGCCGCCATTCGCGAGGCGATGACCTCGCTGCTGCACAAGGTGCAGCTCGACTACCCGCATCCCGAGGGCGCGTACTGGGTGCCCCGCAGGCTGGGCGGCTCCGCCCCGACGTTGGAGCGGGCCAAACAGCTCGACGAGGCCGAGTTGGCCGAACGCGCGCGCAAGCGGGCCGAGCGGGAAGCGAAGAGCCACCGGTGACACCTGACCTGATTGCCACCGACGTGGACGGCACGCTGCTCGACGACGACGAGAAGGTCACCGCGCGCACCCGTGACGCCGTCACCGCCGCCGTCGACGCGGGCGCCCAATTCGTGCTGGCCACCGGCAGGCCGCCACGCTGGGTGCGGCCGGTTGTCGATGCGCTCGGCTTCGCGCCAATGGCGGTGTGCGCCAACGGCGCAGTGATCTACGACCCCTCGGCTGACCGGATCGTGACTGCGCGCACGCTGTCGAGCGACGTGCTGGCCGAACTGGCCGAGATCGCCACCCGCGTCATCCCCGGCTCAGGCCTCGCCGTCGAGCGGGTCGGCACCAGCGCCCACGACGCGGCCACCCCGCAGTTCGTCAGCTCTCCGGGGTACGAACACGCCTGGCTCAACCCCGACAACACCGAGGTGTCCATCGAGGACCTGCTCAGCGCGCCCGCGGTCAAGCTGCTGATCCGCAAGGCAGGCGCGCGCAGCTCCGACATGGCCGATGTACTCGCGAAACACATTGGGCTGGAGGGCGATATCACCTACTCCACCAACAACGGGCTGATCGAGATCGTCCCGCTGGGTATCAGCAAGGCCACCGGCGTCGAGGAACTCGCGCGCCCCCTCGGCATCACCGCGGAGGGTGTGGTCGCCTTCGGCGACATGCCCAACGACGTTCCGATGCTGCACTGGGCCGGCCTCGGCGTGGCAATGGGCAACGCCCACCCGCACGCCGTCGCGGCCGCCGACGAGGTCACCGCGCCGAATACCGAAGACGGCCTCGCCCGCATCCTGGAACGGTGGTGGCCCTGACGGTCACGCCGGACTGATCGGACGGAACCGCTCGAGCTGAATCGGCTCGGCCTCGGTCGACGGCGGTGGCAATTCCAGTGGCACACCGTCGATCACCCGGGTGACTGTGCCCTTCTCGCGGTCGAAGTTCAGCGTGCCGTGCTGGAAGTTCTGCACAATCCACTGCGGCTCCTGGATCTCGCCGCTGGTGGGCAGTCCCAGCGCCCCGCGCTCGAAGCCCAGTGAGCCCCACGCCTTGTAGATCGCACCGGTGACAGGTTCGGCGCCGCTCGGCGGGGACCAGTAGATCGCACCGTGATCGAACGTGACGTAACGAGTGTCCGCCTCGCCGGACGCCTCCGGTGAGGTCGGTGCACCGAGCATGCTGTTCATTCCGCCCATCGCGTCCCAGCGCGCGAAAATTGCCCCACCACGCAGGGATTCGGCGAGTTCCTCGGGGCCCGGCGGGGCGTTGAACCGCGCCGCGATGTCACGGACCCGGTCCATCAGCGCGTACGCCGCATTGCCGGGACAATCGGTGTTGCCGACGTCGCGGTGGGTGAAAATGGTCGGCAGTGTCGGCGTCGCACCGGCCGGGAACTTGGTGAAAGACCCTCCCGCGGAAGGCAATACGACGGTGCCGCGGGGATCGATGTGGTCGAGGCTCAGCCGCCAGCCGATCAACCGGGCGGTGTTGCGCAGTTGGATCGGGGTGGGCGGGACGACGTCGAAGTCGCCCAGCATCGCCACGCCCCAGGTGTTGCGGTTGAAGCCGCCGGTGTGCGAGCCCTCGACCGGCTTGTCCATGCCGCCCGCGCGGCCCTCGAAGACCTGGCCGTACTTGTCCACCAGCGCGTTGTAGGCGATGTCGCACCAGCCCAGTGTGCGGGTGTGGTACTCGTAGATCGACCGGACGATGCCAGCCGAATCCTCGGGGGCGTAGTCGTTGCTACCCGCGGTGTGGTGCACGATCGCAGCCCGAATGCCGTTGTCGTACACCGTATTTCCGCACCGCATCCCCTCATCGGCGCCCCACTGCGCGCGGCTGATGATGTGCGGCGGCTGCCCGGGGACGGTGGCGGCCGACGGCAGCGGCAGCGTGTCCACCGGGGCCTGCGGCGGGCTGATCAGCACCGCGTTGATGTTCTGAGCGAACGGCTGCTCGACGTTTGCGGGCACATAGCCCAGCGTCGGCTTCGCAGGCACCGCCTTCAGCGCTGGTGCGGTCGGCGCCGCTCCGGCCGGGCGGGTGACCGAGATCTGCACCGTGGTGGTGCGACCGACGAAGATCGGCTCGGTGCCGCGCGGCGTCGGCGAGTCCGGGCCGACGCCCTGAAGCGTCTCGGCCTCATACCAGGGTCCCCACGACCCATCGGCCTTCTTGGCCCGCACTTTCGCCGTGGTGCCGGTGAGGTCCTCCGCGGTCAGCGCGACCATCGAGAACGGCGTGTCCTGATGCACTTCGCGCACGGTCTCGCCGCCGCCGACCCCGGTCAGCGGTTGCTGGGTCAGTTGCGGCGCCTGGCTCGCCTGCTTGTCGTCGCGGCCGTCAGGCAACCCGTTGATTGCGAACGGCAGCATCACGACTGTCGCCGCTAGTGCGGTGAACAGCAGCGACGGCGCGGGGCGACGGCACGGCACGGACCGATGTTACGTATGTGTCAGTTGTTACCGGTGTTTCGACACGGTGGTTACGTCGACTAATGCACGCCGCAACCTGCAACGGCACCGCAGAGCTCGGGGGCTGGTCTGCGGTGCCGTCTGGTTGCAGGACTATTGCCGAACTACACGCCCGGAATCGGGATGGCTCCCGGACCAGGGACTTCCGGTACGGCCGCTGCGGCAGCCGCCGGAACGGCCGAGGTGGCGGCCGCGGCCGCATCCGCGGCAGGCGCGCCCGCGGGCTTGATGGCCGACATGATGGCCGGCATCAGCACACCCTTGAGCAGGTCGATCGCCTGGCCGGCGCCGAGCTGGTTGGCGGCGCTGGACAGGTCGCCGAGCAGGCCCGGGCTGCCACCGGTGGCAACGGGTGCGGCCAGCGACGGATCACCGAGGATCGGATAGGTGCCCGCCGCCGGATCCAGCCCGACCGGCGCCGAGATCGGCACCTCGCCAGGTGCAGGCAGCGCGCCCGTGTTGGAAATCGGCGACGCCAGTGCGGGATCGGTCGCGCCTGCCGGTGGGGTGGTCAGACCCGGCGTCGCCAGTCCGGGAACTTGCCCTGTCGGACTGGTCAGCGCCGGGTTCGTCAATGCCGGGTTGCTCAGCGCCGGGTCGGTCAGCGCGGGACCCGTCGCGGTCGTCGGCGAGAGGCTGGCGCTCGGCGTGGTCAGGCCCGGCGTGGTCAGCCCCGGGGTGGTCAACCCTGGCGTCGTCAACCCCGGTGTGGTCAGACCGGGTGTGGTCAGCGACGGTGACGTCAGGCCGGGCGTCGTCAGGCTGGGGCTGGTCAAGGTCGTCGGGGTGCTGGCGCCTGAACCGGTGAGCAGACCGGTCGGCATCGGGGGCAGGTTGATCCCGAACTGCGACAGCCCCTGCGAGAGCGCCGACATCAGTTCGTTGGGCAGGTCGGTGATCATCGCGGCCTGGACGAACTGGCGGTGCTGCGTCGGGGGTTTTGTGCTGTCGGACAGGTCGGACACGGCGATCACTGCTGCTGGACTCGCGACTGCCAGGGCGGCGACCGCGCTCATGGCTGTGGAAAGCCTGCGTCGACGTCGGTTCGGCACGGAAGTCTCCTCAATATATGGACTACGTCTGGTACGTGCGCTTGGCTGCCTCGCCAAGAAGTAACGTGATCGACGGTACTGGTGTGACTAGTGGGGTAGAAGTGGCGATGCGGAATTGTGAGCCGATCGCAACCTTGTGCCCTCCGTGGATTCGGGCCGCGCAGCGACGGTCGGATACCCTTGCTGCCGATGACTTCGCCTGATTCCCGGGACCCTTCGCTCCAGCCATCTGGAGCCCAATTCGACCTTTTCGTCGTCGGTTCAGGATTTTTCGGCCTGACCATTGCCGAGCGCGTGGCAACCCAGTTGAACAAACGCGTTCTGGTCGTCGACCGGCGCCCGCACATCGGCGGCAACGCCTACTCCGAACCCGAACCGCAAACCGGCATCGAGGTGCACAAGTACGGGGCACACCTGTTCCACACGTCCAACCAGCGGGTGTGGGACTACGTGCGTCAGTTCACCGACTTCACCGCCTATCAGCACCGGGTGTTCGCGATGCACAACGGGCAGGCCTACCAGTTCCCGATGGGCCTCGGCCTGGTGTCGCAGTTCTTCGGCAAGTACTACTCGCCGGACGCGGCTCGCCGGCTGATCAAGGAGCAGGCGGCCGAGATCAAGACCGAGGACGCGCAGAACTTCGAGGAAAAGGCCATCTCGCTGGTCGGCCGACCGCTGTACGAGGCGTTCCTCAAGCACTACACCGCCAAGCAGTGGCAGACCGACCCGAAGGAACTGCCCGCGTCCACCATCACCCGGCTGCCGGTGCGATACACCTTCGACAACCGCTACTTCAACGACACCTACGAAGGCCTGCCCGCCGAGGGGTACACCGCGTGGCTGAAGAACATGGCCGCCGACGACCGCATCGAGGTGCGACTGAACACCGACTGGTTCGACGTCGGCGACTCGCTGCGCCAAGAGGCGCCGGCGGCCCCAGTTGTTTATACCGGGCCCTTAGACCGCTACTTCGACTACACCGAGGGTCGGTTGGGTTGGCGCACATTGGATTTCGAGGTTGAAGTGCTCGAAACGGGTGACTTCCAGGGCACCCCGGTGATGAACTACAACGACGCCGACGTGCCATATACGCGGATCCACGAGTTCCGCCACTTCCACCCCGAGCGGGCTTACCCGACCGACAAGACGGTGATCATGCGGGAGTTCAGCAGGTTCGCGGGCGACGACGACGAGCCGTACTACCCGATCAACACCGAAACCGACCGCGCGGTGCTAGCCGCCTACCGTGCGCGGGCAAAGGCCGAGACGGCATCATCGAAGGTGTTGTTCGGTGGCCGGTTGGGCACCTACCAATACCTCGACATGCACATGGCCATCGCCAGCGCGCTGAACATGTACGACAACACGCTCGCGCCGCACCTGCGTGACGGCGCGCCACTGACCGACAATGGCACAGAAAGCAACAGCGCATGAGTGACATCCCGTCCGGCGCGCTCGAGGCCGGGGCATCGAAGGCGGTCAGCCTGATCGCCCGCGTCATCCTGCCGCGCCCGGGTGAGCCGTTGGACGTCCGCAAGCTCTATATAGAGGAATCGGACACCAATGCCAGGCGCGCGCACGCGCCAACGCGGACCACCCTGGAAATCGGTGCGGAGTCCGAGGTCTCGTTCGCGACGTATTTCAACGCCTTGCCCGCCAGTTACTGGCGCCGGTGGTCGGTACTGGAGTCGGTGGTGCTGCGTGTCGAGTTGACCGGCAGTGCACGCATCGACGTGTACCGGTCCAAGGCCACCGGAGCGCGGATCACCGTGGGCGGTGCGCCGGTGTCGAGCGGTGACTCCGATGAGCCTGCCGTGGTGGAGTTCGAAGTCGGTCTCGACCCGTTCGAGGACGGCGGCTGGATCTGGTTCGACGTCACCACCAATTCGAAGGTCACCGTGCACAGCGCCGGCTGGTACGCGCCGGTGCCCGCACCGGGCCGAGCCAACGTCGCGGTCGGCATCCCGACGTTCAACCGCCCGGCGGACTGCGTCAACGCGTTAGCGGCATTGACCTCGGATCCGTTGGTAGACAAGGTGATCGGCGCTGTCATCGTATCGGATCAGGGCACCAAGAAGGCAGTCGATCACCCGGGGTTCGCCGACGCGGCCGCCGCGCTGGGCAACCGGCTGTCGATTCACAACCAGCCGAACCTGGGCGGCTCGGGTGGCTACAGCCGGGTGATGTACGAGGCGCTGAAAAACACTGACTGCGAACAGATTCTGTTCATGGACGACGATATCCGGATCGAGCCGGATTCGATCCTGCGCGCGTTGGCGATGAACCGGTTCGCCAAGGTGCCGACGCTGGTCGGCGGACAGATGCTCAACCTGCAGGAGCCCTCGCATCTGCACGTGATGGGCGAGATGGTCGCGCAAGAGAACTTCATGTGGACCAACGCGATCAACACCGAATACGACCACAACTTCGCCAAGTATCCGCTCAACGACGAAGAGGAATACCGAAGCAGGCTGCTGCACCGCCGCATCGACGTCGACTACAACGGCTGGTGGATGTGCATGATCCCGCGGCAGGTGGCAGAAGAACTCGGCCAGCCGCTGCCGCTGTTCATCAAGTGGGACGACGCGGACTACGGCTTGCGCGCCGGTGAGCACGGCTACCCGACGGTCACTCTGCCCGGTGCCGCCATCTGGCACATGGCCTGGAGCGACAAGGACGACGCGATCGACTGGCAGGCGTACTTCCACCTGCGCAACCGGCTGGTGGTCGCCGCCTTGCACTGGGACGGCAACATCCGCGGACTGCTCGCCAGTCATCTCAAGGCGACGTTCAAACATCTTCTGTGCCTTGAGTATTCGACCGTCGCTATCCAGAACAGGGCGATGGACGACTTCCTGGCGGGTCCCGAGCATATCTTCTCGATCCTCGAGTCCGCGCTGCCCGAGATCCGCGCGATGCGCCAGCACTATTCCGATGCGGTGGTCCTGCCGGGCGCCCCCGCCCTGCCACCACCGTCGGACAAGCGGTGGCGCAAGAAGGTGACCATCCCGACCAACCCGCTGGCGATCTCGGTACGACTGGCGCGTGGCGTCATCCACCAACTCAAGCCGCACGACCCCCAACACCATCGCCGCCCGCAGGTCAACGTCGCGACGCAGGACGCCAGGTGGTTCTCGCTGTGCAAGGTCGACGGGGTGACGGTGACCACCGCCGACGGGCGCGGCGTGGTCTACCGGCAACGGGATCGTGCCAAAATGTTTGCGCTGCTTCGGGAGTCGTTGCGCCGCCAGCTCATCCTGGCCCGCAAGTTCAACAAGATGCGCAGGGTCTACCGCGAGGCGCTGCCGGTGCTGTCCAGCAAGCAGAAGTGGGAAACGGTCTTGTTAGAGGCCTCCCCGCATGGCTGAGGGGTTGCGGGGCGAAGAAGCCGCGCTGGTGGCCGTACAGTCGGCGCTCGCCGACCGGCCGGGGGTGCTGGCGGGGGCGCGCGCACTCTCCCACTTCGGCGAGCACAGCCTCGGCTGGCTGGCGATCTCCGCGCTGGGTGCGCTGCTGCAGCCGTCGCGGCGGCGGGCCTGGTTGGCCGCGGGTGCAGGCGCATTTCTCGCCCATGCCGCAGCGGTGCTGATCAAGCGGGTCGTCAAGCGCGAGCGCCCACATCACCCCGCGGTCGCGGTCAACGTCGGCACACCGAGCCGACTGAGCTTTCCCTCGGCGCACGCCACCTCGACGACCGCGGCGTCGATCCTGCTGGCGCGCACCACCGGCTTCCCGCTGCCCGCGGTGTTGGTACCGCCGATGGCATTGTCCCGCTTGGTTCTTGGCGTGCATTACCCCAGCGACGTGCTCACCGGCGTCGCGGTGGGGGCGGTGGTCGCGAAGACCGTGGGAGCCGTCGCCGACCGGGTTGGAGGAGATGGATGAGCATCTCGAGTGAGAGCAGTGCAGAGAGCGCGCAGAAGATGAGTGAAGAACCGGCACCGGTCAAAGGCCCACCGAGCAACGTCGTGACCGGGCTCATCAAGGCGATCCGGCCCCGGCAATGGGTGAAGAACCTGCTCGTCTTGATCGCGCCGGTGGCCGCGTTCGGCAGCGACGTCAAGTTCAGCGTCGAAGCCGTCGCAGTCAACGTGGCGATCGCATTCGTGGCGTTCAGCCTCGCGGCGTCGTGCGTGTACCTGATCAACGATGCCCGCGACGTCGAGGCCGACCGGCAGCATCCGACGAAGCGCTTCCGCCCGATCGCCGCGGGTGTGGTGCCCGAGTGGCTCGCCTACGGCGTCGCAGTGCTGCTCGGCATCGCCGCGCTGGCGGTCTCACTGTTGGCCAGCCCTAACCTGGCCGTGGTGATCGCCATCTACATCGCGATGCAGATGGCCTACTGCTTCGGACTCAAACACCAACCGGTGCTTGACATCTGCATCGTCGCCTCGGCGTATCTGATCCGCGCCATCGCGGGCGGCGCCGCCGCAGCGATCCCGCTGTCGCAGTGGTTCCTGCTCGGCATGACGTTCGCCTCGTTGTTCATGGTGGGCGGCAAGCGCTACGCCGAACTGCAACTCGCCGAGCGGACCGGCGCCAAGATCCGCAAATCGCTGGAGAGCTACACGGCGTCCTATCTGCGCTTCGTGTGGACGCTGTCGGCCACCGCGACCGTCCTCTGCTACGGGTTGTGGGCCTTCGAGCGGGACGGTAACTACGCGTCGTGGTACGCGGTGACGATCATTCCGTTCACGATCGCGATCCTGCGATACGCCGTCGACGTGGACGGCGGGCTAGCAGGCGAACCGGAGGAGATCGCGCTCAAGGACCGTGTGCTCCAACTGCTCGCCGTGGCGTGGATCGGGACCATCGGTGCCGCCCTTTTCCTCAGCTGAACGATACAGAGCCGCAGCCGCGGCTCGGCTGGCCCGCTGGCCGGCGTTCCCGTACGACATGACCACCAGGGTCAGCCTGTGGATCGGCGTGATCGCCGTGTCCGCGCTCTACGGGTGGGGCGCATGGCAGCGGCGCTGGATCGCAGACGACGGGCTGATCGTGCTGCGCACCGTGCGAAACCTGTTGGCTGGCAACGGCCCGGTGTTCAACGCGGGCGAGCGCGTCGAGGCAAACACCTCGACCATCTGGACCTACCTGATCACGCTGTTCAGCTGGGTCGGCGGCGAAGTGCAACTGGAGTACGTGGCGCTGTTCCTCGCGCTGGTGCTCAGCGTCGCGGGCGTGGCGCTGTTGATGCTTGGCGCGGGCCGGTTGTACGCGCCTGGGCTGCGCGGCCGACGCGCGCTGCTGCTGCCCGCGGGTGCGCTGGTGTACATCGCGGTGCCGCCAGCACGGGACTTCGCCACCTCGGGGCTCGAAAACGGTTTGGTACTGGCCTATCTGGGTCTGCTGTGGTGGATGATGGTGGCCTGGTCGCAGGCTCTGCGTGCCTATCCCGGCGCGCAGCAACCGCCGCCACGCCGCGGTGCACCGCAGCCGACGACCAATGCGGTAAGCGGATTATTCGACGGCACATTGGCTTTCGTCGCCGGATTGAGCGTGCTGGTGCGCCCCGAACTGGCGCTGATCGGCGCGCTGGCGTTGATCATGATGCTCGTCGCGGCCCGCGGTTGGCGCCGTCGACTGCTGATCGTTGTCGTCGGCGGGCTCCTGCCGGTCGGCTATCAGATCTTCCGGATGGGCTATTACGGCCTGCTCTATCCCAGCACCGCGATCGCCAAGGACGCGACGGGGTCCAAATGGGCGCAGGGCTTTGTGTACCTGACCAACTTCAACCGGCCCTATCTGCTGTGGGCACCCGCCATCCTGCTCGTCGGCCTCGGCCTGGTCACCCTGGCGACCAGGGGCAGGCCGTGGTGGATCCGCCGGGGCACGCCGCCCGGCTACAGCTGGTTGGCCCGCAGGGTGCAAAGCCCCTCGGCGGTAGTCATTTTCATCCTCGTCAGTGGGCTCCTGCAGGGCATCTACTGGATCCGCCAGGGCGGTGACTTCATGCACGGCAGGGTGCTGCTCACCCCGATCTTCTGCCTGCTGGCACCGGTGGCGGTGATTCCGATGGCATTGCCCGACGGCGCCCAAATGCCGCGTGGCCCAGCCTATTTGTTCGCCGGCGCGACCGGTGTGCTGTGGCTGGCCGTCGCCGTGTGGTCGCTGTGGGCGGCCAACTCCCCTGGACTGGGCGCCGACGCCACCCGGGTCACCTACACCGGCATCGTCGACGAGCGACGGTTCTACTCCCAGGCCACCGGCAACCCACACCCGTTGACCGCCGCCGACTATCTGGACTATCCACGGATGCGGGCCGTTCTCACCGCGCTGGACAACACCCCCGACGGCGCGCTGCTGCTGCCGTCGGGCAACTATGACCAGTGGGACGTGGTGCCCGCCGTCCCGCCGCCGCCCGACATGCCTCCCGAGCTCCGCAAGAAGTACAAGGGCCCGCACACAGTGTTTTTCACCAACCTCGGCATGCTCGGCATGAACGTGGGGTTGGACGTGCGGGTGATCGACCAGATCGGTTTGGCAAATCCGTTGGCGGCACACACGGCGCGCCTGCTCGACGGTCGCATCGGGCACGACAAGAACTTGTTCCCGGACTGGGCGGTGGCTGAAGGGCCGTTCCTGCCGATGCCGCCGTTCATCCCGTCCTACCTCGACCAGGACTGGATCGCGCAGGCCAAGGCTGCCTTGAAATGCCCGGCCACCGACTCGATGCTCACCGCGATTCGCGGTCCGATGAGCTTGCGCCGGTTCGTATCGAATTTGCTGCACGCTGCGGAGTTCAGCAGCTACCGGATCGACCGGGTGCCGCTTTACGAGCTGAAACGCTGCGGGCTGCCTGTGCCTCCACCGTCCGCGCCGCCGTACACCGGCATGCCGGCCACCGGTCCGTGAGCTGTCGCCGATTTGTTAGCTGGCGGGGTTTTCTGGGAGTTTGGTAACACCGCAGCCGTATTGGCGCGATAGCTACTTCGAGACCGCCGGCCATACGGCGTGCACACCTGAACGGACGGTAGACCAGCAGATGCGCAGGCAATCGGTGAACAGCGCTGTGCCGAATCGGCTTCGGCGCATGCTGGTCGTCGCCGCCGCGGTGCTGATGCTTCCCGCGCTCGGCGCGGCGCCGGTCGCCAACGCGTTCTCCCGTGAAGGCCTGCCCGTCGAGTACCTCGACGTGTACTCGACGGCGATGGGCCGCAACGTCCGGGTTCAGTTCCAGCCCGCGTCGGAAGCCGCACCCGCCCCTGCCGCGGCGAGCAAGGCCGTCTATCTGCTCGACGGCATGCGGGCACGCGACGACTACAACGGTTGGGATATCGAAACGCCCGCCTTCGAGTGGTTCAACAACTCCGGTGTCGCCACGGTGATGCCGGTCGGCGGGCAGTCCAGCTTCTACACGGACTGGTATTCGCCGTCGAGCTTCAACAACCAGACCTTCACCTACAAGTGGGAGACGTTCCTCACCAGCGAACTCCCCGCGTGGCTGGCGACCAACAAGCAGATCTCGATGACAGGCAATGGCGTTGTCGGACTGTCGATGTCGGGAAGTGCGGCGCTGATCCTCTCGGCGTATCACCCGTCACAGTTCTCGTACGCCGCATCGTTGTCGGGCTTTTTGAATCCGTCCGCGCTGTTGATGCAGCAAGCCATTCGCGTCGCGATGCTCGACGCAGGCGGCTACAACGTCGACAACATGTGGGGCGCCCCATGGGATTCCGCCTGGAAGCGCAACGACCCCATCAAGCAGGTGTCGCGCATCGTCGCGAATGGAACTCGGCTGTGGATCTACTGCGCACCTGGTGGGAACACTCCGGTGAATCCCAATCCAGATCCGAATCAACAGTTCAACGCCGACAGCCTTGAAGGCATGGCGATCAAGAGCAACAAGGACTTTCAAGAGGCCTACGCGAAGGCCGGCGGCAACAACGCGACCTTTGTGTTTCCGGCGGCTGGCAACCATGCCTGGGCATATTGGGCGCAGCAATTGACGGCGCTGAAACCAGACCTGATCGCGACCCTCAACGGCTGAGGAGCGACCAGGGACGATACACGCTGAGAAGAGGAATCACGCGCAGGTGTGGTTGACTACACGAGCACGCCGCGGGTTCGGCTGTGCGGCTTACGACAGATGGGATAGGTAGAAGCATGAAGTTCGTTGGGAAGATGCGCGGCGCCTGGGTGCGTCGGCTCACGATTGCGGCCGTGGCCGCTGCCGTGTTGCCCGGCCTCGTGGGGTTCGTCGGCGGCTCGGCGACTGCGGGGGCTTTCTCTCGTCCGGGTCTGCCGGTCGAGTACCTCATGGTTCCGTCAGCGGGGATGGGACGCGACATCAAGGTTCAGTTCCAGAGCGGCGGGCCGAACACACCGGCCGTGTACCTGCTTGACGGCCTGCGTGCGCAAGACGACTTCAACGGTTGGGACATCAACACGGCGGCGTTTGAGTGGTACCTCAACTCCGGCCTGTCGGTTGTCATGCCGGTCGGTGGTCAGTCCAGCTTCTACAGCGACTGGTACTCACCGGCGTGCAGCAAGAAGACCGGAACATGCCAGACCTATAAGTGGGAGACGTTCCTTACGCAGGAGCTGCCCGCATACCTGGCTTCTCAGAAGCAGGTCAAGCCGACCGGCAGCGCCGTGGTTGGTCTTTCGATGGCCGGTTCGGCAGCGCTGACCCTGGCGATCTACCACCCGGAGCAGTTCCCGTATGCGGCCTCGCTGTCGGGCTTCCTGAACCTGTCCGAGGGCTGGTGGCCGATGCTGGTCAACATCTCGATGGGTGACGCAGGCGGCTACAAGGCCGACGACATGTGGGGTAAGACCGAGGACGCGAACAGCGCCTGGAAGCGCAACGACCCGATGGTCAACATGTCGAAGCTGGTCGCGAACAACACCCGGATCTGGGTCTACTGCGGTAACGGCACTCCTTCGGACCTGAGTGCGGGTCTGTCGGCAGGCAACCTGTTCAACGCCAAGTTCCTGGAGGGCTTCACGCTCCGCACGAACAAGACGTTCCAGGAGAACTACATCGCCGCGGGCGGCAAGAACGGCGTGTTCAACTTCCCGTCCAATGGTGTGCACGACTGGCCGTACTGGGGTTCGCAGCTGCAGCAGATGAAGCCTGACATCCAGCGGGTGCTCGGCGCGACGCCGCAGGAAGTTCCCACGGCGCAGCCGACCGCCAACACCTCCGGCGGCTAATCGCTGACGACAACACGATCGACGGCGGCGACTCTTTCAAGGGTCGCCGCCGTCATCGTTTCCGAAGCGCCCCGCAACGGTGGTGTGGTTCACTACCTCCGGCGGGGACCAAGCGGATGCGACGTGAGGTGGGTTTATGCGTGGGTTGATACGAGGGTTCTTGACCGTGGCGCTGGCCGCAGGACTGTGGTCGCTCGGCACGTCGGTGGCGCCGGTCGCCAAGGCCGACGTCGAAATGCTGATGGTGCCGTCGGCCGCGATGGGCCGCGATATCCCCGTCGCATTCCAGGGCGGCGGCCCGCACATGGTGGTGCTGCTCGACGCGTTCAACGCGGCACCCGACGTGAGCAACTGGGTCACAGCGGGCAACGCGATGAACACGCTCGCCGGTAAAGGCATCTCGGTGGCCGCACCCGCGGGTGGAGCGTGGAGCCTCTACACCAACTGGGAGCAGGACGGCAGCAGGCAGTGGGAGACGTTCCTGGCCGACGAGCTGCCCAACTGGATGGCCGCCAACAAGGGCCTGGCGCCGAGCGGACACGGCATCGTCGGGGCCGCGCAGGGCGGCACCGGAGCGGTGACCATCGCCACCTTCCATCCCGATCGCTACCGCTTCGCAGGCTCGCTGTCCGGATTTCTGAACCCGTCCAACACCTACACCAACGGAGCGATCACCGCCGGACTGGCGCAGTACGGCGGGGTCGACACCCGCAACATGTGGGGCTTGCCGCAGCTGGGCCGGTGGAAGTGGCATGACCCCGATGTGCACGTGCAGTTGCTCGCGGACAACAACACGCGGCTGTGGATCTTCAGTCCGTCGACGCTCGGATGCGCCGATCCGGCCGCGATGATCGGCTACTGCGATCAGGCCCAGGGCAGCAACCGTTCGTTCTACCAGCACTACCGCTCGGTCGGCGGGCACAACGGGCACTTCGATTTCCCCGACGGCCCGCAACACGACTGGGGTACCTGGGCGGGTCAGCTTGGCGCGATGTCAGGGGAACTCGTCGCCACGATCAGGTAGCCGCGACCAGCCACGGCCTCGGTCACCGGGTTCCCGCTCCACTAGCCGGTACCTTGGAGGAGTGCAGCAGCCCGAACGACGCCCGACCGGCTTGGCAAACCTGTCCCGGTGGTCGGCAACCTCGTTTCTGGTCGCATCGTCCGCGGCCCTGCTGACCGGGTGCTCCGTCGCCGACGACGTGATGGCCAGCGTCGGACTGTCGACCTCAGAGAGTGCGCCGGCGCCGTCTCAGCCGAACAGCGACGGCAACGCGATGGTCGTGACCGAACAGCAGCGCGCGTATCTCGATGCGCTCAACGCTGCCGGGGTCAGACCGTCGAGCGATTTGATGGCGCTGCGCATCGGGTCATACGTGTGCCAGGCGCGTGCCGCCAAACAGAGTGATCAAGCTGTCTGGGACGTTGTGGTGCCGCTGGTGCGCGGCGACGTGCGGACCGCGCATCTGAGTTCGTCGGCGCCTGCGGCGGGTGACGTGGACGCGGCGACGGCTGATTACATTCGGATCGCAACCGACAAACTCTGCTAGCAGGAGCACATGTCCAAGACCAATCGGCGGAAACGCCACCGTATCCTCGCGCTTGTCGCAGCCGGGGCGATGGCCCTCGTCGTCGTGTTGATCGTCGCGATCGTGATCGTGGTGCTGCGCAAGCCGGAAACCCCGACGACCGCGCTGCCGCCGGGCGCGGTGCCGCCCACCGCGGTCCCGCCCACCGCCAAGAAGCCGCGCCCGGATTTCCAGTCCGCCGACTGCCCGGACGTCGAGATGATCTCCATCCCGGGCACCTGGGAGTCCTCGCCGCAGTTGGACCCGCACAACCCGGTTCAGTTCCCGGCGGCGCTTCTGCTCAACGTGACCAACCCGCTTCGCGCGCAGTTCGGCAACGATCGGCTGGAGATCTTCACCGTCCCGTACACCGCGCAGTTCCACAATCCGCTGTCGGCCGACAAGCAGATGTCGTACAACGACAGCCGGGCGGAGGGCACCCGCAACGCGGTCGACGAGATGAAGCGGATGAACGATCAGTGCCCGTTGACCAGTTACGTGCTCGTCGGCTTCTCGCAGGGCGCGGTGATCGCCGGTGACATCGCCAGCGACATCGGCAACGGACGCGGACCGGTCGACGAGGATCTGGTGCTCGGTGTCACGGTGATCGCCGACGGCCGCCGCCAGGACAACATCGGTCAGGACATCGGCCCCAACCCTGACGGTCAGGGTGCGGAGATCACGCTGCAGGAAGTCCCGACGCTGTCGGCGATGGGGCTGACGATGACGGGCCCGCGGCCCGGCGGATTCGGCTCGCTCAACGACCGCACCAACGAGATTTGCGCGCGTGGCGACCTGATCTGCGCGGCGCCGGAGTCGGCGTTCAACGTCACCCAACTCCCACGCACACTCGAGGTGCTGGCAGGCAACGGCGGACAACCGATCCACGCGATGTACGCCACGCCGCAGTTCTGGAATCTAGACGGTGCCTCGGCTACACAGTGGACACTGGGATGGGCGCAGAACGTGATCGATAACGCTCCGCACCCAAAACATGGCTGACATGTGACCCAAGCGATTTGGCGAGTGCCAACAGGTCGCCTAACATTAAGAAAAAACTAAGAGCGGTGCGCGGAAGTCGGGCTGAATACGCAGGTCAGAGCCTATAAACGCGGACAACGCCTACTCCCGGTACGATTTCCGGGGTTTGGGTTCGCGCGGTTCGCCTCGAGTGACTGCGGCGTCCCGCCGACAAGAGCTGAAGTGGCTACGCGATGTGCGTGTGGCTTTGACAGGAGAGTGCGATGGCGTTCCACAACCCGTTTCTCAAGAACGGACAAATTGTGTTTCCCGACAACGGGAACCTGGTCCGTCACGTCGAGAAGTGGGCGAAGGTGCGCGGCGACAAGCTCGCCTACCGCTTCCTTGATTTCTCCACCGAACGCGACGGCGTCGCGCGGGACTTGAACTGGGCAGACTTCGGTGCGCGCAACCGCGCCATCGGCGCCCGGCTGCAGCAGGTCACCCAGCCCGGTGACCGCGTCGCGATCCTGTGCCCGCAGAACCTCCACTACCTCGTCGCGTTCTTCGGCACTCTCTATTCGGGTCGCATCGCCGTGCCGCTGTTCGATCCGTCGGAGCCCGGCCACGTCGGCCGCCTGCACGCGGTGCTCGACGACTGCCATCCCTCTGCGATCCTGACCACCACCGAAGCGGCCGAGGGCGTGCGCAAGTTCTTCCGGACCCGCCCCGCCAAGGAGCGCCCGCGCGTCATCGCCGTCGATGCGGTGCCCAACGACGTCGGTACGACGTGGGAGTCCGTCGACATCGCCAGGGACACCATCGCCTATCTGCAGTACACCTCCGGCTCAACCCGCATCCCGACCGGTGTGCAGATCACCTACCTGAACCTCGCGACCAACGTGGTGCAGGTGATCGAGGCGCTCGAGGGTGAAGAAGGCGACCGCGGTGTGTCCTGGCTGCCGTTCTTCCACGACATGGGTCTGATCACCGTGCTGCTGTCACCGATGATCGGCCATTACGTGACGTTCATGACGCCGGCCGCGTTCGTGCGTCGGCCCGGCCGGTGGATCCGCGAGCTTGCCCGCAGGGAGGGCGACACCGGCGGCACCATCTCGGTCGCGCCGAACTTCGCGTTCGACCACGCCGCGGCGCGCGGGGTGCCCAAGGACGGCGAGCCGCCGATGGACCTGTCGAACGTCAAGTGCATCCTCAACGGCAGTGAGCCGATCTCGGCGGCCACGGTGCGCCGGTTCAACGAAGCCTTCGGCCCCTTCGGTTTTCAGCCGAAGGCGATCAAGCCGTCCTACGGCCTCGCCGAGGCGACGCTGTTCGTGTCGACCACTCCGATGAACGCCGAACCGACGATCATCAGCGTCGACCGCGACGAACTCAACGAGGGCCGTTTCGTGCCGGTGCCCGACGATTCGCCGAAGGCCGTCGCGCAGGCGGGCGCGGGCAAGATCGGCATCGCCGAGTGGGCGGTGATCGTCGACAACGACACCGCCACCGAACTGCCCGACGGTCAGATCGGCGAGGTCTGGATCAGCGGCCAGAACATGGGTACCGGCTACTGGGGTAAAGAGGTCGCGACCGCTGAGACTTTTCATAACATCCTCAAATCGCGCACCAACCCGTCGCACGCCGAGGGCGCAGCAGACGACGCGACGTGGGTGCGCACCGGCGACCTTGGCGCCTACCACGACGGCGAGCTCTACATCACGGGCCGCACAAAGGATCTGGTGATCATCGACGGCCGCAACCACTACCCGCAGGACCTCGAATACTCCGCGCAGGAGGCATCGAAGGCGCTTCGCACCGGGTTCGTCGCCGCGTTCTCGGTGCCTGCGAACCAGTTGCCCGACGAGGTGTTCGAGAACGCGCACGCGGGTCTCAAGCGTGATCCGGACGACACCTCCGAGCAGTTGGTGATCGTCGGGGAGAGGGCGCCCGGCGCACACAAGCTCGACATGGGCCCGATCGCCGACGACATCCGCGCTGCGATCGCGGTGCGCCACGGCGTCACCGTGCGTGACGTGCTGCTGACCGCCGCGGGTGCGATTCCGCGCACGTCGAGCGGCAAGATCGGCCGACGTGCCTGCCGCGCCGCCTATCTCGACGGCAGCCTGCGCAGCGGGCGCGTGGCCAACGCGTTCCCCGACGAGACCGACTAGAACCTTCGAAAATGGCTGACACACAAGACGATTCGCAACACCCCGACCTGCCGTCCGGCGACGAAGTGCAGTTGGCGCCCGAAAAGTCGCTCAACCCGCCACGCACCGACATGACGGTCGCCGAGATGCGCGAATGGCTGCGCAACTGGGTCGCCAACGCCACGGGCCAATCGCCCGACAACATCAACGAATCCGCGCCGCTGGTCGAGCTCGGTCTGTCGTCACGTGACGCCGTCGCGATGGCCAGTGACATCGAGGATCTGACTGGTGTGACGCTGACCGCCACGGTCGCGTTCCGGCATCCCACCATCGAATCGTTGGCCACCGTCATCATCGAGGGCGAGCCCGAGGTCGAAGACACTGGGGTCGAAGAGGATTGGTCGCGGGAGGTTGATGAGGGCATCGCCAACATAGCCATTGTGGGCATCGCCACCCGCTTCCCCGGCGACATGCACACCCCCGAACAGACGTGGCAGGCGCTGCTCGAGGGCCGCGACGCGATCACCGATCTGCCGGAGGGCCGCTGGGAGGAGTTCCTCTCCGAGCCGCGGATCGCCGAGCGGGTCGCGAAGGCCCGCACCCGTGGCGGCTATCTGTCCGACATCAAGGGTTTCGACGCCGAGTTCTTCACGCTGTCCAAGATGGAGGCCGACAACCTCGATCCGCAGCAGCGGATGGCGCTCGAATTGACCTGGGAGGCCTTGGAAAACGCCCGCATCCCGGCGTCCAGCCTGCGCGGCGAGCGGGTCGGGGTCTACATCGGGTCGTCGAATACCGACTACCAGTTCCTGGCGGTATCCGATCCGACGGTCGCCCACCCGTATGCGATCACCGGGACCACCAGTTCGATCATCGCCAACCGGGTGTCCTACTTCTTCGACTTCCGCGGACCGTCGATGGCCATCGACACCGCATGTTCGTCGTCGCTGGTCGCCGCGCATCAGGGCGTGGCCGCACTGCGTGCGGGCGAGGCCGATGTGGCGGTCGTCGGCGGCGTGAACGCGTTGATCACCCCGCTGGTGACCATCGGTTTCGATGAGGTCGGCGGCGTGCTGGCCTCCGACGGCCGGATCAAGTCGTTCTCGCAGGACGCCGACGGCTACGCGCGCTCCGAGGGCGGCGGCATGCTGGTGCTCAAGCGATTGTCCGACGCCAGGCGCGATGGCGACGAGATCATCGCTGTCATTGCGGGCAGCGCGGTCAACCATGACGGCCGGTCCAACGGCATGCTCGCGCCGAATCCCGACGCGCAGGCCGAGGTGCTGCGCAAGGCGTACAAGGACGCTGGCGTCAATCCGCGCGACGTCGACTACATCGAGGCGCACGGCACCGGCACCATTCTCGGCGACCCGATCGAGGCCGACGCGCTGGGCCGCGTCGTCGGCAAGGGCCGTCCTGCGGACAAGCCCGCGCTGCTCGGCGCGGTGAAATCCAATGTGGGCCACCTTGAATCGGCCGCGGGCGCTGCCAGCCTGGCCAAGATGGCGCTGGCGCTGCGGAACGACAAGATCCCGCCGTCGATCAACTACACGGGTCCCAACCCCTACATCGACTTCGACGCCGTGCACCTGAAGGTCGCCGACACCGTGACCGACTGGCCGCGCTACAGTGGTCACGCGATCACTGGCGTGTCCGGGTTCGGGTTCGGCGGCGCCAACGCGCACATGGTGCTGCGCGAGGTGCTTCCTTCGGATCTCGTTGAGCCGGAGCCAGAACCGGAATCAGAGCCCGAGAAGCCGAAGGCTGCCGAGGCCGACGCCGTATACATCGGCGGGGTCCGGATGGACGAGTACGGCGAGTTCGTCGATGAGGACTCAGACGACGAGCCCAGCCACGCCGCGGTTACCGACGACGAGGCGGAGCTGCCGGGCCTGACCGACGAGGCGCTGCGGTTGCTCGAGACCGCACGTGAAGAGTTGGAGTCCGGCGAACAGCCGACTCCTGTTGTGCCGCTGGCGGTTTCAGGGTTCCTGACGTCGCGCAAGAAGGCCACCGCCGCCGAGTTGGCCGACTGGATGGACAGCCCAGAGGGCCGCGCATCGTCGCTGGAGTCGATCGGCCGCTCACTGTCGCGGCGCAACCACGGCCGCTCGCGCGCCGTGGTGCTGGCGCACGATCACGACGAGGCGATCAAGGGCCTGCGGGCGCTGGCCGAGGGCAAACCGAACGCAGGCGTGTTCACCGCCGACGGTCCGGTGAGCAACGGCCCGGTGTGGGTGCTGGCCGGCTTCGGCGCCCAGCACCGCAAGATGGGTAAGAACCTCTACCTGCGCGACGAGACGTTCGCCGAGTGGATCAACAAGGTCGACGCGCTGATCCAGGACGAACTGGGCTACTCCATCGTCGAACTGATCCTCGACGATTCGCAGGACTACGGCATCGAGACCACGCAGACGGTGATCTTCGCGATCCAGATCGCGCTCGGCGAACTGCTCAAGGCCCACGGCGCGAAACCCGCTGCGGTGATTGGTCAGTCGCTCGGCGAGGCGGCCGCGGCGTACTTCTCCGGCGGCCTGTCGCTGGCCGACGCCACCCGCACGATCTGCTCACGCGCCCACCTGATGGGTGAAGGCGAAGCCATGCTGTTCGGCGAGTACATCCGGTTGATGGCGCTCGTCGAGTACTCAGTCGACGAAATCGAAACGGTGTTCGCCGATTTCGACGGCCTCGAGGTGTGCGTGTACGCCGCGCCGACCCAGACGGTCATCGGCGGCCCGCCGGAGCAGGTCGACGCGATCATCGCGCGCGCGGAGTCCGAGGGCAGGTTCGCCCGCAAGTTCCAGACCAAGGGCGCCAGCCACACCTCTCAGATGGATCCGCTGCTCGGTGAACTCGCGGCCGAGTTGCAGGGCATCGCGGCGCAACCGTTGACCACCGGCTACTTCTCGACCGTGCACGAAGGCCGCTACATCCGGCCGGGCGGTGAGCCGATCCACGACGTCGAGTACTGGAAGAAGGGGCTGCGGCACAGCGTCCACTTCACTCAGGGCATCCGCAACGCGGTCGACAACGGGCACACCACGTTCCTCGAGCTGGCACCGAATCCGGTGGCGCTGATGCAGGTGGGCCTGACCACGGCGGCGGCGGGTCTGCACGACGGGCAGTTGATCGCGACGCTGGCCCGCAAGCAGGACGAGGTCGACTCGATGACGGCGGCCATGGCTCAGCTGTACGTGCACGGCCACGATCTGGACTTCCGCACCTTGTTCTCCCCGGCCGTCGACCCGCGGACTGACTACGCCAACATCCCGCCCACCCGGTTCAAGCGCAAGCCGCACTGGCTGGACGCGAAGTTCACCGGCGACAGTTCGGTGATGATGCCGGGCAACCATGTCGCGACGCCCGACGGCAAGCATGTCTGGGAGTTCGCACCCAAGGGTGAGCCGGACCTCGCTGCGTTGGTGAAAGCCGCTGCGGCGCAGGTTCTTCCTGGCGCCAAGCTGACCGCGTTCGAGCAGCGGGCGGTCCCCGGCGACGGTGCACGCCTGGTCACCACGCTGACCCGTCATCCCGGCGGTGCAACCGTGCAGGTTCACGCGCGCATCGACGAGTCGTTCACGTTGGTGTACGACGCGATCGTGAGCCGCGATGGTGCGGCCGCGGCGCTACCGTCGGCGGTTGGCGTTGGCCGGGTGGTCGATCAGGCCCTGGCGGAAGACACCGCTGAGGCTGATGTCGCCGCCGAAGCGGCTCCAGAGATCCTGCAGGACAACCTGACCCAGGGCGCGAATCTCGGTGCAGGCTTCGCCAAGTGGTCGGCGGACACCGGTGAGACGGTGCACGACCGGTTGGCCACGATCGTCGGCGGTGCAATGGGTTACGAGCCAGAGGACCTGCCGTGGGAGGTGCCGCTGATCGAGCTCGGCCTCGACTCGCTGATGGCGGTGCGCATCAAGAATCGCGTCGAGTACGACTTCGATCTGCCGCCGATTCAGCTGACCGCTGTGCGGGACGCGAACCTGTATGCGGTGGAGAAGCTGATCGAGTACGCGATCGAGCACCGCGACGAGGTGGACCAGCTCGCGGAGCACCAGAAAGCGATGACCCCGGAAGAGATCGCCGCCGAACAAGCGCAATTGATGGGCGGCGCCACGACGGTCGCCGAGCTGGAGGAGACGCTCACCAGCGCCGGGACGGCCACTGCGAGTGACATCCCGCCGCCCCCAACCGATCCCACCGGCCCAGCCGTGCCGAAGTCGGATGTCGCGGCCAGTGCCGCTCCGCCACCGCCGACGAACCCCGCCGGTCCCGACCAGCCCAGTGCGGCGTCGATCGCGGCGAACGTGCTGACGCAGGAAGCGGTCATCGAGGCGCTCGGCGCCGGCGTGCCGCCTCGCGAGGCGGCCGAGCGCGTCACGTTCGCGACGTGGGCGATCGTCACCGGCAAGTCGCCGGGTGGCATCTTCAATCCGCTGCCCGAACTCGACGACGCGACGTACGAGAAGATGGCGCAACGGCTTTCGGAACGGGCCGAGGGCACCATCACCGTCGACGACGTGAAGAACTCGCCGACCATCGAGGCGTTGGCCACCATCGTGCGTGAGCATCTGGAAGCCGGCCAGATCGACGGATTCGTCCGTACCCTGCGTGCGCCGCGAGAGGGGAGGAAACGGACCCCGGTGTTCGTGTTCCATCCGGCGGGCGGTTCGACGGTGGTGTACGAGCCGCTGCTCAAGCGGCTGCCCGCCGACACCCCCATGTACGGCTTCGAGCGGGTCGAGGGATCGATCGAGGAGCGGGCAGGGCAGTACCTGCCGAAGCTGCTCGAACTCGGTGGCGACGGGCCGTTCGTCCTGGTCGGCTGGTCACTGGGCGGTGCGCTCGCCTACGCCTGCGCCATCGGGCTGAAGCGCGCGGGCGCCGACGTCCGTTTCGTCGGGCTCATCGACATGGTCCGCCCTGGCGAGGAGATCCCGAAGACCAAGGAGGAGACCCGCGCCCGCTGGGACCGCTACGCGCGGTTCGCCGAACGCACCTTCAACGTCGAGGTGCCGCCGATCCCGTACGAGCAGCTCGAGGAACTCGACGACGAGGCACAGGTGCAGTTCGTGCTGGACGCGGTCAAGCAGAGCGGCGTGCAGATCCCCGGCGGGGTCATCGAGCACCAGCGCACGTCGTATCTGGACAACCGGCTGCTGGAGACCGTCGAGATCCAGCCGTACAACGGGCACGTCACCCTCTACATGGCCGACCGCTACCACGACGACGCGATCTTCTTCGAGCCGCGCTACGCCATCCGGCAACCCGACGGCGGCTGGGGCGAGTACGTCTCCGACCTCGAGATCGTGCACATCGGGGGCGAGCACATCCAGGCCATCGACGAGCCGTACATTGCGAAGGTCGGCGCACACATGAGCGAGGCGATCAGTCGAATCGAACGCGTCGCGTTCGACGCGATGAAGGACTAGGAGAAGCAGGCGAAGTGACCAACCGAACCACCGCGGCTCTGCTGGCCGAACTCCGTGAAAAGCTCGAGCTGGCCAAGGAACCCGGCGGTGAGAAGGCCGTCGCCAAGCGGGAGAAGAAGGGCATCCCCAGTGCCCGCGCCCGCATCAACGCCCTCGTCGATCCCGGCAGCTTCCTGGAGATCGGTGCGCTGGCCAAGACGCCGGGCGATCCCAACGCACTGTTCGGTGACGGCGTGGTGACCGGCCACGGCACCATCGACGGCAGGCCGGTCGGCGTGTTCAGTCACGACCAGACGGTGTTCCAGGGTTCGGTCGGTGAGATGTTCGGCCGCAAGGTCGCCAAGCTGATGGAGTGGGTGGCCATGGTCGGCTGCCCGATCATCGGCATCAACGACTCGGCGGGTGCCCGTATCCAAGACGCCGTGACCTCGCTGGCGTGGTACGCCGAGCTGGGTCGCCGCCATGAGATGTTGCGCGGCCTGGTGCCCGAGATCTCGCTGATCTTCGGGAAATGCGCTGGCGGAGCAGTCTATTCACCGATCCAAACCGACCTGCTGGTAGCGGTGCGCGACCAGGGCTACATGTTCATCACCGGCCCTGACGTCATCAAGGACGTCACCGGCGAGGACGTCACCTTCGACGAACTCGGCGGTGCCGACGTCCAGGCCCAGCGCGGCAACATCCACAAGGTGGTCGAGTCGGAGGCCGAGGCCTACCAGTATGTGCGCGACTACCTGAGCTTCCTGCCTGCCAATCACTTCGACGATCCGCCGATCATCAATCCCGGGCTGGAACCGGAGTTGACCCCGCACGACTACGAACTCGACTCGATCGTGCCGGACAGCGACAACATGGCCTACGACATGCACGAGATCCTGTTGCGGATCTTCGACGACGGTGACGTTTTCGAAATCGCCGACCAGCGAAGCCCTTCCATGATCACCGCGTTCGCGCGTGTCGACGGCCACCCGGTCGGCGTGATCGCCAACCAGCCGATGCACATGTCCGGCGCGGTCGGCAACGAGGCGTCCGACAAGGCCGCCGGCTTCATCCGGTTCTGTGATTCGTTCAACTTGCCGCTGGTGTTCGTCGTCGACACCCCGGGTGCGATGCCCGGTGTCGAGGAGGAAAAGGGCGGCATCATCAAGCGCGGCGGACGGTTCTTCAATGCCATCGTGGAAGCCGACGTGCCCAAGGTGACGATCATCATTCGCAAGGCCTACGGCGGCGGCTACGCGGTGATGGGTTCCAAGCAGTTGTCTGCCGATCTGAACTTCGCGTGGCCGACGGCGCGTATCGCGGTGATCGGCGCCGAGGGCGCCGCGCAGCTTCTGGTGAAGCGGTTCCCGGATCCGACAGCGCCTGAGGTGCAGAAGATTCGCGACGATTTCATCGAGGGCTACAACCTCAACATGGCGACCCCGTGGATCGCCGCGGAGCGCGGCTACATCGACGGCGTGATCCAGCCGCATGAGACCCGGTTGTTGCTTCGCAAGTCGCTGCGGTTGTTGCGGGACAAGCAGAACCTGGGCAAAGTCCAACGCAAGCACGGCCTCACGCCGCTTTAAGCGCCGACCGGCTCCGCGCGTCGGTTCTCATCGGTTGTCCGCGTGACCCTTGACTGTGCCGGAGCGCTCCGGATGCCGTTCGAGTAGGCGCGGACGCAGATGCTGCTGGTCAGCTGCGGCGCGCCTTCGAAGGCATGGGCGCGGCCCGCTGGGCCGAGAACGTTGCTGGGGTGGGGGGAGGTTCCGTCCTGTTCAGGCCTGCCCGCCGACGGTGTGGACGCCTCATTTGCGATGGTGTCGCTTGGGGCACGGGCAGACCATGTCGGTGCCTACCGACGACGTCATCTTCGCCATCTTCAGCGCGACGGCCTTCGCAAGCGCCTGACCTCATCAAGACGCACAACCGACTGGAGCGCCACCTATTAAGATTCGCCCATGCCGCTAACGGACGGCCAGGTGATCGCCGGTTACACGATTCTGCGATCGCTCGGTGCTGGCGGGATGGGCGAGGTGTATCTGGCCCAGCATCCGCGGTTGCCGCGCCGCGACGCGCTGAAGGTTCTGTCGGCCACGGTCTGTTCCGAAAGCGAGTACCGCGAGCGGTTCAACCGCGAAGCCGATGTTGCCGCCACGCTGTGGCATCCGCACATCGTCGAGGTGCACGACCGCGGCGACGTCGACGGCCAGCTGTGGATCTCGATGGACTACGTCGAGGGCACCGATGCCGGGCGGCTGCTCGCCGAGCAGTTCCCGAACGGTATGCCCGCCGACGAGGTGGTGCGCATCGTCACCGCTGTCGCCGACGCGCTCGACTACGCCCACCAGAAAGGCCTGCTGCACCGCGATGTGAAACCGGCCAACATCCTGATGGCAAATCATGACACTGACAGCGAGCGGATCATGTTGGCCGACTTCGGGATTGCCCGCTGGATCGGCGAACCGAGCGTGCTGACCGGAACGAACATGACGGTGGGCACCGTGTCGTACTCCGCACCCGAGCAACTCAAGGGCGAGGAGATCGACGGACGCGCCGACCAGTACGCGCTGGCCGCCACCGCATTCCAGTTGCTCACCGGCACACCACCTTTCCAGCACTCGAACCCAGCCGTGGTGATCAGCAAGCACCTGACGGCCGCGCCGCCGCAGATCGGCACCCGACGGCCGGAGTTGTCCAGCCTGGGACCGGTGTTCGACAAGGCGCTGTCGAAGTCACCGAAGGACCGCTACGACCGGTGCATCGACTTCGCCCGCGCGCTCGCCCACCACATCGGTAGCGAGGACCGACAGCGCATCGCCGACGAGACCCAGTTGGCGATTCCGGCGACGGGCCCCAGGCACGCCAGAGCACAGACCGACTCCCGCCACCGCATCCTGATCGGCGTCGCTGCCGCGCTTGTCGTGATCGCGGTCGCGGCAATCGGTTTCGTACTGTTCGACCACACGCGTGACCGCAGCTCAGAAGCCCGACCGCAGCCGACGTCGGCGCGGCAGGCACCTGCGCCGCCGGCCGACGTCACGCTGCCGGTGGTGGTGGTCGGCACCAACTGCGCGACGTTGGGCGCGGCCGGCATCACCGAAAGTGGCGCGCCGGCCTACTGTGCACACCTGCCGACCACGAACGGAACCATCTGGTCGCTCTATCCTGGCGAGATCTCCAGTCCGACCGCCACGGCGGGCCCGAATGACGAGGTGTACCCGTCGGAGACTGAGGGGCCGGTACTGGTTTGCATGGAGCAGACCGGCAAGTCGCGCCTCGAGTGCCACGACCAGATCGTGGAAGGCAACGCGACGGCCAACCCGACGTCATGACGTCTCAGCGGCGAACCCATCGCACAATGACGGTGCCGTCGGCGCCGAGCAGCACCGTTTTGCGCTGCATGTGAATCTCGACGTGGTCGGCCGCGGTGGCGACGCGGCGAGCGGGCCCGGCGACCATCATGGGGCTGGTGGTCAGGCACAGTTCGTCGATTTCGTTGTCGGCCACCAATTGTGAGAAGAAGGTGGGCCCGCCCTCGACGAGTACGCGGTTCAATCCGAGCTCGCTGAGCCCGTTGCGGACCGCAGCAGAACCGATCTGACCCGGTGGCATCTTCCTGACGATCGCCCCGGATGCCTCGAGTTCAAGGCGGGTGGACTCGTCGGCGCTCGCGGAGACGAACACGATGGGCGGTGTCGGATTGTCCAGCAACTGCTGCGAGATGACACCACGGCTGGACACCACCGCCACCTGCACTTCTGGCGAAAGGCCACGCGACGAACGCCAGGCTTTGGCCTCGGCGCTGAGTTGAATGTCGGTGTAGGGCTTGGCCTTCGCGGTGGTGGCGCCGACCAGTATCACGTCCGCGACCTCCCGTAGTCGGGTAAAGACCCGCCGATCGGTCGGCGTGCCCAACTTCCGGCCCGCACCGTCGAGTGTCACCGCGCCGTCGATGCTGGCGATGAAGTTCGCTCGAAGGAGAGGACGGTCGAGATCCTGCGGATAGGCCAGCAATTCGCGTAGCTCGTCATCGGTGAGTGTCTCCGCTTCGTGCGAAGTCGAACGTGACATCCCGGCAAAAGCGGTCATAGTGCGGCGCTCACATTCCTTGGTTGGGGTACCACCGTGCGCGGTGCGGGTGTCCGGTGGCCGACGAGAAAAAGTGCGGTCATCGCGCCGAGCACCGCTACGGCGGCGGGCAGGAGCATCGATCCTCGGAGCGACGTCGAAACCATCAACGGCGCGATGCAGGCGCTGCCGAGCACAGCCCCGACTTGGCGGACGGTGTTGTAGACAGCCGACCCCGCGCCTGCAAGATCAACAGGTACGGCCCGAGATGCGCTGACGGCCAACGGTTCCCACACCATCGCACCCGCCGCGCCCAGCAGCGTCAGCGGCAGCATCAACCGCCAGACCGGCGTACTCGGGGTCATCTCCGCCGCAAGCCAGAACGTGGCGATCGCCAGGATCGCGAAGCCGAACCCGACTACGGGGCGAGGCTGGACCCGGTCGACGAGTTGTCCGACCGGACGTGCCAGCACGCCGGTGGCTACGGCCATCGGTGTAGTGACAAGCGCCGCGCGCAGCGGTGACAGCCCCGTCGTGTCCTGCAGGTAGAACATCAGCGGAATACCGCATGCCATCGCCGCGAAGCTCATCATCGCGATGCCGGCGCTTGATATCCCGAAGTCGCGGTGCCGGAACAGGGTCAACGGGATCAGCGGTTCACGTTTCTGGACTGACTGCCAGACGACGAACGCGACCAGCACCGCAAGACCGCCGCCGACGACACCCCAGATCCACACCGCCCGCCCGTGGTCCTGGCCTTCCTGTAAACCGAACACCAGCAGGCATATCCCGGTGCAGGACAGCACAACGCCGAGCATGTCCAGCCGGTAGCGCCGACCAGGCAGCGCTGGGACCAGCCACAAGGCCAGGCCGAGTCCGGCGAGGCCAATCGGGACGTTGATGTAGAAGATCCACCGCCAGCCAAGGACATCCACCAGGAGGCCGCCCACCAACGGGCCGACGAACATGCCGATTCCGGCGGTGGCGCCCCACACACTCATCGCGACACCGCGCCGTTCCGGCGGGAAGGTGCGGGTGATCGCCGACAATGTCTGCGGCGTGATCAGCGCTGCGCCGACGCCCTGCGCGACGCGTCCTGCGATCAGCATTTCAATCGATCCGGCCATCCCACACCACACCGACGACGCTGTGAACAGCGCGAGGCCCACCAGGTAGACGCTCTTCGGCCCGAACCGGTCGCCGACGCGTCCGCCCACGAGCATCAGCGCCGCGAACGCCAGGAGATAAGCACTGGTCACCCAGACGACCGCGTCGTAGGTGGCGCTGAAGTGTTGTTTGACGACCGGGTTGGCCACCGTGACGACGGTCGAGTCGACGACGATGAGAAAGAAGCCGACCATCATCGCCCACATGGCCCGCAGCGGGTGACTGCCCATCGGTGATGCGGTCACGGGATCACTCCCGCAGCAGATGCAGCGCCTCAGCGCGTGACGCCGCGTCGGTGGCGAACTGGCCGCGCACCGCAGACGTGGTGGTGACCGCTCCTGGCTTTCGGACACCGCGCATCGCCATGCAGAGGTGTTCGGCCTCGATGACGACTATGACTCCGCGGGCATTCATTTTGCGCATAAAAGCGTCAGCGATTTGCCCGGTGAGTCTTTCCTGCACCTGCGGACGCCTGGCATACAAGTCGACTAATCGCGCAATCTTCGACAGACCTGTCACTCGCCCGTCTTCGCCAGGAAGATAGCCGACATGTGCGACTCCGTGGAATGAAACCAGGTGATGTTCGCATGTGGAGTACATCGGGATTTGCTTGACTAGCACGAGCTCGCCATGTTGCTCGTCGAACACCGTGCTCAGGACGTCTTCCGGATCGGTGTACAGGCCTGCGAACGTCTCGCGGTAGGCGCGCGCCACCCGGGCCGGGGTGTCCTTCAAGCCATCGCGGTGCGGATCCTCCCCGAGGGCGACCAGCAGGTCGAAAATGGCGGCCTCAACGCCTGCCTGATCGAAAGTGCGAGCCGACTTCAATTTCGCGTGAGGTGTTTGTGACACTTCCCTTGACTGCAGCACAATTACCCCTTCGCAACACCAGGGAACGCAGCAGATAATCGTTTGCTGCGCGAAACATTTACGAATAGCCGTATTAACTAGTAGCAGAGCGTTTACGGCTGCGTCATAGTTTTCAATAACTCCGCCCCAGGACGGCGCGACGAGTTTCGCACGCGCGGCATGTCTGCAACTGCATGAGGAAAATCACCGCAGGCATGTTCATTGCCCTCGACGGCGTCGTCGAAGCGCCGGATCAGTGGCACTTCCCGTATTTCAACGACGAGATGGGCGCGGCGGTGGGCGGCCAACTGGGGGCGGCGGACACCATACTGCTCGGCCGCGAGACATACGACAGTTTCGCGGGGGCGTGGCCGGCTCGGGAGGCCGACGGCAGTCAGGACGCGGAGTTCGCGAAGAAGCTGGGCGACACCCGCAAGATCGTGGTGTCGCGGCAAGACCTGAAGTTCACCTGGCGCAACTCCGAACAGCTCGAGGGCGATCTCGTCGAAGCGAGCACGGCGCTCAAGAACGAACCCGGCGGCGATATCGCGATCAGCGGGTCGGTCTCCGTGGTCCGTCAACTGCTGGCCGCCGGGTTGCTCGACGAACTGCATCTGCTGGTGCATCCGATCGTCGTCGGCAAGGGCATGCGGCTGTTCGACGACGGCCAATCGATCCCGTTGCAGTTGATGTCCTCTCAGACGTTTGACACGGGCGTGCTGTACCTCGTGTACGGCCCCGCTGAAGCGTCGGCCGCCGCAGGCTACGACGAGGCGAAAGCACACTTGCCGCAGAGGTGAGCGGCCCTAGATCTCCGGTAACTCCAGCCAGTCGTCGATCATGAACGCATCCCCGCGAGCCACCACCGTGGCACCGCCGTGGCCCGGATAGTGCGCGGGAATCACCGAAGCCCGCCGTCGGGACGCCTCGGTCAGCACCCGCTTCCGCGTCACCGCCGCCTCCGCGAAATTCTCGTCGAACGCGCACGGATCCGTGGGCCGGTGCAATTGGATCGGGCAGTGCGTCAGGTCGCCGACGAACACCGCGGGCTTACCGGCGTCCAGCCAGAGCACCGACGAACCCGGCGTGTGTCCCGGTGCGGGCCGCAACCGCAGCGACGACGACACCTCTAGATCATCGGCCCACAACTCGATCTGCTCCTGCACCGGTGAGACGCTGTCCTCGAACGCAATTCGCCAACCTGCCTGCCGGGCCGCGTCCGCTTCGGTACGCGGCGCAAGCCAGTTGCCGGCGTTGTCAGGGTGAAAGAAGCGATAGTCGGCCTCGGGCATCAAGTACCGCGCATTCGGGAACGTCGGCACCCACGCATCGCCGCGTCTGGTCGTGTTCCAGCCGACGTGATCGGAGTGGATGTGCGTGTTCACCACGACGTCCACGGCGTCGGGTTCGACACCCGCAACGCCCAGCGCGGCAAGAAAATTCGTGTCGAGGTGGTCCAGCGGCGGCATCGCGGGCCTTGCCTTTCCGTTGCCTGCGCCGGTGTCCACCAGCACGATCAGCCCGTCCACCTGCACCACCCAGGTCTGCAGTGCGATACGCCACCCGGCGTCGGTCCAGAACGTCGGCGTGAACTCCTGTGCCCACCCGTCGCGTGGCGTGGCCGGGAACAGTTCCAACGGCAATCCGTCGACCTGCCACTCGACCACGCGGGTCAGCGCCGCGTTGCCGAGCCGGATCCGGTCGGCCACTTACGGTCCGATGCGGATCTTGCCCGGCGACCACAGCCCACTGCGGGTCTCGGTGCCGAAGTCGATCTGCGCGGGCTGGGCGTCGCGGGCATCGGGCGTCATCTCGAACCTGCGCAGTGAACCCCAGTCGCGGCCCCAGTCATTGGACAGGTACGTCGCCATCACGCGTGCCCGCAACAGCAGGTCGGTGATACCGAGCAGGCCGCCATTGAGACCGTCCTCCCAGGTGTCGGTGTCCTTGCGCTTGGCGTTGTAGTCCGGTGTGATGCGGAACTTCGGAATCTCGGTGACCCCGTTGGCGTGCAGCATCGGCTGTTGGCACGGGAAGGCAAGGCCGACCGCCCAGTCCATCAACACCGGTTGTGTCGAGCCGACGTACTCCTGCACCGACCGCAACTCCGGCGCCCGCGGCGGCGTGATCGCCACCCAGTCGCCCTGCGTCAGCGACAAGTCCTCGGCAACCACCCGCACCGCGACGGCGTCCGCCGGAATCTGGGCACGCGGGAATCGCAGATTGCGCCATGACGGAATCGGCCCGAGGTCGTACGGCACCAACCTGCCCGCGGGCACAGGAGCACCGTCGGGTCCCGGCCGGGCGTACTCCAATTCGACCTTCTGGCCCTCGGTTCGACCGTTGAACACGCTGTCGCCGGTGATGGTGCCCGCCGCGGTGATCACCACGAGCGGATGCGCGGCGTCGCGTGGCGGCAGCTGATACCAGGCCGAGGTCAACCGGCTCTGCTGCTGCGGCCCCTCGACGTAGGTGCCCGCCACCGGAACCCGCGCCGGGTCGAGGCCGTACGGCAGTGGCACCGTCGACCCGTTGACTCCCGGCGTCTTCAGAGCGGTGGGCTGATCCCAGTCGTAGTCGGTGCCCGGCATCGGCAGGTTCATCCGAATGGTCTCGGCGACAATCTTTTCCGGCACTCCGTCAGGTGTGAAGCCCACCGGCTTGTCGCCGCCGAGCGGGCCAAGCGGGCCGTAGTTGCCGGCTAGCGGTTTCAAGAACCCGTCGTTGGGATCGGGCTCGACGAGCACGTCGTCGGCCAAACCGCAGCCGCCGGTGAAGGCGCGCAGATTGGCCCACGCGTTCGAGTAGGTCGGGTACTGGCGCACGATCCCCGCGGTCATCGAACCGACGAACACCAGCACCATGAAGCCGGCCGCGACCGGGATGGGTGCGGCGGTCAGTGTGCGCGCGATGCGGCCCTCGCCGTGGTCGCGGGCCACGAAGTGCAGCCACGCGGCGTAGATCGCGGTGGCGGCGAACAGCAGGAAGAAGATGAAACTGGCTGTCAGGCCTGCGATCTTGGGAGTCGCGTTGTTGAACGGCACGCCGTAGCTGGACACGTACCACCAGCCGTTGGTGGTGGCGAAACACAGCGCGAGGGTGAAGAACACCGCGGCAAGGAACGCCATCCGGTTACGTGACCACCGCATCACGGCGGGCGAGACCAGCACGGTGGCCACTGCGGCCATCGCGGCACCCACCGCGGCGAACAGACCGAAGTGGTGCACCCACTTGGTCGGGGTGAACATCAGGAAGAACATCGTGCCGAAGATGATGCCGATCAACCGCCACACCGGACCGCGCGCCACCCCGGGAACGCGCTTGCGTCGCAACAGGATGAACATCGCGGCGAACAGCGACAGCGCGGTGAAGAAGAAGCCGAATCGCCGCGACAGCGAACCGTCCACCGTCGGCAGGAACAGGTAGTAGTAGCGCAGGTTCTCCGTGTACCACGCCTGGCTCGGGCCGATCGCGGTGCGAATCCTGGTGGCCTCCAACACCGTCGCCAGCGTTTGGTCGGCGAACACCACGGTGAGGATTACGGTGCCTGCGGCCAGCAGGGGTGCGACGAGTGGCCAGGTGCCGACGGTCCGATGCCTCTTCACCAGGATCCGCAGGATCGGCCTGCCGCCCGCCAGCAGCGCAGCAACCGCGATCAGCCCGGTCGGCTGGATGCCCAACGTGAACGCAGCCGTCAGGATCGCCAGTGCCGCAGGCGTCATCCGGCTGGAGATGATCGCGCGTTCGATCAGCACGTAGGTGATCAGTGCGCCGGTCGCGATCTGCCCCTCGGGGCGCAGGCCGTTGTTGAACGGCATCCAGGCGCCGAGCAGCACCAGACCGGCGGCCCACACCGCGGGCTTGCTGGCCGCCACCGCGGGCCCGAGTCGGGGCAGCACCTCGCGCGACAGCAACAGCCAGCACACGATTCCGCAGACCAGGTCGGGCAGCCGGATCCAGATGCTGGCATCGCTGACACCGGTCATCACCGCCAGCAGGTTGTAGTACCAGCCGAACGGGTCCTCGGGACTGCCGAACCAGCGGAAGTAGTTCGACATGTAGCCGGCATGCCCTGCGACGCGGGCCATCTGCAGGATGTAGCCGTCGTCCGACGAGTTGGCGCCGATCACGTGCCAGACCACGAAGCCGCCGATCACCACGACGTCGGTGGCGGAGAAGGTGCGCCAGCGCTGCGGGATCCAGCGCTGCATCCGGCGGCCGTCGAGTCGGTCCAGCCGCCACAACGCGACCAGCGCGATCACCGTCGACACGATCGCCAGCAGCATCGCGGTCAGCTTCAAAGCCGTTGGCTTGGTGGAGAATCGGGTGTCGATCGCGGCCGACGCGGTCAATCCGGGCGGTGCCGGTCCGGTCAGGTCGCTGAAGATGCCGACGATAGACGGGCGCAGATTCGGATCGGGGAAACCGGACCGCTGATCGGAGCCTGTCTTCGGATCGGTGAGCCCGACAAACGTGGCGAACGTGCCCGCCTCCGACGAGGTGATCTCGATGCGCTGACAGCCTGCTGCCCTATCCCGCGGCACGCTGGCGATCACCACGTTGCGGTCGGTGATGTCGACTCGCTGCCGGTTGACGTTGACGAACAGCGACTGCAACGCGGCCTGTTTACCGTCCTTCGGCGCGGTGCTCAGCACCGTCCCGCCCGCGGGCGGCATCGTGCGGATCACCTCACACGGCACCGTGACGGTCATGGTCACCGGCACCTGCGAAATCAGCGGCGCGGTCACGTTGTTGAGCTGACCGTCTTGCGGCCAGTTCAGCGTCGCGGTGGTCTGCACGACCGGCAGCAGCGGCGTCGCGACCGAGAGGATGAAGCCGATCAGGCCCGCGATCGTCGCCGTCCAGCGGGCGATCTTCACGTCGCTCGTCATGGCCCTAGTCGTGGCCCCGCTCATGGCAAGGCCCTGATCGGTCCGCCTCGGCTCCAGCCGTAGACCCGCTTCGTCCCCTGGTCGATCGCCGCGTTGGGGGCCTGCGACTCCGGTACGACGCGGTTGTAGCGCTCGATCCAGCCCCAGTCGCGGTACCAGTCGTTGCGCAGATACGTCGGCACGGTCGTGGTGCCGAGCAGCGACTGAATGAACAGGAACGGGCCGCCGCCTTCAGCGGACTGCCACTGCTTCGACGACACCACCACTTGCTTGAAGTTCGGCAGGATGCGGTACTCCGGAAGTTCGGCAACGCCAAGGTGTTCGGAGAACGGGCGCTGGCATGGGAAGTTCGCCGCTGTGGCGATGTCCATCAACACGGGGGTATCCGAACCGAGCAGTTGTTGCGCGGTCTCGAGCACCGGCACCCGCGGCGGCGTGAACGCGAACCACTGATCGGTGGACAGGTTCGGATCGTCGGCGACGATGCGCGCGACGTTGGCCTCCGGCGGTGCAAAGGCGAGCGGGAAACGCAGGTTGCGCCAAGCGTTTTGGGGGAAGATGTCGATCGGCTGGACCTGGCCGAGCGCCTGATAGCTGCCGTCAGGCCGGTGCACTCCCCACTCGAGCTTGAGCGACTGGCCGTAGTTGAAGGAGCCGTCCTCCTCGTAGTACCAGATCGCGCCCGCGGCGGCGACCGTCACCAACGGCCGGTCTGAGGTGCGTGGCGGCAACTGGTACCACGCCGAAGTCACCTTCGCCGCAACGGAGTTCTCGTTGTAGCTGCCCATCACCGGCGTGCGCTTGGGGTCCAGCCCGAACGGCAGGAAGACGTTCGAGCCGTTGATGCCGACAGGCCCGTAGCCGCCGCCGGTGCCCGCCGCGTACCCGATGCCGACATTGGGCTCGTTCGGCGAACCGGGGGAGTTCACGGTGCCGGGATTCGCGGTGACCGGTTCGGCGGGTTCCAGCGTGTCGCTGACGCCGTCGGGTGTGAAGCCCACCGGGTTCTCACCCCCGAGCGGGCCGTACCGACCAAACTTCTGCCCCGGAACAGGTTGCAGCAGACCGGCGTTCGTATCCGGTTCGACGAGCACGTCGTCGGCCATCGCGCAACTGGTGTTGGACAGCCCCGACAGCAGCGCGCCGATGTTGGCCTTGGCGGTGGTGTAGGTCGGGTAGCGCTGCGCGGCGCCCTTGGCCATCGAGCCGACTTCGAGCACCACCATGATGATCGCCACGACGAGCAGCGGGGTGGACGCCAACACGCGGTTGCGGCGGGTGTCGGCGACCTGGGTGTGCCCGGTGTAGTCCATCCGGAAGTGCAGCCAGCCCGCCAGCAGGCCGGTGACGATCGCCAGACCCAGGAAGATGCCCGTCACCGGGATCCCGACGATCACCGGTTGTTTGTCGAACCACGGCACTCCGTAGTTGCCGACGTAGAACCAGCCGTTGATACCCGATGTGGCCCAAGCCAATACGAACAGCAGCGCAGTGACGTACAGCGCCAGGTTGCGTCGGCTGTGCAAGCCGACCCGCGCGAACGCGAACGCCGCCACCCCGCCAAGCGCGCCTGCCAGACCCGCGAACGCGCCGAACTGCACCGCCCACTTCGTCGGCGTGAACGTCAGCAGCAGCAGCCCGACGGCCGTCGCACCCACCAGCCGCCACACCGGTCCGGTGGCCATGCCGGGAACGCCGCGGCGGCGCAGCAGCACCGCGAGCATGCCGAACAGGCACACCAGCATCACCAGCACGGCGAAGCGACGGGTCAGCGACGAGTCGGCGCTGTCCTCGACGGTCAGGAAGTAGTAGCGCAGGAATTCCTGGTACCAGGGGATGGTCGGCCCGACCTTGTATTTGATGCGGGCGGATTCGGCGACGGTGGCCAGCGTCTGGTCGCGGAACACCACCACGAAGATCAGCGACAGCGCCGCCGCCAGTGGCGCCAACTGGGCCACCAACCCGTCCACCACGCGCCTGCTGCGCACCACCCTCGCGACGGCACGCGCACCGACCAACAGCGGCGCCACCGCGATCAGACCCTGGGGTGCCAGCGTCACGCTGAAGACCGCGACGACGATCGCGACGGCGGCGGGCCACAACCGTCGGGTGGCGATCGCGTTCTCGATCAGCGCCCACGCCGCGATCGCGCCGAACGCGATCAGCGGTTCGGGCCGAAGGCCGTTGTTGAACGGCAGCCAAGCCGCCAGGAACGTCGCGCCAGCCGTCCACACCGCGACACGGTTACGTGCCAGGCGGCCGCCGAGCCTCGGCAGCACACAGCGGCTGATGATCAGCCAGGTGCCGATGGCGGCCAGCGTCGCGGGTACCCGCATCCACACGCCCGCCGTGCTGACCGCAGCCATCTGCGCGAGCACCGACTGGTACCAGTCGAACGGCGCCTCGGTCGTGCCGAAGAAGCGGTAGTAGTTCGCGGCGTATCCGGCGTCGTCGGAGACCCGCGCGATGGTCAGGTTGTAGCCGTCGTCGGACGAAATGGCGCCGATCAGATGCCAGAGCACCAATGTGCCGACCACGCCGATGTCGAGCAGCCACGTCGAAAGGCCCACCCGCCAGAACCGTCGCCAGGCCCCCCGCACGCGGCGCCCCGCTCGCCGGTCGAGCAGCGCCAGCGCCACGATCGACGCCACCACGCAGAGCACGCCGAACACCATCACACCGAGCTTCAGCGCCGACGGCGACGTGATGAACCGGGTGTCGATGTCGATGCGGGCCGACAACCCGGGCTCAGCGGCGACCTTGAGGTCGGTGAAGACGCCGGTCACCTGTGGCTTCTTCTCTGGGGCAAGCGTGCCTGCGGCGCCGGGAATGCCGACGAACTCCGCGCCGACGCTGGCCGGGTTGGCCCAGGCGTGCACCTTGCTGCACGCGCCGGAGGCGACCGCGGCCCTCGGTGCCACCGCCGCGACCGAGTCACGGAACGCGACGACGACGGAGTTGGCGTTGGCGGTGATGAACAGGCCGTTGCGGCGCGCCTCGATGCCTGCCGCCGGGTTGGTGGACAGGACCACACCGCCGCCGGCGGGCAGGGTCGCGATCATCCGGCAGGGAATCGAGATGTCGAGAGCCTGGGGCGCGCCGGACACCAGCGGCGCGGTGATGTCGCTGACCAGCCCGTCCGGGCCGGTTCCTGATGTCGCCGCCTGAGCGGCTCCGGGAACCTGCGGCCACGCGATCGTCGCAGTGGTCTGGTTCACCGGCAGCAGCGGCGTGAGCCCGCACAGTACGACGCCCGCGATGCCCGCGATGACGGCGATCAGCCGGGCGAGGCGGTGGGCAGGCACGAGGCTCGATGGTAGGCGACGGACTTAATGACGCAGCGGCGCCGGGCTCCAGAGTCCGCTACGAGTTGCCGAACCGAGATCCAGCCGGGCCGGTTGCGCGTTCGGGTAGTACGGCGTGAGCTGCTGCAGCGCGCCCCAGTCGCGGAACCAGTCGTCCTTTAAATAGGTCGGGACGGTGGTGGGCCGCAGCAGCAGTTCGGTGATGCCGAGCGGTCCGCCGCCGAGGTTGTCCATCACCGGCGAGTTGGCCTCCGCGCCGAACCGATCCGGCAGGATGCGCCACTTGGGCACCTCGATGACGCCGTATTGGTGATCGAACGGCCGCTGGCAGGGAAACGCCATGCCGACGAGCCAGTCGAGCAGTACCGGATCCTGCGAGCCGACCACGTCCTGCAGGGTGCGCAGGTGCGGGATGCGCGGCGGCGTGACGGCGATCCAGTGCAGCGGGTTGAGGTCGTCGTCGGTGGCCACCAACCGAATCTGGGTGGCGTCGCGCGGGATGGCGGCCAGCGGTGCCCGCAGGTTGCGCCACGCAGGCGCGGAGCCGACGTCGGCGAAGCCGACGGATCCCGCGGGCTGACCCTTGCTGTCGGCCCACTGCACCACGATCTCACCGGGATCGAATCGACCAGCGGCCGATACGACCAGCAGCGGGCCCGCCTCGTCGCGGGGCGGCAGCCGGTACCACGCCGAACGCAGCGCGGCGGGCTGCTGGGTGCCCGCGCGCCAACTGCCCATCACCGGCGTGCGCGCCGGATCGAGGTTGTACGGCAGCCGGGCCTTCGAGCCGTTCACCCCGGCCGCGGCGGTGGTGCCGCCCTCGGTGCCTGCCTCGTTGGCGGTCGTGGCTCCGGTCTCGGTGTCCGCGAAGTTCGACGTGCCCGGCGACTCCATCACCGGGTCGGCGGACACGTCGGCAGGAATTCCGTTGGGGCCGAAGCCCTGTGCGGTGACCGCGCCGAGCGCCTCACCCACCGGCGTGCCGATCGGCGTCAGCCTTCCGGCGTTGGGGTCCTGTTCGACCAGCACGTCGTTGGCCAGCCCGCAGGTCTTGCCGGTGAGCGCCTCGAGGTTGGACCGGCCGACGCTCCACGCCGGGTACTGCTCCGTCACCCCCAATGTCAGGGTCAGCACCTCGAAAATCACCAGCACCCAGGTGGCGATCGCCAACGGCGACTGCACTATTCGCTGCCAGCGGTGGGTGGTGGGCGGCGAGTTGTCGCGGCCCGAGAAGTGGAACCACGCGGCCACCAGAAGCGCGAGCACCGAAAGGCCGAGCAGGAAGGTAGTGAAGCCGAAGTGCCACTCGGGGAACTGATTCGACCACGGCACACCGAAGTTGGAGACGTACCACCACCCGTTGACCGTCGCGAACGACAAAGCCATCACGAACAGCACCGCCGCGGCGAACATCGCCCGGTTGCGCCGCGACTTCATCGCCGCCGCGGTGACCGCCACCGCTGCCAGCGCACCGACCGATCCGGCCAAGCCTGCGAACACACCGAAGTGATGTGTCCACTTGGTGGGGGTGAACATCATCGCAAGGAACGAGATGATCGTGATGCCGACGATGCGCCGACTCGGCCCCAGCGCAGTGCCGGGAATCCTGCCCTTGCGCAACGACATTGCCACCGCGACAGCCAGCGCCAGCAGCAGCGTCAGCACCGCGAACCGGCGCGCGACCGACCCGTCGGGACTGGTGGTGAACAAGCGCTCGTAGCGGATGTGTTCGTCGAACCAACTCAGGCTGGGCCCGACGGCGGATTTGAACGTGCTGGCCTGGATCTCGCCGATCAGGGTCTGGTCGCGGAAGATCAGGATGATCGTCACGGTGCAGGCAGCCAGGATCGGCGCGAGCAGCGCCAGGTAGCCGAAGCGCGAGGTATGCCGCGCCACAATCGTTTTCAGCGGGCCGACCGCCACCAGCAGGGCGCCGACGGCGGCGATGCCCGTCGGCCCTGAGAACAGGGTCAGCGCACCGATGATGATCGCGATCGCCACCGGCAGCATCCGGTTGGTGGCCACCCCGCGCTCGACGGAGCACCAGGTGAGCAGGATGCCAAGGGCGATAATGGGTTCCGGCCGCAGCCCATTGTTCAGCGGCAGCCAGAATGCCAGGAACATGCCTGCCGCGGTCCATGCCGCGGCACGGCTGGACTTGACCGCGGCGCCCAGCCTGGGGATGACTTCCCTGCTGATCAGCCACCAGCACGCCAGCGCCATCACCAGTGTGGGCAGTCGCACCCACGCGCTGTTGGTGCTGACGTGTGCCCACAGCGCGAGCAGATCGTAGTACCAGCCGAACGGCGCTTCCGGCGTGCCGAACCATCGGTAGTAGTTGGCCATGTAGCCGGCGTGCTCGGACACCCTGGCCATGGTCAGGATGTAGCCGTCGTCAGATGTGTTGGCGCCGACGAAGTGCCACCACACCAGGACGGCTGCCACCAACCCGTCCAACACGGAGATGGACCACCAGCGCGGCGGCAGGAAATGCTTGATCCGTCTGCCGTCGGCGATGTCGAGGACGTGCAGCGCGCCGAGGGCGACGACCGTCATAGCGACGCCGATGATCATCGCCAGCATCTTCAGCAGCGTCGGGGAACTGCTGTACCGCGAATCGATCGTCGCCGAGAAACTCAGGCCGGGCGGCGCCGGACCGGCCAGGTCGGTGAACACCCCGACGATCTGCGGCCGGAAGTCGTACCCGCCGCGCTCGCCGCGCAACGGCTTGCCTGCGTCCTCGTCGGCGTCGGGGCCCTTCACCAGGCCGACGAACTCGCCGGCGACCTTGTCGGCGTGGGCGGTGAAGGTGAGGCGTTGACATTCGGGGCTGAGCACCTGGCTCAGCGGCGCGCTGACGACCGGGGTGTTGCGGACGATGACGAGCAGGTCGTTGTTGACGCGCTCGATCAGCAGCCCGCGGTCGACGGCTTTCGGTGCCTGCTTCGGCACCGTCGACAGCAGCACGGTTTTGCCGGGACCGGTCAGCCCCGCCGCGGTGCTGCACGGCACGGAGATGGTCAGGTCGGTGGCGACGTATCCGATCAGCGGCGCGTTGACGCTTTGCAGCACACCGTTCTGCGGCCAGTTCAGCTGCGCGGTGGTCTGGGTGACCGGCAGCAAGGGCGTCGCGATTGCCAGCGCGGCACCGAGCAGCCCGGCCACGATGGCGAGCAGCCGCGCGGTGCGATGATTGCCCGCGACGGTCACGGGGCTTGATGGTAATTGGCCTGCATGTGGGGGCGCTTCTTCCGGTGGGCAGGAGCGCAGCGACCCGGGTTTCGTTTGGGCCATCAGCGCCCTACGCTTCCGCGAGACTGCGCTTTCTGACGGAAAGTGCGAGTGGGCGGCTCAACAACCGTAGGTTCGACGCTCATTTGCCCGGTTCCGTTCTGATCGCCAACACGAAGGGCCCGACGGTGGAGACGTCGAAGCGCGGGTCGTCGAACAGCTTCTTGTCGAGCGTGACGTGGTAGCGGCGGACGTTCGGTTGATTCGGGTAGACGTCCGACGCCAGCCGCAGGGTGTAGGTGTCGTTTGCGCCGCGACGCATCAGGAACACAGTGGGCGGCTTCCACGGCAGCTTGTCCAGCGCGGCGATGAACTGGTCGGCGGTGCTCAGCGTGGCCCAGCTCTCGATCGCCGCCGCGCGCTGGTCGAACTGCGCAAGCGGGTTGGCGTAGTGCGACGTCAGCCCCTGGAAGCCGTAATACGGGTAGTACGACAGGAAGCTGTAATCGGCTGTCAGCACCACGATCTCGTCGCGTGGCAGCCCGGTGGTCCGCAGGATCTTGTCGTCGATCTCGCGGTAGTACTGTTCGGCGCCTGGCGGCCGACGGTCGGCGCGTTGGCCGTAGCCGTCGGTGTCGGTGTAGGCGACGACGATGTCGGAGCGCAGCACGTCGGGAATGTCCTGGCTGAATGTCAGCGCGCCGATGGCGCCGAGGGTGGCCGCGGCCGCGAGGACTCGGCGCGAGTTCTCCGGCCTGACCCTGGCGGCCAGCGCGCGCGTGATGTCGATGAACCCGAATGCGCCCGCCGCGGTCAGCAGGATCGTCAGTGTGGGCTGCAGCCGGAACGACAACAACGTGGTGCCCAGCAAGGTGGTCAGCATCGACAATAGCGACCAGGCGTAGACCGCTAGCACCGCGATGGCCAGCGCACCGGCGCGCGTCGACGTGCGGGCGTAGACCACCAGCCACAGCGTGCCCACCATGCACAGCGCGCCGAGCAAGGTGAAGTGCAGCATCGGGAATTCCAGCTGCGCACCGGCCGACGGCAGATAGTGCTGCGCGGTGCCCGAATCCGCGGGGTGGCCGTTGATCGCGGCGATCAGATACGGCCCCCACCCGAGAAGCGAGATGGCTCCGGCGATCACGGCGATCACCGCACCCCTGATCAAGGGGTCCAGCCGTTTACGGGCAGCCGCCAACAGCACTCCCATGATCGCCAGCGTGAACGCGGCGTAGACGAACAGCAGCGTGTAGAGCAGTGCGGCGACACCGAGGAAGACCCCCGTGCCGATGACGGCCGCCCATCCGCCGTTGCGTGTCGCGCCGCGCAGGCCCGACCACGCGAGCACGAACACCGGCGGCAGCAGCACCGCGATGATGGCGGCGTACGGTTCGGTCGGCGAGTAGGCCAGCGCCGCCGCAGCCGTCGCCGTCGAAACGATCAACGCGTACTCGAAGCGAACCATGCTGGCCCACAACACAAGAGCCAGCACCACGGCGATCGTGATCGAGATGATCGCCCACGGCTTGAACATCTCCCACGCGGGCGTACCGGTCAGCGCCGCCAGCCTGCCGCCGACCCAGAACCAGCCCGGTGGATAGAACGGCGGCAGACCGTAATAGGTCATGTCGTGCGGACCGGCTGTGTCGGTGAGCCTGGTCAGATACTCCGTGCGGAACTGCTGGTCGACCGAGATGCCGAACAGGTAGAGCTTGGTGGCGCCAAGCGGCATCGCCAGCGTGACCACTGCGAACGCGGCAGTGAACACCAGCGCCGCGACCTTCGCCACCAGTTGGCGCCCTCGACGCCAAAGCCAGCCGCTGGCGAATATACCTGCCAGGCAACCGAACTGGCCCACCGTTGTCAGCGCGTGCAGTTGGTTCGACGAGTTGTACGCGGGCCACTCCACCCGCGATATCGCCGCAAGCGAGACCACCGCAACCACCACCGCCACGACGACCGCCACCGCCATCTGGCCGGCTACTGCCCAATGTCGCCGCCGGCGCGGCTCTCCGGCCAGCGCGTCGCGCATCAGATGGGGAGCTTGCGGAAGATGGGCCGCGGAATGTGTCGCAACACCATCATCACGTACCTGAACGCCCCCGGCGCCCATACCAGTTCCTTGCCCTTGGCCGATGCCGTGACCGCCAACTCGGCGACGTACTCCTTGTCGACGGTGAACGGCGCTTCCTTAGTGCCCGTCGCCTTCCAATGCGCGATGGTTGTGCTGGTGCGCACCTGTCCGGGCCTGATCACCAGCACCCGAACCCCGAACTCCCGCAGCGCTTCCCCGAGGCCCAGATAGAAGCCGTCGAGGCCGGCCTTGGTGGACCCGTAGACGAAGTTGGATCGCCGCACTCGCTCACCGGCGGCGGAACTCATCGCGATGATCTGGCCGAAGCCCTGCGCCTTCATCTTCTCGCCGAGCAACACGCCGACGGAAACCGCTGCGGTGTAGTTGATCTCGGCGATCTGCACGGCCTTGCGCTGGTCCTGCCACAGCTCCTCGGCGTTGCCGAGCAGGCCGAACGCCACGATCGCCACGTCGACGTCGCCCCGTGCGAACGCGGCGTCGACGACCTTGGGATGGCTTTCGGTGTCGATGCCGTCGAAGTCGAGCCACTCGACCGACTTGGCGCCTGCCTGTTGCATCGCCGCGATCGCCTTGTCCTTGCCGGGGTGATCCGGCAGATCTGCCAGCACGATGCGGGCGCGCGCGTTGCGCAGATAGCGCTCGCAGATGGCCAGTCCGATCTCGGACGTGCCGCCGAGCAGCAGAATGGTCTGGGGGTTACCCACGGCGTCGAGAACCATCTAGAGCAACTCCAAGCGTCGGGCCATGTCGGAGGCGAACACGCCGTTGGGATCCACCTTGCGGCGCACGGCGATCCACTCGTCGATTCGCGGATACATGGCGTGGAAGGTCTCGGCCGTGGTCCGGTTGTCCTTGGCGGTGTACAGCTTGCCGCCGAACTCCAGCACGCGACGGTCGAGTTCGTTGAGGAACTCGTTCAGGCCGGGCTTGATCTGGAAGTCGACGCAGACGTTCCAGCCCGGAATCGGGAAGCTCAGCGGCGCCTGATTGCCGGGTCCGAACAGCTTGAACACGTTGAGGAACGAGTAGTGGCCGGACTTCTGGATGTCGTACATGATGCCCTTGAACGCGTCGACGGCTTCGGTCGGCACCACAAACTGGTACTGGCCGAAACCCGCTGAGCCGTAAGCACGATTCCACTCGCCGACCATGTCCAGCGGATGATAGAACTGCGTCAAGTTCTGGGCCTTGCCGCGATAGGTCTTGCCCATCCGGTACCAGACCTCGGTCATGGCGCCGAAGATCACCTTGTTGCCCAGTCCGCTGGGAAACACGTCAGGTGTCGTGAAGTACTGCGGCGCATCGAATTTCAGCGGGTCCTTCTGCAGCTTCTTCGGCAATTGGTCTACCGTCGCCAGCGACCCGCGGGAGATCACCGCGCGGCCGAGCTTCGGCGGCGGGCTGATCGCGTCGAACCAACCCGACGAATAGGTGTAGTTGTCCTCGGTGCCGTCGCTGTGGAACGCGATGGTCTCGTCGAGGCCGGACGTCACGTCGCCGTCGGCGATGAAGTATGCCGTCTCGGTCGGCGTCATCGCGATGGTCGCCCGCAGGATGATGCCCGTCAGGCCGTTGCCGCCCACGGTCGCCCAGAACAGTTCAGACTCCGGGCCGTCGGGGGTGAGTTTCCGGATCTCACCGTCGGCGGTGAGCAGATCCATCGAGCGGACGTGGTTGCCGAAGCTGCCCGCGCTGTGGTGGTTCTTGCCGTGGATGTCGCAGGCGATCGCGCCGCCGACGGTGACCTGCCGGGTGCCGGGCAGCACCGGGACCCACAGCCCGAGCGGCAGGGCGGCCCGCATCAGTTGGTCGAGATTGACGCCCGCGTCGACATCAACCAGATGGGTGTCACTGTCCATGGTGTGGATGCGGTTCAGCGCGGTCATGTCGACGACGAGGCCGCCGCCGTTCTGCGCGTTGTCCCCGTAGGAGCGCCCCAGCCCACGCGCGATCACGCCGCGGTTGTCGGCGTGCGACACGGCCTTGGCGATCACCTCGGGGTCCGGCGTCGACAGCACCTGCGCGACGCTCGGCGCGGTGCGAGCCCAGCCGGTGAGCCGCCGGGTAGTGGTCTCAAACATCGTGACGAGGGTACCGCCTGGCGGCGGGGGCTCAGCGCAGCCGAAAAATGACCGCCCGTTGGACGATGAAGTTGATCACGGTCGCCGTGCCCTGGGCGATGACGAACGCCACCGGCACCGCCCATGCCGTGTAGTTCAACAGATGCAGGCAGAAATGGTTCAGTCCGACCTGTACCGCGAAGGTCACGCCGTAGAGCACCATGACTGCGATGAACCGGGCGGTGCTCGGCTCGGCCTGGAACGTCCAGCGCCGGTTGATCAGGTACGCGGTGATGGTGCCGAAGACGAAGCTGATGGCCTTGGCCAGGTCGACCTGAAGGCCCACTGCCTTGTAGAGCAGTACGTAGAGCCCGAAGTCGACGATCGCCGAGAGGCCGCCGGTGACGATGAACCGCCATACCTGCGTCTTCAGGGTCAGGTTCGGCGACATGGGGGGCTCGGCCACCCGGGCAGCTTAGCCAGCCAGGCTGCTGGCCCTCAGCACCGCGCACAGCGCTTCCACCGCGGCGGCGAACGCGTGCTCGGACGGTGCGGCGAAGCCGACGACGATCCCGTCGCGATCGGGCACGTCCCGGCCGGCCAGCGGATGGCGCATCCGTGACAGCCCTTGTAGCGCGATGCCTGCCTCCCCGGCCCGGCGCAGCACCTCGGGTTCGCTGCCGTCGGGAAGGGTCAACAGCACGTTGACGCCTGCGGACAGGCCGCTGATCTCGACGTCGAAGCCGGTCAGCGCCTCGACAAGAGCGTCGCGGCGCCGCCGGTAACGCACCCGCATCTTGCGGATGTGGCGGTCGTACTGGCCACTGCTGATGAAGTCAGCCATGGCGAGCTGGCTGATCGCGTCGACGTAGAACTGATGCCCGCCCCCGGCCTCGATGACCGGTTCGATGAGGTCCTCCGGCAGCGCCATCCAGCCGATCCGCAAAGTCTGCGACAGGGCCTTGCTCGCCGATCCCATGTATGCGACGTGGTCGGGGTCCAGCGCCTGCAGCGCGCCGATCGGCTGCCGGTCGTATCGGAACTCGCCGTCGTAGTCGTCGTCGAAGATGTAGCCCCCGGTGCGCTGCGCCCATTCGACGACGGCCGTGCGCCGCACCGGATGCAGTGCGACGCCCTGCGGGTTGTGATGGGCCGGGGTGAGCAGCACCGCAGGGACGTCGAGTGCATCGAGATCGCTTACCACGGCGCCGTTTTCGTCAAGGCCGATCGGCACGGTCGATACCCCGAGGGCGGCGATGGCGTCGCGGAAGATGTGCAGCGCGTAGGCCTCAACGGCGATCGGTCCGCCGACGGCGCGCGCCAGCAGTTCGATCGCATGCCGGACACCGGCGCAGATCACGATGGCCTCCGCCGAGGTGCGCACGCCGCGGGCCCGGGTGAGGTATTCGGCGAGGGCGTCGCGAAGTTCGGGCCGCCCGCGCGGATCACTCATCCGCAGCGCATCTGTGGGCGCGTTGGTCAGAGCCCTGCGGGTCGCGGCCACCCATGCGGCGCGCGGAAACTCCGACACATCGGGGGAACCGGGCATCAGGTTGTGGGTCGGGACGACGCGGACACCGCGAGAGATCGCGGGCGTGTCAGTGCCTCCGACGTTGACCACCCATGTACCCGTGCCCTGCCTGGATGCGAGCCATCCTTCTGCGACCAGTTCGGCGTACGCCTCGGCCACGGTGTTGCGGGCCAATCCGAGGTCGGCGGCCAGGGTGCGCGACGGCGGCAGCATCGTGCCGGGTGCCAGGCGCCCGGCACGGACGGCGTCACGCAGGGCGGTGAGCAGCAGTTCCCGCGCGCCCCGGGCGCCGGGAGTGATGGGCGGCCCAAGATCGAGGTGGAGATCACGCCTCCCAGAATTGGCCCACGATTCCATAGCTGGATTGAACCATGTTTGTGGGACTTTGACGGTTAATGTCGACGGTATGACGACAACATCGGAGACACTGGACAACCTGCCAACGAGCCGGCTCAAGATCTACAAGACGTCGCCGGAGCTTTACGACGCGATGATGGCGCTGAGCACCGCGGCCGCCAAGGACGTCGAACCGGAACTCGGCGAGCTGATCAAGATCCGCGCCTCGCAGATCAACCACTGCGCGTTCTGCCTCGACATGCACACGCGCGACGCCCGCAAGCACGGTGTCAGCGACCAGAAGCTGGACGTGCTGGCGGCCTGGGAAGAGGCCGGGGACCTGTTCACCGAGCGTGAGCGCGCAGCGCTGGCGCTGACCGAGGCCGTCACCGAACTCGGCAACGGCCATGTCCCCGATGACGTGTATGCAAGGGCCGCAGCGGTTTTCACCGAACGTGAGCTGGGCCAGGTGATTGCGATGGCGGTCACCATCAACGCGTGGAACCGCATCAACGTGACCATTCGCCTGGAACCGCCGCGCCGATGAGCCGCCGGATCAACCTCAACCGGGTATCGCCCGAGGTGTACGAGGCGATGGTGACGCTGAACGCCGCGGCGGCCAAGGATCTCCGTCCGGATCTAGCCGAGCTGATCAAGATTCGCGCATCGCAGATGAACCACTGCGCGTTCTGCCTTGACATGCACAGCACCGACGCCCGCAAGCGCGGGATCAACGAGCAGAAGTTGACGCTGTTGCCCGCTTGGCAGGAGGCCGAGGGCGTCTACTCCGAGCAGGAGCAGGCGGCGCTGGCGCTGACGGAGGAGATGACCGATCTCGCCCGTCATCATGTCTCCGACCAGGTGTATGCCCGTGCGGCAGCGGCATTCTCGGAACGTGAGCTGGGTCAGGTGATCGCGATGGCGCTGACCATCAACGCCTGGAACCGCATCGGGGTGACCACACGCCTGCCGCTGCCCAAGCACTAGGGCGGGTGAGGTTTCCGGGCGGGTAACAGCGCCGCCGCGGCGAAGACCGCGCTGCACCCGAGGAACACCCCGCCCAAGGTGTCCGAGAACCAGTGGACGCCGAGGTAGATGCGCGTCGCGGCAACGACCGCGGCGACGACGGCGATGCCGAGCCAGACGAGGAAATGGCGGGGCTTCGCCCCGAACGCGATCGCCGCGACGCCCAACAGCGACACCGCCGCGGAGACGTGGCCGGACGGGAAGGTGTGTTCGGTGAGATGAGCTGAGCCAACTGGATGGGCGGCCGTGATGATCTGCTTGCCGACAGTGCTGCCGACCCCCACCAACCCGACCGTCGCAATCACCACGATCCCGGTCCACGCCGATCGGCGCACGACGGCGCTGACCAACGCGACCGCCAGCGTCGCGGGCACGACGAAATTCGGCGACCCGATCTGGGTCAGCGTCAGCGCGACCTTCGTCCGCTCCGGCGCGACGTGCGGATGCACGCGCGCAGCGACCGCACCGTCGAGCCAGACCGCATCGCCGCCTTCGCGGATGTTGTAGGCCACGGCCAGAAGCAACGCGAAGAAGATCACCGACGCCATCAAACATATCGATGACCGCAGCCAGAACGGCAGCGGAGGCGGACGATCGGTCACGGCGACAGTTTGCCGTATGTGATGGTCGAGGGGTGCGAACCCGATCCGGTGCCGACGTATTCATCGACGGCGATGTCGTCTACAAGGTGCACCGGCCCGGTACCGATCCGCGTGCGCTGGCGACCCGTCTTCGCATCGCGGCGGGGTCGGCTTCGTTGTTGGCGCCGCTCGACGTGACGCCCGAGCGGGTCGGCATGCGTTGGCGCACCCGCTGGCCGAGGGTGGAAACCGTTGTGCGGCAACCGGAATGCGCGCCATGGGCGGACGCCGGACGGCTGCTGGCGCAGCTGCACAGCGAACCCGTGGCGGCCCGGCTGCCGCACGGCTGGCCACAGCGGCTACGACGCATGCTGCGTGCCACCGATGACGACGTCGTCCGGCGGGCGGCGGCCGAATTGCCTACCGAGGCGTGGCGGGCAGGTTCACCGGACCGGCCGTCGACGTTGGTGCACGGTGACTGGCACCTCGGTCAGTTGGGCAGGCGGGCCGGATCGTGGCTGCTGATCGACGTCGACGACCTCGGGGTCGGCGATCCGGCATGGGACCTCGCCAGGCCCTCGGGATTCTGGGCCGCGGGCCTCATCCCCGACGTCGACTGGGCCGCGTTCCTTCAGGCTTACCGCGAGGCCGGTGGTTGCGCGCTGCCACCCGGTGACCCGTGGCCGGTGCTCGAACCGTTCGCTCGCGCCGCTGTCGTGCAGGCCGCCGCGCATTATCCCGACGACGAGATGCTGCGCGCCGCATGTGAGCGGATGCGCTAGCTGGAGAAAAACAGGCGGCCGAATCCCTGCTTGCGGTAGTACCTGTTGCCGCGATGGCCCCAGCCCGGTCCGTAGTCGTAGCCGTGCTGGGCGGGCGGCGGTGGCGGGGGAGCAGCCTGCACGAACCGGTTCTCCATTTGGGTGAGCGCCTCGAGTTCGCCGAAGTCGAGGAAGATGCCGCGGCAGGTGTCGCACTGCTCGAGGTGGATGCCGTTGCGCTCGTAAGTCTTCATGACGCCTGCGCACTTCGGGCACAGCAGCGTGTTCCCCACGCCGGGGGACGGAGTGGACTTCGGTGGCTCGTATGGCGGGATGCTCATACGTCCTCAACGGTCGAGCATCCTGTGAAGTGCCTGGGACCCGTGAGGTAACGCTGCACCGTCGGGCCGACCCATTCCACGAGTTCGTCGACGCCGGCCGACGCCATCGGCTCGATCCTCAATTGGTAGCGCGCGAACGCCAGCCCCATCAAATGCGACGCGACGAGTTCGACACGCAGCACCGCATCGTCGACGCCGAACTCCGACGCCACCCGACCTGCGACCGGGCCGGCCAACGTGTCGTGAAGTAGCTGGCGCGCCAACGGTTGATCCGCCGCCGAGCGCCACACCGTCAACAGCGGTTCGAAGGTGTCGCCCTCGTCCCAACGTTCGATGAATCGCCGGACCAGGCGCACACCGATGTCGTCGCGGCCGTCCTCGAGCAGGGCGGGCAACTGGTGCAGCGGATGCTCGGGGACGTCGATCACCGCCGCGGCGAACAACCCCTCCTTGTTGCCGAAGAAGTAGTACACCATCGCGACGTCGACCCCCGCGTCGCCGGCGATGCCGCGAACCGTGGCGTTCTCGTAGCCGCGCTTGAAGTGTTCGCGAGCCACTTCGAGGATGCGCTGCTTGCTCAGCTGGCCCGTCCGCCACCTGCCGGTTTTCCGGCTCTCCGTCATGGGGAGCAGCGTACTTCAACAACCGTTGACGTTTATTGGCCCCGAAGCGTAGCGTGCTTCTTCAGCGACCGTTGAAGAAGGAGGCTCTCGAAATGACACGTCGACGGCTGTGGTGGCGGCATCTGCTTTCGGTGCTGTTGGCGCCGGTGATGATGACGGTCTTCATCCCGTGGGCCATCGCGGCGGCCACCGGCGTCTCAGCGCCGGACCTGAGCACCGCCAAGGGATTGGCGCTCGCCACCGGGGGCGGCCTGTTGATCGCCGCGGGCCTCGCCATGTTGGTATGGACCGTGGTGCTGTTCGACCGGGTCGGTGAGGGCACGCTGGCCATCGGCTCACCGGTGAAACTGGTCGTCCGCGGCCCGTATCGCTACGTCCGCAACCCGATGATGACGGGCGTGTTCGCCATTCAAATCGGCATCGCGATCGTCTTCGCGTCGCCTTGGCTGTTGGGCTGGTTCGCGTTCTTCTTCACCTGCGTGCTGATCGCGATCCGGACCGTCGAGGAGCCGCACTTGTGCAAGCGCTTCGGGGCCGACTACGACGAATACCGGCGTCACGTTCCCCGATGGATTCCCCGACCCACGGCGTGGGAACCGAGTCGCGTCTAGACCCAGTACGGCACGCGCGCGCGGTACTGGCGCATCGCCAACGCGGCGAACATCCAGCCGACCACGGTCAGCACGATCACCACCACCCAGTGGTGCAACTCCTGATCGGCGCCGAGCAACGGCGCCCGGACGATGTCGAGGTAATGCAGCAGAGGATTAAGCTCGACGATCCTGGCGTAGGAGCCCGCACCCTGCTGCTGCAAGGTCGACTCGTTCCAAATGATCGGCGTCATGAAGAACAACAACTGCACGAGGCTGAACAACAGCGGGCTGATGTCGCGATAGCGGGTGGCCAGAATGCCGAAACAGATTGACACCCAGACCATGTTCAGCACGATCAGGCCGAGCGCGGGGATGACGGCGAGGTCGGTCCACTTCCACGGCTTGGGGAAGATGATCGCGATCGCGACGAAGATGATGATGTTGTGCGCGAACAGGATCACCTGCCGCCACACCAACCGGTAGACATGCACGCTCAGTGGCGTCGGAAGTTGTTTGATCAGGCCCTCATTGGCGACGAACACCTCGGCGCCTTCCAGGATCGAGGCATTGATCAGGTTCCAGATGATGAGGCCAAGCGTGACGTAGGGCAGATGCTCAGCAAGCGGAAGCTTGAACAGTTTCGAGTACAGCAGGCCCATGGCGATTGCCGTGGCGCCGGTGGCGATCGTGATCCAGAACGGGCCAAGCACCGAACGCCGGTAACGCTGCTTGATGTCCTGCCAGCCCAGGTGCAGCCACAGCTCACGCTTGCCGAATCCGGCGACAAGATCGCCCCATGCGCGGCTCATCGTGCGCGACCGCGCTGCCGCGTCGGTGAACGTCACTGCGTCGGCCTCTCGAATCTTTCGCGGCGGCCCAGGCGCCGCAGCCGAATCCACTCCCACAGCCCTGCGGGGTCCCGCCGGGAGACCAGAAAATACCAGCCGAACCGGATCCATTCCTGTGGCAATAGTTTTCGCATACCAGGTTGTGACATCAGATAGCCACGGTTGCGGTAGGTGAAGAACCGCTTCGACGCGTCGTCGGGGTACTGCGTATGCATTCGCCCGCCGAGAATCGGCTTGAACTCGTCGCTGCCGTGCGGATGCAGGTAGACCGCGTTCAGGCAGGTCCCAAACGGCAGCCCGGAGCGCAGCAGCCGCCTGTGCACCTCCACCTCGTCGCCACGCACGAACAACCGAAGGTCAGGGACACCGACCGCTTCCAGCGTCGAAGCCCTGAACAACGCGCCGTTGAACAGCGATGCGATCCCCGGCAGCAGATCCTCGGTCCCTGTGCGCAATTCGCTTGCGCGTCGACGCCACACCAGTCCTCGGCGCAACGGGAAAGCCAGCCGTTGCGGATCCGCCATGTCGCACACCATCGGTGACACCTCTGCGAGCCGGTACGTCGAAGCGCACGCCAACAGAGTGCCCAGTACTTCGGAGTCGGCGGGCCGCCCGTCGTCGTCAGCCAGCCATACCCAGTCGGCGCCCAACGCGAGTGCATGCAACATGCCCAACGCGAAACCGCCTGCGCCGCCGAGGTTTCGGCGCGAACCGAGATAGGTCGATGCGATCGGTTGGGCGTTCACGATCTCGCGCACCCGCGGATCGTCGTCGTTGTCCACCACCACCAGATGGTCGGGCGTCCGCGTCTGCACGGAAACGGACTCAAGCGACTTCGCCAGTTCGTCGGGGCGCCGATGCGTGACCACCACGGTGCACACGAATTCAGTCATGCGCGCGCTCACGGCCTCAGTCATGCGCCCGCTCACGGGCGTTCTCTTCCAGCACCTCGCGAACGTGCCGCGCGGCGTCCGGCCCCTCGTAGGCGCCGACCACCTCCTCGATGCCGCCGGTCATCTTGACGGTGCCGTGGTCGATCCACATCGCGGTCTTGCACAGCCGCGCCAGGAACTCGTTGGAATGGCTTGCAAACACCAGGATTCCGGACCGCTCGACCAGATTCTGCAGCCGCGTCTGGGCCTTCTTCAGGAAGTCGGCGTCCACCGCGCCGATACCCTCGTCGAGCAGCAGGATTTCGGGGTCGATGCTGGTGACTACGCCCATCGCCAACCGCACCCGCATGCCGGTCGAGTAGGTGCGCAGCGGCATCGACAGGTAATCGCCGAGTTCGGTGAACTCCGCGATCTCGTCGACCTTGGCCAGCATCTGTTTTCGCGTCTGGCCGAGGAACAACCCGCGGATGATGATGTTCTCGAAACCCGAGATCTCCGGATCCATGCCGACGCCGAGGTCGAACACCGGCGCCACCCGACCGGTGACCGTGGCCACCCCGCGGGTGGGTTCGTAGATGCCGGACAGCAGCCGCAGCAGCGTCGACTTTCCGGCACCGTTGTGTCCGACCAGCCCGACCCGGTCACCCAGTTCGAGCGACATCGTGATGTCGCGCAACGCCTCGATGACCACGACGTTGGACTCGTTGCGCCCGATCGCGCCGCCGGCCTTGCCGAGGAACGCCTTCTTCAGCGAGCGTGTCTTCGCGTCGAAGATCGGGAACTCCACCCACGCGTTGTGGGTCTCGATGTGGACCACGCTTGTCTACAGGTACTGACCGGTCCCGCCGCCGCGCTGGCCGGGAACAGCGACGCCGGGCGGCAGCGCGCCTTGGCCGCGCATTTGCTCCAGTTGCTGCCGCGCGGCCATCTGCTGGGCGAACAGCGCGGTTTGAATGCCGTGGAACAGCCCCTCGAGCCAGCCCACGAGTTGAGCCTGGGCGATGCGCAACTCGGCGTCGGAAGGAACGGCCTCTTCGGTGAACGGAAGCGTGAGCCGTTCGAGCTCCTCACGCAGCTCCGGCGCCAGCCCGTCCTCGAGTTCGCGAATGCTGGTGCGGTGGATCTCGCGCAGCCGGTTGCGGCTGGCGTCGTCCAGCGGTGCGGCGCGCACCTCCTCGAGCAGCTGCTTGATCATGGTGCCGATCCGCATCACCTTCGCGGGCTGCTCCACGAGGTCGGTCAGCGACTTGCTGTCGCTCTCCTCATCGCTGGAATCGCCGCTGATGATCTCGATGTTGTCGTCGTCGGTGTTTGCAGTCATTGCCTCTGCGTTCCCTCTAGTTCCCGCGCCATTCGTAGATTCGGGCCTCGCCGTTGTCGTAGATCTTCTCCCACGACCGTGACCTATCTAGCGACACTAGCCCGTCGGGCATGACGAACCCGCGGACCACCGGTGTGCTCGTGACCACGTAGCGGACGTTGAGCGCCTTGACCGCCTCGGCCACCCGCGGGTCTCTGTCCGCGTCGTCGGCGTAGGCCCACAGTATGAATCGGTGGTAGCCCGGCCCCTGCTGGACGGGGTAGTCGTAATGCGTCCACAGCGGATGCAGATTGGCCACGGCGTACATCCACGCCGTGCCGTCCGTGTTCGCGTTGCCGATCAGGGTGTCCCGGGCTCCTGGCAGGGTGGCCAGGTACGCCCACGCCTGCAGATCCTTGGCGTCGACCATCACCCGGTCGTACTTCTCGCCGAACAGAAACTGGGCCCGCGGTAGATACGCGAGCCCGATGCCGATGCTGACTGCCACCACGATGGCCGCGGTGGCCGCGTGCCAGGCGCGTGGACCGCCTCTCCCGATCACCTTGCGCGCGCCCGCCACCAATGCCGACGCCAGCGTGAACACCGCGATGCCGACCGCGGCCGCCAGCAGCATCGTGACCACCGCCGACAGCCGCCGCGGATCGCTGTAGAACAGGTCACTGAACTTCCCGGTGATCGCGCCGATCGGCCCGCCGAACGGTGCCGACGAATGCACGATCGCCAGCACCAGCAGCGCCCACACCGCCAACGGCCACCACACTCGTCGCACGATCAGCACGATCGCCCCGACGGCCGCCAGGATGATCAGCACCCACTGGATGGGGAAGTCGTTGAGGTGGCGGGTGTGCTGCACGACGGCGTCGATGAGGCCGCGCTTCTTGCCCTCGTGCGTGACGAATGCATGCCCCGCGATGATGTCGGCCTCCTGCAGCACGCCGAGGAACTGGGGCAGTAGCAGCGCCAACGCCGGCACCCCGATGATCAACAGCGTGACGAAGTCGGCGGCCCGCCCGCGGACGGGGCGCCACAACGCGTCGAAGAGCCACCACCCGCCGATGAACAGGACGGTCACCACGCCGCCGGTGATGTGCACGGAGAACACCCCGAGCAGGGCCAGCACGGCCAGCGGGATGCGGTCGCGGTGACGCAGCGATGAAACGACCAGCAGCATGGTCGGCACGGCGAGGCCGTAGGCGACCAGATTCGGCATCGACGCGACGTCGAACTCGACGTACGGCAGGGCGGTGAACGACGCCGACAGCGCGGCCGCGGCGGCCGCGGCGCCCGCCGCACGGAATTCGTCGGTCCGGCCGCGCAGCAGATGCCACGTCAGCGCCGCGGCGCTGACCGGGAACAGCCATAACGAGGCGGCCAGGGAGCTCAGCGTGTAGGCGGTGGTGGGCGCGGCGCCGGACACCTGACTGAATACCGCGGCCAGCGCATGGAAGGTCGACGGGTAGTACAGCGCTTCGTGGGTCTCGACGTTACGCAACTCACCCATGTGGGTCGGCGACGCCTGGCCGGTGTCGAGGATGAAGCGAATCGTGTTCGCGTGCCAAACCGAATCCCAGTTACTGGGGATCGACTGCCAGTTCGGCATGCCCCGAACCGCCGCCAACCCGATCAGCAAGGCGCCCAGCAGCACGCCTGCGGCCACCACGAGCGCGGGTCCGCGACTTGCCGCCCGTGCCTCGGCGTCGACGTCGCGAACACGGGCCAGCACCACCCGCAAACCCACCGCGATGCCCGTGACGATGGCCAGAGCAAACAATGCCGTCCAACCGTTCCACGGGATGCCGAGTGCGCCATACGGAACGATCGCAAGCGCGACAATGCCGTAGGTCAGCGTCGGACCGACCGCGACGGCGGTCGGCCAAGTTAGCCGAGTGACGCGTGCCACCACTGCCCCGGGGATCACTAGCAACAACAGTGCAATTAGCACTCCGAACCCGAAGCTCACTGGACTAGTATGGCTGCCCAGGTGACTCGGTCCGGGCACGGCATGGGCAGCGACACGGCGCGGCCGGGCATCCGCCAAAATCGTCTCGGTTCACGGACTCACAGAGGCTCTAAGGTGGGCTGGCATGGCATACGACGTCGCCCGGGTGCGCGGTCTGCACCCCTCGTTGGGCGATGGCTGGGTGCACTTCGATGCGCAGCACGGCATGCTTCTCCCTGACACCGTCGGCAGAGCGGTCTCGACCGCGTTCCGCGGATCGATGCCGACCCCGGTGGGACCACACCCGTCGGCAAGACGCAGCGCCGCACTGCTGGACGCCGCGCGCCAGGCCGTTGCCGATCTGATCAACGCCGATCCGCGGGGAGTGGTGCTGGGCGCCGACCGCGCGGTCCTGCTGACCTCACTGGCGGACGCGTCCTCGTCGCGAGTGGGTCTCGGCTACGAGGTGGTGGTGACCCGTCTCGACGACGAGGCGAACATCGCACCGTGGTTGCGGGCCGCCAACCGCTATGGCGCCAAAGTGAAGTGGGCCGAGGTCGACATCGAGACCGGTGAGCTGCCCGCCTGGCAGTGGGAGGGCCTGATCGCCGCGCCCACCCGTCTGGTCGCGATCAGTTCAGCCTCCTCGACGCTGGGCACGCTGACCGAGTTGCGACCCGTCACCAAGCTGGTGCACGAGGTGGGCGGGTTGGTGGTCGTCGACCATTCGGCGGCCGCGCCGTACCGGCTCATTGACATCCATGAGATCGACGCTGACGTGGTGGCCGTCAACGCGATGGCGTGGGGCGGTCCGCCGATCGGCGCGCTGGTGTTCCGAGACCCGTCGCTGATCAACTCGTTCAGTTCGGTATCGCTCAACCCGTATGCCACCGGCCCCGCGCGCCTAGAGGTGGGCACGCATCAATTCGGCTTGCTCGCAGGCGTTGTCGCGAGCATCGAGTATCTGGCGGGCCTCGACGAGTCGGCGCAGGGCTCACGGCGCGAACGTCTTTCGGTGTCAATGCAATCCGCGTCGACCTACATGAACCGAGTGTTCGACTATCTGCTGACCTCGCTGCGGTCGCTGCCGACGGTGATGGTGATCGGCAGACCGGAGGCGCACATCCCGGTGCTGAGTTTCGCGGTCACCGATGTGCCCGCCGAGAAGGTCGTGCAGCGACTGGCCGACAACGGCGTCCTGGCGATCTCCAACGTGAGTTCGCGGGTGCTGGATGTCATCGGGGTCAACGACATCGGCGGCGCAGTGACGGTCGGGCTTGCGCACTACTCGACGACCGCGGAGGTCGATCAACTCGTCCGCGCTTTGGCCTCGCTAGGCTGAATCCCCAACGCGCAACAGGATTTTCCCTGATACCTCACCCGAGGCGAGCAACTCGTGGGCGGCCTTGGCCTCCTTGATCGGGAACTCGGCGCCGATGATCGGGCGCACCTGACCGTCGGCGATCATCGGCCAGACGTTGGCGACCACTTCGCTGACGATCTCGCTCTTGCTGCCTGGGCCACTGACCGGGCGCGACCGAAGCGCCGTGGCGATGACGCCCGCGCGCTTGCCGAGCAGCTTGCCGATGTTGAGTTCGGCCTTGACGCCGCCCTGCATGCCGATGATCACCAACCGACCGCCAGTGGCGAGCGCGTCGATGTTCCGGTCGAGGTACTTGGCGCCCATGATGTCGAGGATCACGTCGGCGCCACCTTCAGCGCGCACCCGCTCGACGAAGTCTTCATCGCGGTAGTTGAGGGTGATCTCGGCACCGAGTTCGGCGCAGAGGTCCAGCTTGTTCTGCGCACCCGCGGTGACGGCCACCCTGGCGCCCAGCGCGCGAGCCACCTGAATGCCGTGCGTGCCGATGCCGCTGGCTCCGCCGTGGATCAGCAACAATTGACCGGCTGTCAGGCCCGCGGTCATGACAAGGTTCGACCACAACGTGCACGCCACTTCGGGCAATCCAGCGGCATGATGCAGCGGTACATCGCCGGGAATCGGCATCACCTGGCCGGCGGGCACAGCGACGAATTCGGCGTAGCCGCCGCCCGCCAGCAAAGCACAGACTTGTTGCCCGATCGCCCACCCGGTGACCCCGGCGCCGACCTCGGCGACGGTTCCGGACACCTCGAGACCGAGCGTCTGACTGGCTCCGGGAGGGGGCGGATAGTTGCCGGCGGCCTGCAACAGGTCGGCACGGTTGACCCCCGCTGCACTTACCTTGATGAGGACTTCACCGGAATCCGGGGTGATGTCGGGAACTTCTTGCCAGGTGAGTTGATCGGCTGACTCGGCCACGATCGCACGCATCGGCTCAACCCTACTACGGACTGAGTACAGTCTGGCTTTCCCTCCCGTAGCTATGCTTGCCTGCTTTACTATAGCGAAATGGAGGGGATGATTGCCGGGCGCACCGCCAGTGATATGCCTGGCTTAGATATCGCTGAACAGAGGTCGTGGCAAAACTTCCTCGACTCAGCGCTGCGAATGTATGCGACCCTGAACCGGTCGCTGGTGGACGCACATCACTTGACCCTGAATGATGTGCGGCTGCTCGACATCTTGGACAAGTCCGCGACGGGGTCGGCGCGGATGGGGGACCTCGCCGACGCGCTGATGTCATTGCCGAGCCGGGTGACCCGGCAGATTCGGCGACTGGAACTTCAGGGCCTGGTACGCCGCGGCGCCAGTCCCGACGACGGACGGGGTGTGCTCGCGTCGATCACCGACGAGGGGCGCACCGCGGTGGCCGAGGCCATGCTGACCTACGGCCAGGGGGTACGCACACACTTTCTCGGTAGATTGTCTCGCCCGCAGATCGCTGCGATGGGCGAGAACTGCCGGCGAATCAGCGCGGCACTGAAGGCAGGTGCACCGCCGGCCAAACTCGGTCGCGTCTAGCCCGTCGCGTCGCCTGACACCCACCCCGTACCCTTGTCGGCGGTGGCGTGGCAGAGCGGCCTAATGCACTCGCCTTGAAAGCGAGAGACGGCTAAAACCGTCCGGGGGTTCAAATCCCTCCGCCACCGCTTTCGAGGGATTTTCGCTTGCGAAAGTTGCATCAGCAAAAGTCGGCCTGATGCATTCTCTGAGTAGCGCCCGAATCACGATCAAACCGGCGTAGCCTCGCAACATGACGGGGGCTGTCGTAGCGATCGGGGTATCGCTGCTCATCATCGCGCTGACCACCTGGGTGGTTAAACCGTGCACCCGCACGGTCCGGTGTTCGGAAGCAATCTCAGACACCGCAGGTCCATCTGCCGGCCGAAGACCCTCTCTGGCTCGCGCACTCGCAACGGATGGCCGATCGACCGCGACGGTCCCGGCGCCGCAAGCTATGGGCGGCGGGCACAGCGGGCGCCGTGGGCGCTGGCTCAACTGACCCCGGTGGAGGCTGCGGGGGCGGAAGCAGCTGCGGCGGCGGGGGATGTGGCGGCGGCTGCGGCGGTGGCTGACGTCAACGAATGGCCCAGCTCAACGCCTGCACACCGGCCACGATCTGCGACTCGGTCAGGTTGGCGTAACCGAGCATCAAACCCGGTGGCGCCGTGGCGGGTTCGGCGTAACACGGTGCCAGCGGTTCGACCCTGACGCGCATCGCCGCCGCGCGATCGACGAGTTCTGCGATCGGAAAGCGGTCGGGAAACAGCACCGTCAGGTGTACGCCTGCGGCCGCGCCGAGCACCGTCGCCTCGGGAAGGTATTGGGACAGCGCCTGTAGCAACGTATTTCGCCGCGTCAGATAGCGGCGGCGCATCTGCCGCAGGTGCCTGTCGTAACCCCCGGAGTCCAGGAGTTTGGCGAACGCGATCTGATCCATCACCGAACTGCCGGTGTCGGCGAGTCCTTTGGCGAATCTCACCGCGCTGACGACGTTCGCGGGTAACACCATCCACCCGATGCGTAGGCCGGGCGCCAGGGTCTTGCTCGTCGAGCCGAGGTACACCACGCGATCGGGTGCGATGCCCTGCAGCGCGCCGACCGGTGCACGGTCGTATCGGTACTCGGCGTCGTAGTCGTCCTCGATGACGAGGTGACCTGCCCGGGCCCACTGCATCAGGGCTGCGCGCCGTGCGGGGGACAGCACCACACCCGTCGGCGACTGATGCGCAGGTGTGGTCAGCACCGCGGTGGCATTCGTCGCTGCCAGCGCCTCGATGTCGAGGCCATCGTCGTCGATCCCCACCGGGACCGGATCGATCCCATTGTGTTGCAATACCGTTCGATGAAGCCAGAAGCCGGGATCCTCCATCGCGATCGTGTGATCGGACAGCGCGGAGGCCAGCAGTGCAACGGCCTGGGTCGCACCGGAGCACAGCACGATGTGGTCAGGGTCCGCGAGTACACCGCGGGTACGCCGGAGATAGTCGGCCACCGCGACGCGCGCCGAGCGCAGGCCCTGTGGCGCGACGTATCCGAATGCCTGCGACTCGATTTCGCTCAAGCCCTGCCGCAGCGCACGCAGCCAGGCGTCCCGCGGGAAGCTGCCGAGATCCGGCGATCCGGGCGCGAAGTCGATGTCGAACGGCTTGGTGGGCTCGGCGGCGTCACGCGGCAGAGCGGGGGCGGTGTCGACCGCCGCCACCTGCGTGCCGGACCCATGCCGGCTGAGCAGGAACCCCTCGGCCGTCAACTGGCTGTACGCGTCGACGACAAGCCGGCGTGACACGCCCAGGTCGGCGGCCAGGACCCGGGTCGACGGCAGCCTGGTCGCCGGCGTCAAGCGGCCCGCGCGGATGGCGTCGCGCAGGCCGTTGGCGAGTTGGCGGTGCAGCGGTTCCGGCGCGGCGCGATCGAGCTCGACCAGAAGCTCTGGTCCGGCCGGACCAGGAGTGGTACCCGAAATCTTTCCCAAAGTGGTGCCTATCTTGAGGCCAGTCAGAAGCTAGCGTGAACCTATGACGACCACACCCATCCGCACAAGGACCCGTTACGTCGAGGTCGTACTGGTGGTGTTCGGGTTGTACTCGGTGATCGTCGGGCTCTTCATGCTTGTCGCCCCGGGCACGTTCTTCGACGCGTTGGGCAATTTCGGCAGTCGCAACGACCACTACATCTTCGACAACGCCTCGTTCGAATTCCCGCTCGGCCTGATGCTGCTCGGCGCGCTGCGCTGGCCGTCGTGGCGGGTGCCTGCTCTGGCGTTCGCCACACTGCACTGGGCCCTGCATGCGATCAGCCACATCATCGACCCGCACCACGCCGCGGGTGAGTCGATCGGTTGGCTGGAGGCCGCCGGCTTGGTGGTGACCACCGTGTTCCTCGCATTTGCGTTGCGCGCCAGCCTCGCCGAGGAGAGGAGCTGATGCGGGTACTGGTGGCCGGCGCGACCAGCGTGCCCGGCCGTCCGCTGCTGAAGGAGTTGACCGCCCGCGGCCACGACGTCGTCGGATTGACCAGGGAGCCGTCGAAGACGCCGCAGATCGAGCAGGCGGGTGCCAAGCCGGTGGTGGCCGATGTCTTCGACGCGGACCAGATCGACGCCGTGGTCGCCGAGACCGGACCCGACGTGGTGGTCAGCCTGCTGACCACGCTGCCGAAGCGAGGACCCATGCGGGTCAAGGAATTTGAACCGGCACGCGCTCTGTGGGGCCGCGGCGCGCCGAATCTGGTGGCCGCAGCCCAACGCGCGGGCGTGCGCAGGTTCGTCGCGGAGTCGGTGATCTTCGCGTACGGCTATCCGTCCACCGGCCCCGCGCTGATGGACGAGTCCGACCCCTATCCCGGCCCACCGCCGCCCGGCGGGGAGGCGATGCTCGAGGCGCTGCGCGACATGGAGCAGACCGTGCTGACCTCCGGGGAGCACAGCGACACCGAGGGAATCGTGTTGCGCTATGGCGCTTTCTACGGCCCGGGTGTGCCGCACACCGAATTGTTCACCCGGCTGGTGAAGCTGTGCGCGATGCCGGCGGTGACCGGCACGGGGATCGTGTCGTGGATCCACATCGACGACGTCGCGAGGGCGACGGCCGATGCGGTCGCCAAGGGCCGCGGCGGCCAGATCTACAACATCGTCGACGACCGACCGCAGTCATTCGGCGACTACATCCGCGAGATGGCCGCCGACCTGCACCGGCCGAAGCCGGTGTCCGTGCCGCGACGGCTGTTCGGACTCGTCGCGCCGTATGCGGCAGTGGCGTTCGGCGACACCTGGCTGCCGTTGTCCAACGCGAAAGCCAAGGCGGAACTGGGCTGGGCGCCCGTCACGCGTAGCCCAGCGCTGAGTTCTCGGCCCTGATCCGCACGTTGAGCACCAGCGCGTTGGCGATGCTGAACACGATCGCGGTCAGCCACGCCGAGTGCACCAGCGGCAGTGCCGCCACCTCCGCCGCCACCGCGGTGTAATTAGGGTGGTGCATGAAGCGATAGGGGCCGCGGGTCACCAGCACCGCACCGGGAATGACGATGAGCCTGGGGTTCCAGTGCTTGCCGAGCGAGGCGACACACCACCACCGCAACACGGTGCTGAGCGCCACCACACCGACCATCGGCCAGCCGAGCCACGGCAGGAACGGCCGATGGAATACCGCCACCTCGGCGATGCACGACACCAACAACAGCGCGTGCATGCCGACCATCACCGGATAGTGGCCCCGACCGAATTCCTTGCCGCCGTTGGCAAATGACCAATTGGCGTTGCGCCGCGACACGACCAGCTCGACAAGCCGCTCCGCCGCGATGGCCAGAATGAACAAGTAGTACATGGCGGCTACCAGGCGAGCAGCAGCAGTTCGAAGCTGAAACCCGGTCCCATCGCCAGCATCACACCGAGCGACCCTTCCGGCGGCGACGTCGCAAGCGTGCGATGCAGGACGTCGAGCACCGACGCCGAGGAGAAGTTGCCGTTGTCCCGCATGGATTCCCGGCTGTGTCGAACGGCTTCCGGCGGTAGGTCGACAGCGCGCTCGACCGCGTCGAGCACCTTGGGACCGCCCGGGTGGCAGATCCACGCGTCGATGTCGTCTTTGGTCAGGCCGTGGTCGGCGAGGAAGCTGTTGACTTCGTCGCCGAGATACCGATCGGCCATGTGCGGCACGTCGCGGGACATCACCAGACCGAAGCCGCTCGAGCTGACGTTCCAGCCCATCACGTCGACGGTGTCGGGGAACAGCCGGCTGCGGGTGGCCAGCACGGACGGCCCCGGATACGCCGTGGGCGCCACCGGAACACGGTCGGATCCCGTGACGACGACGGCGGCAGCGCCGTCGCCGAACAGGCACGCCCCGATGAGCGCGGGGATGGACATGTCGTCGCGCTGCAGCGTCAGTGAGCACAGCTCCACCGACAACAGCACCGCGACGTGGCCGGGGAAGCCACGCAGGTAGTCGTGGACGCGGGCCATGCCCGCCGCGCCCGCGACACAGCCGAGCCCGAACAACGGGATGCGCTTGACGTCCGGCCGGAATCCGATCCGCGACGCCAGTCGCGCGTCGATGGTCGGCACCGCGACACCGGTGCTGGACACCATCACGATGGCGTCGACCTCACTCGCGGCGACGTGGGCTGCCTCCAGCGCCGAGCGCACGGCCTGCTCACCCAACTCGACGGCCACCTCGACATATGCCGTGTTGGCCTCGGTGAATCCGGTCAGTTCGGGATAGCGATGCAGCGGCAGCGCCAGGCTGCGGGTCTGCACTCCGCTGGTCTGCGCGAATCGGGCGAACTCCGGCCCGAGGCCGCTGGTCAGTACTCGCGCTACTTCGTCTTGGTCGTAGCGGTGGCTGGTCAATGCAACGGCAGTGCCTGCGATGTGTGGAGCGCCGGTGCGCCGCTCCGCGATGTGCTCCATGGAAAAGGAGTGGGTCGTATCCGTCATACCCACCTATACGGCGCAGCGCGGTAAAAGATTCAAAACAGTGGCTAATAAGTGACGCTAAACACTTCTTTTCTCGAACCGAGCCAATTCAATGCCGACGTCCAGCGTATCCGCAGCTGGGAGCGGATAATTTATTCGCCTGTGAATTCGGGTTTGCGTTTTTCGAACGTCGCTCGAAAACCCTCAGCCAAGTCTTTTGACGGCAGAAAAGCCGAGTTCCGTGCCGCCACGTAGCGCAGGCTCTCCGAGACACGGGCGATGCGTTGCTGATCGAGCACGTCTTTGACGCCGTTGACCACCAGCGGCGGATTGCCGGCAATTTCGGTCGCCGTCGCGTGCGCCGCGGCCAGCGAAGCCTCGGCGTTGGGGTAGACCTCGTTGACCATCCGATCTTCTCGGCGACCGCGTTGATCGCGCCCTGCATCCGCAAGATGGTCTGGTGGAAGTCGGCCCTCGGCCGCGCCGACGCGCCGCCGCCGAGCACCTCGGAGAGCGAACCGCCCATCGCAGGCAGGTCCAACCCGTAACTGAAGTGTTTGCCCGCACCGGTCAGCACGATCGCCCGCACGTCGCGGTTGGCGTCGAGGCTGGCGAACACCTCGGGCATCTCGGCCCAGAACGCCGGTCCCATCGCGTTGCCCTTACCGGGACCGACCAGCGTCACCTGCGCGACGTGGTTCTCGATGTCGACGGTGACGGATTCATACGTTTCGCCCATGAACTCGAGAGGCTAGCCAGTTAGCGGGGCGGCGTTCCCATCAGCACCTCGCTGACCGTTGCCGAGGGCAAGAATTGGCACGCCGCTTCCACGAGCATCTGCCCGACGGATTCGCCGTTGGGCCCGAGCGGATTGTTCTCCTGCGCCAGGATCGCGCGGATGACGGCCAGCCGGGTGGCCTCGTCGAGCTTGTTGAACTCCTCGCACTTCATCGTCAGCGCGTCGGGCGGTGCGGGCACCTCGGGAACGTCGGTGTTGCGCGGGAAGCCGGGGAACGGAATGTCCGGTAGCGGGATGCTGGGCAACCCGGGTATCGACGTCGTCCGCGGCTCTCTCGTGGTGGACGTGATGGGCGGTCCCGGTTCGGTGGTCATCGCCACGGTACCGGGTGTGGTGCGCTCGCAACCGGCGGTCAGGCCGACGGTCACCAGCGCGGCCGCTGCCACCAAAACGTGCGTCCTCATCCCGGCAACGATATGCGGTGGGGCGTCGTAGCGTGAGCTCATGCCTGACGATCTGCGCCCTGGACCCGATTCACCGCCGACCGATGAACTGCGGAGCGCCGAGAAGGCTTTCGCAGTGCTGCAGCACGTGCTGCACGGGCTCGCTAAGGAAGACGAGTCGAAGCAGACGCCGTGCCGCGAATTCAACATCGCGCAACTGACCGACCATCTGTTGAACTCGATCACCGTGATCGGCGGCGCGGCGGGTGCGCAGTTTCCCGAACGGGACAGTTCCGATTCGGTGGAACGTCAGGTGGTGATGGCGGGCCGGCCGGCGCTGGACGCGTGGCACAAGCGTGGCCTCGACGGCACAGTGCCGTTCCAGTCCGGGGAGGCGCCCGCGAAGATCATGGCGGGCATTCTGTCGTTGGAATTCCTGGTGCACGCTTGGGATTACGCGAAAGCGACAGGGCGCGAGGTGGACGCGCCGGATTCGCTTTCGGACTACGTGCTGGGCCTTGCCAAATCGATCATCACGCCCGAAGGCCGGACCAGGGCTGGGTTCGACGACCCGGTCGATGTGGCGATGGACGCCCGCGCGATGGATCGGTTGGTCGCTTACACCGGCCGGCAACCGGACTAGCGCTGCCAGCCTTTGGCGAAGGAAAGGAACGCGTCGTTCTCGTGTGGTGCGGCGACGGTCACGCGCACGCCGTCGTCGCCGTAGGGGCGGACGATCACGCGGGCGTTCGCGCAGTCGGCCGCGAATTCCCGGGCGCGTCCGGGCAACGGCAGCCAGACGAAGTTGGCCTGCGACGGCGGCACGGTGTAGCCGGCGTCGCGCAGTGCGGCCGTGACGCGGGCGCGTTCGGCGACAACGGAGTCGGTGCGAGCAAGCAGTTCGTCTGCGGCGTCCAGGCATGCGATGGCGGCGGCCTGCGAGATGCTGGTCGCGGTGAACGGCACGTAGACCTTGCCGAGCGCGGTGATGATGTCCGGGTCGCCGACCGCGTAGCCGATCCGCAGCCCCGCCAGCCCGTAGGCTTTCGAAAACGTCCGCAGCACAACGACGTTGCTGTGCTTGCGGACCAGTCCGAAGCTGTCGGGCAGCATACCGTCGCGGATGTACTCGACGTAGGCCTCGTCCAGAGCGATCAGGATGTGCGGCGGCACGGCCTCGACGAACCGGGCCAGCTTGTCAGGGTCGACGACGGTGCTGGTCGGGTTGTTCGGATTGCAGACGAAGATCAACCGGGTGCGGTCGGTGATGGCGGCCAGCATCGCGTCGAGGTCGTAGGTGTAGTCGGTCAGCGGCACCTGCACCGGCGTCGCTCCCGCCGTGCGGACCTGCAACGGGTAGATCTCGAAGCTGCGCCAACCGAACAGCACTTCGTCGCCGACGGTTGAGGTGATCTGGATCAACTGCTGGCACAGGCTGACGGATCCGCAGCCGACCGAGACCTGTTCGGGTGCCACGTCGACGTGTTTGGCCAGCCGGTCCCTCAGCTCGACGTACCCGTTGTCCGGGTAGCGGTTGATGTTGTCGGCGGCCTTGTCGATCGCGGCCCGCACGCTGGGCAGCGGACCGTGCACCGTCTCGTTGCTCGCGATCTTGATCGCGCCCGGCACGGTCTTACCCGGGGTGTAGGCGGGCAGGTCGGCGAGTTCGGCGCGAAGGCGGGCGGTCACCTGACCAGTTTATGGGTGGCTTACCTGCGCTTTGCCTTCGCCTGTGGCCCCTGTGTACGCTGTCGGATCGGCGGTAAACGTCAGGAGGCGTGCCAGAGCGGCCGAATGGGGCTCACTGCTAATGAGTTGTCGCCCTCAAAGGCGACCGGAGGTTCAAATCCTCTCGCCTCCGCCGTGGCTGACTGCGTCGGCCGCACAACTGAATAGGTTCGACAACACTGCGCCCGTAGCTCAACGGATAGAGCATCTGACTACGGATCAGAAGGTTAGGGGTTCGAATCCCTTCGGGCGCGCCAACTTTCAGCGGAAAACTGCTGCTGAGCCGCCGCGGGGCCGTGCGCGTCGCGCACCACGGTGGCGACAGTGGACGGAAGCTTTGCGGAGTCACCCAGGACAGGTCATCTGCCCATCGCCAACAAATGCCTGCTCGCCTTACTCGTCTGTAACTCGGTCCGCCACACCTGCCGGTACTGGCTGATCGACTGCTCCGCGATGCCGTCTTCGGCTGCCTCGGCTTCGATCCACAGGTCGAACAACTCGGCCGATGTTGTGGTCGTAGCTTTCGGGCGGCTTACTGGACTGTCAGCAATCCATGCATGTTGGCGTGGTACTTACAGTGGAATGGGTAGGTTCCGGGCGTCGCTGGAGCGGTGAACGTCTCGATGCCGCCACCCCCGGATATCCGGATGTCGAATAGGTTGTTCTCGTCGGCCGTGACGGTGTGGTTCGGGTCGTCCTTATTTACGATGGTCAGCTGCTGGCCGGGTTTGACAGACGACGGCACGGCGAACGCCATGTTGGAAATAACGATCGAACTGGCGGCGTCTTGAGCGCCGGGGGGACTTGGCGCCGATGGGGACGGCACTGCTGGAATTGAGTACTGCGCGTTCGGACTTGCGGGAGTAGGTGAGGGCGGTGACTCGTTTGTTCCGCCGCACGCCAGTAGCACCGCAGCGCAAAGTGGAAATGACCCGATCAGGGCCGCGATGCGTTTCATATCGTCCCTCGCCTTTTCGGTAAGCCAGCGGTGCTAAACACGTCAACCTTCTCGTCGCAGCGGGCGAGAGCTTCATGAGGTGATTGTTGAATCGCTGCTCGATAACAACTCATCGTTAGCAAGTGCTGCGTGAGCCTGTCGTCGGCTTTTGATTGCCGCGAACTCCTGCGACTGCGCAGCGACTCGTTCGTTTTCCACGTGACAAGACAACACGCGACGATGGCGACGAAGATAACGGCTCCCCAGCACAGCGAGGAGATCGGAATATCGAAGCCCGGCGGGTAGTAACTCGCTGTGTACGTCTGCATCGATCCACCTCCGAATCTTCCCCCGCACAATCAATTTCGGTCGAATACCGCCTGAGCGGGGTCGTGCTCGCCCACCGGCGCATAGAGCTGCCATTCCGCAGAAATGCCCTTCAGCACGTGAGTGCCGCGGTCTGCGAACGTGATGCCGGAACCGTTGACCAGATCCTTCACCGTGCGCGACACCAACACCTCGCTGCCGTTGGCCAGAGCGGCAATGCGCGCGCTGATGTGCACGGCGATACCGCCGATGTCGTCACCGCGAACCTCACACTCGCCGGTATGTAATCCGCTTCGGATTTCGATGCCGATCTCCGGCATCCGTTCGACGAGTGTGGTCGCGCACCGGACGGCGCGGGTGGGGCCGTCGAACGTCGCCAGGAACCCGTCGCCGGTGTGTTTGACTGCCCGGCCTTGAAAGCAGCCGAGCGTGTGGCGAGTCAGCTCGTCGTGCCGTCCCAACACCTCACGCCAGCCTCGGTCGCCCAGTTCGGCCGCCTGCCGCGTCGAATCGACGATGTCGGTGAACAACACCGTGGCGAGCACCCGGTCGGGTGGCGGCGCGTGCCGGTGCCCGGTGAGGAACTGCTCGACCTCGCCCGTGATGGACTTGATGTCGCCCACCGCGGGAAGATGGTCGACGCCGTCCAACTCGACCAGCCGTGCGGACGGAATCTGCGCTGCGATCTCGCGGGCGAACTCCACCGGAATCGCCTCGTCCCTGCGGTGCAACACCAGCGTCGGCACGCGCACGTTCGGCAACACGTCCGTGACGTCGACCTGGGTGAGCACGGCTTCGAACGTCAGTCGCGCCATCTTGGGACTCATGCCTGCCCGTTCCAGCGCGCCCATGCCTGCCCGGTATTGCGAGCTGGGCTGCAGGCTGGGCGCCGCCCAGTCGATGGTTTGACCCCCACCCCACCGGTCGAGCGTCGGCCGAATCGTGTTCATCAACCTGATCCACTTCGCTCGGCCCGGCGAACCGTCGTCGGCGCCGGAGCCGCTGACGTAGGTGCCGTAGAGGACCAAGGCCTGCACCTTCTCCGGGTACGTCGCGGCGAACAGCATCGCGATCGGACCGCCCTCACTGAAGCCGAACAGCGCCGCACGCTGACTGTCCGCGGCATCCATCACCGCGCGCAAGTCGTCGATGCGGCTTTCGAGCGTAGGCACGCGGTCTATCGGATCCGACAATCCCGTCCCGAGCTTGTCGTAGAGGATCACGCGGGAGAAGGACGCGAAGTCCCCGATGAACGACGCCCATCCCGGGTGATGCCAGAGCATGTCGACGTGGGAGAACCAGCCCGGAACCACCACCAGATCGATCGGTCCGTCGCCGACGACCTGAAAGGCGAGGTCTCCCCCCGGGCCCTTTGCGTACTGCGTCCGCGGCAACTGGGCCATCGATCGTCAGTATCCCACCCACCACGCTGAACAGGGCGTTTCTGACAATTTGGCAACGGTGTAACCCTCGCCGCTATCTGTTGGCATGACGCTGAACCAGTTCACCGCCACGCGCGCGTCCGGCGCCGTGGTGCTCATCCGGCTCTACGTCGGCCTGATCTTCGCCGGCGAAGGGGTACTCAAGTTCCTGCGGCCCGACGCACTCGGTCCCGGGCGATTCATCAAGGCAGGCATCCCGGGCGGCACGTTCTTCGCCTATCTGGATGGCATCGCCGAAATCGGCTGCGGCGCAATGATTCTTGCCGGTCTGCTGACACGGCTCGCGACGCTGCCGATGATTGTTGACATGCTGGGCGCGCTTGGAATCACCAAAGTGCCGTTGCTGTGGGGCCACGCTCCGCTGTATCCGAAGGAAGGCGGCTTCTGGGACTTCTTCCATGAGGGCCGCCTCGAAATCGCCATGCTGTGCGGCAGCGTTTTCCTGCTCATTGTCGGTGCTGGGACATATTCGTTCGACGCCAGGATGAACGCCGACCGCATCCCTGCCGTAGCCACGTAAGTGATCCGCAGCGAGCGTGAGGAGCGCCGTCCGCACCCTGTGGCGGGGCTTCAACCCGTGACGGGTGCGGTGTACGCGGATTGGGATGCGGTCTACCGCGACAACGTCACCTGGGTCTACCGGTTGATGTACGGCAAGGTCGGCAACCAGCCAGACGCCGAGGACCTGACCGCGGAAGTCTTCATGACGGCCCTGAAGCCGCTGCGGGTTTCGGCGACCGTCCCCGAGGTGCGCAAGTATCTTCGGATGACGGCTCGCACGGTGCTGGCGTCGTATTGGGGCGAACGGATGGGCAAGCCGGTGACGTCGATAGAGGAGGATGTTCCCGAGGCCGCCGAGCCGGAGTTGATCGCCAGCGATGCGCCCGACAAAGTCCGTCGGTTGCTGCAGCGGCTCCCGGAAAACTACCGCAAAATACTGGAATTGCGCTTCCTACAGGCCTTTTCGGTTCGAGAGGCCGCTAGTCAAATGGGGGTGACGGTCTCGAACGCCAAGGTGTTGCAATACCGCGCGCTGCGGATGGCGGCGCAGCACGGTGAGGAGGCGACGTCGTGAGCAACCGCACCGTACGCCGATTCATCGAGGGGTTGCTACGCGGACAACGCACCCAGCACGCTCGCCCCGATGACTTCGAAGCCGAGCAGATGAGGACCGCGATCGAGTTGCGGGCCGCACGGTTGGGCAGTGATGCGCCCCGTGAGGAGTTCGTCACCGATCTGCATCGCCGGCTGGCCGCCGAAATGGCAGAAGAGCAAACGGCCGTCGACCATCCGCGGTGGGCTCTGCGGCGCCGCGAGGTGGTGATCGGCGGTTCCGTGGCCGCGGCGTCGGCGGCGGCAGGATTAGTGGTCGGCCGCAACCTGTTGGCGCCGACCGTCACGGAACAGGCGACGCCGCAGGCTCAAGGTGAGCTGCAGCCCAATGCGGGAGCGTGGCAGGCCGTCGGCGAGACCGGCGATCTTCCCGAGGGTGGCGCGCTGGCCTTCGACCTCGGCGTGGTCAACGGCTTCGTTCACCGCACCGACGCCAGGCTGGAAGCGGTATCCGGCGTCTGCACGCATCAGGGCTGCAAGCTGTGGCTGGACGCGCCCGATAGCCGGTTGCGTTGCCCATGTCACTCGACGTCGTTCTCGCTGGAGGGCGCGACCCTCACGCACCAGTTGCCGGTCGCGCCGCCACCGCTGCCGAAATTCCAGGTGCGCGAAAACAACGGCATGATCGAGGTTTTCGCGCCGACGAAGCCCGCCTGACCGCATACGGTGTCGCCATGACCGACACCCCATGGGAGCCTCCGCTCGCGGACACCGAGGTGGAACACCTCATCGGTGCGCTCGAGCGGTTGCGCATGACATTCCGGTGGAAGACCGACGACCTGGATGCATGCGGCCTTGCAGCGCGCATCGGGGCTTCGGGGCTCAGTCTCGGCGGCCTGCTCAAGCACATGGCGATCAACGAGGATTACATGTTCGCCCAGAAATTGAAGGGCGACCCGCTCGGCGAACCGTGGGAGTCGTCGTGGGACGGCACCAACGACTGGGAATTCACCTCCGCCGCAGGCGATACGCCCGACCATCTCTACGAGTTGTGGGACGACGCGGTGGCACGGTCCCGCGCGAGGCTCGACGCGGCACTGGCCGGCGGCGGGCTCGATCAACGGGTTCATCTCACAGCCCCCACCGGAGAGCACGCGAGCCTGCGCAGGCTGTTGTGCGATCTGATCGAGGAGTACGGCCGCCACACCGGCCACGCGGATCTGCTGCGCGAGGCGGTCGACGGCCGGGTCGGGGAGGATCCCCCGCCGGGATGGCGCCCGGTGTCGAACCGATAAGTTGAGGGTCGTGCGACTGCTGCTGATCGCCGATACCCATGTCCCCAAGAAGGCCCGCGATCTGCCCGCACAGGTATGGCGGGAGGTCGACGCGGCCGACGTCGTGGTGCATGCCGGTGACTGGGTAGAACCGTCGCTGCTCGACCAACTCGAAGCAAGGGCAGAGCGGCTGGTGGCGTGCTGGGGCAACAACGACGGCGCGGAGCTGCGCAGTCGGCTGCCGGAACGCGCCGATGCGACGCTCGGTGGGCTGCGGTTCACCGTCGTGCACGAGACCGGCGCCGCCACCGGGCGCGAGGCGCGGATGGCCAAGGAGTACCCCGACAGCGACGTGCTGGTGTTCGGGCACAGCCACATCCCCTGGGACACCACCGCCAAGACCGGTCTCCGGTTGCTCAACCCGGGTTCGCCGACCGACCGACGGCGCCAACCGTTCTGCACCTACATGACGGCGACGGTCGACAACGCCGCCCTTTCAAATGTCGTGCTGCACAACGTGGAGCGCCGTGGCTGACCGCAATGCCCGCACCGCCGACGTGCACGAAATCGCCGCTTCCATGCCGCACGTCACCCGGATCGAAGGCCCGAAGGGAAATGCGATCTATCAGGTGGGCGGCAAGTCGTTCGTCTTCTTCCGCACTCCGCAGCCTGACGCCGCCGATCCCGACACCGGCGAGCGGTACGCCGACGTCATCATGATCTGGGTGGCGTCCGAAAGCGACAAACTCGCGCTTATCCAGGATCCGGACTCGCCGTTCTTCAGCACCGACCGGTTCGACGATCACCCGTCAGTTCTGGTGCGCGCCAAGGACTTACGCAAGATCAGCAGAGCCGAGCTGACCGAGCTGATACAGGATGCCTGGCTGTCGCGGGCATCGAAGCGCCGCGCCGACCGGTGGCTGGCCGAGCAGGACGGCTAGCGATTATTTCTTAGAGTTTTCTTCGGTTCGGCACTCGAGTTTCCTTAAAGGTCGAACATATGTTCGAGTCATGGGTGGGGATG
>NZ_LZHZ01000024.1 GCF_001667505.1 Mycobacterium sp. ACS1612
ACGGTGGTCGAGGAGATTTTGGCCGGTATCTATGCCGAGGTGTTGGGGCTGGACCGCGTCGGTGTGGACGAACCCTTTTTCCAGTTGGGCGGCGACAGCATTCTGTCGATGCAGGTGGTGGCGCGGGCAAGGGCGGCAGGGGTGCTGTGCCGACCGCGCGACGTCTTCGTCGAGCAGACCGTCTCCGGACTAGCCAGAGTCGCCAGGATCGCCGATGCCGACGACATGGTCGATGACGGCACGGGTGACGTGGTGGCGACTCCGATCATGCGGTGGTTGCAGGGCATCGACGGCCCGGTCGCGCAGTTCAACCAGACCGTGGTGTTGCAGGCGCCGGTGGGGGTGACTGGGGCGGATGTGGTTGTGTTGCTGCAGGCTTTGGTGGATCGGCACGGCATGCTTCGGTTGCGGGTGGGTGTGGATTGGTCGTTGTGTGTGCGTGGGCCGGGTTCGGTGGACGTCGCCGCCTGTGTGCGTTCGGTGGGTGTGTTGTCCGATGGGGATTTGGTGGCGGCGCGGTCGCGGTTGGATCCGGTTGCGGGGGTGATGCTCAGCGCGCTGTGGGTGGAATCGACGGGTCAACTGGTGGTGGTGGTCCATCACCTGGCTGTTGATGGTGTGTCCTGGCGAATTCTGCTGGAAGACTTGAATATCGCCTGGGCGCAACATCGCGGCGGGCAAGCGGTTGCGTTGCCGGGGTCGGGGACGTCGTTTCGGCGGTGGGCGGCGTTGTTGAGTGAGTATGCGCAGTCGGTGGCCGGCGTGGCGGAGGTGTGGCGAGAGGTTGTCGATGTAGCGCCAGTGTTGCCGGCGCTGGGTGCGGGGGTGGATACGTTTGCGTCGGCGGGGCGCGCGTCGGCGGTGTTGGATGTCGAGACGACGGGTTTGTTGTTGGGTGCGGTGCCTGCGGCGTTTCACGCTGGGGTGCAGGACATCTTGTTGATCGGGTTCGTGTTGGCGTGGGCGCAGTATCTTGGCGTCGACAGTCTGGGGGTTGATGTCGAGGGTCATGGCCGTGATGAGGAGATAGCGGCCGGGGTGGATTTGTCGCGCACGGTGGGGTGGTTCACCGCGAAGTATCCGGTGGCGTTGACGGTCGGGGCATTGGACTGGTCGCAGGTGGTGGCCGGTGGTGCCGTGGTGGGGGAGGTGGTCAAGGATCTCAAGGAGCAACTGCGCGCGCACCCGGACGGTTTGACCTATGGGCTGTTGCGCTACCTCAACCCGGACGTCGATCTACCCGACACCGAACCGGCCATCGGATTCAACTACCTCGGCCGCCTCGGCGCACACGCCGCTGACACTGGCTGGCGCATCGAATCCACCGGCGACAGCAGCGCCGGGTTGTCGACGCCGCTCTTCCACACCGTCGAGCTCAACGCCGCAACCGTCGACATCGACACCGGTCCTCAGTTGCACGCTGAATGGGTTTGGGCGTCATCGGTTTTCGACGACGAGCAGGTCGGGCGGGTCGGGCGGTTGTGGTTTGAGGCGTTGGCGGGCATCTGTGCGCATGTGCGTCACGGTGGGGGTGGCCTGACTCCGTCGGACATCGTCCCGGCCCGATTGACTCAGCAGCAGATCGACGACCTGCACCAGCAGTACGACATCGCCGACATCCTGCCGCTGACACCGATGCAACAGGGACTGCTCTTCCACGCCAGCACCGCCGGCAGCGATGACGACGTCTACGCGGTGCAACTCGACTTCGCCATCGAGGGTGCGCTTGATGTGCTGCGGCTTCGTGATGCGGTGCATGGGGTGGTGGGGCGGCATCCGAATCTGGTTGCGCGGTTCTG
>NZ_LZHZ01000025.1 GCF_001667505.1 Mycobacterium sp. ACS1612
GGGTTGGGCGGCGCTGGGGTCATCGGGCCTCTCGGGCTCGTCGGCGCTCGCCGCCGCGAGGGAGGGCGCCCCAGTAGGGACGGGGCCTTCGGTATAGGTGCCGTTGGTGCTTCCGAGCACCACGTTCGTCTTGTTGTCGGTGATCGTGTTGTTGACGATGGTGTAGTTCACGGTCTTCGCGTCGGTCCAGATGCCATAGCGCTTGTTGCCCGTGATGGTGTTCTCGCGGATGGTGGCGGAGTCGACGCGGTACAGCCGGATGCCGTCTCTGGTGTTGTCCTGCAGTCTGTTTCGTTCGATGAACAGGTTCTTCAGCGGCGCGAGGTCGGTTTGGATCCCGGTGTAGACGTTGTGGTGGAAGTAGTTGTCCTGGATGTAGGTGTTGTTGGTGTTGTTCATGGTTCGCAGGCCGTACGTGCAGTTGTAGACCTCATTGTGGTGCACCCAGTTGTTGGGTCCGGAGTTGTCGTGTGCGGTGGTCGTGCCAATGCGGCCGCTGTACTCGCCGAGTTCGATGCCGCCGCCGTTGGGGCTGACGTAGGTGCCGTTTCGGACGCAGTCTTTGACGGTGTTGTAGCGGATCTCGTTGCTGTATTCGTCCTCGCCGTGGAGGTCGATGGCGCCGGACACCGCGCCGGTGACCGTGTTCTTCTCGAGCAGATTGTGGTTGGCGCTGTACTGGATGAGGAGGCCGTGGCGAATGACCGGACCGAGGGTGTTGTTGCGCACCCAGTTGTTCGTGGACCGACTCTGGTCGATGATGACGCCGTAGCCAGAGCCGCCACCGCCCAGTGCACTGGCGTTCTTGATCGTATTGCCGTCCACCAGAACGTGATACGCGTTCTGCAGCAGGATGCCGAAGCGTTGGTGCTTCTCGATGAGCATGCCGGTGACAGCGATGCGGGACGTCAGCGGCCCGCTGCCTTGTTTCCCGAGTCGGACACCGGCCTGGTATTTGTACCCTGAGGAGTACTTGATTCGGCAGTTGGACAAGGTGAGGTTGGTGACGCCGGGGGCCGCGTACAGCACGGCGTGGGGCGCCCAGCTGTATCGTCCTGCCAGCACAGCGTTTTGCGACTGGCAGCGCACCGACACACCGCTCTTCAGATCGATACTGGCCTTGCCGCGCAGGTCGTATGTGCCGTCGGGAATGAAGACTTCGTCGCCTGCGACGGCGGCGTTTATTGCCTTCTGGATAGCGGTCACGTCGTTGTTGGACGAATTATTCGGCGTGGCACCGTAATCGAGGACGTTGATCGTCTTCCCGGTGGGAGGTGCGGGGTTCTCGAATGTGTCGGATAGGCCGGCGTCGATGGCCGCGGCGGCTTTTGGTGGTGCCACTATCGGCGCGGTGGCGAGGGTAAGGGTCAGTGCGCAGGCAAGTGCCGTGAGTCGAATCTTCGCGTTCATCGTCATCTCTACTCGTCGGCTGGGGTGATCGCTGGTGAAGTGACGCGCTGGCAATCACGGCGTCATTCGCGGCATGCGTGACGGCATCGGCGCCGCAAGTGGGGGTGCGGCTCGGTCCTTTCTAGGTGACGGCAGCCAGGGTGCTGAGAGCTTCCTGTGACGATAGTGACTGACGTGGTCAGCGTTATCGCTGAGACTGCTGAAGCGACACGGTTCCGTGACCGTGTCGTAGCCGAATCGAAGCGGTGGAGCCCGACCGGGCGATCTTAGAAGCTGTCCCGCACTGCCGGGGACCGGTAGCGGGGCAACGCGACTACAGGTTTGCTCGCGGCGCGGTCGGCGATCAGGCCGCGGGTCTGGCCGATATCAGTGCTCAGGTGTCGAGCATTACGCCGATGCGTGTTCTCTACGATCAGGCGAGGCCCCCATAGCCCAATTGGCAGAGGCAGCGGACTTAAAATCCGCCAAGTGTCGGTTCGAGTCCGACTGGGGGCACGCGAAAGGGCGGCTCATGATGACTCGAGTTGACCGGAGTTATCGCGGAAAACCTAGACTCCAGCCGCGGTAGATCCAGCCAGACCCCACATGGGGGCTCGGCAGAATCTGGATGTTGTGCCCGTCGCCGTACCCGCGCTTGAGTCCTTGGACGCCGCCGGAGATATACGTCCCATCACCACGGGCAATGTCAATGTGAGCGCCGTACGGGCTCTTGCTGAAGACGAGCGCTCCCCGCGGCGGATTCATGTCGGTGTGTATCTGGCCTTGCCGAAGAAGTGTTTGATACATGGTTTCCGCGGCGCCGTCCCAGCCGTACTGGGCCTGCGACACGCCGTAGGCCCAGGCCACGAAAGCCTCGCATCCGTATGGGCCGAACTGGTCTGACCCGAGCGCGCTTTCGGCCTTCGCGATCGCGTCCTCCGCTCCGGGAATCGTCTCAGCCGAGGCACTAGGTGCGAATAGAAGTGCCGCGGCAAGCAGGGTGGCGGAAAGCAACAGATAGGTTCGGGCGTTCAACTTGTGGCTCCGTTTCCGGCGTGCATCCTTGGGCGCGTGATCCGCACCGGCTTGTGCGAGATTTCAAATCCTTCCAGCATTCTTCAGGTGGTGCTCAACGTACCCACCGCGCGGTAGTCAAAACTGCTGAACAATTGGACCTCAACCCTCAGAAGTTCACGCCCGATGGACGGTGATGGACACGTTAGAGTCGGCGCGTGAGCGTTTCGATCCCGGCGCCTTTCGCCGATGTCATTCGGGTCGGAACGGTTCCAATCGCCGAGCCCGCCCATCGCTGACGAGTGACCGCGGTGACGACCGCCTGCCCGGTACTCCCGATCGATTCGAGCGGGGTCCGCGAACGAGGTATCTTCCGCTCCATGGCAGCATCGCCGACACCCCTGACGATCATGTTCTGGCCGGAATCGGCGTACGGGCCGACGAACCAGTGCATCGGACTTGCCGCGATCCTTCGCGATCGCGGGCACACCATCGTGTTCGCCGCCGAGAGTTCGTGGGCGGGCAAGCTGGCCCCGTTCGGCTTCATCGAGGAACTCGTCGACCTGGCTGAACCGCCGGCGGACGCGGACGAGCAGGACGCGGGCGCGTTCTGGACCGACTTCATCACCGAGACTGCTCCGGAGTTTCGCAAGCCGACCATCGAACAGCTCGGGTCGTTCATCCAGCCCACGTATCAGGCGCTCATCGACGGCGCCAAATTCTGCGAGCCCCGACTGCGCGAGATCATCGCCACTCACCGACCCGATGTCCTCGTCGAGGACAATGTGGTGCTCTTCCCGGCGCTCACCACTTCGGGCGCGCCGTTCGTGCGCATCGTGTCCTGCAGTCCGTTGGAGATCAGTGGGCCCGATGTGCCGCCGCCGTTCTCGGGACTGCCCAGCGCCGATCGGTCCCAATGGGACGCCTACCGAGCCGAATTCGAGCGCACCCACCGCGCGATGTGGAGCGACTTCAACTCCTGGGTGCAGGCGCAGGGTGCCGCCGCGCTGCCCGATCTCGAGTTCATGCCTCGCGGTGGAGCGTCCAATCCCGCCGCCAACCTCTACGTCTATCCGGCCGAGGCCGACTATCTCGAGGCGCGCCCGCTCGACGACAGCTGGGTGAGAATGGATTCCAGCGTGCGCGAGACCGACGAGGACTACGTCATCCCGCCAGCGCTGGCCGACCGACCTGACGACAGTGCCCTGATATACCTGTCGCTGGGCTCGCTCGGCGGCGCCGACGTCGAACTCATGCAGCGCCTGGTCGACATCCTCGGCACCACCCGGCACCGGTTCATCGTCAGCAAGGGTCCGCAGGCGGATCGGATCACGCTGACGGACAACATGATTGGCGCGCAGATGGTTCCGCAGACGAAGGTCATTCCGCAGGTCGACCTGGTGATCTCGCACGGCGGCAACAACACCGTGACCGAGACTCTGCACTTCGGCAAGCCTTTGATCGTGCTGCCATTGTTCTGGGACCAGTACGAGAACGCGCAGCGGATCGACGAACTCGGCTTCGGCGTGCGGTTGAACACGTATGGGTTCGCCGACGCCGAATTGACCGATGCCGTCGAGCGGCTGCTCAGCGATACCGCGCTGCGCACCCGGTTGGCCGAGCAGGGCGAAGCGATCCGCGCCCGCGACGGCTTGCGGGTCGGGGCCGACGTCATCGAGCAGGTCGGTGCAAAGTACCGGGCATCGCTTGACTGACGCTGACGACGTCATCGACGCGTTGGAACTTGCTGAGGGCAAACGGCTTTCGGTGCTCTCAAACCAGGCTGCCGTCCCGATGGTTCGCGATGGCTCGGGGCGGTGGCGGCGCGCTCATCCCGGCGACGGCGCCGCCGAGGCGTTGTTGGCCCTTCTGTCCACGGTCGACGAGAGTCGCATCGGTGACTTCTCCGTGCGCTCGTGGGTGCGGTGCGGGGCCGTCGCCGAGCGCTCCGTCGGTGTAGACCAGACCAACGAGTCCGTCATCGTCGGCGACGCCGCCGTGGTCAAGTGGGCGACCCACTTGCAGCAGGGACCGCATCCTGCGCCGCACCGGATCAGCGTGCTGCGCGACGCCGGATTCGATGGGATGCCCGCGCCCTGGGGAGTGGTCACCTGGCGAGCGCCCGACGGTACGGAGACGTTGGTCGCCAACGTGGACGAGTATCTACCCGACGCCGTCGACGGCTGGACCTGGGCCGTCGATCTGCTCACCCAAGCGGCTCGCGAACATCGCCCCCAAACGGCCACCGACACCATTCGCCAGCTCGGTCGTCTGATCGCCGACATGCACGACCACCTGAGCGCGACGACCACAACCGCCTCCGCGGAGGACGCGGACCGGTGGCGTGAGTCCGCGATCCACACCCTCGAAATCGTCTGCGCACTCGATGATTCAGCCTGCGTCGAGTTGACGCGCAGCCGCCGCGACGACATTGCATCCGCATTCGAGGGCCTCGGCGAATTCGCGGGCACTCCCGTCATCGAGGGCCACGGCGACCTGCACGTCGGTCAGGTCCTGCGCAGCGGCGAGCGCCTCTTGGTCACCGACTTCGACGGCAACCCCGTACTGCCTGCCTCGCAACGGGCGTTGCCGATCCCCGCAGCACTCGACGTGGCCGGCATGACCCAGTCGCTGGCGCACGCGGCGATCGTCGCCGCCAGATACACCGAACTCGACCCCGCGGCGCTTGCCGCGGTCGACGCCGTGGTGCGGGAGACGTTCTTAGGCGCTTACGCCTCGACCCTGCACCATCCCGAGTTGTACGACCCGGAACTGCTCAGGCCCTTCCGGCTGCAGCAGGTACTTCGGGAGATTGTCTATGCCGCACGCCATCTTCCTCGCTGGATGTATGTGCCTGATGCCGCCTTACCCGCACTGCTGGGGGACGCCATATGAAGCCCGATGGGTTCGCAACCGACCTCCAGCGCAAGCCCGAGGTGTTGCGGCGACTCGCCGCGACGCTGGAGTCGGGCAACCCGTGGGCGCAGGTTGTTCCGCGCGACGTCGAACGGGTGGTGCTGATCGGGATGGGGTCGTCGGCCTACGCCGGTGGGGTAGCTGCGGCGAGGATGCGGGCGGCCGGGCTGGTCGCCACGTCCGAATTGGCTTCGTCGCAACTGCTTCCGGCCTGGGACACCCGCACGCTGATCGTCGCCACGTCGGCCAGTGGCGGATCCGCCGAGACCTTGGATGCGCTGGGCCGGTTACCCGCACGAGTTCATGCCGTCGCCTTGACGAATACGCCGGGGTCGCCGGTCGCCGAGCATTGCGACGCGACCGTCATGCTCGACGCCGAACCGGAAGTCGGTGGCGTGGCGTGCCGCAGCTATCAGCACACGCTCGCGTTGCTCATGGCGTTGGAGTGTCAGCTCCGCGGCGCGAGTACCGGCCATCTAGCGAGTGTGATCGCGGCGGCGGCGGAAGCGTCCGCGCACCTCATCGCCACCGAATCCGATTGGCGCCAACGAGCTTCAGAGCCATTGCTCGGCCCGGACGGTACTCATTTGGCCGCCCCGGCACACCGACTGTGCTCCGCCCAACAAGGCGCGCTGATGCTCCGGGAAGGACCTCGCCGCCCCGCTGTCGCCTGCGAAACCGGCGATTGGAGCCATGTCGACGTCTATCTCACCAAGACCACGGATTACCGGCTTCTCGTCTTCGCGGGTTCCGAATGGGAGCCGCAACTGGCCGATTGGACGCAGGCGCGTGGCAGCACTGTCGTCGCGGTTGGCGGCGCTGTGCGCGGCGCGCAGTACGAGATCCGCTATGCCGGTGACACCCATGACGACGTCAGACTGCTCACCGAGGTTCTGGTGCCCGAACTGGTCGCGGCCGCTGCATGGCGGTCGACCGTCGACGAAAGCTAGACGACGCCTTGTCTTTCGGTGCTACCCAGGCGGTTTGAACCTCGGATGACTCGGTGGCGCTGTTGCAGGACCTGACCATGGGGCAGATGGCCGATGTCGTGGTGAACTCGGCCGGACGTGGATCCGGAGCGCAATGGGTCTCGTGTCTAGGAGAAGAGGCCTGGTCGCGAAGCGGTGTTCACTCGATCAGGTCAACGATGGCTGGCGTGATCTGGACCGGGGAAGCGTTGTGCGAGCGGTCGTCTCGATGTGATCAGCGGTGCAGGAAGTAGACCACGAGGCGTGGTGGGCCGTCGAGCGTCGAGACACGAAACCAACACCTCGGAACGCAACCCGACGACCCAGCTGAGCACGGCTTCGCACATACGTTGGGCCGAAAGCCCATGGTGTGTATCGGTGCACTGGCATGAAAAGCACTGACCCACAACGGAACCCACCGCGGCGGCGGTGACTTCGCAGGTCAGGCGGTGTAACCTGAAGGTCTGCTACTTATACAGAACTGGCGGCCGAGACAACCCGACAACTGGGAACGGCGCACTGAACGGCCGCCATGCGTGTTGTTCAACGGGATCGAACTCGACAGTTGAAATACCCGACGCTTCCTTTTCGTTTGAACCAAAGACCGAACAATTCCCATTGTCCGCGCGTCATGCGCGAGCAGTCAAACCCGTAGCTCTTGAAGCGCGCTGCAGGAGGTAACGCATGAATGACATGGGATCGCCCCCACCGCTGACCATCGTTCGGCCTGGCGAAGGCAGGGCAGGCAATCTAGGCCCGATCGGTGCGGTGTTCAAGCTGTGGGGCGAGGACACCGGCGGCGCGGTGGCTATCGTGGAGCACCCGTTCCCTGTGGGTGCGCTCGTTCCACCGCACCTACATACCCGGGAAGATGAATACTCGATCGTCATGGAGGGCGAAATCGGTTTTCGCTCAGGTGATCGTGAGGTCGTGCTCGGCGCAGGCGGCTACATCACGAAGCCGCGAGGCGAACTGCACACGATGTGGAACGCGGGTTCCACCCCTGCGCGCATGATCGAGGTGATCAGCCCAGCCGGCTTCGAAAAGTTTTTCCGCGACCTCACTGACCTGACGGTCGAGGGTGCCCCACCCTTCGAGGCAATCGCGACACTTGCCGAGGCTTACGGACTGCAGTTCGGCGAGCCCCCGTGGCTACCCGACATCATCGCCCGATACAACCTCACCCCGCCGTGACGGTGGGTACGCCCGCGCTTCAATCACTAAACGCGCCACCCGTCGCTGAAGCTACATTTATCAGGCGATCTCGATAGCTGACACCGCATCGGCCGGTGAAGACCGCGGGCACTTCAAGGTCACGAGGACGGCCGTCGCGGCCGCGAGTGTCGGAATTCGTCGGGATCTACCGGGCGTTTCTTCTTGGGAAGCCCTTCGACGACAAGCAGGTACGACTCGGTGACCAGATTGTCGACAAGTCGTGGTTCGATGCCGCCACCGGGATGAAGCGTGATCCAGTGCTCCTTGTTCATGTGGTACCCCGCGGTGATCTGCTCGTGGGCTTCGCGCAGGAACTTCGCATCGGCGGGATCAGCCTTCAGGATGACGACTGGTTCCCCGGGCATCGCGGTGTGCAGCATGAACACCTTGCCGCCAACCTTCCACAGGTCCCAGTCGCCGGAGGCCTGATGAGTACGCTCCGCGCCGGGGAGCTCGTCAGCACGGGTGGCCGACCGCGCCTGCAGCCGCGTGTCATGTTCCATTGTGATGCTCCTGGTGGTCGCGCCGCGGAGGCTCACGAGGCCGAGCCGACACGGCGCCGGGGTCCTAAAGGAAGGTGAACAGACGGTCGGGGTTCAACCTTGAGATCTGGGTCGTATAGGCCTTCTCCTGATGCGGGTAGCCCAGCCCCATGAGAAGCGTTGTCGTGTAACCAGTCCCGACAATTCCGAACGCCTCATCGACGCTGTCCCGGTCGAAGCCCTCGAAAGGTGTCGCCTCGACACCGAGCGCGGCGGCGGCCATCATCGTCATTCCGACAGCCATGTAGGTCTGCTTCTCCATCCAGTGGTCCAAATCCTTGAACTTCGAGGATCGAATGTTGAGGAAGTCTCGGGTCATGAATTCCCATAGCTCCTGCTTCGCCAGGTCGGGGAAGCGGCCGTCGGCCCGCTCTTTGGCAAAAACCGCATCCATGTGCTCGTCGGGCAGGTCGGTCAGCGTAGTAACGATGATGTCGTGCGACGCGTTCTGGACTTTCTCACCGTTGTCGCTGAAGCGTTCGCCCAAGTTGTTCGCGAGCTTCTCCTTGGCCTCCGGCGTTGCGAGAACGTAGAAATGGTTGGGCTGCACGTTGACCGACGTCGGAGCCGAACGCAGAAAACACAACAGCTGCTGCAACGTCTCTTCCGGGATGGTTCTCGTCGGGTCGAAATACCGGGTGAGGTGCTTGTCCATCAGCTTTGTGAGGTCCATGGGCTTCCTACTTTCTTCGTGAAACGGGTTTGGGTTATAGGCGGGGCGAGATCGTCAGTTCACCGGCTCCGCGAGGCCGCAGCGGTGTAAGCCAGTCATTCGCGCTATCTGTGGCACTCCTTGTTTTGTTTATCGACGGGTGCGAGCGTGATCGCCGATGTAACAGAGCGGCATCGCACTGGCGGCCCGGCGAGGATATCACGAAATGGACTAAAAGGTCCTTTCAATGCGTTCATTCCCGACCTCTCTGGCGTCCCGTTGGGCTTCGTCGCCAAGGCCTGCTGAACTGTCCGGATCGAAATGGCATTTCTCTGGTCAAGAGCCACCGGTTCAGATGTGCAACCGGGCCTTGCCATCGCCGATAGCCAAGGCACACACGATGATTCGTAATTCTTGGCGTATCCTCGCCCCTTATGGGTGTCATACCGATCCGCATCGTCGGAGATCCCGCTCTGCATACTCCCACCCGCCTGGTCTCCGTCAGCGCCGACGGGTTGTTACCGCTCGGTCTTGCGCATCTCATCGGAGATCTGTACGACACGCTCGCGGCATCGAAAGGAGTTGGCCTGTCGGCCAACCAGATCGGAGCCGACCTTCGCGTCTTCGTCTATGACTGCCCGCGAGCGCGTGCGGAATCCGCACGCATCCGGGGTTGCGTTGTCAACCCGGTGCTGGAGACTGCCGATTGGCCTGCGGGTCCACCCGATCCGGTCAGCGACGAGGAGGGCTGCCTATCAGTGCCGGGGGAGAAATTTCCGATCGCCCGCGCAAACTGGGCACGGGTCACCGGATTGGATGCGGACGGTGAGCCAGTCACGGTGGAGGGCGCTGGACTGATCGCGCGGATGCTGCAACACGAAGTCGGGCACCTCGACGGTGAGCTATACATCGATCGCCTGGCACCTCCCTACGCCGTCCGCGCCTCCGACGCTGTTACCGCACATGGCTGGGGGGGCCCGGGGCTTTCCTGGACGCCCGGTGTCGACCCGAATCCATTCGCCGATAACACGCGATAGTGGATTTCTGAACAGAGGCAGTCGCCACCAAGGCAGTTGCGTTGACCCCATCCGGCTGTGCGCGGGCGTCACGGTCGCTTTACCGCAGGTTTGGGAGTCGATCGAGCTGTCCACCATGACGAGCCTTTGTCAGCCATTGATCAGGTCGACGATGTGGCCGAAGTCCAGGTTTGATGCGAGCGCCGTGAGGTCTCCCTCGACTAGCCTCGCGGCCGCCTCTCGGGAGGCTCCGAGAGCGTGGGTGTAGGGGTCGACGCCAAGGCTGATTCGACGCACACCGATCGTCTGCAGTTCCGCGAGTGTAGCGGCATCGTGCGGGCTCACTAGGACATTGACCGGTTTGGGGGCGACAGCGTTGATGACTGCGCTAATCGAGGCGCGATCAGGCAGATTCGGTGCGTAAAGGACGTCAGCTCCTGCCTCCGCGAACGCGGCGAGGCGGCGGATGGTGTCGTCGAGGTCGGAAATGCCCCACAAGAAGTTGTCCGTACGGCCGGTCAAGACGATCCGTCCGCGCGCAGCTGCGGCGGCAGCCTCGATGCGGCGAACCGCATCATCGAATTCACGAATCGGCTTGGTGGGGTCACCGGTGGTGTCCTCGACTCCGATGCCAGCCAGACCGTGAGCGATTGCTGCCTCGACAGTGGCCCGGACGTCTTCGGGCGTCTCGCCGTAGCCGTCCTCGAAGTCGCCGTTGATCGGAAGTCCACTCACGGAGGTGAGTAGCGCGGCGTGATCGAGATGCTCGTCACGGCTGACGGCGTGGATGCCGTCGATCCGGCCAAGCGTCGCGGCGAGAACCGCGGATGAGGTGGCGATGGATTTGAATCCGGCTTCCTTGAAGAGCAGAGCCGACGGTCCATCCCATGCGTTGGGCATGATGAATGTTTCGGGAGCGCGGTGGAGTTCGGCGAACTCTTCGTAACGTGCCCGGGCTGCTGCGTCATTCATGGCGGAGCTGTCCTTTCAATGATGCGCGAAGTTCTATCCAGTGAGATGGGAAGTGCGAGAGACGGGGATGACCCACGCCGCGGATGTGGGCATGTGTGCTGGAATGTGGCGCCGCCGTTTCGCCTGTGGCGATATGTCTTCGCTGCGCCTGGTCGGCAACCAAGCCATGTTTTCGTCCGAGGTGGTCCATGAGTCAACCGCGCTTGCTCCGGGCCATGACGACCGGGCCGGTCTCTGGGGCTGCCGTAGATACCGCCATAGTTCCACGTCTTTCAGATGCTTGATATCGCTCGACCTCGAGCCAATCACCGTGGTCTTCGGCGGTCGGGCGGTCGTTGTGCCGTCGGGTCTGGACTGACTGGAAGTTGTTCTTGCTCTTCACCAGAGCTTCTCGCGAACAGGGTGAATAGTCATCACCCTCGGCACCTGTTCACCCGGGTGACTCCTACGGGTCCACCTTCGTCGCAGCCCTTGGGCCGGTAATTAACGCGCACTATGGGTCAACCGCAAGGTCAGGATCCTCACGCGGATTGTGGGGCAGGTCGACGGGTCACAGTGGGACTACCGGCCATTCGTTGTTGACGCGAGCCATGATGTTGAAGTAATTGGTCAGAGTGTTGAGCGCCAGGTTGGCCACGAGTTCTCCGACCTCTTCCTCGGTTACGCCGGCCTGACGCGCGGCGCTGATGTCGGATTCGTCGACGTCGCCGAAGTTGGCAGCGATGGTGTTCGACAGTTTCAGAAGAGCGGCTACGTGTGGATCGTCAGATTCGCACCTGCGAGCCTTCGCCAGTTCGGCCGCATCAACCTTGTTTATGGTTGCACCGACGTAGGTGTGCGACGACAGGCAGTACTCACATCCGTTGAATTCAGCCGAGGCGATGGCCAGACGCGTACGGGTGCCCGCTGGAATGGTCCCACCGGCTACTGCGGTGAACAAGGCGAGGTAACTCTTGAGTAGAGTGGGGCTGTTTGCCATCACTTTCGTCATGTTCGGGATGGAGCCCAACGTCTTCTTTACCTGGTTTAAGAGGTCGGCGGCTTCGCCGTGCGCTGCACCGGGCTCGATGGGGGTGAAGTAGGTCATTGCGGGTTCCTCTCGTAGGGATCGACGTCTAATGGGCGTGAGGGACAAATCGATTCGCCTCCATGCTCACGAGCTCTTTGTTCCTGCCCTTCTGCAGTAAGTGGGCAAGTTCGGATGACGAACCTCGCCGGCCCTGGAAGCCGTTCCTGTACAGCGCGAGAGCCTGACTTTCGCTGAGGCCGACCCCGACCACCTGAGGCTCGGTGTGAATAACCTGCAGCATGTCGTCGTAATAGCGGTCGATGGTGATGCCCCTGACGTCCATCTGCGGACCCATCGAGTGGCCGCGCTGCACCTGATGATCAACGCCTCACGATGTGGCTATCGGGACGTCTGGACCCCAAGTCTAACCTTGCACGGACCATATAGTCCACTAAATCTTTCCCTGTCCGACGACCAACGCCTCGAGTTGGCTTCCGACCAATCGAGCACAGGCTGCGCGAATCCTAGTGTGCAAGAGGAATATCGATGATGAGCAGAACATCGTCGTCGAGACCCACGGTCTTTGGGTCTACGCACAGCGAAGGCTTTGCGCTCACCCGGGTGAATTAGCTCGTGGGGTGATTCGGGGGTTGCTTGACCGAGCGCTCGGGTCCGCACTAGAAAGGATGCGCCTCGGGTCCGGTACTACGGAAGCCGTGTTGGTTGGTTAAATCGGTGATCAGTCAAAGCTTTAGGTACTGCTGGAGCGGGTCTGCGACCTCGGCCTCGAGCACGTCAGCGTACAGCCGCAGGCCGCCGCTGCGACGAGCGCCGACGAAGCCGCCAGTAGCGTGGGACGCGATTGCCGTTGGTAAGCTCGTCCGTCTCGCTTGCTAACCGGCGCGGTCTCCAGACGGATCCGGGTCGCAGCCGTATCGCCGACGTTCGGGCGACTGTTCGAGGGTGAGCGGGCGCGGTCGCGGGCTGGCAGTCTAGGAAATTCAAAAGGAAGGCAGACAGGAAATGACGCACACCATCGCCGACTGAAGGGGTAGAAGCATGATCGTGGCGGGCTCGGAATTCCTAGAAAAGCAGCGTCTCAGCGTGGAACTCGGAGCGGTGACGGCCCAGCAAGTCATCACCGAAGTCTGATGAGGGATCGCGCCAGACGGTGTGAATATGGTTGACGTCGCGTTGCGCGTTGTCGTACTCCGCAAGCAGGTGTGGTCCCTGTAACCGGTAGTAGTGCGGTTCTCCGCGCTCGAATCCGCCGGCCCACGCGAAGTGCACCTCGTCGAGTTTCGAACCGGCGAACTTCTGCGCTTCGCGCGCAGCGAGTTCGTCCGGAATCCTGGCGAGGAAGACGTCTAGCACCGCGCGTAGCAATTCGCGTTGGCTGGCGTTGAGCGTCAACGCAGCAACACCTTTCGGGACGACGGTGAGGCTGACTTCGTGATGATGTTGCAGTGTTAAGCCGGCTTTGGTCTCGCCACCTTCGTGAATTGCTACGGCCAGGTCGTGGAGTCGCGGTTCAAGTTTTCCTCGCCAGAGGTCCGGAAGGGGGATTACCTCATCGCCCTCCCTGAGCTGTGCGCGATTTCCCCCGACGATGTCAAGCGGCGCTACCGAGCTGATCAGTGCTCTGGCTAGTTGCCCTTCGTCGAGTGAGCGCACCAGCTCGCGGGCGAGGTCCTCTGCCGCGCCCAGAGGCCGCAGTATGTGTCCGCCGAGCAGTGGTGATTCGGCCGGGTCGGCGCCGAGAAAACACGGCGAACTCGATACGACTTCACCGTTGGACACCACGTGCTGAACCGACACGTGGTGTCCGCCGAATCTCCACGACCACGTGCCGTTCAGTCCGGGTTCGCCAAACACCTTGAGCCAGTAGAGCTGCGGATCGCGTCCGCGTTCACGGCCCCAATCGAGCCGCCAGTTTTCGGTCCGGTCGAGAACATTCTCGAGTCCCATGATAGTGGCGGCGGTGGTGTAACCGGGCTGTGAGAGTCCCGCGCTAAGAAGCTGCATCGCTCGTCCCTGTTGGGCCGGACTCATGGTGGCGAGTGGTAGGCCGCCATGGTTGGTGGGGGTGTAATACCATCGGCGCCGCTCGTCATCGGACGGCCATGGATCGGCCGCGGCCCGACGTTGGGATGCCGACAGACTGTCGAGCCATGCGCGTGCCGCATCGACCATCCGCTGCGCGGGTGTGTTGTCCATCCTGTTTACTCCTCGGCGTCTTGCAGAGCGATCTCTACACTACGTGACTGTCGAGGTATCCTATTTGCATACAGAGGATTTGGCGCTATGGGTGGTGGCGCTTCTGAAGCCACAGCTGAGAGGAATGTATCAGCGGCAAACACGTGCTAGTTAGCCGCGCTAGTGCGAAATCGCCAGTGCCGCACGCTGAGTCGGTTGGTTGACCGGAATCCTCACGTTGAGAGTTGTCCGGTGCCCAGGAGGCTTGCGATCGCCAAGTTTCCCGACACATCGTTGACGTTCCCTCCTCAAAGGTATTGCGTGCAGCGTGAATTGAGTGTCTTCTCACACGGCGTTACCGATGGCGTGGATCCGAGTAACGTCGAGAAGGTGACTGCAACAGAACACCATCCCGACAAAGGCGTGAGCTGATGCGCGAGTCGGCGGTGTGAAGTACTACTTAAGTACCGTATTCCTTCGCAGCAGGGACGTTTTAGAGGTAGCTGCCGCCGCCGACGAAATCGGCTTCCACGGTTTGGCAATTGCTGATCATGTGGTCAACATAGAGCAAATTTCGTCGCGGTACCCATACACCGGTGACGGCTGCCGCCGATGGCAGCCTTTCACCGAGTGGCCCGACCCGTGGGTGATGATTGGCGCATTAGCCCACGTGGCTCCCCGATTGCGCTTCGCGACGACCGTCTACATCGCCGCGATGCGTAATCCTTACGTGGCCGCCAAAGCCATTGGAACTGCGGCGCTGTTGTCCGGCGGGCGGGTTGAACTTGGCATCGGTATCGGCTGGTGCGAAGAAGAGTTCGCCGTTATGGGTCAACGATTCGACCGGCGGGGTGCCCGCACTGATGAAATGCTCAAGCTGTTTCGAGCGCTTTGGCAGCCCGGATGGACGGAGTTTGAAGGAGAGTTCTACCGAACACCCAAACTTGAAATGGAACCGAAGCCGCCACCGATACCATTCTTGGTCGGCGGTGAAACACCAGCGGCATTGCGACGAGCCGCTTCCAACGATGGGTGGGTGGGCACCTTCGGCTCTACCAGCGACCGCGCGATCGAGGTTGCTCGGCACCTGCGCGAGTTACGAGCCGGGCAGGGACTGTCGATGGATGGCTTCACTGTCCTCACTCCCCTCGTCGATGCTCGCACGCAGGGTGATTACGAGCGAGCAGAGGCGGCTGGCGTCACACACGCGATAGTGCGCCCATGGCTGCACTACGGCCGCGGTGGCACCAGTGGCGCAGAGATCATCGACGCTATGCGCAGGTTCAGCGACGATATCGACCTGACCGGCTGACCTACCGTGAGCTCGATCCGCCGACCGTCAGAGTTCGTCGGCACGATTGCCAAGGCGTCGCGACCGGACGACGAATCCCGTCCGGGTCTTACGAGTGTCACGAACCTAGACAACCTGCGCTGTGCCCAGCGTTCAGTCCTCGACACTTTCGCCTGCACCCCGCGGCTGCCAGCCCGCCAGCAGGCGTTCCATGTCGGTCACGCCTTCATCGAATACGTCTCGGCGGGCTCGCGGACCACACGCCTGCAACAGCCGGGTGAAGTCCCCGGCGGCTTTCGTGATCCGCTCGGACAGGCCGGCCGTCCCTTGCTGAGCACCGAAGTCGTCAGTCGCGGCGTAAACACCCGTGGGCGACACGACCGCATGTAGGTAGGAAAACATCGGCCGCAGTGCGTGTTCCAGCACCAAGGAATGTCGCTCGGTACCGCCGGTCGCTGCGATCAACACTGGCATGTCCGAGAGCGCTTCCTCTGGCAGCACATCGAAGAAGGACTTGAACAGCCCGCTATAGGAGGCGTTGAAAGCCGGGCTCACCGCGATCACCCCGTCGGCATCGGTGATTGACGCGAAGGCGGATTCCAGTTCAGGAGAGGCGAATCCGGTCAGCATTGCATCTATGATCGGTCGTGCGAGCGGGCGCAACTCGATCACGGAGGCATCGGTGGCCAGGTTCTGGTCACTCAACGCTGCCTCGACTGCCGCGGTGATTCGGTCGGCCAGCAGCCTGGTCGACGACGGTTCACGCAACCCGCCGCTGATCACCGCCAACTTCGTCATGACTGGACTTCCTCGCCGCTGACCGCCGCCTGGACCAGCGCTGCGTGGGTAGGGGCGTCGGGCACATGGTCCGGTCGACCGACCGAAAGTTCCTTGCGCAGCACCGGAATTACGTGTTCTCCAAGCAGATCGAGTTGCTCCAACACCACTTTCAACGGCAGTCCGGCATGATCGATGAGGAACAACTGCCGCTGATAGTCGCCGGCGTATTCCCTGAAACCGAGCGTTCGGTCAATCACCTGCTGCGGCGAACCGACGGTCAACGGGGTCTGCGCGGTGAACTCCTCCAGACTCGGGCCGTGCCCGTAGACGGGTGCGTTGTCGAAATAGGGCCGGAACTCGGCGACGGCGTCCTGACTGTTCGGCCGCATGAAGACCTGTCCGCCGAGACCGACGATCGCCTGATCGGCGGTGCCATGTCCATAGTGCTCGAACCGCTGCCGATACAACTGCACCATCCGTTTGGTGTGCAACGGAGGCCAGAAGATGTGGTTGGCGAAGAAACCATCGCCGTAGAACGCCGCCAATTCGGCCACCTCGGGTGTTCGGATGGAACCGTGCCAGACGAACGGCGGGACGCCGTCCAGCGGTCGCGGTGCCAGCGTGAAGCCTTGCAGCGCCGTGCGATACTCCCCGCTCCAATCGACGACCGTCTCTCGCCACAGTCGCCGCAGCAGCCTGTAATGCTCGACGGTCAACGGGATCGCCGCACGGATGTCCTGACCGAACCACGGGTAGACCGGCCCGGTGTTGCCGCGGCCAAGCATCACGTCCACCCGGCCACCGGACAGATGCTGCAGCACACTGAAATCCTCGGCGATTTTCACCGGATCGTTCGTGGTGATCAATGTGGTCGAGGTGGAAAGGATTAGCCGCTCGGTCTGCGCCGCGATGTAGCCCAACAGGGTGGTCGGCGACGACGGCACGAACGGCGGGTTGTGGTGCTCGCCGGTGGCGAACACGTCGAGACCCACCTCTTCGGCCTTCTTCGCGATTTCGACCGTGGCCCTGATGCGCTCGGATTCCGTGGGCGTGTCACCGGTCGTCGGGTCCTGCGTGACGTCTCCGACCGTGAAAATCCCGAATTGCATGCCTGACAAAACGCCCCTCGGCCCCTTTTTGGATGCGGCGCATCCGACGGCAACGCGGCCACGGTGCCAGCGAAGACGTTACGCCTGGCTCAAAGGGCGCGGGGAGTCGTTGACCGAACGAGCGCCGAGTCGTACTAGCGGGCCCGGCCGAGCCGCCACTTGGTCTTCTTCGGCGTCTGGTAGAGGTCATGTGTCCAGGCCTCCATCATGTCCTCGGCCTCACCGGTGACGGGGTTGTTCGTCACCTGCCATCCAAGGCTCTCGATGTGCGCTGTGCACCACCGGATCAACGAGCCGTCCGCACCGATCTCCTGCGCCAGCAGCACCCGCTCGTCGGAACCCAGCTTGTCGCTGAAGGCGTCCATACAGTTCTTGACCCGCCAGTAGGGGACGGCGCCGTCGAACTGTCGGCACAGATCCAGCAGTTCCTTGCGAGCCTGCGCGAGGAAAGGCGTCAGCGGTGTCTCTTCGGCGTCGCCGTGCACCTGGGCCGGCACATCGGCGGGCGGGGTGTCTTCGGGTCCTGCCAACGCGCGGTATTTGATACGCAGCTCTTCCAGTTCCGCCGTGGCGGTCTCGGCTCTCTCGCGCCACCATCTGAGGTGGTACTCGACCAACTTCGACTCACAGGCCGCGCAGACCGGTGCCGGCGGCCCGGCCGCCGGATCCAGCGGGGTCGGATTCGCGACAGCGGCCCCGCAGAGCGCCTGGTCATCGCGGCGGTTCAGATAATCCTGGTGGTGCACTACCGACGACGAGGTTTCCCGCAGATAGGTGTGGGGTGGTTCCACAAGGCGAACGTAGTCGACGGGTGCCACGACTCTCACCGGTTCTGTCAAATGTCCAGTGGCTCAACCTGATCCGAATGGCTGGTCAGGGTTGTATCGACGCGGGGGGACCTGGCGCCACGCCGGCGGCCGCAGGTCGCAGGCGCGCGATGATGCCGTCGAGGTCGAGGCGGAACATGTCCGGCCGGAAGATGTGGCCACCCGGCACCTCGTGCGGCTCATGCGGGATGCCGGCCGCCCTCAGCCGGTCGCGGAACTCCCGCTGACCGGCGAGCACCTGCGTCTCGTTGACGCTGTCGAACCAGTTGAGCGGATCCGGACTGGTGCCTGCGACCAGGAAGATCCGCTTGTTGCGGTAGCTGTCGATGCGCTCGATCGGGTTGTCGGCGCTGACCCGCGCCTGGTCCCACAGGGGCGCGCCGTAGACCGTGCCGCCGGCCAGGTCCAGGACCGCCGAGGTGATGTTGGCCCAGTGCACCACCAGGCCGAAGTCGCGCCGCAGGCTCGCCGGGCCGGAGTGCGAGCTGACCGACGCGAAGTGGCCGTAGTACTTGGCCGCGTACTTGAGCGCGCCGAACCCGCCCATCGAGAACCCGCCGACCGCGCGCCCGTCGTACTCGGCGTATGTGCGGAAATTCGCCTCGATCCAGGGCAGCAGTTGGGCGATGTGGAACGTCTCCCAGTTCCGCGGGCCGACGAACGAGGTGACCGGATTGGAGTACCAGCCTGCCTGCCCGCCGTCGGGCATCACGACGATGATCGGCTTACCGGCTGTCAGCTCGCGGATCCCGAGGAAATCGAACTGGCGGAAGTCGGCCGCGCCGCCGTGGAACATGTAGAGGACGGGATAGGTACGTCCGCTGGTGCGGTAGTCGTCGGGCAGCAGGACGTTGACGCCGGGGTTCCAGCCGATCGCCGCGGTCTGGAACCGGTAGTACCACAGCCGGGGATCGTTCTCGTTGCGGTCGACGATGCGTAATCCGAACCCGTCGCTGCGGCCGACGAAGATCACCAGCTTGTGCCCGACGTTGATGACGGCGGGGTCGGCGATCCCGTTGACAGCGGCGATCAGCGGATAGAACGCGGTGTCCCCGTAGAAGCGCAACGCCAAGGCGGACAACGTGTCGCCGGGCGCAACGGTGTACCTGGTGATGTCCGGGATGATGAGTTGCTGACCAGCGTTGAGGGGGCCCGACTCGGCGATGCCGGTGGCGTCTGCGATCAACTTGTCCAGTTCGGCGTCACCGTAGAACCTCGACGCCAACTCCGGCAGCGTGTCCCCCGTAGCCACCGAGTACCTGGTGAAGTCGGGCATCACGAGTCGTTGCCCCACGTTGATCAAATTCGGATTCGGGATGCCGCTGGCGGTGGCGATCAGCCGGTACAGATTCGCGTCGCCGTAATAGCGCAATGCCAAGGACGACAACGTTTCCCCGGCGACAACCGCGTGTGTTCTGACCATTGATTCGCTCTCTCTGTGGCACTGGCTCTGGCACTCGAGGTGGTGCTGTCGCGATTCGCTGTGAAGCAATCCGTGGCACTCGAACTGACCGAAATCCTATCCGGAAACTGCGACACCGTCGGCGATTCGGCGGTTACGCCGTTGAGTGATCTTGATTTCGGATGTCCGGAGCGACCATCGGCAATGTTTCGCCGACTCAGCAACTTTCGGGAACAGGCACGGCTGCCATGACTGCGACTGTGCCGGCGACGTTTGCCTCGTCGGCGACAGCTAACCATCGCAAAGTTGTCGAAACGATTGAGGCACAGCATCTTTCTCGGGTATCCCTGCGCGCGGTGCCTGTCCGATACGCTCGCCGTTGAGGCCGGTGTGTTGTCCAAGAAGGGAAATCGGTGGCTCAGACAGGACCGTGGACCGGCGACCCGGTGTGGCTCGCCGACGTGCTACGCGCCGAAAATGTCCGGCTCGTCGAGTATCCGGGGTGGCGCGATCGCGGGCACGGCGACTTCAAGGACATCCGCGGCGTCATGGTGCACCACACCGGATCCGACACCGCGAGCGCGGCGTCCATCGCCAACGGCAGACCGGACCTGCCCGGCCCGTTGTCGCAACTGCATCTCGCGCGTGACGGCACGGTGACCGTCGTCGCGGTCGGTGTCGCATGGCACGCCGGTGTCGGCATGTACCCGTGGCTGCCGACCAACATGGGCAACTGGCACATGATCGGCATCGAATGCGCCAACAGCGGAACCAGCCCGACCGCGCCGCACCGCACCAACTGGCCGGACGCACAGTACGACGCCCTGGTGCGTTGTTGCGCCGCCATCAATCGCCGGCTGGCACAGAACTCCAGTCGGACCATCGGTCACAAGGAGTACGCGGGCCGTTCACAGGGCAAATGGGATCCGGGCGCGATCAACATGGACCTGCTGCGCGGCGACGTGCAGATCCAGATCGGTGCGATCGACAAGCCGGCGCCCACGCCGAGACCCCCGGTGCCGGTCGGCGAGTACGCCCACGTCCTGCTGTTCCGCGGTTCCGAGGGGCCGCAAGTCGCGCAGTTGCAGCGTCAACTCAAGGAGGACTACGCGGCGTACGCCGGACACCTCGTCGTCGACGGAATCTACGGCCCGCAGACCGAGGCTGCGGTCAGGGAGTTTCAGCGCCGCACCCGTGGCTTGAAGGTCGACGGCGTCGTCGGTCCGCTCACCGCGGCCGCCATGAAGCTGCGGCTGGTGCCGCCGGTGCAGGCAGCCTGACTCACCACCAGTAGTGCGGGTACTTCGCCCGGTTGATCTTGTTGCCCACCACGCCCACGGCGACCAGAATGGTTGCCGCCGTGCTGATGAGGAGCACGAATTCCCAACGCGGTATGGCAGGTGCCACGCCGATCATCGCGGTCGCCGCCGCGGGGGAATGCGGCATCCGGATCAGCTTCATCACACCCAGGGCCAGCGCACCGGCAAGCGCGCCACCCCACAGCGCGTTGACGCCGACCGCACCGACGAGCACTCCGACGATCGCGGACGCCATGTGACCGCCGATCACATTGCGCGGTTGGGAAAGCGGGAAGTGTGCACCACCGATGACCAACGCCATGCTGGCCGCCAAAGGCGGAATCAGCCACGGCTCGCGGGTCAACGCGGTCAGCGCGGCCACGATGCCCAGCGCCACCAGACTGACGACTGTCTCGACAACGATGACGACGAATCCCTGCCTTGGCGGCGCTGAACTCGCATACCAGGGCGAACTGGTCGGGGCTGGCGCCTCGGCCTGCGTCACGGAAACCTCCCGAATGGTCAAGCCGTCCTGGAGAAAGTTAGGTTGCCGGTTTACCTGTCCGCAACAATCCCGCGATTCACGCTAGTTATCAAGTGGCGCAACGGATGTCGACAGCGTTTGCGGTTACCTTCCGGCAGTTGATTCACGGGGGTTATCGCCCCTTGTCGTGGCGACAAACCGGCGATCTTGCGCCTGCTCGGCGCTGGTAGCCCACTCGGCGAGCAACTCTTCGAACTCGTCGTCTAGCGATTTCCGGTTCCGCTTGCCAACCCGGGCGACCTCGGCGATCAGCGCGACGGTTGCGAACTGCGCGGCCCCCAGCGCCAGCAGTGGCCACACCGCGCCCGCTGCCACGACCATGCCCACCCGACCGGCGCGCCCCTGAGCGGTCAGCGGCAGGCCGATCGACGTGACGGCCCAGCCGATCACGTAGCAGTACAGAACTGTGTGGGTCACTCTTCGGCTCCTTGAGCGGGGCCGGTCTGGCCTCGTGCTGCCCAGTGTGGAACCGGCTCCTTGGCAGATCCTTGGGGACTGCCAAGCTCGTTTGCTGAAGAGATGGATCGCAAAACCGCTGATGCGTTGAATTTCTGCCGTTTTCGCACATTCGTTCCCCGCGGATGCGAGAGTGGCGCTGGGTCGGGGATGCATCAGAAGTAATTAGGGGAGCAATGGGTGCATCCGCGTATGTAGGCCGCGTTGGCGGGCTGGCCGTGGCTCTGGGGGTGGGCGTGGCCGTAGCTACTGGTAATGGCGTTGCCTCGGCGAGTCCGTCGACGACGGGTTCGTCGCCATCGGATACGTCGACGTCGGCCGATACGTCGGCGCCTGCCAAGACGTCGACCACGGAATCGAGCACCAAGGTCGACACCGACGGCCTCGAACCGAAGGGGCAGGTGGAGCCGACGCCCGCCGCCGAACCTGAAACCAAGGCGGCGGGGTCCGAAGCGGACGACGTCGACGATGCGAAGGATGCGCCGCCGACACGCAAATCGCACAAACCCAAGAATGTCCAAATACGCATCGCGAAGAAGCCGGCCACCGACCTCACGAAAAAGTCGTCGGTCAGCGAGGCGCCGCCCACGTCGGCCCTCGCCACCACTGCCCCGGTCAGCGACACCAGCGATGAGCAGCCGGTCGTGCAGCGAACCATGGCGGCCCCCGAGCCCGTCACATTCACAGACGTCGCGGTGGTCGCGATTCAGGAAGTCCGGCCCAAGGTCGCAACTACTTCGCGGCCGTCGTTCGTGCAGCGCGCGGTGTCCAGCATCGTCTCTCAGGTGTTGTCCGCTGTCGGTCTCGGCTCGCTGGCGTCGAACGCCCCGGGCGGTCCGAGTTGGTCGCCACTGGGACTGGCGCTGCTCGCACTGGGGGCGCGCCGAGAAACGGAGCAGACGCTCGCGGCCGTGCGGACGACGAGCACCGGAACGCCGGCGGCCGCGTTGGCGCTTGTCCCGACCGCGGCGGTGACGTCGGAGCCCGCCACCACGCGGACTCCCGTGGCAGTCAGCGGCAACACCCAATTCATCGAGTTTGTCACTGGCGCAGGCAATTTGAACGATACGCAGAAGCGTTTCGGCATCGGGGGAACCGACCTGGGCATCATGTGGGACAACGGGATCGCAGACGATCCGGCCACCGAAGTCAACGAGCACCAGGTGTTGATCGCATTCGGTGACACGTTCAGCAGCAGCTTCCCGGTTCGCTCAGGTATCTGGCGGATGAACACGCTGTTCCGCAGCACGGATACGACGCTGTCCAACGGCATGTACATCCCCGACGGGATTCCGCATGACCCGGGGATGTACAGCGGTTCACCGATGAGCGACCCCAACTTCTCGCGGGAGATCATCGGGCACCCCCGGTATGCCATCGGACCGGAGGTGACGATCATTCCGACCGCCGCGATCTCGGTGCCCGGTGCGGGCGCCAACGGCGCGACGCGGCAGTACATCAGCTTCATGTCCGTCAGGTCCTGGGACACCCCGGGAAGCTGGACGACGAACTACTCGGGGATCGCGTATTCCGATGACAACGGCCAGAATTGGCGATCCGAACTGGTGCCGTCGTCGTCGATCCGCACGGCCGCATCCGGTCGCTCGACGGTGCCGTACGTCTCGGGGAACCAGAATTTCCAGCAGAACGCATTCGTCAAACCGCCTGCGGGCTCGCAGGAAGCCGCCGAGGGCTGGGTCTACATGTACGGCACGCCGTCGGGCCGTAACGGCACGGTGTACGTGTCGCGGGTGAACCAGTACCAGATCATGGACCAGACGAAGTATCAGTACTGGAACGGGTCATCATGGGTGGCGAACAAGCCGTCGGCGGCCAAGCCGATCTTGCCGGGGACCACCACCAGTTTCTACGGCTTCTTCAAGTCGACGACATATCCCAGCGCCGGTGAGATGTCGGTGCAGTACAACCCCTACTTGAAGAAGTACGTGATGCTCTACGCCGACAAGAACAACAACGTCGTGATGCGCACATCGAATACGCCGCAAGGGACATGGTCGGCGCCGACGGCGCTGGTGACGTCGACGAAGGTGCCGGGCTTGTACGCGCCGATGATCCATCCGTGGTCCGGCACCGCCGATCTGCCGCAGTCGGAAAGCCAATACCTGTATTGGAACCTGTCGACGTGGGGTGACTACCAAGTGAGGCTGATGCGCACGGACCTGACCAAGGTTTGATAACAAGCCGGTCAACCGGAGCGCGTCGGCGGCGCCACGCCGCTATCCCGCTGCTAGCTTGCCGACGTGACGTTACGGCTCGGCAGAATCTGCGGCGTGCTCCTGGCGGCACTGCTGCCGGTATTCGCCTCGATCGCAGTTGGCACACCGACGGCCGCGGCGTATTCACGCCAGGGGCTGCCCGTCGAGGATCTCGAGGTGCCCTCACCGTCGATGGGGCGCAACATCAAGGTGCAGTTCCAGGGCGGTGGGCCGCATTCCGTCCTGCTGCTCGACGGGCTTCGGGCTCAGGACGACGCCAACGGTTGGGACATCAACACCGCGGCCTTCGAGTGGTTCTACCAATCCGGCGTCTCGGTCATCATGCCCGTCGGCGGGCAGTCCAGCTTCTACTCGGACTGGTATCAGCCCGCCACCGGGAATTCGGGCACGCTGACCTACAAATGGGAGACGTTCCTGACACAGGAATTGCCTGCCTGGCTCGCGGCCAATAAGGCGCAGGCGCCGACAGGAAACGCCGTTGTGGGGCTTTCGATGTCGGGCAGTGCCGCGTTGACGCTGGCGATCTGGCATCCGGCGCAGTTCATCTTCGCCAGTTCGTTGTCCGGTTATCTGAACCCGTCGATGGGGTTGTGGCCCACGCTGATCGGGTTCGCGATGAAGGATGCGGGGGGCTACAGCGCCGCGAACATGTGGGGGCCGACATCCGACATCGCTTGGCGCCGCAACGATCCGATGGTCAATATCAACACATTGGTGGCCAACAACACCGCGCTGTGGATCTACTGCGGCAACGGTGTCACCTCGGAACTGGACGACGGCGCGAACTTCGGCAATCAATACAGTGCGCAGGTGCTGGAGAACATAACGTTGTCGACCAACAAGGAGTTTCAGCAGAAGTATCTCGCGGCGGGCGGTCGCAACGCCGTGTTCCACTTCCCGACAGACGGCACCCACAGTTGGGGGTACTGGGGTTCACAACTGCAGGCCATGAAGCCGGACCTGGTGCGCATCATCAGCGCCCCACCGCCCCCTCCGCCTCCGGTTGCGGCTCCGGCACCCGTTCCGGCTCCGGCTGTGGCTCCGGCGGGCTAGCCGAAGTGCGTGCGCGGGCGCGGGAGTTGCACACCGTCGACGGTGATGTCGAGCTTCTCGTTGTAGAAGGCGACCATGCTCGTGACCGGCGCGACCGCTTGCAGCGGGTAGTCGTAGGTCCACGCGAGGTCGCGATGAACGGCATCGCCCGCCCGCACTGACCAGTAGCCCGACGTCACGCCCTTGTACGGGCACAGCGTCTGGGTGTCCGACGGCTCCAAATGCTCGAAGGCGACGTCGGTGCGGTCGATGTAATATCTTGTCGGCAAACCTGTTTCGAACACCAGCACCGGACTGCCCGTTTCGGCGAGCAACACGCCGTCCAGCGCGACCGTGACATGACGGTGTGACCGAAGCGCATCCACCCGAACGTAGGGATTACGGGGATGCCCCCAGATCGGCTCATCCTCCTCGTACCAGTGCAGTCGGTCCCACTCGAAGCGCACCAGTCCGGCCACCGGTCCGTCACCGTCGTCGAACACGCGCGCCGCAGACTCGTGGGTCTGGGCGTCGTCGACCAACGAGAACGTGCGCGACGGCCCGAGTTGCACCCGCTGCGGGTGGTTTTCGTCGCGTAGGAACTCGGCCCGCACGTCGGCGAGCGGGATGTAGTACTGCGGGTAGTACGGGAACTCCCAGACATAGCGCGCCGAGGTCGTATCGAAGACCAGCTGATTACCGAGGAAGCCGCGGACCCGTCGCGGTGCCGGCTCGACGCGTCCGCGGGCCGCGGCCATCTGCGGATAGTCGGTGGATGTGTCGCTCACACCTCCATCATGACGACTGCGGTCACCCGTCGCTGCCGCTGCCCGCCGTTTTCGCCGGGCTCGTCGCCGTTGCTGATGAAGATGGCGATGAAGTCGCCGATGAAGCTACCCGCGGTGCTCGGGATCACGGGCAGCGCCAGCGTCGCGGGCGCGCCGTCGCCGGTCGGCGGAACCAGGGCTGAGCCGATCAGCCGCGAACCGACAGGACGCTCAAAAAGAAATCTGCCGCAAGTCATTTCGGACGCTTGTCAACTTCAGTGCGGATGGGAAGCGAAAGAGCGGACCGGTTTCACCGGCCTGCGCCGGCTGCGGAGTCGATGGCGTCCGTTTCCGCGACGACGAGTACGCAGTACTCTTCGCCGGGTCCTTCCCCTCCCGCAGGTCAACGCTCGCAGCGAGTTCCCAGGTTCGTAGCGATCGGTACGGTCGTCGTCCGCGCACCTAGAGTGGGGGAATGCGCATTGCCACCGCCGTCATCGGCGTCGTCGTTTTATTGTTCGGCACGCTGTGGGCGTTGCAGGGTTTCGGCGTCGTCGGCGGCAGCCCGATGAGCAACACCACGACATGGTCGATCATCGGGCCGATCGTCGCGCTGATCGGGATCGCACTGGTCGTGGGTGCGCTGCGCCGCCGCAAATAGCGTGTCTGACCTGCGATAAAGCCGCGGGTTGGGCGTTACAGTGCCAGCGGGCGCCGCGCAGGTGATCGCCGCCGTGGCCAACGGCTTCGCCTTCCGTGCGATCAACCGCCGACAGGTTAGTAGCCGTCGATCCAAGCTCTTGTTTGCAGCTAGTTGGTGGCCTCGACAGCGGTAGCGGCGCCCACAGCTGGAACCGCGCGCGTGCTGAAATACCGTGACCGGCAGAGGATTACGTAGAGCAGGGCCGGCACAACCAAACCCACCAGCCACGACAGGTCGAACCCGATTGCCGTGGCGATCGGTCCCGTCCAGAACGTGGTCGATATGAAGGGCGCCAGGGCCAGGCAACCGACGCCGTAGGCGATCAGTCCGGGCCCGTTGAACTTCCCGTAGCGGCCCTCTGGTTCGAACAGGTCGGCGATGTCGTATTGACCGCGGCTGATCAGGTAGAAGTCGGCCAAGTTGATCGCCGACCACGGCACCAGGAATGTGATCAGGAAGAAGATGAAGTCCTCGTAGGACGAGATGAGATCTTCGGCGACGAGCGTCGCACCCACGGTGCCGATCATCCCGAGGACCAGCATGAAGCCGACGCGAAATCCGCGGGTGACGCGCAAGGTGCGCATGAAGCTGGTGAGGATCGTCAAGGTGGACATGGCGGCGCCGTAGATGTTCAGCGCGTCGATGTTGACCACCCCGACGATCAGCACCACAAGCGCGAGGATTCGAAGCCAACCGCCCGCGGTGTCGGCCGACGCTGACAGCGCTTCCACGATGGAGAGCTTGCTGTAGGCGATCTGGAGCGCGGCGCCCAACGTCATGATCCAGATTCCGGCGGCGGCGATGCCGATGTACGTGTACCAGAAGGTGGCCCGATGGCTCGTGCCCGCCGGTAGGTAGCGCGAATAGTCGGCGACATAGGGGCCGTAGGTGATGTGATAGGCGGCCACGACGCCGAGGATGAAAAAGAAACCGGTGACCGAAAACCCGCCGTGGGCCACCGCGCGCGTCCCGCTGCCCGGCCAGTGCGTGGCCAACACGATCGTCAGAACGCCGAAGGTCGCGATGAACAGCGGCGTGATCACCTTGGCGACCTTGTGCAGCACGTCGTAGCCGAAGATGACCAGGACCACCGACGCCAACGACGTGGTGAAGATCCCGAATCTTGTGCTCACACCCAACAATTCGGACATCGCCTGAGCGGCCAACACGGCCCCTCCGCCGAAGAACCCGAGATACATCGCCACGACGACCAGCATCGGGATGTTGGCGCCAAAGAAGCCGAACTGGGCGCGGCTTTGAATCATCTGAGGAAGTCCGAGGACGGGCCCTTGGGCTGAGTGGTATGCGACGAACACCGCACCGATCAGCGTGCCGACCGCGATGGCCACGACACACCACAACAGGCTCAGGTCGGTGAGGATGGCCAGCGAACCGGTGAGCAGCGTGACGCCCATGGCGTTGGCGCCGAACCAGAGGCTGGCAAGGCTGCGGGGGTGACCGTGGCGCTCATCGTGCGGGATGAAGTCGACACTGCGCGATTCGAGGAGTGGACGAGGCGAGGTGGTGTCTGGCGCGCCGGCGGGGACAGTGCCACTCATCGTTGGTCTCCAATCCATTTCGCATCGCTGCACCGTGGGGAAAGCGTGCGCCTCGTCACACCATTGGTCAAACGCATGTTTTCGATCATCTGCATGCGAAAATCAGATGATGAGTGGAATGCCGGGGACGCGGTGACGGAGCCGGCGTTCACGTTGACCCAGCTCCGATATTTCGCCGCCGCTGCCGAGCATCAGAGCATGACGGCGGCGGCGAAGGCGTTGATCGTCTCGCAGTCGGCAGTCTCGACCGCGGTCGCGCAACTCGAAAAGGAGTTGGGCGTTCAACTCCTGATCCGCCATCACGCCCGTGGTCTCACGCTGACCGCGGCCGGTGAGGCATTTCATCGCGAAGTTCGCGGACTGTTGGCACATACCCACGATCTCGCCGAAGCCGCGCGCTCAGCTGGTGAGTCGCTGACAGGCGCCTTGAGCTTCGGCTGCTTCAGCACGCTCGGCCCGTTCGAGTTGCCGCGCCTGCTGGCCGCCTACGAGGAGCAGCATCCTGGAGTCGATGTGCAGGTGGTGGAAGCCGAGCACGCGAAGCTGATCCAGTTGCTTCGGCAGGGGCGATGCGAAGTCGCACTGATGTACGGCTACGACCTGGACGAGGATCTCGACTACGAAATAGTCAACGAAGTCCGGCCCTACGTTCTGGTGGGAGCCCAGCATCGACTCGCCCGCCGTCGACAAGTGTCGTTGAAAGAGTTGGCGGACGAACCGATGGTGATCCTGGACCTGCCGAGTACCGCGAACTACATGAGCTCGATCGTGTCCTCGACCGGGCTGGCTCCGCGCATCAAGCACAGGACGACCGGTTTCGAAACGGCGCGGGCGATGGTCGCTCACGGGCACGGATTCGCGATCCTCAATCAGGTTCCGACACACGACTTGACCTATGACGGCGGACAAGTCGTGGCATTGAATATTCGCGACGAGGTCCCCGCGCTCAACATGGTGGCCGTATACATGCGCGGGGTCCGGTTGACGGCCCGAGCGCGGGCGATGGTTCAGATCTGTCAGGACCACGTCGGAAGGTGGCGAGCATCAACCGGACGCCGCTAGATCGGTTTTACAGATGTCGTGCATCGAATCTATGCGCTGTACAGATGCAGGTGGCGACTGAATCATGGAGCAATGTCGAGCCAGGAGATAGAGGTTCTCGTCGTCGGCGCCGGGCAGGCCGGGATCGCGATGAGCGAGCACCTCAGCGCGCAGGGCATACCGCACCTGGTGGTCGAACGCGACCGCATTGCCGAGCGGTGGCGCACCTCGCGGTGGGACTCGCTGGTGGCCAACGGCCCCGCATGGCACGACCGGTTCCCCGGTCAGGAGTTCAACATCGAACCCGACGCGTTCGCCACGAAGGAGCAAGTCGCGGACTACTTCGTCGCCTACGCAGAGAAGATCGACGCGCCGATCCGCACCGGGGTGGAGGTGACGTCGGTGCGAAAGGTCGAAGGCCGCATGGGGTTTCACGCCGAAACCTCCGACGGGGTCATCGAGGCGCGCTATGTGGTGGCGGCAACCGGAGCATTTCAAAAACCGATCATCCCGAACGTCGTCCCCGACACCGCGCCAGTGCGTCAGATTCACTCCAGCGAGTACCGCAATCCGCGGCAACTGCCGAACGGCGCCGTCCTGGTCGTCGGAGCGGGTTCGTCGGGAGTGCAGATCGCCGACGAACTCCACGACGCGGGCCGCAAGGTGTACCTCGCGGTCGGGCCACACGACCGGCCGCCGCGAAGCTATCGCGGTCGCGACTTTTGTTGGTGGCTGGGCGTACTCGGCAAGTGGGACGCATCGGCGCCGCCGCGCGGCGCGGAGCACGTCACCATCGCGGTCAGCGGCGCACACGGCGGACACACAGTCGACTTTCGTGCTCTCGCGTCCAGCGGCGTCACGCTGCTCGGCCTCGCCGGCGAATACACCGACGGGATCATGCATTTCGCACCGGACCTTCGGGCCAACATCGAAAAAGGCGACGCGAACTACCTGAACATCCTCGCCGAGGCCGACGCCTATATCGCCCGAAACGGCCTCGATCTTCCCGAGGAACCGCAGGCTCGCGTTCTGGGCCCGGACCCTGACTGCATGAAAAATCCGATTCTCGAACTCGACCTCGCCGCCGCCGACGTGCAATCCATCGTGTGGGCAGTCGGTTTCGAAAGTGACTACAGCTGGCTCGAGGTTGACGCATTCGACGAGAACGGAAGACCACGCCACCAACGCGGGGTGTCCTGCGAGCCCGGGGTCTATTTCCTCGGGCTACCGTGGCTGTCCCGGCGCGGATCCAGTTTCATCTGGGGCGTGTGGCACGACGCCCGATACCTCGCCGACCAGATCGCCATTCAGCGCAGCTATCTCCGCTACACCGGTGCCGAACTGGTGGGTCAGGCGGCGGACAAATGAGTACACCGCGACCGACCACGCACACCCGGATCCGCCCGTTCAACACCAAAGACACCTACCCGGAACAGAACCTCGACAACGACCTGTGCCAAGCCGTCGTGGCAGGAGGCGTGGTCTACCTGCGCGGCCAGATCGGCCAGGATCTCGATACGCGGGAATCGGTGGGCATCGGTGACGTCGAAGCGCAAGCGGAGAAAGCGATGAGCAACATCGCGATGCTGCTCGACGAGGCAGGCAGTCGGCTGGAGGACATCGTCAAGGTCACGGTGTATCTCGTCGACATCCGTTACCGCGAATCGGTGTACCGCGTGATGGGACGCTGGCTCAAGGGTGTGTATCCGGTGTCGACCGGCGTGGTGGTCGACGCGCTCGCCCGCCCCGAATGGCTGGTGGAAATCGACGCCACGGCGGTGATCAGCCAGCAGGACGACGCATCATGACGTTCTCGCTCGTCGTCCGCGACGGCTCCGCATTCGGCATGGTCATCTGTTCGTCGAGTCCTGCCGTCGCTTCTCGCTGCGCGCATCTGCGTGCCGGCGTCGGCGCCGTCGCCAGCCAGAACGTCACCAATCCACACCTGGGTGTCGTCGCGCTCGACGCACTGGCCGGCGGTGCGAACGCACAATCGGCTCTGGTTGCCGCGGTGGCCGCCGACCCGCACCACGCTCATCGCCAGTTGGTCGTCGTCGGTCGAACCGGCGGTGCCGGTGTGTACACCGGTGGCAAAGCGCTCGGCACACACCACGCGGCTATCGCGAAAGACGTAGCCGCGGCAGGCAACATGCTCCGCAGCGAGAACGTCATCGAGGAGATGCTGGCCGGATACCTCGGTTCGACGGCGCCGACGTTGGAGCGACGATTGCTCGAGAGCCTGATGGCGGCCAGTGCCGCAGGCGGTGAAGCGGGCCCGGTGCATTCGGCGGGTCTGCAGGTCACCGAGGATGTGCCGTGGCCGGTGACGGACCTGCGAGTGGATTGGCACGATGACCCGGTCGGCGAACTGCAGCGGTTGTGGGCCATCTGGGAACCCCAGAAGAGCGATTACCGCACCCGCGGCCTCGATCCCACTGTCGCACCGTCCTACGGCGTGCCGGGCGACCTATGACCGCCACCCTCGAGGACGCCGTCCGCGCGGCATGCGCCAGCACGGCCGAGCGCATCCTCGCACTGTCGCACGATCTGCACGCACACCCCGAAATCGCCTGGGAGGAAGTGCGATCGTGCGCGCGGGTCGCCGAAGATCTCGACCATGCCGGTTTCACCGTGGAAGCCGACTACACCGGGCTGCCGACCGCGTTCGCCGCGCGCCGCGGCACCGGACCGCTGCACCTTGCCGTGTGCGCCGAGTACGACGCGCTCCCCGGTCTAGGACATGCGTGCGGGCACAACATCATCGCGGCCATCTCGACCGGAAGCGCGATAGCGCTCGGACCGTATGTCGACGACCTCGGGATCACGCTGACCGTCTTCGGCACACCGGCGGAGGAAGGTGGTGGCGGCAAGATCGAGATGCTCGATCGCGGCGGCTTCACCGGGGTGCACGCCGCGGCGATGCTTCATCCCGGTCCGGTCGACGTCGCGCGCGCCGAGCCGTACGCGGTGGCGCACAACCACATTCGCTATGACGGGAAGGCCGCGCACGCAGCGGCCTATCCGGATCGGGGTGTCAACGCCGCCGACGCCTTCACCATCGCCCAGGTCGCGATCGGACTGCTTCGTCAGCAACTCCCCGGCGATGCCCGGGTACACGGGCTGATGACGAACGGAGGGGAGGCGCCCAACGCGATTCCGCAACGCACGGAGGGCCGCTGGTATGTGCGGGCCTCTTCGCTGGCCGAACTGGCCGAGCTCGAGGAGCGGGTGAACCGCTGTTTCGCGGCCGGCGCGTTGGCCACCGGATGCGAACTGACCGTTACGCCGGAGAGCAAGCCGTACGCCGAGTTCTGCAACGATGACGGCCTACTAGCCGCCTACGTCAGCCGGGCCGAACAGCTGGGTAGGCACTTCACCACCGGGCCGGACTCGTTGATGAATCGCGCGTCCACCGACATGGGCAACGTTTCCCAACAGATTCCGGCAATTCACCCCTATATCGGCATCGGATCCTTGCCCGCGGTCAATCATCAACCCGAGTTCGCGGCGGCTGCCGTCACAGCGGCGGCCGATCGCGCAACGGTGGACGGCGCCTGTGCACTTGCGCTCACGCTTCTCGATGTTGCGTCCGACTCCGGCACCCGAAGCCGGCTCATCGGCGCTGCGTGAAGAACGCTGGCGAACGGCGCAGCTGTGGTCAAGACCTGACTGTGGCGGCTGAACTAAATGTGAACGCTTGTGATCCAGCTAACACCGCGGAGGCCGCGGATCGTTTCCCATGGCGCCGGCGGCTGGGCGGTCACGCACAGGTGAGGGACGGGTGAGCGCCGGCGCGAAGTTTGCTGGCGTGTCGGGTGTGATCTACGGCTCACTTTCGCCCGCAAACATAAGAAAGCGTTACCGAAGCGTTGTCGGCAATTGATCTCTAACCGATTGCCAGGGCGACGAATATGCATGTTGACAGGGTGAGTTGGATTGCCGGTCAAACGTAACGACTACATAACGAAGAGTTTCCTAAGCGCCGTCTGAGAGGATCGGCGGTATTTCTGCGGATCGACGAAGTCACCCGGCCGTAACACACATTTCCGTCGCTAGACTCGTTTCAGATCGCGCTGAACAGGCGCTGATAGACGTGAAATCTAGGGCCGGTGCACGCCATACCGGCGGAGGTACCTATGAAGATGGCTAACTTTTTGTTGCCCAAGGGCATTAGCGAGTCGCATGTGAATGCTGAGTCGATCGAGGACCCGCACGCCGAACTTGTAGGCACGGTCGCGGTTCAGCGCGGCCCGATCGGCGGCATCGCGACGGGCGACGTCGTCGTCGTCACCAACTACGGCGACGACAGCGTCTCATTCCTCAACCCCCACACCATGGCCGTCGAGAAGACCATCGGCGTCCCCGGTGAGCCGTTCGGCGTCGTTCTCTCGAACGACCGCGCCTACGTCAGCACCTCGACCGAGAACCACGACATCGTCTCGGTGATCGACACGACCGCCGGGACCGTCATCGCGACCTATCCGTTGGCGTTCGGCATCACGGCGCTGGCGATCAGCCCGGACGGTAAGCGGGTCTACGCCGGCAGGACCGCCGATGACCATGTGGACGTCGCGGTCATCGACACCACCGCCGAGCGGGTGGGCACCATCGACGTCGCGGCGGGCGGGGGCATCGGTATCGACGCTGTCATGGTCGATCCGAGCGGTAAGCGGCTGTATGTCGCCACCACCGACGTCCGCGGGAGCCAACTCGTCGTCATCGACGCCGAAACCACCCGCGTCGACCGCAAGGTGTCGGTCGGCGCCCCCATCCGCGACATCGCCTTCGCTGACGGCAGTGTGTACGTCCTGACTTCCGATCGCACCCACGGCGGTGCGATCAGCGTCGTCGACATGTCGAGCAGCTATGTCACCGACATCATCGAACTGGGCATCGGCGCGCCGACCCAGATGGTGCTTGGACCGGACAAGACCCGTGCCTACGTGGTCGACTACGACCGCGTCGCGGTAGTCTGCACGCTGTCGCACGACATCGTCACCGATATCACCGTCGGAGCCCGCCCCTCTTGTGTGGCAGTCGATTCCGACGGTGACCGGCTCGTGATCGCCGACTACGCGGGCACTGTCAGCGTGTTCGCCGTTGCATCGACGCTGCCGCAGCTGTATTCGCAACTGGTGGCCACCGAGCCGATCGCGCAACTGTTGCCGGCTGCCGGCTAGTCACTCCCTTCGCGAGCGACCGCACGGGGCTCAACGCCAGGTGTAGCGGGTCTTTGGTCGCCCGGCCTTGCCGTAGTCGGTCTGCCGGACGACGGTGCCCTCGTCGGCGAGCCGCTCCAGGTAGCGCCAGGCGGTCACTCTCGACACACCGACCTGTTTGGCCACCGCGTCGGCGGTGATGCCCTCGGCGGAATCCCTTACGGCGCGGGCGATCTCGTCGTTGGTGCCCGGCGCCGCACCCTTCGGGGCGGCGGATTTGTCGGAGCTGACCCGTAATTCGGCCAGTGCCCGGTCGACCTCGGCCTGGCTGGCCGCGTCGGTGCCCGCGGGCAGGGCCTCGCGGTAGCGCTGGTAGCGCTCCAACCGGTCGCGGAAGGCCGCGAAGGTGAACGGCTTCAGCAGATACGCCAACGCGCCGTGGCCGACCGCGGCGCGCACCATCTCCAGGTCGCGTTCGGAGGTGATCGCGATGATGTCGGGCGCGGGACGCAGCCCAGACAGTCCCGATGCCAGTGCGATGCCGTTCGCGTCGGGCAGCCCGATGTCGAGCAGCACCAGATCGATCGGCGTCTCGGAGGCCACCGCCTCCGATGCGGCCCGCATGGCATCGCGTGCGGTGTGCGCCACCGCGGCCACCGAAAATCCCTGCAGCCGACCAAGATACGTCCGGTGCGCCTCGGCGATCAGCGGCTCGTCCTCGACGATCAGGACGCTGATCACGATGTCACCGTCACCGTCACCACCGAGCCGTATGTCACGTCGGCACTCAACGTCCCGTGGTGGCGCTTCACCACTTGCGCCACCAGGGCCAGCCCTAGGCCGTGCTGTTCGGGATCCGAGCCCTTCGTCGAATAGCCGCGCTGCATAGCCTTTTCGAACGTTTCCGCATTCATGCCTGGCCCGCTGTCGGCCACCCGCATCAGCAGTGTGCCGTTGTGCTGGGCGACGGTCACCTCTACCCAGGGATTGTCGCGGTCGCAGGCGTCCATTGCGTTGTCGATCAGGTTGCCGAGCACGGTGACCATCTCCTGCGCTGTCAGGGCGAGTTCGTCGGAATTCGACGGCAGATGCGTCTCCTCGGTGACGGTCAACTCGATGCCGCGCTCGTCGGCCTGCGCGGTCTTGCCGAGCAGCAGCGCGACCAGGGCGGGCTCACCGACGGCCTCGGACAACCGGTCCACGAGTTGTTGTGACAGCGCCAATTCATTGGTCGCGAACTTGACCGCTTCGTCGGCCCGGCCCATCTCGACCATCGTGACGATCGTGTGCAGTTTGTTGGCCGCCTCGTGTGCCTGCGATCGCAGCGAGTCGGTCAGCACCTTCAGCGAGTTGAGTTCGCCTAGGGCGCCCTGCAATTCGGTGCGATCGCGGATGGTGACGACTTCGGACTCGTTCGGTCCGTCCGTGACAGGGGAGCGGTTGACCACCAGTACCCGATCGTCGGTCACGTGCACCTCGTCACGCGCACCCGGGTTGTAGCTGCGCAGGAACTGCGGCAGGTCCGCTTGCGCGACGGGGCCGGGCGGCAGCCCGAGCAGCCTGCGGGCTTCGTCGTTGACCAGCGCGACACCGTTGCGGTTCAACACGATCAGTCCCTCGGACACCGAATGCAGGATCGCGTCGTGGTGTTCGTACATCACCCGCAGCTCGCCGGGGCGCAGGCCGTGTGTCTGCCGCAACAACCGGCGCCGGATGGCCCACACCCCCACCAGCGCGATCGCCAGCGCGGCGAGGCTGGCCGCGACGATGATCGGGATCTGCGAGCGCCAGCGGTCGGCCAGGCTCTGCTGCAGGATGCCCGCCGACACCAGCCCGACGATGCGGCCGGTGCCGTCGCGCACGGGCGCCACCGCGCGGATCGACGGGCCCAGCGTGCCCGTGTACACCTCGGTGAACGTTTCGCCGCGCAGCGCGGGTTCGATGGTGCCGATGTATTTCAGGCCGATCTGGGTCGGGTCGGTGTGAGTGAAGCGGGTGCGGTCCGGCGCCATGATTGTGATGAACGCGATATCGGTGTTCATCCGGACGGCCTCGGTGACGGGCTGCAAAGTCTCGGTCGCTCTTCCCGATTCGATCGCAGTTGCCGTCGACGGCGAGTCGGCCAGCGCGGTGGCGATGCCGAGCACCTGCTGACGCGCGGCGGCGTCCCCGTCGTTGCGGGCGTCGACCAAAGCCAGCGCACTGCCGACCAGCACCACCACCGCGATCACCAGGATCTGCAGCGCGATCGCCTGGGTCGCCAGAGACCAGGGCCGCCGTCGGTTCACGGATTCATCTTCGCCGCCCGTCGGGCCGATCGCGGAGGATCGGCGCGCGTGGATAGCATCGGCGGCTATGTGGCCACCTCCGCAGCCGCCAGGCTGGTACCCAGATCCTCGAGGTGTGCCTGGCCAGGCCTATTGGGACGGTACGCAATGGCAGTTCCCGCCACAGCGGCGCTCGGGTTCGCGTTGGACGGTCGCCGCCATCATCTTCGGCGTCATCGCCGCGGCCGTGGGCCTCCTCTACATGTCAGCGGTCGGCCAAAAGGCCATTCAGAAATCGACATCGAACCAGTCGAGTGAGTCAGCGCCAGCGCCGCAGAAACCGGTCGAGGTGCGACTCAACCAGGAAGGCCGCGACGGCAACCTGGCGTTCGTCGTCACTGGCGTCGACACCGCGCAGCGGACCGTCAACGTCCACCTCACAGTGAAGAACGCGGGCAACCGCCACGCGGTGTTCTGGACCGACAACCAGCGATTGTGGATCGGCGGGCAGTGGTTCATGCCCGATAAGGCCGCCGCGGCCAAGGCGGGCACGACGAGTGTGAAACTGGATCCCGGCAAGTCGGCAACCGTCGTGCTGGCGTTTCAAGTGCCGTCGGGGAACGCCGCCGTCGACCACATCGAACTGCACGACGCTGCGGTGTCCGCAGGCATCACCGTCGTCGCGCACCCCTAGCCGAGTTCCTCGGCCGCGATGGCAAAGATTTCGTCGCCGGACCCGATGGCGACGAAATGGCCTGCGCCTTCGACGGGATGCCACACCGCACCCGACATGGAGTCAGCCACTGCCTTGTTGATGGGGTCGGGCACCAGTCGGTCGTCGAGTCCCTGCCACATGTGCACAGAACGGTTGATCACAGAGACATCAAAAGACCAACGGCGATAGAGCACTTCGGCGTCGCGCACAAGTCCGTCACAGCCGTGTGCGAAGCATTCGGCGCACGCGTCGGCGAAGCCTGCCGCGATGTCTGGTTGAAGCAAGAGTTTACGGTCGTAGTCGTTGAGGTTGTTGCGGATCTGCTTGACGAAGCCGGCGGGGAAGCGTTTCGCGGACACGCCGAGCATGGCGTACATGAGCCGGAAGCCAGGTTTGAAACGCAATGCCAGGCTTGCACCCAGCGCGTCGATCTTCGAAAGATATTGCGCCGCAGAGTTGTCGCCGAACGCCCCGTAGCTTCCCGGAGCGATGCTGCTGACGTGGCGAAGGCGGGCCGGATCGATGTAGGCGGCAGCCGCCAGGGCCCATGGGCCGCCCTCGGACCAGCCCGTCACTCCGAATTCGCGGTATCCCAGTTGATCGGCGACTGCGACGAGGTCGTCGGCCCAGCCGGAGTAGCTGCGTTGCTTCTGCGGACTCGACTGGCCCATGCCCGGCCGATCGACGCAGACCAGTCGCAGCCGATTGTTGGCCGCTGAATCTGCGAGGAGGTGGGCCTCGAGCCGGCTGCTGGGCCCGCCGTGGTTGTGCAGGACGAGCGGCCCATTTCGATCTCCCACTTCGAGGCATGACAGCCGACGGCCGTCGGGGAGGGTGACTTCGGTAACCGACTCGTCCACGTTGCACAGGCTAGGACGACGCAGCGAGCACAATGCGCAAAACTCGGAAAATGGCTGTTACGCGGGTTGTGCGCACGACCGAGCCACCGGCGCTGCGAGTCCATAGCGTCTTGTGCAGACCGAAGAACCAACCTCGCGAAGGGATATCGAAATGACCGCAATGCTGAATGAAGTCGCCGCGTGGTTCCGCGTCGGATACCCGGCGGACGCACCGCGGGCTGGCCACGCTGCGCTTTTCGCGTTGTGCCCTGCGGCCGCCGGAGTGGTAGGGCGGTCGCACGCAGTCTAACGGGCGGGCGGGAAGCGGGGGCTGGTGACACCGACCGGCCCCCGCTTCTTTTTGTGGCGAACCCTTTGCGGTGCTGGGGTATTGGTCCTTACGCGTGCCGATGCCCTCTGGCCCGGAGTTTCGGCGGCGCGAACTTAATGAACTAAAACGTGACCTGGCTCACCATCTGGCCGAGAGTCCTTGCAGACCACTTTTCGGATCTGCTTGGAGGGAACGACCGTGACCACGCAACTGGACAGGCCGCCGGTAGACGAGCCGCCGCGCCGCCGCGACCGCACCCACTGGCTCTACATCGCCGTCATCGTCGCGGTGCTGGCAGGCATCGTCGTGGGTCTGGTGGCCCCCGAGGTCGGCAAGAGCGTCGGCGTGCTCGGCACTATGTTCGTCAACCTGATCAAGATGATGATCGCGCCGGTCATCTTCTGCACGATCGTGCTTGGCATCGGGTCGGTACGCAAAGCCGCCACCGTCGGCAAGGTGGGCGGCCTGGCGTTCGTCTACTTCCTGGTGATGTCGACGTTCGCGCTGGCGATCGGCCTGGTGGTCGGCAACCTGATCCACCCCGGCAGCGGCATGCATCTGACCGAGAGCGCCGCGGGTAAGGGCGCCGAACTCGCCGAGAAGGCGCACGAGGCCGGCGGTCTGATGGACTTCGTGCAGGGCATCATTCCGGAGACCCTGTTCTCGTCGCTGACCGCAGGCAGTGTGCTGCAGGCGCTGTTCGTGGCGCTGCTCGTCGGGTTCGCGCTGCAGGCGATGGGCCGCACCGGTGAGCCGATCCTGCGCGGCATCGAGTATCTGCAGAAGCTGGTCTTCAAGGTCCTGGTGATGATCCTGTGGCTGGCCCCGATCGGCGCGTTCGGCGCGATCGCCAATGTCGTCGGCCAGACCGGCTGGACCGCGGTCACCCAGTTGTTGACGCTGATGCTCGGGTTCTACGTGACGTGCGTGCTGTTCGTGTTCGGCGTGCTTGGTGTGCTGCTGCGGGTGGTGTCCGGCGTCTCGATCTTCAAGCTGGTGCGCTACCTGGCCCGCGAGTACCTGCTGATCTTCTCCACTTCGTCGTCGGAGTCGGCGCTACCGCGGCTGATCGCCAAGATGGAGCATCTCGGCGTCGACCGCAGCACCGTCGGTGTCGTGGTGCCGACCGGCTACTCGTTCAACCTGGACGGCACGGCCATCTACCTGACCATGGCGTCGCTGTTCATCGCCAATGCGCTGGGCGCGCCGCTGTCCGTGGGTCAGCAGATCGGCCTGCTGGTCTTCATGATCGTCGCGTCCAAGGGCGCCGCCGGTGTCACCGGCGCGGGGCTGGCCACGCTGGCAGGGGGGCTGCAGAGCCACCGCCCGGACCTGCTCGACGGCGTCGGCCTGATCGTCGGCATCGACCGGTTCATGTCGGAGGCGCGCGCGGTGACGAACTTCTCGGGTAACGCGGTCGCGACGGTGTTGGTGGGTGCCTGGACCAAGACGATCGACCGGGACAGGGTGAACGCCGTTCTGGGTGGATCCGACCCGTTCGACGAACTCACCATGGTTGACGACGATCGCGCGCCGCACGCCGCAGAGCCGACGCAGGAGCGAATCCCTGTGCCGGTGTAGGGCGTGCGAAAGAAGGGCCCGGCCGCGCCCCTCCGGCCGGGCCCTTCTGCTGTCTCGAAAACGCAATCTGCCCGCAGTTTCGGCGGTGTTACGAAGTTTTTGAAATTCCTTTGAACCCCCTGCGACCTCCCCCCGTTGAACCGGCTGACACCGACCCAACGGACAGAACGGAGGCTCGCAATGCGTGCCATCTTGCTCACACTCATCGCCATGGCCACAGCGGCCTGCGGATTGATCCTTGCGCCTGCAGGTTTCGCGGAAGCGGCGGAATCCGCAGTGGTGACCATCGGCGAACTCGAGGCCCAGGGGTTCGACGTGAAGGTCGACCGCGTCGGCAGCGCGCCGCTGTCCCAATGTGTGGTCACCAACGTGCGGAACCCAAGGAACCGAACGGAATTCGTGCCGGTGCTGGGTGATCGCGATCGAGACGGCGTCGTCCCTGTGATCGTCGACCGCACGGTCACGGTTTCACTGGACTGCTCGGCTCGCTGACCCGATGAAGACCCGGCTTGGAGTGTTCCGGCCGGGTTTTCTTCGGCCGCCTACTGCCCGGCGATACCCTGAAAGAGGTTGTCCACCAATGCGTCAACGAATTCGTCGGTCAGCTGTTGATCGGGAAGAAGTAATCGGTGATAGCAGGCGCCCCACAGCTGATCGACGACCGTCTCCGGATCCAGCGTGGCGCGCAGCTGGCCGCGGGTCTTGGCTGTTTCCATGGCCGCCACGGCTTTTTCCCGCCGCGGTCCCGAATAACGTTGTAAATAGGCTGCTTTCAGCTCAGGATCCGATTGCGCCTGGCCGATCAACTCGCCGATCACCCGGCCCGCGGGGCTGTCGCGGATGACGCCCAGGAATGTGTGCAATTGCACCCGCAGATCGGCCTCGACGTCGCCGGTGTCCGGGAAGTCGAGTTGCGGGTCGACCCGATGAAAGTAGCCGTCGAGCGCCAACGCGCCCTTGGAGGGCCACCACTTGTAGATGGTCATCTTGCTGGCGCCGGAGAGCCTGGCGACCTTGTCGATGGTGAAACCCGCCATTCCCTCGTCGAACAGCAGCACGGCCGCGGCCTCGAGGATCTGCGCGCGCACTTCTGCCGCGGGGCGACGACCGCGCCCGCGACGGTGTGGTTCGGCCAAGAGCGACTCCTCCTCCGGGAATATATGGACGGATCGTACACTTGCTGTCTGATATGGACGCAACGTACACAACGAAGGAGATCGAAATGACCGACCGTATTGCCATCGTCACCGGCGCCTCAGGCGGAATCGGCCACGCTGTCGCGGTCGGTCTGGCCGAGGCGGGGATGGCCGTCGCAGTGCACTACGCAGGCAACCGTGACCGGGCCCAGGCCGTCGCCGACGAGATCACCGCGGCAGGAGGCCGCGCCATCGTCTTCGGCGCGGACGTCGCCGACGAAGCGGAGGTCGCCGCGCTGTTCGACCGGGTCGAGGCCGAGTTCGGCGGTGTCGACGTGGTGGTCAACACCGCGGGGATCATGCTGCTGTCGCCGCTGGCCGAACTGGATCTCGACGACTTCGACCGCATGCACCGCACCAACGTGCGTGGCACATTCGTGGTGAGCCAGCAGGCCGCGCGGCGGGTCCGCAAGGGCGGCGCCATCATCAACTTCTCGACCTCGGTCACCAAGTTGGCCGTACCGGGCTACACCGGCTACGCCGCCACCAAGGGCGCCGTCGACGCGATGACGCTGATCCTCGCCAAGGAGATGCGGGGCCGCGACGTGACCGTCAACGCCGTCGCACCCGGACCCACCGCCACCCCGCTGTATTTCGAGGGCAAGTCGCAAGAGGTGATCGACCGCGCCGCGGCGGCCTCTCCGCTCGAGCGCCTCGGTGAGCCCGCCGATATCGCCGAGGCCGTCGCCTTCCTCGCCGGACCCGCCCGCTGGGTGAACGGACAAATCATCTATGTGAACGGAGGAGTGATCTGATCATGAGCACACCGAAAGTCGTTCTCGTCACCGGCGCCTCGAGCGGATTCGGTGCGATGACGGTCCGCGCCCTCGCCGACGCCAAACACCTTGTCTACGCGGGGATGCGGGACATCGCAGGCCGGAACGCACAGGCCGCGGCGGCGGCCAGGCGCTACGCCGACGAGCACGGCGTGACGCTGCGGCCGATCGAGATGGACGTGACTGACCAAACCTCGGTCGACGGCGCGGTGGCGGCGGTGCTCGCCGAGGTGTGCCGTGTCGACGTCGTCGTGCACAACGCCGGGCACATGGTGCTCGGCCCGACGGAGGCGTTCACGCCTGAGCAGGTTGCCGACGTTTACGACATCAACGTGTTGTCCACCCAACGCGTCAACCGGGCGGTGTTGCCTGCCATGCGAGCCCGGCGCGACGGGCTCGTGGTGTGGGTCGGTTCGTCGAGTTCACGCGGTGGCACGCCGCCGTACCTCGGACCGTACTTCGCGGCCAAGGCGGCTGAGGATGCGCTGGCGGTCAGTTATGCCGCGGAGCTGACCCGGTTCGGGGTCGAGACGACGATCGTCGTGCCCGGGGCGTTCACGTCGGGCACCAATCACTTCGTCAACGCGGGAGCCCCCGCCGACCGGTACATCGCGTCCGCCTACGAAGCCGAGTACGCCGGGTTGATGGACGAGGTCGGCAAGAGGCTCGCCGAGCTGGAACCCGACGACGCGGACCCGGTCGAGGTGGCCAGGCAGATCGTGAAAGTCGTTGACACACCGAAGGGTTCGCGGCCGTTCCGGGTGTACGTCGATCCTGCCGACGATGGCGCCGAGGAGGTGTTCCGGGTCGGCGACCGCGTGCGTGAGGGTTTCTTTCAGCGGATCGGGATGCCGGATCTGCTCACTGTGAGCAGTTCAGCGTCACCGAGATCGACTGGCTGGTGACCACCTGGACGAGCACGCGATCGCCGTCCCGGCCCGGCCCGGAGTAGGGCAGCCACTGCTTGACCTGCTGCGGGTTCCTGACGTTGGTCACCACGCACTGGTCCATCGACCCGGTGCCGATCTTGTCGATGTTGACCGTGTAGCCCTCGCTCTGCAGCCGGTTGATCACTTCTTGCGCAGTCTCTTCGGCGTACGCGACGCCCGCCGGGGCAACGACCGCTCCACACACACCCACGACCCCGAGCATCAACCTGGTCCGCATGGTCCTATGGTCCTCCCTCTGCCGAGCAGACGCAAAGGACCCCTACCGCTCGGCGCGCTGGTAGGCCGTCACCACCGCGGCGCCCCCGAGGCCGATGTTGTGCTGCAGCGCGGCGGTGACGTTGTCCACCTGACGTTTGTCGGCGGTGCCGCGCAACTGCCACGTCAACTCCGCGCACTGCGCGAGCCCGGTCGCCCCGAGGGGGTGGCCCTTGGAGATGAGCCCGCCGGACGGATTGACCACCCAGCGGCCGCCGTAGGTGGTGTCGTTGTTGTCGATCAGCTTCGGGGCCTCGCCTTCCCCGCACAGCCCGAGCGCCTCGTACAGCAGCAACTCGTTGGCCGAGAAGCAGTCGTGCAGCTCGATCACCTGGAAGTCGCTCGGCCCGAGACCGGACTGCTCGTAAACCTTTTGTGCGGCTTGCACATTCATGTCGTAGCCGATCAGGTTCTTGGCGCTGCCGTCGAAGGTGGACTGGAAGTCGGTGGTCATCGCCTGCCCGACGATTTCCACTGCCTTCTCTGTCAGCCCGTGCTTGTCGACGAACGCCTCGCTGGCCACGATCGCCGCGCCGGAACCGTCCGACGTCGGTGAGCACTGCAGCTTGGTCAGCGGGTCGGAGATCATCTTGGCCGCCAGGATGTCGTCGAGCGAATACTCCTCCTGGAACTGCGCGTACGGGTTGTTCACCGAATGCTTGTGGTTCTTCAACCCGATCTTCGCGAAATGCTCTGCGGTGGTGCCGTATTGACGCATGTGCTCGCGTCCGGCCGCGCCGAACATCCACGGCGCGACGGGGAAGGCGAACTCGTCGATCTCGGCCATCGCCTTGACGTGCCTACCCATCGGCGACTCCCGGTCCTCGGCGCCGCCCTGCAGCGGGCCGGGTTGCATCTTCTCGAAGCCCAGTGCAATCGCGCAGTCCGCCAGCCCGCCGCGGATCGTCTGCGCCGCAAGGAACAACGCGGTCGAACCCGTCGAGCAGTTGTTGTTGACGTTGACGATCGGGATGCCCGTCATGCCGAGTTCGTACAGCGCGCGGTTGCCGGAGGTCGAGTCGCCTGCGACGTATCCGACGAAGCCCTGTTCGACCTCGGAGAAGTCGATGCCCGCGTCGTTCAATGCGTTGGTGCCCGATTCGCGCGCCATGTCGGGGTAGTCCCAGCCCTCGCGGCGGCCCGGCTTTTCGAACTTCGTCATCCCCACACCGACGACGAACACTTTGTTTGGCATGCCATCGACAGAAACACACAGCGGGCGAACTGTCTAGATGCTCTATCCGCCGAGGCTGCAACGGCGCACGGAAAGTTCGAGTAACAGCGTGCCGGAATGCCGTTTCGGCGCAAAAGGGGGAGGTGCGGGGGCCCCCCCGCCCCCGCGGGGCCCCCCGCAGGGGAGGGGGCTATTCGAAGTAACCGGTGTACTCGGGGCAGTAGATGTCCACCGCGGTGACCACGAACACCGCGGCCTGGTGGGTGCTCAGGTCCGTGTGGGCCAGGATCTCGCGGCCGACGTCGATGGGATCGGCGCCGTCGTCGAGCGCACTGCACACATCGTGGGCGTTGCCGATGGCCGCCTTCGGGGTGTCATACGAGATTCCCTCGGCACTGATCTCGGTCAGGAAGGTGTTGTCCGTCGAACTGACCGCGCCTGCGGTGCCCGCGGTGGCCACGGCGGCGAGTCCGAACGCGGCCGCGACGAGCGCGGTGCCTGCGAACAAAGTGAGGCGCTGCGTGGCGGACATGGGACTCCTCCGTGATGTCGTATCGGTCCGGTTGTCTCCGGTCTGACATCAGCGTCGGACAGCGCCCTTGGCGGATTCTTGACGAAATCTTGGCGGCCTGCGGTCCTACGATTCGGGCGGCGCGATCTCGAACGTGAACTCGTGAGCACAGATGCGCACCCGGTCTCCGTCGACGAGCGTGGCGGTGCCGCGGATGCGCTGATTGCCGACGTCCACACCGTTCGCCGAACGCAAGTCGGTGATCACGAAACTCGTGCCGGTGTCGATGATGACGGCGTGGTGGCGACTGACGTTGGCGTCGGCGAGCACGATGTCGTTGTCGGGCAGTCGGCCGATGCGGGTGGCGGCGGCCAGCAGCGGATAGACCCGCCCGTCCGCGGCCCGCAAACTGGCCTGCGCGCGCGACGCGTTGACCTCGGTGCGCAGTTTGATGTCGTGGACGGTGTGCGCGGCGGTGGTCTTGGCGGCCTTCTTCGCGTCGAGCGGTTCCTGACGCAGAATGCGTTCGTGCAGGGCCCGCACCGTCGGCCCGGGGTCGATGCCCAAATCATCGGCGAGCGTGGTCTTCAACCGCTGATACGCGTCGAGCGCCTCCGACTGCCGCTCAGCCAGATAGTAGGCGGTGATCAGTTGCGCCCACAGCGGCTCTCGGTACGGATGCTCGGCGGTCAGCGATTCCAGTTCACCGATGACGGCATAGCCACGGCCGCAGGCGATTTCGGCTTCCGCGCGGGCGGTGTGGGCGACCACCTTGTCTTCGGTCAGCGCGGTGGCGAACGCGTCGACGAACTGGAAGTCGCGCAGATCCTCCAGCACCGCTCCACGCCACTCTGCCAGCGCGGCCGTCAGATGCCGGCTGGCCTCCTCGAATCGTCCCGCGGCGGCGGCCTGCACGCCCGCGGTCTTCTCGATGACGAACCGGCCGATGTCACACGCACTGTCGGCCGCCGTCAACCGGTATCCCGGCGGCGCGTTCTCCAGCATCGAGCGCGCATCGCCGAGCAGCCTGCGCAGGTTCGAGATGTAGGAGTGCAGACTGGCCCGCGCCTCCGACGGCGGCCACTGCTCCCATGCCGCGGTGATCAGCGAGTCGATCGCGACCGGCCGGTTACGGTTCATCACCAGCATCGCCAGCACCGCGCGCTGTTTCGGGGTGCCCAACGCCACAGGTAGGCCGTCGATGGTGACCTGTAGCGGCCCCAGCACACCGAACCCGATCTTGTTGTCGGTCATTCGCAGTTCTTATCGCGAACTGCCGACGTTCGCCCTGACAAGGCCGGAAATTGGGGGCAATTCACATCCGGCGCGGCGGCGGGGCGAGCACCGCGGTGGGCACCGGCGCCCAACTGCCATCCGCCTCCACCCGGCCGAACGGCTGATCGCCGAAATGGAAGCCGAAGCCGAGCGTGTCTGGTGCGGTCAGTTCGGCGAGCAGTCGGCGCCGCGCGGTGACGACCTGGGTCTCATCCCATTCGGCGGCCGACATCCATTCGGGGTGCACGAACTGGGCGGTGATGTGGAAGGCGTCGCCGAACACGACAAGCCGTCGGCCCGCACGCGAAGTGATCACGTACGACGTGTGGCCAGGAGTGTGCCCCGGGGTGACGATGGCGCGCACTCCCGCGACGACCTCGTCGCCGTCGTTGATCCGCTCGATTCCGTCGCGATCGGCGAGCAACTGCGTGATGGTGCGCCGCGGCACTGCGGCACCCTCGTGGGGCGTACCACCGTCGTGCGGTGCCCACTCCTGGGCGGCCAGCACGTAGCGGGCGTTCGGAAAGGTCCGGTGGCCGCCCGTGTAGGCCCAGCCCGCATGGTCGAAATGCAGATGGGTGAGCGCCACCACGTCGATGTCCTCGGGTCGACGGCCGAGCGTGTCGAGCACGTCGAGCAATGAGCCGCAGTCGATGGTGCCGAACACGAAATCCGTTGTGCTGCTGCCCACTCCGGTGTCGATCAAAAGTGTGGTGTCACCGCGTTCGACCAGCAGCCCACCGGCGCTCATCACCAGCTCCTGCGTCGACCAGTGCTCGCTGGGGATGTCGGGAAAGAACTTGGCGGGCGGCATCTTGATCACTCCGTCCACCACGTAGGTGGCGACCACGTCGTCGAATGTCAGTCGTCGCACCGCCGCCGGATCGTCCAGCCGCCCGGCGGAGGTCATGCCGCGATGCTTCCGCCGCCGTCAGCCCGGATGATCTGGCCGGTGATGTAGCCGGCGTCCTCGTCGAGCAGCGCACAGATCGCGTGAGCGATCTCGCGTGGTGTGCCGACCCTGCCCAGCGGGATGCTGTTCAAGAGGCGGGCCTCGCGTTCCGATCCGACCGGGCTGCCCTTCCGGTACAACTCGGTTTCGGTGGGCCCCGGCGCGACGGCGTTGACCGTGATACCCGTCGCCGCGAGTTCCTTGGCCCAGATTCGGGTCGCCGTCTCCAACGCGGCCTTCGATGCGGCGTACGGGGTGCGCTCCGCGGTGCCGAGCGTGGTCAGGCTGCTGACGTTGACGATCCGGCCCCACCCGGCGGCCAGCATCCCCGGCAGCACCGCCTGCACGACCTGAACGGGGGCGCGCACATTCAGGTCGTAGGTGGTGAACAGGTCGTCGAGGTCGATCGAGCCGAGTCGGCCGAACCGCGCGACGCCGGCATTGTTGACCACACCGTCGACCGCGCCACTTTCCAAGATGCGGTCGAGCACCTCGGCGGTCGCGGCACGGTCGGCAAGGTCGGCCTCGTAGAACTCGCCGGGGAATTCGGCGGGCGCGGTGCGGGCGAGCCCGATCGGAGTGTGTCCTGCCGCTGCCAACCGGTCGGCGACGGCTCGCCCGATGCCTTTTGAAGCGCCGGTGATCAGTACTCGTCGTGATGACATGTGTCCTCCTGTTGCGTGATTGCTCATTACAACAACGCCCTGCCGGGACTAAATCACATACCAACGTCGATATAGAGGTATGGCGTTGAACGTATGCCGGGAGGTCCTATGTCGACTCTGTTGCAATTGAAGGCGTTTGTGGCGGTGGTCGATCAGGGTGGGTTCACCGCGGCCAGTCATGAATTGGGGCTGTCACAGCCCGCGGTCAGCCGGGCCGTCTCGACGCTCGAGAAGGAGTTGGACGTCGCGCTGCTGGTCCGTCGCCGCGACGGGATCACGCTGACCGAGGCCGGTTCCCTCGCGTTGGCGCACGCGCGTGAGGCGGTGCGGCACCTGATAGCGATGCGCACGGAAGTCGTTGCGCTGTCGGGCCAGATCACCGGGGCGCTGAGTTTGGCGAGCCTGCCGAGCGTCACCGGAACGCTTATCGCGCCGCAATTGCAGAGTTTCACTCAACGGCATCCTGCGGTCACCGTCCGCCTGCTGGAGGGCAGCGAGCAGGAGGTGCGCGACTGGCTGGACCAGGGGGCCGCGGAGGCTGGGGTGGTGTCGCTACCGATCAAGGGCCTGGCCGCGGCGGTCCTCGGTGATCAGGACATGGTCGCAGTGGTGCCTGCGGACAACCGACTGGCCGACTGGGCCGAGGTCAGCTATGCGGAGTTGGCCAAGGAGCCCTTCATCCGGTCCACCGGCGGGTGCACCGAGGTGTTCATGCCGGTGGCCCGGCGGATGGGCGTCGAGTTCGAGGTGGCGTTCGAGGCCCGCGAGATGTCGGCGGTGCTGGAGATCGTCCGCGCGGGGCTCGGAGTCAGCATCCTGCCCAGTGCCGGCATGCCCAAACTGCCGGACGGCGTGGTCGCGCGCCCGCTGACGCCCAAGACCCTGCGGCGGTTGGGTGTCGCGGTTTCCGCCAGCGCATCCGCACCCGCCCGCGCCTTCCTCGAGCAGATCGCCGCGCTGAACCTCCGCTGAGTGGTAGAACGTGTTCTAGTTCTGCCGCTTTCGAAGGGAGAGAGATGGGTCTGCGCGTCGTGCAGTGGGCGACCGGAGGCGTCGGCGTCGCCGCGATCAAAGGGGTCCTCGAGCATCCCGACCTCGAACTCGTCGGCTGCTGGGTGCACTCGGAACCCAAGGCGGGCAAGGATGTCGGCGACATCATCGGCACCGAACCGCTAGGCGTCACCGCCACCAACAGTGTCGACGAGATTCTGGCGCTGGATGCCGACGCCGTGGTGTACGCCCCGCTGCTGCCCAACCCCGACGAGGTGGCCGCGCTGCTGCGGTCAGGCAAGAACGTGGTAACCCCCGTCGGCTGGGTTTACCCCAGCGACCGGCAGGGTGCACCGCTGCTGGAGGCGGCGCTGGCAGGCAATGCGACCTTGCACGGTACCGGCATCGCGCCGGGGGGCATCAGCGAGAAGTTCCCGCTGATGTTCTCGAGCATGTCGACGGGCGTGACTTTCGTTCGCGCCGAAGAGTTTTCGGACCTGCGAAGCTACGAAGCGCCGGACGTGGTGCGCCATGTGATGGGCTTCGGTGAAGTGCCGGACAAGGCTTTGTCGGGGCCGATGCAGAAGTTGCTGGACGGCGGCTTCATTCAATCGGTCCGGATGTGCGTCGACAAGTTGGGCTTCAACGCCGACCCGAAGATCCGCTCCTCGCAGGAGATCGCGGTGGCCACCGCACCGATCGACTCGCCGATCGGCGTCATCGAACCGGGTCAGGTGGCGGGCCGGAAGTTCCACTGGGAGGCCCTAGTCGACGGTGAGCCCGTCGTCCGCGTCACCGTCAACTGGCTGATGGGTGAGGAAAACCTCGATCCGGCATGGACTTTTGGTCCCGAGGGCCAACGTTACGAAGTCGAGGTCCGTGGCAATCCGGATATCTCAGTCAGTATCAAGGGTTTTCAATCCGAGATCGGCGGCGAAGGGCCGGAGTACGGCGTCGTCGGGACGGCCGCACACTGCGTGAACTCGATTCCCGCGGTGTGCGCGGCCGAACCGGGCATCGCCACCTACCTCGACCTGCCACTGATCAGCGGTAAGGCGGCCCCGACGCTTCGCTAGCGGTCAAGCGGGTTGTGCCGGTTGACGATCAGCGGGTCGGACTTGGTGAACGGGAAGTCCGGCAGGTCCTCGATGTGGGTGTTGAACGTGGCGGCCAGCACCTCACGCGAGTACGCGCTGATCGACGTGCGGTAGCCGATGTCGGCGGGGAAGGGCTGATCGAAGAAGATCAGGAAGTGCCACTCCGGCGCATCGAACACCTCGATGTGATGTGGGTAGGCGCGGGGGATGAAGTAGACGTCGCCCTTGTTGAGGTGCCACGTGTCCAGCGTGCCATCAGGATCCATCACGGTCATGCGCGCCGAACCGCTTTCCACGTATCCCATTTCAGCAGTGACGGGGTGCCAATGCGGTTCGCGCATCCCGTCTTCGCGGATACGCAGCGAGTACATCGAAAGGTCTTTGAGGGCGGGCCAGAACTGCACGCGTGCGGTGCGCGCGGAGCCGACCGCGGCCTGCACCGGCGGCGTCATGGCTTCCACCGAGAACTTGTGCGGATCGTTGAAATGCGCGGTCGACGGCACCACCGGGTCGCCGGTCCTGCCAGCGATCGCTCGGTCGACGAGGTTACGGCGGATCGCCGCGAAGTCGGAGGCGTCTAGGTCATACGTGTTGCCCAGCACCGCATCTGTCATCGCGCCGAATGCGCCTGCGAGACCGAAATCCTGGGGGCGCTCGTGCCTGAAGGTGATGATGAACTCGGCGGGCTCGGTGCCGATGTTCTCGATGTGGTGCAGCGAGCCCGAGTCGACGTGGAACATCTCGCCCGCGCTGATGGTGAAGCTGGCGAACTGGCTCCCGCTGTCGAGCACGGTGACCAACGCGTCGCCCTTTACGCAGTAGGTGAGTTCGTTGGCGTTGGCGTGCCAGTGCGGGGTGCGCATGGCGCCGGGGTTGATCACCACGCGCTTGATCGACAAACCGTTGAGAATCGGGAAGTTGTCGGCGGTCAGGCGCTGAATCACGCCGAGATCCGACTCTTCGACGATCTCGCCGTTCAGCAGCGACGCGGCATGGATGCTGCGGTCAAGGGACAGCGTCATGAAGTTGCTCCTTTTGCTCGTGTGGCTAGAACCTTCGCCCACAAGCGCGCAGCGCAACATCGCCGCTGGCAACCAAAATGCGCTACCAGCTAGCCGGTAGTCTGCGGTCAGCGCGGCAGAATGCCGCCGTCAAGCGTGACCACCTTGCTCGTAAGGTATCCGTTGCGCAACATCGCGATAGCCATTTCGGCCACCTCCGAGGGCTGACCGGCCCTGCCGACGGGGATGGGTATCGGGGCGTCGGCCGTCTCCGGGTCGCCGGGGAACATGCCGGTGTCGCCGATCAACGCGGGCGCCAGTGCGTTGACGGTGACGCCGTCGGAGGCCACCCGCGGCGCCAGATGATGCATCAGGCCGTGCAGTCCGGCCTTGCTCGCCGCGTAGTGTGCGCCGACCACGCCGCCGTTGAGGCCCGCCACCGACGAGATGAACAGCACCCGCCCGAACCGGTTGGCGACCATCGCGGGCAACACCTGCTGTGCGAGCAAAAACGGTGCGGTCAGGTTGACCGCGAGCGTGCGGTTCCAGGAGTCGAGATCGATGTTCTGCCAACCCTTTACGTCGGCGGTGCCGGCGTTGGCGACCAGGATGTCGACGCAGCCGAACGCGGCTTTGGCCTGCTCGACGAGGTGGGCCGGCGCGGTGGGATCGGCGAGATCGGCCGATGTGACGACGGCGCGCCTGCCACGCCTGCGGGCATAGTCGGCGGCCGTCTCGGCGTCGTCGCCGTGGCGCCCGTAGGCCAGCACCAGATCGACGCCGTGGTCGGCGAGTCCGCGGGCGATGCTCTTGCCGATGCCGCCGGATGCGCCGGTCAGCAGCGCAACGCGGCCCGTCAACTCCGTCACGGTTTGACCAGGATTCGGATCGGGTTGCCGTCCTGGCGCTCCAGCATCTCGATGCCGTCCCTCACGTCTTCGAGTGAGACGATCTCGCTGATCCACCGGGACAGGTCGAGTCGGCCCAGCGAGACGAGTGTCGCCAAGGTCTCGATGTCGACGTTCTGATAGCCGAGGTGGCCGAGCACCTGCTTTTGGATGAGGCCGAACATGCTGGTCGACCCGATGCTGGGTGTCTCGGCGCTCATCCCGACGCCGACCAGACCTCCGCCGCCGGTGATCTCGGCGATATTGTCGCGCAGGTTCGGATCGGTGGCGCCCAGCGCGTCGGCAGTTCGGACACGTCGTGCACGGCCTGCCCGCGGCGACGTCGACCCCGCCGCCTCGTGACCCTGCGTCACGACCGGTCGCTGGGCGGGGAAGGTGCGGTTGATCAGGCTGAGGTCCGAATGGCAGATGCCGCAATACGCGACCTTGACAAGCACTTCGCCGGGGCCCGGCTCGGGTATCGGAACATCTTCTACCGCAACTGTTTTGGAATCGGCAAAGGATCGCTCGGCTCGCATGGTGTCGACCATTTCGTCACGCTACCATCGAAAGATGTGCCGGCTGTTCGGCCTTCATGCCGACAAGAGGGTGACCACCGCGACGTTCTGGCTGCTCGATGCGCCCGACAATCTCGTCCTGCAGAGCAGGCGCAACCCCGACGGCACCGGGCTTGGCGTCTTCGGCCCCGACGGCCAACCCGTGGTCGACAAGCAGCCGATCGCCGCGTGGCACGATCGGGCGTTCGCCACTGAGGCGCACGCGTTGACCGGGACGACCTTCATCGCGCATGTGCGCTACTCATCGAGCGCCGCTTTGGAAGTGCGCAACACACATCCGTTTCTGCAGGACGGCCGGATCTTCGCGCACAACGGGGTGGTCGAGGGTCTCGAAGTGATCGAGACACGGCTCGCCCAGTTGGGTGTCAGCGACCTGGTGCACGGCGAGACCGACTCGGAGCGGATCTTCGCGTTGATCACCGGGTGCGCCCGTCGTCGAGGCGACGTGGGCGCCGGGGTGGTCGAGGCGGTCGGTTGGCTGGCGGCAAACGTGCCGATCTACGCCGTCAACATCCTGCTGAGCACCGCGACCGACATGTGGGCGCTGCGCTATCCGGAGACCCACGAGTTGTACCTGCTCGACCGCCGCGACGTCGACCACAGGAAGCTGAGGATGCGCAGTCACCGCATCACCGCGCATTCCGAGGAACTGAGCGCCTCGGTGCTGTTCGCCAGCGAGCCGATGGACGGCGACGACTGGCAACCGCTGGCGCCGGGCGAGTTGGTGCACATCGACGCGGATCTGCGGATCGATCGTCGCATCGCGTTTCCCGATCCGCCCAAACACTTGTTGCGCCATGACGATCTGACCGGGCAGGCCGCGGCGTCCCAGCACCCGTCGGTGGCGTGAACCCGCGCGCCGAGATCGACGAAATGGCGAGATTTACTCGAACTTTCTTGCCCATATGTCCGGTTGGGCGCGTCAGGGGATCCGGTAGAACGGGTTCGGCAGCAGGAAGGTCCGCTCGGCGAATCCGCCGTCGAGGTCCGACGGCTGGTCACCGATGTTGGCGATGATCGTGAAGCCACGCTGCTCGATCTGCTGGCGCTGCGGCGCCTTGAAGTCAGCAGCCGAAACATAATGTGCGCCAGCAGGTTCCATAATCAGCTCGGCGTAGTCGGTGTATCCGACGGCGCGCAGATTGCGCTCGGTCGCCGTGCGCTGAGCCTCGTCGCGGCCGGTGATGAAGAAGACGGCGGCGCTGCGATCCCTGGCGGCCTGATAGACGTCCATCGTCGGCTGGATGATGGTCGACTGCGCCCGCTGGTCCCAGGCGACCAGACCGCACGGGCCTTGCGGTAACCGGTCACACGACCCGTCGAGTATTCGCCCGAAGTCGTTGGCTTTCAACGCTTCCCAATTTGACAACGCGGTCTCGTCGATGTCGAACACCACCGCGGGCCGGTTCACCCGCGGTGCTTCCTCGTTGATCCACTCGACGGCGGGAGCGGCGGCGATCTGCAGGTCGGTCAGATAGGCGCCGCTGTTGTAGTAGTCGACGACCGCGAACTTCAGATCGCCGATGTTGGGCGGCTGCACCGGCGGCGGGATGATGGGCGCGGGCGGTGCAGGGGGCTCGGCGACCGCGCCTGGCGCGAACGCGATCAGCGCGCCTGCAACCAGGGCAACGACGATGCGCATGTCTGGACCCTAGCGGCGGTTTGGCACACTCGCTGCCGTGGCAACGAAACGGGCTCTGGTGCTGGCAGGCGGGGGACTGGCAGGCATCGCATGGGAGACGGGCATCCTGCGCGGCATCGCCGACGAGTCGCAGGCAACAGCGGACGCCCTGCTGGCCGCCGACGTACTGGTGGGCACCTCGGCAGGCTCCGCGGTCGCGGCGCAACTGGGCAGTGGGCTCGGGCTCGATGCGCTGTTCGAGCGTCAGACCGCCGATTCGTCGGCCGAACTCAACCCGAACGTCGGGATCGAGGAGATCACCGAGCTGTTCCTGGCCGCGATGACGGCGTCGGACACCAGTAAGGCGGAGAAGCTCCAGAAAATCGGCGCGGTCGCGTTGCAGACGCGGACCGTGACAGAGGCGGTGCGTCGCGACGTGATCGCACAGCGGTTGCCGTCGCACCAATGGCCGGATCGGGTGCTGCGCATCTCCGCGGTCGACACCGGGACGGGTGAGGTCGTCACGTTCGACAAGGATTCCGGCGTGGAGCTGATCGACGCGGTCGCCGCCAGCTGCGCGGTGCCAGGCGTCTGGCCGCCGGTGACGATCGGCGGCCGCCGCTACATGGACGGCGGCGTTGGCAGCATCGTCAACATGGCGCTGGCCGACGACTGCGACGCCGCGGTGGTGCTGGTGCCGTCGGGCCGGGACACCCCGTCGCCGTTCAGCGCGGGCGCAGGCGAGGAGGTCGACGCGTTCGGCGGCACCACCCTCGGGGTATTCGCCGACGAGCAGTCGCTGGCCGCGTTCGGGCGCAATCCGCTGGACCCCGCCTGCCGGGTGGCGTCGGCGTTGGCGGGTCGCGAGCAGGGTCGCCGGATCGCGGCCGCAGTCGCTGACTTTCTCAGTTAGCTTTCCTGCGTGGGCTTTTCGAGTTCATCGAGCATGGTGGCGGCCAGTTCCCTGCCAATGTCGATGACTTCGGCGGCACGGTGGAACTCGAGGCTGCGGCACACTGTGCGCGGTACCTCGATCAGCAGATCGGGTGGATGGGCCGCGAGAGTGTGCCGCGCCAGCGCGGCCTGTGCGATGTCGATGGTGCGGTTCATCACCTCGAAGCTGCCGAGCCTCGGCACGGGTTCCTCTCTGGTTGTGTCGATCAGTTCTTCGACGCTGCCCGTTTCGTCGGCAGTGGTGCCGGTGCGGTCGAACAGGGCGGTGGTACTTCGCCACATTCGGCTCAACCATTCGGGGGTGGCTCTGGGTTCGGCGTCGGTCGGTTCGTAGCGTCCGCCTACCTCGTTGCCTGCGAGGCTGACCGCGATGGTGAGGTCGGCGCTGACGGCGGCGATCGGCGCCATCGGCAGCGGGTCGAGGATGCCGCCATCGGCGAGCAGGCGTCCGTCGAACACATGCGGTGTGATGACGCCGGGGATCGCGATCGAGGCCCGGATCGCCGCGTCGACCGGACCGCGTTGCAGCCAAACGGATTTCCCCGACAGCAGATCGGTCGACACCGCGGTGTAGGGAATGGGCAGATCCTCGATCGTCACCTCGCCGAGGATGTCGCGGACGGCGTCGAGGATCTTCTCCGCCCGCAGCACCCCGGCCGCGGTGATCGACGGATCGAGCAGTCGCAGGACGGCGCGTTGCGTCAAAGATCTGGCCCAGTCGGCGAATTCGTCGAGCTTGCCCGCCGCTTGTAGTCCGCCGACGAGCGCTCCCATCGACGATCCGGCGATCCCCACGATCTGGTAGCCGCGGTCACGCAGTTCGTCGATCACCCCGATGTGGGCGTACCCGCGGGCGCTGCCGCTGCCGAGGACAAGCGCCACACGCTTCGAACGCATACCGCTATTTTGCGCCGCGGCAACTACTCGCACTCGCCGTTGGCGGCGCCGGTGACCGCCATGATGACACCGGCCTGCTGTGCGGGAGTCAGCTTGGCCCACGGGGTGTTGAAGTTGCCCGGCCCGCTGAAGTCGGGCTGCTGCAGCATCTTCAGGTACGGCTCCACGAGCGTCTTCGGGTCCGCCTGCTGACCGTCCATCCACACCTTGGCCGCATGACAGGCCTGGCCGTACTGCGACTCCGTGGCGTCGGACGGGACGTCGACCCTGGTGGTGACCCCGCCGGGAGAGACGCCGATGGCGCCCGGTTCGGCAGGCTCCGCGGGCAGCGGCGGCGGCTCAGTGGTCGGCGTCGACGACGTCTGTGTCGGCGACGTCGCCGGTGGCTGCTCGTTGGACGAACAGCCGACGGCGAGGGCCGTCAGGGCAGTGAGTACCGCCACGCGTTGGGCATACCTGCGCATGCAGCCCAATCTAGGCAATGCGGTCGGCCCCGTTGCGGGGGCTGTGTCCGGTTAGCCGTTCGACCCGTCGCCGCCCTGGTTGCTGCCCTCGGATCCGCTGCCGGTGCCGCCCTTGCCGCCCTTGCCGTCGGCCGCGCCCAGACCGTCATGGCCGCCGGTGCCGCCCGCGCCGCCGTTACCGGTTCCGGTGGTCGCCGTGCCGTTGCCGCCGGTGCCACCGGTGCCCGCGTGATAACCGTTGGCCCAGCTGGTGTTTCCGCCCTTGCCGCCGTCGCCGCCGGTTCCGGTGCCGTTGTCTGCGGTGCCGTTGCCGCCGTGGCCGCCGTTACCGCCGTTCTGCATCAGGCCGCTCGGGCCACCCGAGCCGCCGCTGCCGCCGGTCGCCGTGCCGGTGCCGACGGTTGCGTCACCGCCTGATCCGCCGTTGGCCCCCTGGCCGTCGATGCCGCCGATGCCCGCGTCGCCGCCAGCGCCGCCGGTCGCGGTGCCGTTCGTGGCCTGCGCATCGCCGCCGCCACCGCCATTGCCTGAGGTGCCGTTGAAGATGTTGCTTCCGCCGTTGCCGCCGTTACCGCCGGTGGCGTTGCCGGTCCCCGTGGTCGCCGATCCGCCGAGACCACCGTCACCGCTGTCACCTTCGATGCCGAGACCGCCGCCGTTACCGCCGTTGCCACCGGTGGCGTCGCCGGTGGTGCTCGTCGCTGCACCGCCCGCGCCGCCGCCGCCTGCCCAGCCGAACAGGGCGCCGGTGTTTCCGCCGTCACCGCCCTGACCGCCGGTGGCATGCCCCGACTCGCTGGTGGCCTCACCGCCTGCGCCGCCGGTGCCGCCAGTGCCGGTCCACACGCTACTTCCGCCCGCGCCGCCCTGGCCGCCCTGCGCGGTCCCCGTGGTGCTGGTGGCCGTGCCGCCTGCCCCACCGTGACCGGCGTTGCCGAACACCAGGCCAGAGTTGGCGCCCTTGCCGCCGTCGCCTGCGACGACGTCGCCGGTTTCGCTAGTCATGCTGGCACCGGCGCCGCCTGATCCGCCGGTGCCGAAAAGTCCGACGCCGCCGCCGTTTCCGCCGCGTCCGTTGTTGACGCCCTCGACGCCGACACCGCCGTTACCGCCCTGGCCAAGAAGCAAACCGCCGCGGCCGCCGTCTTGACCAGGCGCTCCGTCGGCACCGCGGCCGATCAGCAGGCCGCCGTTCTCGCCGGGCTCCTCGCCATTGCTGATGTAGACCTTGACGGTCGCCTTCACCCACTTCTCGAATGGCGACTGGCCGGGCACCCACCCCTTCTTGGGCGCGGCCGACGGTGCGGCCGCGGTCTTCACCGGCTCTTCGGACGGCGACGCCGACGGTCCGATCACCGAGTTCACTCGCCGCGAGTTGTCACCGAGGAACGACTTCGCGACGTCGGGCAGCCCGAACGTCGGCAACGAGAAGTTCGGCGGGTCGAAGCGGAAGTTCTGCGGATCCAACCCGAGATTCTGTGGCGCGAACGCGAAGACCTGAGTCGCGAACGCGGTGCCGGGCGACAGCGTCGGCGTGACGCAGTCCGGCGTGATGACCGGGCCTGCCCCGCATGGCAGCGGGTCCGGCGCAGTGGTGTCGGTGTTGGCCGCCGGTGCAGCCGGAGGGGGCGCGACGGGCGCGGGGGCCGCGCCACCGCCGACGCCGAGAGCGCCGGAGCCCGGCGCCTCGATCGGCTGGGCCACCGCGAACAACGGATTCGGGGTGGGGTTGGGCTCGACGGCTGCCGCCAATCCGAGCGTCGGGGCGGTGTGATCCGACGAATCGGCTGACTGCTGCAGCAGGTTGAACGCACTGCCACCGGCTGCCGCGAGCACGCCTCCTGTCACGGCGGCGGCTGTCACCAGTGTCTTCTTGCCTGGCTTGGCATGCCTTGAGCGCTTGGCTCGCTGAACCATCCCCGGTGCCCCTTCCGCGTCATCCCCGGCGGCGCCGAGACCTTTACTGGCTAACCGACCCCTAGCGCCGAGCAACAATATAGTTAGCACAAAGAACCGCAGTTTGGGACAGTTATTCGGCCGTTTCCGATGGTTTTCCCAAAACCGGGAGACCGTTTCGCTGTGCAGTAGTCCTGGGCACCGCGCCGTGACAAGCAGCAAACACCACCGGGATCGCGAGGCGGGCCAGTGGGGGTGCTGGCGCGGTTTGCCGCTGGGCGGGCCATCGTGCCGGTGGTATCAGGCCGGCGGCGCCGTCCTTTTCTGATCTGCGGTCGGAGTCGGGGAAGCCCTGTGCCGCAGGCTCGCTCGCGCTTTTCGGCATCGTTTTACCCTCGTGTCGAAACCTGCCGAACAGAGGCATGCGCAATGGGTGTTGCCGCGAGGCCGCCCTGTCACCTGGCTTCACGTGGGCATTGCGTCGCCGTGGGCTAGCTGATTCGGGGCTTCGCAAATTGGACTGGATGTGATGTAAATCTCCGTCATGGCGCTTTCTGATATTGCAGTCAGGTTTCAGATTCGCGGTTATTGGAAGGCGAAATTGACGGCCTCGGCAAATAGCTGATGTTAGATATAGCAACGTCAACTGCCACCGCTGCATCGGCGCTCGGTAGCGGGTTTACCGGTGCTGACCGTGTCGTTTGCCGCGGGCGCGCCCAGTTCCGCTCATGCCGAGCGGAATGCGGCTCGCCTTCCAGACTTCGCTGACCAGGAGTCTTCTGATCTGTTCAGATCCGGCCGCGGCGGAGTCGTCCGGCTGGCCTTGGCGGCGTGCCACACTCGGTGACGTGACGAACCGGTTTGAGGAGTGTTGTCGGCGCTGACCGCCGACCATCCGATCCGATCCCGTCATTCCTGGAGCTCTACATGGTTTCCGCACAGCCTGCTGTGTTGCCGAGTGCCGTTCCCGCCGTCTCCTCGCCGACTCGGCTGCGGCTGCCCGACCTGCTGCAAACGACCGACCGATACGCCGACGATGTGCTCTCGGGCCGCTACGACCACCTGCTGCCTGCGGGCGGGCCGCCGGTCGACGACCGTTGGTACACGCGGTTGCATGGCGACGACGAACTCGACGTCTGGCTGATCAGCTGGGTGCCGGACCGCTCGACCGAACTGCACGACCACGGTGGCTCGCTCGGTGCGCTGACGGTGCTCTCGGGCGCGCTGAGGGAAACGCGGTGGGATGGCGACGAGTTGCGTCGCAGGCGGCTACGGGCCGGTGACCAGGCCGCCTTCCCGCTCGGTTGGGTGCACGACGTGGTGTGGACGCCGGAGCGGGATTTGTCGGCGCCGGTCACGCCGACGCTCAGCGTCCACGCATATTCACCGCCGCTGACGGCGATGTCCTACTACGAGGTGACTGAGCGAAATACACTGCGCCGCAAGCGCACTGAACTCACTGATGCGCCGGAGGGATGATGAGCCGTATCGACAAGGTCCTGGAAGACGCCCGCGCACGGCTACACAGGCTGCCTGCGGCCGAGGTGCCCGCGGCGCTCGAGCGGGGCGCCGTGCTCGTCGACATCCGCCCCGAGGCACAGAGGCGGCGCGAGGGCGACGTGCCCGCCGCATTGGTGATCGAGCGCAACGTGCTCGAGTGGCGATGTGACCCGACCAGCGACGCGCGGATTCCCGAGGCCGTCGGCGACGACGTCGAATGGGTGGTGCTGTGCTCGGAGGGCTACACCTCGAGCCTGGCCGCCGCCGCACTGCACGATCTGGGGCTGCGCCGGTCCACCGACGTCATCGGGGGGTACCACGCATTGAAGGCGGAAGGTGTTATCAGGTCCGCGCACGTGAGGAGTGAATAGGCTCAGGCGTTTTCGTCGTTCGTCAGCAGCGGGCGAAGTTTTTCTGTCTTTTCCGGTGTCCACCCCGGCGGCTGCAGAATCGCGGCCCACGCGTTGGCGACGTCCTTGACGTAGACGTGGCCGTGGCCGGCGGGTACATCGCCGGCCACCGCCATATCGGCGGACACCTGAAGGAACGTCACGATCGGAATCCACTCCATCCGAGAGGACAGGTCGTAGCCGCGCGGTTCCTTCAACCAATCCGGTTTGGCGAACATCAGATCGACGTTCCACCAGGCGATCGGATCGGAGGCGTGCTGCAGGTACACCACCCGCGGCCGGCCCCACGGATCGGCGGGTCTGCCCAGATTGTCGGCGCGCGCGGCGAAGCGCACGTTCTCACCCTTGTCGTAGATCGGCAGCCACATCGGCGACCCGGGGTCGCGGTGACGGGTGAGGTCTTCCCAGATCGTGTTGTTGAAGGTGGGTCCCGAGAACAGCGCGCCGTCGGTGCGGGCGACGAGGTTGTTGAGTGCCAGGAACGGCGCCTCGCCGCCGAACGAGCCGAGGCTCTCGCCGAATACGACGAGTTTCGGGCGCTTGCCCTCGGGCAGTTCCTTGACCAATGCGTCGACGGCTTCGAAAAGTGCCTGGCCGGCCTGCCGCGCGTTCTCCTTGTCGACCAGGAAGGACAGCCAACTCGGCAGGAACGAGTACTGCATCGACACGATCGCGGTGTTGCCGTTGTACATGTACTCCAACGCAGCGGCTTCCGCCTCGTTGATCCACCCGGTGCCCGTGGTGGTGGCGACGGCGACGACCGCGCGGTCCAGGCCGCCTTCACGCCGCAGTTCCTGCGCGGCCAGCTTCGCGGTCGCCTGGATGCCGTCGGCGGAATGCAGTCCGGCGTAGGCGCGAATCGGTTCGATCGCGGGCGCGCCGTTGAACTTGGTCAGCTCGTCGACCGTCGGGCCTGCGGACACGAACACCCGGCCCTGATGGCCGAGCGATTCCCAACTGGCCAACGACCCCGGCCCGCCGGACCGCAGCCGCGACGTCGGCGCCGGGAAATCCGGATCGGTTTCATCGTTGACGGCCGAGAACGTCTTGTTGATGGTGCTCATCGCGACGCGCGCCACCACGCCGTTGAGTAGTGCGATCGTCAACGCCAGCAACAATCCGACCACGACTATGGCCGAAACCCGCGGCGGCATAAAGCGATCCATCTTGCTGACCAGGAAGCGCACCAATCTGCCTATCAGCTGGCCGATTTCGACCAGCAGGAACAGCACGACGATCGACAAGACGGCGGTCAGCGGATAATCCCAGAAGCCGAGACGCGGTACGCCGTTGAGGTCGCGCACGTCGTCCTGCCAACCGTGAAACCAGATGATCATCAGGATCTGGCCGATGACACCGGCGATCACAAGCCCTATCCATGCCCAGCGCGGTGCGGGCGGGCTGGTGTCCTTCGATCGCATGTACCGAACCAGCCACACGCCGAATACGCCGAGGCCGTAGCCGATCGCACCGGCAGCGCCGCTGACGATGCCTTGGAACAGCGGCCCGCGAGGCAGCAGCGACGGCGTCAACGACAGCCAGATGAACGCCAGCCCAACGGTCGTGCCGGTGTAGGTGTAGTGCCGCACCCACCACGGCTTCCTGGCCCGCTTCTCCTCGGGAGGAGCTTGTTCGGTCGCCTCCGCCGTGTCGGTCACGGACCGAAATTTACCGGTGCGTGAAGTTCGGGGGGCGCTTCTCGGTGAACGCGTTCATGCCCTCGGTCTGGTCGTCGGTGGCAAACGCCGAGTGGAACACCCTGCGCTCGAAGAGCAATCCCTCCGCGAGGCTGGTCTCGAAGGCTCGGTTGACGGCTTCCTTGGCCATGCGTGACGCCGAGAGTGACATGCCCGCAATGGTCTTGGCGACCGCGTTGGCTTCCTCGAGCAGCTTGTCGGCGGGCACCACGCGCGACACCAGGCCGGCGCGCTCGGCCTCCTCGGCGTCCATGTTGCGTCCGGTCAGAATCAGGTCCATCGCCTTGGCTTTGCCGATCGCGCGGGTGAGCCGCTGTGAACCGCCCATGCCGGGCAGCACGCCGAGTTTGATCTCGGGTTGGCCGAATTTCGCAGTGTCCGCTGCGATCAGCAGGTCGCACATCATCGCGAGTTCGCAACCGCCGCCCAGCGCGTAACCCGCCACCGCGGCGATGGTCGGGGTGCGGGTCGCGGCGAACTTGTCCCAGGCAGCGAAGAGGTCGGACGAGAACACGTCGGCGAAACTCAGCCCGGCCATCTCCTTGATGTCCGCGCCCGCGGCGAACGCCTTCTCGCCGGACCCGGTGACGATGATCGCGCCAATGCCTTCGTCGCTGTCGAATTCCGCTGCAGCGGCGACGACTTCGCGCATCACCTGACTATTGAGCGCGTTGAGCGCCTTCGGCCGGTTCAACGTGATGGTGCCGACGCGGTCGTCGCGGCTGACCAAGATAGTCTCGTAGTTCGTCATGTGAACTCCAGTTCGCGGTCGGCCGGCGCGAAATAGGCCTCGACGTCGGCAGTGGTGACGGCCGCCAATGACGCAGGCGACCACTTCGGGTTGCGGTCCTTGTCGATGACCTGTGCCCGGATACCCTCTACTAGATCATGTGAGCGCGCCGCGCCGCACGACGTCCGATATTCCTGGCGCAACACATCTTCGAGCGTGTCGAGCTTGGCGGCGCGGCGGATGGCCTGCAGCGCCACAGACACCGAGATGGGGGAGCGGCTGGCGATCAGGTCGGCGGCGGCAGCGCCGGCGTCGTGGCTGCGCAGCGTCGCGATGATGTCTTCGGGGGTGTCGCCGGCGTAGCACTGGTCGATCCAGTCCCGCTGTGCCAGTAGCTGACTCGGCGGCGGCTCCTGGGCATAGGCGTTGAGCGCCGCGTCGACGCCGTCGGCGACAATCGCGTCCTTGAACGCGGGCAGCTTGTCGTGCGGCACGAAATGGTCGGCGAAGCCGAGCGCGATCGCGTCGGCGCCGTCGAAGTTGGCGCCCGTCAGCGCGGCGTGCAGACCGAGCAGCCCGGGTGCGCGCGACAGGATCAACGTGCCACCCACGTCGGGGATCAGACCGATGCCCACTTCGGGCATGGCCATCTTGGTGGTGTCGGTGACGACACGGACGCTGCCGTGCGCGCTGATTCCGACGCCGCCGCCCATCACGATGCCGTCCATCAGCGCGACATAGGGCTTGCGGTAGCGGCCGATCTTCGCGTTGAGCTGGTACTCGTCGTACCAGAACCGCCGCGCCTCGGCGCCGTCGCCGCGCACGCTGTGGTAGATCGCCACGACGTCGCCGCCCGCGCACAGCCCGCGTTCACCGGCGCCGGACACTACGACCGCGCGAACGGCGTGGTGGTGCTCCCACTCGGTGAGCACTTGCGACATGGTGAGGGCCATCGCATGGGTCAGCGAGTTGATCACCCTGGGGCGGTTGAGGGTGATCAGGCCGACCCCGTTCTCGACAGTTACTAGGACATCCTCGTTTTCCGCCACGCTTACGCAATCTAGATCCTCACCCGCTGCGCGCCAGCGCCGGGTAGGGTTTCCTGTGAACTAGCTGGGAGGTTTTTTCGGGAACCGGCAGCAGGTAGTCGATCGTTGAGAGTTTGTTCGCCAACTTGTCGAACCACAGCACAGGAGAGGAACCGACGGTGCGGGAGACCAGCAACCCGGTATTTCGATCCCTGCCCAAGACGCAGGGCGGTTACGCGCAATTCGGTACCGGAGCCGCCGGCTACGGTGCGCAGGCGGTACATGCCGATCCATACGCAGGCGCCTATCCGGAGCAGCGACAGGCGGGCGTTGCTCGGCCGCTGACCATCGATGACGTCGTCACCAAGACCGGCATCACGCTCGCCGTGCTGACGGCAGTGGCGGTGGTGTCGTACTTCGTTGTCGACCAGAACCTGTCGCTCGCGGCGCCGTTCGCCTTCGTCGGCGCGATCGGTGGCCTCGTGCTCGTGCTGATCGCGATGTTCGGGCGCAAGCAGGACAACCCGGCGATCGTTCTGAGCTACGCCGCGCTCGAGGGGCTGTTCCTTGGCTCGATCTCGTATCTGATGGCCAATTTCGCGGTCCAGGGCATCAGCGCCGGAGCGTTGATCAGCCAGGCTGTCGTCGGCACCTTCGGCGTGTTCTTCGGCATGCTCGTCGTGTACAAGACCGGCGCTATTCGGGTGACGCCCAAGTTCACCCGCTGGATTGTGGGCGCGCTGTTCGGCGCGGTCGCGCTGATGCTTGTCAACCTGGTCGTCGGACTGTTCACCCACGGCGCAGGCCCGCTGCGCGACGGCGGCCCGCTGGCGATCGTGTTCTCGCTCGTGATGATCGGCATCGCGGCGTTCAGCTTCCTGATCGACTTCGACCAGGCCGACCAGGCGATCCGCGCCGGCGCGCCGGAAAAGGCGGCGTGGGGCATCGCGCTCGGCCTGACCGTGACGCTGGTCTGGCTGTACCTGGAGATCCTGCGGCTGTTGTCCTACTTCAACAGCAGCAACTAGCTACCCAACGAGAGAAGGGGCGTCCACGAATGTGGGCGCCCTTTTTCATTGATTCCGTGCACAGGGCGCGAATTGTGCACAGTTTCGCGCCCTGGACACAGAGTGAACGATCGCCGTCGCCCGGTGCTGACACTGTGCCGCCATGGGGGAGTTGCAGCAGCCGTTCATAGGAAGCGAAGCGCTGGCGTCCGGCGTGCTGACGCGCGATCAGTTGCGCCGGTACTACCGCGCTCATATGCCGAATGTCTATTTCGACAAGCGCACAACGCCGACGTTCCACGAGCGCACGGTCGCGGCGTATCTGTGGTCGCGGCGCCAGGCGGTGGTCTCGGGGCTCGCCGCGTCGGCGATCCATGGCACGAAGTGGATCGACGACGATTCACCCGTCGAATTGATCTGGAACAACGCGCGCTCACCTCACGGCGTCATCACGCGCGAGGCGCTGCTCTTCACCGACGAACTCCAGCGCCTCAATGGATTGCAGGTGACGACGCCCGCGCGCACCGCGTTCGACCTTGGCCGCAGCGGACGTCTCGACGACGCCGTCGCCCGCTTGGACGCGTTGGCTCAGGCGACCGGCGTCAAAGTTCCCGATGTCGAAGAGGTAGCGGCTCGGCATCACCACACCCGCGGCCTGCGTCAACTCGAGACTGCGCTGGACCTCACGGACGCGGGCGCAGAGTCGCCGCAGGAAACCTGGTTGCGGCTGTTGGCAATTCGCGCTGGGTATCCGCGGCCCCGGACACAGATTCCAGTGCTGAGCTCCGACGGCCGTCGACGGTATCGCCTCGACATGGGGTGGGAGGACATCATGCTGGCGCTGGAGTACGACGGCGACCACCACCGGACTACTCGCAGTCGATACGCCTATGAAATCGAACGTGCTGAGGATCTGCACGCGTTGGGTTGGACTGTCGTCAAGGCGGCTGCGCGACACCAGAGTGCGAGTGTCTTGCGCCGGCTAGAACGGACGTGGCATTCGTTGACTCTGCGTTGAGGGCGTCTCGCGCGGAGTTTTCTGCACCCTCAGCGCAGAGTCAACGCAAAGGAGCTAGCTGAGCCGCTCGATGATCATCGCCATGCCCTGGCCGCCGCCGACGCACATGGTCTCCAGACCGAACTGCTTGTCGTGGGTCTGCAGATTGTTCAGCAGCGTGGCGGTGATCCGCGCGCCGGTCATGCCGAACGGGTGACCCAGCGCGATCGCGCCGCCCGACACGTTCAGCTTGTCCAGATCCATGCCCAATTCACGGGCCGAGCCGAGCACCTGCACGGCGAACGCCTCGTTGATCTCGTAAAGGTCGATGTCATCGATGGTCATCTGAGCGTTGGCCAACGCCTTACGCGTCGCCTCGATCGGACCGAGCCCCATGATTTCCGGCGACAACCCTGACACGCCGGTCGAGACGATGCGCGCCAGCGGCGTCAGCCCCAACTCGCGGGCCTTGGCATCCGACATCACCACCACCGCGGCGGCGCCGTCGTTCAGCGGGCACGCATTGCCCGCGGTGATCGTCCCGTTCGGCCGGAACACCGGCTTCAACTGCGACACCGCCTCGTACGTGGTGCCTGCGCGCGGCCCGTCGTCCTTGGCCACTGTCGAGCCGTCGGGCAGCGTCACCGGCACGATCTCGCGGTCGAAGAAGCCGCTCTTGATGGCCTCCTCGGCGCGATTCTGGCTGCGCACACCCCAGTGGTCCTGCTCGTCGCGGCTGATGCCGGTGTGCAGCGCGACGTTCTCCGCGGTCTGGCCCATCGCGATGTAGACGTCGGGAAGCAATCCGTCGGCACGCGGGTCGTGCCATTCTTCTGCGCCTGCCGACGCCTGCGCCGAACGCTGCTCGGCGTCGGCGAACAACGGGTTGTGCGAATCCGGCCAGCCGTCCGAGGTGCCCTTCGGGAAACGCGAAACCGTCTCGACGCCAGCCGAAATGAACGCGCTGCCCTCGCCGGCCTTGATCGCGTGGAACGCCATCCGGGTGGTCTGCAGTGACGACGAGCAGTACCGGTTCACCGTGGTGCCTGGCAGGAAGTCGTAGCCCAGCTCGACGGCCACCGCGCGACCGATATTGAAGCCGGCCTCGCCGCCGGGCTGGCCGCAGCCCATCATCAGGTCGTCGATGTCCCGGGGATCGAGCGCGGGCACTTTGTCCAGCGCGGCGCGCACCATCTGCGCGGCCAGATCGTCGGGCCGCATCTCGACCAGCGAACCCTTACCGGCGCGGCCGATCGGCGAACGCGCGGTCGAAACGATGACGGCTTCAGTCATGGCGGCTCCTCGTTATCGAGTGGATAACGAGAAACCTAGCTGGCCGAGACCACGATGGGTGCGGGGACCCCAGTCGAGCGACGCCACAGCCTGCCGATGCTGCCCACCCTGGCCAGCAGCGAACCGTGCCCCGCCGAGCGCGCCTGCAGCGCATCGTCGGCCATGGGGTGCCCCAGCGCGTTACCGAGCGCGGGCAGCAACTGCTTGGCCGCCAACGCGTATCCCGCGGCCGACGGGTGAAACATGTCGTGGGAGAACAACACTTCGGGCTTCTTGCGGAACTCGGGTGCGAGCAGATCCGAGAACGGAACCGGCACACCGCCTGCCGACCGGACCTCCGAGGCTTGCGCACGCGCCAGCCGCAATCCGCGGCTGCGGGCCACCCAGCGCAGCGGTTGTGGAATCGCGGTGATCACGCCGAAGTCCGGGCAGGTGCCGACCACCACGACGGCGCCGCTGGCGCGCAGTCGTCCCACTGCCCGGCCCAATCGGCGGGCCGACGGTCCGATGCCGTTGGGCTTGGTGATGTCGTTTGCTCCGATCATGATGACCGCCGCATCCGGCGGCGGGCCCGCCACGAACATCGCGTCGATCTGGCCCTGCAGACCCTTCGACGTCGCGCCGACGATCGCCTTTGTGCTCAACCTCACACGCTTACCGGATTCCTCCGCCAAACCGCGCGCAAGCAGCACACCGGGAAGTTCGTCGGGGTGCTGGCAGCCGTAGCCGGCGGCGGTGGAGTCGCCGAAGACCATCAGATGCAGGTCGAACGGAACTCCGCGATGCCAGCGCTCGACCGGGCCGCCGCCCGGTGCGTACACGCCGTCGGCGCGCGGCGGGATGTCCCATGACTTCGGTATCACGCGTCGTGCCTGATCGGCCTGTCCGGTCAGCAGGTTGCGGGCCCCGATATAAGCGGAGCCTGTCGACGCCAGTCCGGCCGCCGCCGCAAGGGCGATGGTCGATCGACGCCCCACCCGAATGCGCACAGCACAAGTTTATGTGGGAATTGCGGTGCTCTCCGCGTGGGAGACAGGATCAGCGATCACATTGCGGTATCAAGTCCGGTATCGATTTTGACAAGTTCGTTGTTTGAGTAGTTATAGGGTGTCAAGCTAACGGTGTTGGGTTAGCTCAGTTAATTCTGGAACACCCCGGCACTATGATGGCGTAGGAGTGGTGGCGATGACGGCACCGAGTAAGGTATCTCGATCGATGCATGCTGGCGTCAGCCCAGCTAGCTCACGTAAACCGCGCAAGTTTCCGGTCAGCGACGGCGCCCCCGTCGAGATCGTCGAGGACGGCCCCAGCCTTGCGGGACGGCTGACGGCGCTGGCCGCTCTGCTAACTATCCGGCCGACGCTAGCAATCGGCAGCTATGCGCCCCGACTGCCCTGGCCATGGGGTTTGGTCGATTTCGTGTCCCGCGTGATGCGGCCCGCTCCCGGGACGGTCCGCGCCACCATTTCTTTGCCGAACTGCACTGCGCAGTTGGTACGCGCCGCAGGCGTGCTTCCCGCCGACGGCAAGCGAAGCGTGATCCTCTATATGCACGGCGGCGCGTTCCTCACCTGTGGCGTGCACTCGCACGGCAGGCTGGTGACCGCGCTGTCGAGATACGCCGACAGCCCGGTGCTCGTCGTCAACTACCGGATGATCCCGAAGCACTCCGTCGGCATGGCGCTCGACGACTGCTACGAGGCCTACAAATGGCTGCGCCTCAAGGGCTACGAGCCCGATCAGATCGTGCTGGCCGGCGATTCCGCCGGGGGTTATCTCGCCTTGGCGCTGGCCGAGCGGCTACAGCAGGAGGGGCTGGCCACCGAATCGCCCGCGGCCATCGTGACCATGTCGCCGCTGTTCGAGATCGACAACGAGACGCGGGCCAACCATCCGAACATCCGCACCGATGCGATGTTCCCGCCCAAGGCATTTCACGCGCTCGTCGAGCTCGTCGAGCAAGCCGCGGAACGGCACATCGTCGATGGCAAGCCCGAAGAGGTCTACGAACCGCTCGACCACATCGAACCCGGACTTCCGCGCACATTGATTCATGTGTCCGGCTCGGAGGTTCTGGTCAGCGACGCCCGCAAGGCCGCCCATATGCTGGCCGCCGCAGGAGTGCCCGTCGAGGTGCGGGTCTGGCCGGGACAGATGCACGTCTTCCAGTTGGCCGCGCCGATGGTTTCCGAGGCCAGCCGGTCGTTGAAGCAGATCGGCGACTACATCCGAGAGGCCACCTGGTAGCCGATCGACGGGCCTGAGACCATGGTCTTATGCGCATAGCCCGGCACGTCAGTGAGCTCATCGGCAATACCCCTCTGGTACAGCTGAATTCTGTTGTGCCCGGCGGCGCCGGCACTGTCGCAGCCAAGATCGAGTACCTCAACCCCGGCGGCAGCGCCAAAGACCGCATCGCGGTGAAGATGATCGACGCCGCGGAAGCCAGCGGCGAACTGCGGCCCGGCGGCACCATCGTCGAACCGACCTCCGGTAACACCGGTGTCGGGCTGGCCCTCGTCGCCCAACAACGCGGCTACAAATGCATTTTCGTCTGCCCGGACAAGGTCAGCGAGGACAAGCAGAACGTGCTGCGCGCCTACGGTGCCGACGTCGTGGTGTGCCCGACGGCCGTGCCGCCCGACCACCCCGACAGCTACTACAGCGTGTCCAACCGGCTCGTCGAGGAGATCGACGGCGCGTGGAAACCCGACCAGTACTCCAATCCGATGGGGCCGGCCAGCCACTACGAGACAACCGGACCCGAAATCTGGGCCGACACGGACGGCAAGGTCACCCACTTCGTGGCGGGCGTCGGCACCGGCGGCACCATCACCGGCGCCGGCCGCTACCTCAAGGAGGTGTCCGGCGGGAAGGTGCGCGTCGTCGGCGTCGACCCGGAGGGATCGGTGTATTCCGGCGGCACCGGCAGGCCGTATCTGGTGGAGGGCGTCGGCGAGGACTTCTGGCCGTCGGCATACGACCCCACCGTGCCCGACGAGATCATCGCGGTGTCCGACGCGGACTCGTTCGAGATGACCCGCAGGCTGGCGCGCGAAGAGGCGCTTCTGGTCGGCGGCTCGTGCGGCATGGCTGTCGTCGCCGCGGTCAAGGTGGCCGAGGCGGCCGGCCCCGACGCCCTTGTGGTGGTGCTGCTGCCTGACGGCGGAAGAGGTTACCTTTCAAAGGTTTTCAACGATGCGTGGATGTCGTCCTACGGTTTCCTGCGCACTCGCCTTGACGGTTCGGTCGAGGAGTCGACCGTCGGCGACGTGCTGCGGGGCAAATCGGGGGCGCTGCCGGATCTGGTGCACACCCATCCGCAGGAGACGGTTCGCGACGCGGTGAGCATCCTGCGGGAGTACGGCGTTTCGCAGATGCCGGTGGTCGGTGCGGAACCGCCGGTGATGGCGGGGGAGGTCGCGGGCAGCGTGTCGGAGCGCGAGCTGCTCTCCGCGGTGTTCGAGGGCCGCGCGAAACTCGCCGACGCCGTCTCACAACACATGAGTCCGCCGCTGCCGCTGATCGGCGCAGGCGAACTCGTCAGCACGGCGGCCAAGACGTTGCGCGAATGCGATGCGGTGATGGTGGTGGAAGAGGGCAAACCCGTCGGGGTTCTCACCCGCCACGATTTACTCGGGTTTTTGTCCGACGGCAACATCCGTAGGTAGCGGTCCAAGATCAACTTCCGGGGAGAAATCCCTGTTATCGGGGAATTCTCAGGTTACTGTAGGCACGCTCGGTGCCAGCTGATTCCCACTGGAAGGCGTCCATGACCGATCAACCGCCCCCACCTCCTGGTAACTATCCGCCACCGCCGCCGCCCGGTGGGTATCCGCCGCCGCCTCCGCCTCTGGGTGGTGGCTATCCGCCTCCGCCGCCAAGCGGTGGCTACCAAGGCCCTCCGCCGCAAGCCGCGACGGCCTATCCGCCACCGGCCGCCGCAGGACCGGCGCTGCCCAAAGAGGCCTACACCCCGTGGGGCACCCGCGTCGTGGCGTGGTTGATCGACTTCATTCCGCTGGCGATTCTCGAGGGCATCGGATGGGGGCTGCTGCTCGGCACCCAGGAAACCGCGTGCATCACCGACACTTCCGAATACGACCTCGGTGAGTTCTGCGCGACGGGCGCATCGACGCTCGGCCAGATCTCGATCATCGTCACCGGGATCATCGCGCTGGCCTACTGGATTTGGAATCTGGGTTACCGGCAAGGCACCACCGGCTCGAGCATCGGCAAGTCGATCATGAAGTTCAAGATCATCAACGAAAAGACCGGACAGCCAGTCGGTTTCGGTATGTCCTTCGTGCGCGAGGTGCTCTACTGGTTGGCCGCCGGGCTGTGCTTTGGCATCCTGTGGCTAGTGGCGGTTCTGTTCCCGCTCTGGGATGTCAAGCGGCAGACGCTGATTGACAAGATCCTTAACCATGTTGCGCTGCCGATCTAGGGCGAAAGCCAGAAGGTACTCATGACTGATCAGCCACCTCTGCCAGGCGGCTACCCACCGCCGCCCCCGCCAGGGGGTTACCCGCCTCCCGGCGGCTATCCGCCACCACCGCCACCGGGAGGCGGTTATCCGCCGCCGCCTTCGCCTGGCGGCTATCCGCCACCACCAAGGCCAGGGGGCTATCCGCCACCACCAAGGCCCGGGGGCTATCCGCCGCCGCCTCCGCCCGGCGGTTATCCACCGCCACCTCCTGGCGGCGGCTACGCCGCTGCGCCCACTCCCGGCTACCAGACGCCTGGCTACGGCACCCAACCGGAGTTGAACATTGGTGAGGGCTTCTCCTGGGCGTGGAACAAGTTCACCCAGAACGCGGTTCCGCTGATCGTCTCGGCGCTGATCTTCGGCGTGATCGTCGCCGTGGTCTACGGAATCATCTACGGCCTGGCGTTCGCGCTCGCTCCGTCCAGCGTGAGCACATACGACACGTCCGGAAACGGTTTCGAGTACTCGACGAGTGCGTCGTTCGGCCTCGCGAGCATCCTCGTGCTCATCGTCGGCTCGCTGCTGTTGTTGGTGCTCGTCGCCGCCCTTCAATCCGCGTACCTCGGCGGAATACTCGACATCGCCAACGGCCAACCCGTGACGATCGGGTCATTCCTCAAGCCCCGTAACGTCGGCAACGTCATTGCGGCAACACTGATCATCGGTATCGCCGCATCGATCGGCTATGCGCTGTGCGTCATCCCGGGTCTCGCCGTGGCGCTGTTGACCTTCTTCGCGGTCATCGCACTGCTCGACCGCAACCTGTCCGCGGTCGACGCGATCAAGACGAGCTACGAACTGGTCAAGGCCAATCTGGTGCCGACGCTGCTCGTCTGGTTGTCGTGTGCAGCCATCGCGGTCGTCGGCGCGCTGGTGTGCTTCGTCGGGTTGTTCGTCGCCATTCCGGTGGCGGCGCTGCTGCAGGTGTACGCATGGCGTCGGCTCACCGGTGGACAGATCGCGGCGCTCAACCCGCAGCCGCTGCCCCCCGGACCGCAGCAGCAGTTCGGCCCTCCCGCGCAGTAGCGGTTCGCCGGAAGGCCTCAGCCTGTAAGGGCAGCGCCTTCCGGTGAATGCGCGCCGATCGACCGCCATGACCGAAAACCCGCCGCTCGCATCGCTGCCTTTGCAGGCAGAAGCCTTCACCCCCTGGTTCACCCGGGTGGTGGCTTTCGTCGTCGACTGGGCACCGATCGGTCTGGTCTGGTCGGTGCCGTTGCTGGTGATGCTCGCCACCGGCGACACGCAGTGCATCAGCAGTGTCTACTTCGGCGCCAGGGACCCGCTCTGCTCGTCAGGCGCACACCAGTTCTGGACCGGCTTTCTCGGTTTCGCACTGCTGCTCGTCGTCGCCTACCCGCTGTGGAACAACGGCTACCGCCAGGGCACGACGGGCCAGAGCATCGGCAAGTCGCTGATGAGGTTTCAGGTTGTCAGCGAAAAGGATTGGCAGCCAATCGGTTTCTGGCGATCGGTGTTGCGGCAACTCGCCCACAACATCGACGTCGCGGTCTGCTACCTCGGCTACCTGCTGCCGCTGGTGGACAAGAAGCGGCAGACCATCGCCGACAAGATCATGAGCACCGTCTGTGTTCCGGTGATCCCGGCGCTCACCGGAACGCGCTGACACCGGTCAGCGCCTCACCGATGACCAACTGATGCACCTCCGACGTGCCCTCATAGGTCAGCACGGACTCCAGGTTGTTGGCGTGCCGGATGACCGGATACTCCAGCGTGATTCCGTTGGCGCCCAACAGCGTACGACACTCTCGCGCGATCTTGATCGCCTCGCGGACGTTGTTGAGCTTGCCGAAGCTGACCTGCTCGGGGCGGATCTTGCCCTCGTCTTTGAGCTTGCCGAGATGCAGCGCCAGCAACTGCGCCTTACCGAGTTCCACCGCCATGTCGGCGATCTTGGCTTGCGTCAGTTGATATCCCGCCAGCGGCTTGTCGAACACCTCGCGGGTGCCGACGTAGTCCAGCGTCGTCTGCAGACAGTCACGCGCGGCGCCCACACTGCCGAACACGATGCCGAACCGTGCCTCCGACAGACAGCTCAGCGGACCCTTCAGACCCGACGCCTCCGGCAACTGGGCGTCGGCGGGCAGGCGAACGTCGTCGAAATGCAGCTCTGAGGTGATCGAGGCGCGCAGGGACAGCTTGTGCGTCATCTCCCGCGTCGAGAAGCCGGGGGTGTCCGCGGGGACGACGAATCCCACGATGCCCTCCTTCGACCTGGCCCACACCACCGCGACGTCGGCCACCGATCCGTTGGTGATCCACATCTTCGAGCCGTTGAGGATCCAGTCCGATCCGTCGCGACGGGCGGTGGTGCGCATGCCCGCGGGGTTGGAGCCGAAATCCGGTTCGGTCAACCCGAAACAGCCGATGACGTCACCGGTGGCCATCGCAGGCAGCCACTGGGTGCGCTGGTCCTCACTACCCCAGCGGTGGATGGCGAACATCGCCAGCGAGCCCTGCACCGACACCAGGCTGCGCAGTCCCGAATCGACGGCCTCCAATTCCTGGCACACCAGCCCGTAGGCCGTCGCCGTCGACCCGCCGCAGCCGTATCCGGTCAGGTGCATTCCCAGCACACCCAGCTTGCCGAGGTCGGAGGCCAGCTCCCGAACCGGGACGGAACCCGCCTCGAACCACTCCGCGACATGCGGACGCAACCGCTGCTCACCGAACCTGCGCACGGTCTGCCGCAACTCGATGTCTTCGGGTGTCAACAGCGAGTCGAGGTCGAGCAGGTCTTCAACGCGGGTAGCCATGGTCCATGTCTACACCGCGTGTCTCGTTGCCTTTGGCACGACCGAAAATTCGCGTATCCGAATACGCTATGGCGTCCCCTGACGCTGGCAGACAATGTTTGCCGGGAAGGGGGAGACATTCGTGACCATGCCAGTGGAGCGTTGCGACGTCTGCGTCGTGGGTGCCGGCATCGCCGGGCTGAACGCGTTGTTCGTCGCCAGTCAATACCTGTCCAGCGATCAGAGGGCGATCCTGGTGGACCGTCGGCCGCGCGTCGGCGGCATGTGGGTCGACACGTACCCGTATGTGAAATTGCATCAGCCGCATCCGATGTTCACCGCCGGAAACATCAGATGGACTCTCGGCGCGAAACCCGCGCACCTGGCGACCAAAGCCGAGGTGCTCGACCACTTCGCCTACTGCCTCGACGTGATCAAACAGCGGGCGCGCGTCGACGAGTTCTTCGGCTGGACAGTCGAGTCCCACGACGAGGCCGACGGGGTGGTGCGCGTCGCGTGCAGTTCGGCCGACGGCCGCCGTTCGGTGATCGAGGCCAAACGGTTGATCAAGGCCTACGGGCTCAGCGTTTCGCCGAACAGGCCGCTCGAGCTGTCCAGTGACCGCGTGCTCTCGGTTTCTCCCGACTACTGCGATATGCGATGCGACGAGATGCGCGCCAGCGACGCCCCCGTCTGGATCATCGGCGGCGGCAAGACGGCGATGGACACCGCGCACGCGTTGATCACCGAATATCCGGGCCGCGAGGTGAATCTGGTGGCGGGCTCCGGCACGTACTTCATGAACCGGGACCGGCTGCTTCCGACCGGCGTCAGGCGGTACTGGGCAGGCACCTCCTTCGGCAAGCTCGGGCTGGAGATGGCCCGTCGCTTCGACGGAACCAACGAGATAGCCGTCAAGCAATGGTTCCGCGACACCTACGGCACCTGGTTGACCCCCGAGACCGGCAACTTCCTCGCGGGTCTGCTGTCCGAGTCGGAGAACCGGACCATCGCGGCCGGCATCAACGACGTGATCATGGACCACCTCGTCGATGCCGTCGACCGCAACGGCGATACTGATCTGGTCCTGCGCAGCGGCGCGACCAAGGCCATCCAACCGGGCAGCTGGATCGTGAACTGTACGGGTTACCTCAACTACGACGAAACGAAGCCCTATGAGCCTTACGTCTCGTCGAGCGGCGCGGTGCTGTCCATTCATCCGCGGTCCCTGACGCTCCAATTGACTTCGCTTATGGGCTATTTCATGACGCACCTGCTGATGCTGGACAAGATCACCGACATTCCGCTGTACGAACTCGATGCGATGGATCTGCGGCGCAAATCGAATGCGGCATTCGGCTTCACGCTTTTCACGCTTGCGATGTACAACCTGGGCCTCATCGCCGGACAGATCCCGAGGAAAGCGCTGACCGACTGCGGGGTCGATCCGAGCCTTTGGTATCCGCTGCCACGACGGTTGATCGACGCAGCGCAGTTCATGCGCGCGGGCCGTCGTGAGCGCGAGCGGCAACAGCGCACCCTCGACACCGTGCGGGAACGGTTCGACGTCCGGTGCGGCCCGCTACCTACGTAGCACGGCTCTCGGCCGGGTGCGCGGCGAACCACTCCAGCAGCAGGCCGGCCGTTCGGTCGGGCGCTTCGTCGAGGATCCAGTGCGAAACACCATGGAGCACCTCGAATCGATAGTCGGCCCGCACATAATCGCCCGTGAGGCGAGCGCCCTTCTCCAGTAGGGCGATGTCGCCGTCACTCCAGATGAGCATCGACGGCACCATGACGGGCCGACTGGCGTCGCGTGACTTGCTCAGCGGGATCGCCCGATACCAGTTGAGTCCGGCCGTGAGCGCCCCGGGCTCCCTCATGGCCGTCGCCTCGGCCTCTGCGAGTTCGCGAGCATGCTCTGCGCGATCCTTCACCATGCCGCTGAGCCCGAATGTCCGTTGCGTCCGCAACAAGTACCGCTCCGGTATTCGCGGCAATTGAAAGAACAGCATGTACCACGCGGCAAGCGCCTGCCTGCTCGTCACCATCGCCTTGTAATACGCGCCGGGGTGGGGCACCGACAGCGACGTCACAGTGAGTAAGCGATCGGGATAGAGCTGCGCTACGCGCCACGCGATGGCACCGCCCCAGTCGTGACCCACGAGATGCACCCGGTGGGCACCACTGGCGTCGATGAGGGTCATGATGTCGGCGGCGAGTTCGTCGGCGCGGTAATCCCGCCTGCGGGTCGGCCGTGCGCCTGGTGAGTAGCCGCGTTGTCGAGGGGCCAGGCACCGGTACCCGTCGGCGGTGAGCCGAGGGGTGATGCGCCGCCACATGATGTGCTGGTTCGGGAAGCCGTGCAGCAGGATCACCACCGGCCCGTCCGCAGGGCCGTCGTCGATGACGTCGAACACCAGATCGCCACGGCGGAACTGTTCCATCAGCCAACGGTATCGCCGGAAACCGCATCGTTAGGCTGATCGATGATGCACAAATACAAGGGCTTGGCCACCACAGCGATCCACGCCGGTTTCCGGCCCGACCCGGGCACCGGCGCCGTCAACGCACCGATCTACGCCAGTTCGACGTTCGCGCAGGACGGCGTCGGCGGGCTCCGCGGCGGGTTCGAGTACGCCCGTACCGGCAACCCGACGCGCGCCGCGCTCGAGGCGTCACTGGCCGCGGTCGAGGCAGCGACGTTCGGACGCGCGTTCTCCTCGGGGATGGCAGCTACCGACTGTGTGCTGCGCGCGGTGCTGCGGCCAGGTGACCACGTCGTCATTCCCGACGACGCCTATGGCGGCACCTTCCGGCTGATCGACAAGGTGTTCACGCAGTGGGGGATCGGCTACACCGCGGTGGCGCTTTCGGATCTCGACGCGGTCCGCGCGGCCATTACCCCGCAGACCCGGCTGATCTGGGTGGAGACGCCCACCAACCCGCTGCTGTCGATCGGCGACATCGCAGGCATCGTCCAACTGGCCGCGTCGTCCAGCGTGAAGGTGTTGGTGGACAACACTTTTGCTTCGCCAGCTTTGCAGCAGCCGCTGACCCTCGGGGCCGACATCGTGCTGCACTCGACCACGAAATACATCGGCGGACACTCCGACGTAGTGGGCGGGGCGCTGTTGACCAACGACGAGGAACTCGACACCGCGTTCGCGTTCCTGCAGAACGGTGCGGGCGGGGTGCCCGGCCCGTTCGACGCGTATCTGACCATGCGTGGGCTCAAGACCTTGGTGTTGCGGATGCGTCAACACAGCGAAAACGCCACGGCCGTCGCCGAATTCCTGGCCAACCACCCCGCCATCGACACCGTCCTCTACCCCGGACTGCCCAGCCACCCCGGCCACGACGTCGCCAAGCGCCAGATGAGCGCATTCGGCGGCATGGTGTCGGTGCGGATGGCGGGTGGACCGCAGGCGGCACACGACTTCTGTTCGAAGACAGAGGTTTTCATCCTCGCCGAGTCGCTCGGCGGGGTCGAGTCGCTGATCGAGTATCCCGGCGCCATGACCCACGCGTCAACGGCGGGCTCGCAGCTGGAGGTGCCCGACGATCTGGTGCGGCTGTCAGTCGGTATCGAGGACCCCGCCGACCTTCTCGCCGATCTGGAGCAGGCGCTGGGCTGACAGAGGTTTGCACCGGCGACCGCTCGGCTATCTGGCGTCGCCAGGTGGGCGGGCAATCGCTAGCTGAGCGCCCCGCGCACGGCCGACGCGGTGATCGCCAGGTTCACCTCGGGCATCGCGGTCGGATACTCGTCAATCCAACTGCCCATGGCGATCTCACCGGCCCTGGCGTGCACCCACCGCCAGCCGCGGTCGTTGAGGCTCAACAGCGCGCCGAGGCCGTCGACGGCGTGCAACAGCGAGATGATCGCCGCCGTCGGTGGTGCAGGTGGCCGTCGGTCGAACAACGCGGCCAGCAGCGCCGAGCGTGCCCAGCCAACCCGTTCCCTGTTGGTCAGCGGCCAGGCGTACGGATGGCTGAACCGCTTGGAGTTCAACCGAATCCGGCGGATCTGGCCGGTGTACTCCAGATAGTTGGCCAGGTTTTCCTCGGTGTGCTTGGCCAGCCGTTTGACGGCCGTGGCGGGGCGCAGCGGCCGTCGCTGCAGCAGTTCGAACGCCGGTGCGACGACTGGGTCCATCGGGCCCGGCGCCCCGAGTGCCACCAGCTTGCCGGTCTCGATGGGTTCTTCGGCCATCGCGGGCCGGACCCGGCACGCATGCGCCAGGTCCAGCAGCACCGCACCGGCGAGCACCCGCTCACGTCGCGGGCGGTCGAGACCTGGCTGCGCGGACGCGTTGTCCAGCAACAGCAAGAACAGGTCCTCGGCGATCTGCGCCATAGTCCGGACTGTAAACCGGGCGCGACCGCCCTCGCGAATCAGGAGTGGTAGGGCTCCGCGCTGACCAGGGTGACCTTGACGGTGTTGCCGTTGGGCACCTGGTAGCTGCGCGTCTCGCCGACCTTCGCGTCGATCAGCGCGCCGCCAAGCGGCGAGTTCGGTGAGTAGACCTCGAGCTTGCCGTCGGACACGCCCTCCTGGCGGGTAGCGATCAGGAACGTCTCGGTGTCGCTCTTGTCGTCGTCGTAGTAGACCTTGACCACGGAGCCGGGCAATGCCACGCCGGACTGCTTCGGGGCCTCGCCCACCTTGGCGTTGTTCAGCAGCTCCTGCAGCTGGCGGATCCGGGCCTCCTGTTGGCCCTGCTCCTCACGGGCGGCGTGATAGCCGCCGTTTTCGCGCAGGTCGCCCTCTTCACGGCGGTCGTTGATCTCGGCTGCGATGATCGGGCGGTTGGCGATCAGCTGATCGAGCTCTGCCTTCAGCCGGTCGTACGCCTCCTGCGTCAGCCAGGTGACCTGGGTGTCGGTCATGTCGTCGCGCTCCCCTCGTCGTTGCTCTCGCGCGTATTCGCGTAAGAAGTCTCGTGTCTACGGCGCCGGGAGCTGTCTGCGTGTATTGCCGCTCACGTCAACGCCTAATCCGAGCACCAAAAGCAGCAATACACGGTCCCAGCAGGAACCGTGTATCGGACCATTCTAGCACCGCCGGGACAACCGATTTTCACGTTCTTGCTGTTCGCTGTTTGTTGCGCGGGCCGGTGTCGGCTGATCTACGAGGCCACCAGGTACGACGGCACATCGGTGCCGCATCCGTACACATCGCCGACGACGGGTGGCTTGCTGGTCCTGACGATCGTGGTCACCTGGACGGTTTTCTGTGCCGCCGGTCCGACCAGCACTTCCCGCCTGCCGGTTTCGCTGCCGTCGATCGACCTGGCCCGGACAATGCACGCGACCGGCCGGGACGGGTCGTCGCGGGTGACCGTGATGGTCACCTGCACGGTCTGGTCGTCGATGAGCTGATAGCCTCCCAATTCGCCCTTGACCTCGCCCGTGCCGAGCCGCTGCGATGCAATCACGGCGATCGCAACTCCCACCGCGAGGACGACGACGCCCAGCCCGATGGCGATCCAGCGGCGTTTGCCACCGGACACCCGCTGCCGGCCGTAACGGGCCGTGGGACGTTCGATCATGTCGTTTTGCATGCCCGTCGCTCGGATAGATCTACTAGGACTGGAACTATAGGGGCACCGGTAATGGTTGAAACGTCTCGGCAATGTCAGTGACCAGGATGAGGACCCAGTTGAGTGAACTGCGATTGATGGCGGTGCACGCCCACCCGGACGACGAGTCCAGCAAGGGCGCCGCCACCATGGCCCGCTACGCCGACGAGGGCGTCCGCGTGCTGGTAGTCACGCTCACCGGCGGCGAGCGCGGCGACATTCTCAACCCTGCGATGGACCTGCCCGACGTGCACGGCCGAATGGCCGAGATCCGGCGCGACGAGATGGCCAAGGCCGCCGAGATCCTCGGCGTCGAACATCACTGGCTGGGCTTCGTCGACTCCGGCCTGCCCGAGGGCGATCCGCCGCCGCCGCTGCCCGACGGCTGCCTCGGACTGGTGCCGCTCGAAGAACCCGTCGAGGAACTCGTGCGGGTGGTCCGCAAGTTCCGCCCGCACGTGATGACCACCTACGACGAGAACGGCGGCTATCCGCATCCCGACCACATCCGCACCCACCAGGTGTCGGTGGCCGCCTACGAGGCGGCCGGTGACTACCGGCTGTTCCCCGACGCCGGTGAGCCGTGGGATGTGCTCAAGCTGTACTACAACCACGGTTTCCTGCGGAAGCGCATGCAGTTGCTGCAGGACGAGTTCGCCAAGCACGGCGAAGAGGGCCCGTTCGAAAAGTGGCTCAAGCACTGGGACCCCGACGACGACGTGTTCGCCAAGCGGGTCACCACCCGGATCGAATGCGCCAAGTACTTCGCCCAGCGTGACGACGCGCTGCGCGCCCATGCCACCCAGATCGACCCCAACGGCGATTTCTTCCGTGCGCCCATCGAATGGCAGCAAAGGCTCTGGCCCACTGAGGAATACGAGTTGGCCCGGTCGAGGGTGCCGGTGACGCTGCCGGAGAACGACCTGTTCACGGGGATCGAACCGTGACCGACACGCTGATGCTGGCGGTCACCCTGCTGGCCGACGACGCCCCCCGAAACACCGGCCCGGACTTCGGTAAGGCCAGCCCGTTCGGGCTGATCGTGGTGGTGCTGCTGCTGATCGGCACGTTCGCGTTGGTCTGGTCGATGAACCGGCACCTGCGCAAGCTGCCCAAGTCGTTTGATCAGTCGGAACCGGACCAGCCGAACGAGGATTCCAAAGAGTGAGCCCAGCGGCTAACACCCTCGCCGAGGCGACCAGCCCCTACCTGCGCCAGCACGCCGACAACCCGGTGCACTGGCAACAGTGGACGCCCGAGGCGCTGGCCGAGGCCGCGGCGCGTGACGTCCCGATCCTGCTGTCGATCGGATACGCGGCGTGCCACTGGTGTCACGTGATGGCACACGAGTCATTCGAAAACGACCAGGTGGCCGCGGCGATGAACGACGGCTTCGTCAACATCAAGGTCGACCGCGAGGAGCGGCCCGACCTCGACGCGGTGTACATGAACGCCACCGTCGCGCTGACCGGCCAGGGTGGCTGGCCGATGACGTGCTTCCTGACCCCCGACGGCAGGCCCTTCTTCTGCGGCACGTACTACCCGAAGCCGAATTTCCTGCAGTTGCTTGCCGCCGTCACGCAGACCTGGAACAGCCGGCGCGCCGAGGTGGAAGAGGCCTCCGACCGGATCACCGGCGAACTGCGGTCGATGGCCGCAGCGCTGCCCGGCGGCGGACCGCCTGTGCAGGCCGCGCTGTGCGATCACGCCGTGGCCACGGCCTTGCAGGACGCGGACGTCGAGCGCGGCGGATTCGGGAAAGCGCCGAAGTTCCCGCCGTCGGCGCTGCTGGAGGCGCTGCTGCGCAACCACGAACGCACCGGCGACATTTTGCCGCTGGAGGCGGTCGAGCAGACCTGCACCGCGATGGCGCGCGGCGGCATCTACGACCAACTGGCGGGCGGCTTCGCCCGATACAGCGTCGACGCGTCCTGGGTGGTGCCGCACTTCGAGAAGATGCTCTACGACAACGCCCTGCTGCTGCGGGTCTATGCACACTGGGCCCGTCGCAGCGGAAACCCGTTGGCGCGCAGAGTTGCCGAGCAGACGGCGCGGTTCATCATCGACGAACTCGGCGCCGGTGGCATGTTCACCTCGTCGCTGGACGCGGACGCCGACGGCCGTGAGGGCCTGACCTACGTGTGGACGCCCGCGCAGCTGCGCGAGGTGCTGGGTGATGACGACGGCCGTTGGGCCGCAGATGTTTTCAGCGTGACCGCAGACGGCACGTTCGAGCGCGGCAGCTCGGTGCTGCAACTGCTCACCGACCCGGACGACGCTGCGCGGTTCGAGCGGATCCGCGGCGGACTGCTGACCGCACGGTTGACACGACCGCAGCCCGGCCGCGACGACAAGGTCGTCACCGCGTGGAACGGGTTGGCGATCACCGCCCTCGCCGAGGCGAGCGTGGCGTTGGGTCGTCGCGAATTCCTGGACGCGGCAACACAATGCGGGCGATCGCTGCTCGATCTGCATGTCGTCGACGGCAGGCTGCGCCGCGCCAGCCTCGGCGGCCGGGTGGGCGACAGCGCGGCGATCCTCGAGGACCATGCGGCGCTCGCGACCGGTCTGCTGTCGCTGTACCAACTGATCGGCGACGCGTCGTGGCTGACGGCGGCCACCGGCCTGCTCGACCTCGCCCTCGACCACTTCGCCGGCGGCGACGGCCGCTGGTTCGACACCGCCGACGACGCCGAGCAGTTGATGGTCCGGCCCGCCGACCCGCTCGACGGGGCCACCCCGTCGGGCGCCTCGTTGATCGCCGAGGCGCTGCAGTTGGCCGCCCACCTGGCGCCGGCACCGGATCGCTACGCCGCGGCGGCCGACGAAACGCTGGCGAGCGCGTCCCCCATCCTGGCCCGGATGCCGCGCTCAGGCGGACACTGGTTGACGGTCGCCGAGGCCGCGGTGCGTGGACCCATCCAGATCGCGGTGGCCTGCGACCCGGAGGACTCGGAATTGCTCACCGCGGCAAGGCAACTGGCGCCCGGCGGGGCGATCGTCGTCGGCGGGCCGGTGAACTCTTCGGAGCTGCTGGTCGACCGCGACCGGTTGAACGGCTCGGATGCCGCCTACGTCTGCCGCGGCCGGGTGTGCGATCTGCCCGTCACCACTATTGCCGAATTGACGGCGGCGCTGAGGTAGCGTCTCGGCCATGTCGAGCCCTGAGGACAACGCCAAGACCGTCAACCGTTATCTGGAAACCGTGTCGCAGGGTCGCCCCGACGACATCGCCGCCCTCTACGCCGAGGACGGTACCGTCGAGGATCCCGTCGGCGGCGAGGTGCACATCGGGCGCCAGGCGATCCGCGGGTTCTACCAAGCCGTCGAAGGCGCCAACAGCACCACGGAGATGATCACGTTGCGCGCGCTCGGCAACGAGGCGGCCTTCTTCTGGAAGCTGAACATCCACGGCATGACCCTCGAGATCATCAGCACGATGACGTTCGACGACGAGGGCAAGATCGCCTCGATGAAGGCCTACTGGGGCCCGGAGAACGTCACCCAGAACTAGAAGACCGCGAACCACATCGCGATGTAGTGGCAGATCGCCGCAACCGCGGTGCAGGCGTGGAAGAACTCGTGGTGGCCGAATGTCGACGGCCACGGGTTGGGCCACTTCAGCGCGTAGAGCACGCCGCCGATGCTGTACAGCGCGCCGCCGACGATCAACAACACCAGCGCCGCGACGCCCGCGCCGTCCATGATCGGCCCGACGAACCACGCCGCGACCCAGCCCAACAGGATGTACAGCGGCACGCCGAGCCAGCGCGGCGCCGACGGCCAGAACATCTTCAACAGCACGCCCGCGATCGCGCCGCCCCACACGATCCAGAACAACACCCAACCGCTGCGCTCCGGAAGAGCCAGCAGCGCGAACGGGGTGTAACTGCCCGCGATGAAGATGAAGATCATCGAGTGGTCGGCGCGCTTCATCCACTTGCGGGCGTTCTCGGACTTCCAGTTCACCCGGTGGTACGTGCCGCTGACCGTGAACATCGCCACGATCGTCAACGTGTAGAGCAGGGTCGCCAGCCCGGCGCGCGTCGACTCCACCGACCATGACACCGAGACCAGCGCGGCGCCCGCGATGAACGCGACGACGGCCGAGTAGACGTGAATCCAGCCGCGGGCGCGCGGCTTTCCGAGAACCTTCTCGACGCGGTCGACGACTGCCTCGGGCAGGTCTTCGGCGTATACGCGCGGTGGCTGTTGCTGCGCCTCGTCGGCGGTGTCGATCTGGGCCATGTCACCTCCGGCAATGCCATGGGGGTCTACGACCGAAACAGTAGTCTGGATCCTCGTGGACATCATTCCTCCTCGTCTCAAGGAACCGATGTACCGCCTCTACGAGATGCGGCTGCGTCAGGGACTGGTGTCCTCCAAAGCTGAACTGCCCCGCCACATCGCGGTGCTCTGCGACGGTAACCGACGCTGGGCACGTGATGCTGGTCACGATGACGTCAGCTACGGCTACCGGATGGGCGCCCGCAAGATCGCCGAGATGCTGCGGTGGTGCCAGGAGACCGGAATCGAGATGGCCACCGTCTATCTGCTGTCCACCGAGAACCTGCAGCGTGACAAGGACGAGCTGGCGGCGCTGATCGAGATCATCACCGACGTCACCGAGGAGATCTGCGCGCCAGCCAATCGGTGGAGCGTGCGCACCGTCGGGGACCTCGAGCTGATCGGCGAGGAGCCCGCGCGCAGGCTGCGTGAGGCCGTCGAGTCCACGAACGGCAACGGCAGTGGGTTTCATGTCAACCTCGCGGTCGGCTACGGCGGCCGCCAGGAGATCGTCGACGCCGTCCGCCAGCTGCTCAACAAGGAGCTGGCCAACGGCGCCACCGGCGAGCAGCTGATCGAGGCCGTCACCATCGACGCGGTCTCGGAAAACCTGTACACCTCCGGCCAACCCGACCCTGATCTGGTGATCCGCACCTCGGGGGAGCAGCGGCTGTCGGGGTTCCTGCTATGGCAGAGCGCCTACTCCGAGATGTGGTTCACGGAGGCGTACTGGCCGGAGTTCCGCCGGGTCGATTTCCTTCGCGCACTGCGTGATTACACCGCGCGCCACCGTCGTTACGGCATGTAGTGCGACACTTGAACCATGGCTGCGCTGTCAGCGGTGGTCTTCTCGCTCAGCTGGTGGCTGGGCCTGTACCTGCTGGCCCGCGACCCGCGCAAGCCTGTCCTGGTACTGGCCGCGATCGGGCTGACCAGTTTTGCGTGCGTGGTCGCGCTCGACGCGGTCCGGGTGACGAGCGGCGTAGCGGCGCTGAGCAGCGTCGAGATCTATCTCGTCGCGGTACCGGGGATCGCGTGGTTCGCCGTACTGCTCGAACTGTGCCGCCCATCGGATAGCTGGCGTAGCCGGGCCGGCGAGATCACGCTCGTGGCCGGTGTCGGCGCCGTCGCGTTCTCTGGTGCTGTGATGGCGGGCAATGTCGACGGCCCGGTACGGTTCGGCCACTGGGTGATGTTCGCCGCGATCTCGTTGTCCACGCTGGGCGCCATGATCGTGGCGGTGTTGCAACGCGCGCCAGGTCGGATCATGGGCTTCGTCGTGATTGGCACGCTGTTCTTCGCGCTCGCCAACGCGATCGTCGTGATCCCGCTGGGTCTGGTGCCGAGCTGGATTGCGTTGGCGTCCACGGGGTTCGACGTCGGCGTGCTTGGTCTGGCCGTCGCGATGTGGGACGCGTTCGATGAGGGCCAGGCGCTGCGGGCTGACATGCTGCGGTCGTTCACCGCGACGGCCGTGGTCGCGGTGCTGTTCGGTGGTCAGCTCTTGATCGGGCTGGCGGTGTCGGATCAGCACACGGCGTTGACGGTGCTGCTGTTCACCAGCCTCGGCGTCGCGATCGCGATCAACGTGCTTGCCGATCCGCTGGCAGGCCTGCTGGACCGGGTGACGTTCTCCCGCTCGCCCGGGCTGCGGGCCGACCGTGCCGCGCTGCGGGATGCGGAGGCCGCGCTGCCGCGACGGTCGGCCAGCCCCCTCGACGACGTCGACGACGAGACCTTCGTCCGGCTTACCCGCCGCGCGCTGGGCCACTACGGCGACCTGTCGAGACTCGTCGCCAGCCCGCTGACCGCGCTGCCGATCATCGACGAGCGACTGGCCGCCCGCGGCGCCCCTGACGCCCCGCTCGAGCGGGCCAACGAGCTCAAGGCCCTGCTGGCCGACCGCATCGCCCGCCTCAAGCCGCGCGACGGCGGCGACTTCGGAACCACCGAGCAGTGGCGGCACTACAACTCGCTGTACTTCCCGTACGTCGTCGGCGTGCGCGCCTACGCGCAGAACGCGACCGCGGCCGGGCTGGACCCGGTCGCGCGGCAGGCGTGGCAGTGGTTCGTCACCGAGGTGCCGCAGCGGTCGCTGCACAACTGGCAGAACGCGGCGGCCCGGCTGATCGCCGCCGATCTACGGGGCAATCTGGTGGCCGCGCATCGTCGTTGACTCAGTCTGACATCGGCGTTGACCTGCGGTTGGCAGTAGCTGGCAGCGTCCGGCGTCGATCTGGCAGTGGGTTCTGAGCAGTCTCTACAGGCATGACCGCAATCAACACCCGCCCGGTCCGGGAAAGCACCGATAATCTGCTGCGCTTCGCCCTTCGCGCCGACGCCACCCTGTGCGCCGGCCTGGGCTTGCTCGTCGCGATGGCGGCCGATCCGCTGTCGCGGCTGTCCGGTCTGTCGTCGACGTCGGAGTTCATCGGCGGCGCCGCGTTGGTGGTGTACGGCGCAGCGCTGTACTTGGCCGCAGGCCTGGCCGACGTCCGACGGGTCGGCATCGGCGTGCTCGCCGGCAATGTCGCGTTCGCGATCGTCGTCACCGTCGTCCTGGTCGCGGGATGGCTGCCGCTGACCGAATTCGGCGTAGTGGCGACCGCGGCGTTCACCGTCGTCACGCTCGGCTTCGCCTACGCCCAGTACCTCGGAGTGCGCGCGTAACTCCGTCATGGGCTGGTCCGGAGCCGCCGTCGTAAGAGGTTGCGGCGTCGGCTCCGGAACGGTCGCCCCACCCACCCACGAAAGGAAGTTGCATGACCGCCATCTCGACACCCAAACTCGCCGACTCGACCGACTCGTTCCTGCGCTTCGCGCTGCGCGCCGACGCCACCTGCAGCGGACTGATGGGCATCGCCGGCATCCCGCTCGCAGGCTGGCTCGCCGACGTGTCCGGGACCACCAAGGCGTTCGAGTACACGGTGAGCGCCTTCTTCATCGCCTTCGCCATCGGTGTATTCGCCATTGCCGCAATGCCTTCGGTGAAGCGATCCGGCATCGTGATCGCCGCGGGCAACGTGCTCTACACCGTCGGCGCCGTGGTGTTCGTGCTCGCCGACGTCTTCCCGCTGACCGCGACGGGCATCGTGCTGACACTCGCGACCGGTGTCTATACGCTGGTGATGGCCGAGTTGCAGTACACCGGCTGGCGCCGCGCCAAGGCGTAAACGTTTGCCGCTCAAGCCCGCTCGGTGATCCCGGGCGGGTTAGAGCTTGCGCAGCCGCAGCCGGTTGATCGCGTGGTCGGCGTCTTTACGCAACACCAGCGTCGCGCGTGGGCGCGTCGGCAGGATGTTCTCGATCAGGTTGGGGCGGTTGATCGAATGCCAGATGTCGCGGGCGGCGAACACCGCGGCGTCGTCGGTCAGCGTGGCGTAGTGGTGGAAGTGCGACGCCGGGTCGGCGAACGCGGTGGTCCGCAACCCGAGGAACCGGTTGATGTACCACTGCTCGATGTCCTCGATGCGCGCGTCGACGTACACCGAGAAGTCAAACAGGTCCGACACCATCAACGCCGGGCCGGTCTGTAACACGTTGAGGCCCTCGAGGATCAGGATGTCCGGATGCATCACGAGCTGTTTCTCGCCGGGCACGATGTCGTAGAGCAGATGCGAGTACACCGGCGCGCACACCTTGTCGGCGCCCGACTTCACCGCCGTGACGAACCGCATCAGCGCGCGCCGGTCGTAACTCTCGGGGAAACCCTTGCGGTGCATCAGGTTTCGACGGCCGAGCTCGGCGTTGGGATACAGGAAGCCGTCGGTGGTGACGAGGTCCACCCGTGGATGGTGTTCGAAGCGGGCCAGAAGCGCCTGCAGCACACGGGCGGTCGTGGATTTGCCGACCGCGACACTGCCCGCGACGCCGATGATGAACGGCACCGGCCGGTCCGGATTCTGCTGCGGCTCGCCGAGGAACTCTGCGGTCGCGGCGAACAACCGCTGTCGCGCCGCCACCTGCAGGTGGATCAACCGGGCCAGCGGCAGGTAGACCTCTTCGACCTCCAGTAGGTCGAGCTTCTCGCCAAGACCCCGCAGTTGCAGCACTTCGTCTTCGGTCAGCTTCATCGGCGTCGACATGCGCAGGGCGCGCCATTGACTCCGGTCGAACTCCACGTAGGGGCTCGGCTCGCTCAGCCGCGGCATGGGGTCAGTCTTGCATTTAACGTTGAGGCCATGGACGCGACCACCTTGATGCGGGAATATCTGCTGCTCGGCCTGCGCTTCGATCGGATCGAGGAAGGCTATGTCGACTCGTTCACCGGCGACCCCGACCTGCGCAACCAGGTGGCCAACGAACCCGCCCCCGACCCGGCCGACCTGGCGCTCCAAGCCGAGCGGCTGGCCGCCGACATCCCCGACGACCTGGAACCGGCCCGCGCCGCCTACGTCGCGGCCCACCTGCGCGCGCTGGCGTGTGCGGGCCGCAAGTTCGCGGGCCAGGACGTCGGGTTCGTCGAGGAGGTGCAGGCGTATTTCGACGTGCACATCGCCAAGGGCGACCCGGAGCGCTACGAACAGGCCCACCGCAAGCTCGACGACGCCCTCGGCGGCAGCGGACCGCTGGCCGAACGGATGCAGGCCTACCGGGCCGCCGAGGAGATCCCGCCCGCCCGGCTCGAGGAGGCCATCCATGCGTTCTCGAGCGCGCTGCGCGACCGGGTGCGCGCCGAATTCCCGCTACCCGACCGCGAAACCATCACCTACGAGGTCGTCACCGACAAACCCTGGTCGGGGTTCAACTACTACCTCGGCGACTACCGCTCGACCGTCGCCGTCAACGCCGACCTGAAGCAGCAGATGTCCAATCTGCCCCGTCTGGTCGCGCACGAGTCCTATCCCGGCCACCACACCGAGCACTGCCGCAAGGAGGCCGGCCTGGTCGAAGGCAAGGGTCATGCCGAGCAGACCATCTTCCTGGTGAACACACCGCAGTGCCTGATGGCCGAGGGGCTGGCCGATCTGGCGCTGTACGCCGCGATCGGGCCGGAGTGGGGCGGTTGGGCCCGCGAGATCTACGCCGACCTTGGCCTGCGGTTCGACGGCGAGCGCGCCCAGGCGGTGTCCGAGGCGGTTGGCGCGCTGGCCGACGTGCGACAGGACGCGGCGCTGATGCTGCACGACGAGCATCGCGACGTCGACGACGTGGTCGCGTTCCTCAAGCGCTGGCTGCTGGTCAACGACGAGCGTGCCCGGCAGATGCTGCGGTTCCTGTCCTCGCCGCTGTGGCGCGCCTACACCAGCACCTACGTCGAGGGGTACCGGTTGCTGCGCGGCTGGCTGGAGGCCAGGCCCGACGGCGTCAGCCTCACCGAACGGTTCGGACGCCTGCTCGACGAGCCCCTGATTCCGTCGTCGCTGCGCTAGTTGTCGCCGAACGTGGGTTACCGTCACGCCGAACAGCGATGTGGCGTGCGTTAATCCCACATTCGGCGCCGATAGCTGCGGGACGTAGGCTGAGGCCATGACTGCAGACCCCGTCACCAGCTCAGCTCCGGGTGCCGAGTACGCCGATACCGCAAGCTCCGCCTACCGTTCGATGCTGCAGATCATCGAGTCCGTCGAGCCGCGCATCGCGGCCGCGACGCGGAAAGAGCTTGCCGATCAACGTGATTCGCTCAAGCTGATCGCCAGCGAGAACTATGCCTCGCCCGCGGCGTTGCTGACCATGGGCAGCTGGCTGTCGGACAAGTACGCCGAGGGCACCATCGGGCACCGGTTCTACGCCGGCTGCCAGAACGTGGACACCGTCGAGACGGTCGCCGCTGAGCACGCCCGCGAGCTGTTCGGTTCGCCGTACGCCTATGTCCAGCCGCATTCGGGCATCGACGCCAACCTCGTTGCGTACTGGGCCATCCTGGCCACCCGCATCGAGGCGCCCGGCCTGGCCGACAAGGGCGTCAGGAACGTCAACGACCTCTCCGAGGCGGACTGGGAGGAGCTGCGCGCCAAGCTGGGCAATCAGCGGCTGCTCGGCATGTCGCTGGACGCCGGTGGCCACCTCACCCACGGATTCCGGCCCAACATCTCTGGCAAGATGTTCCACCAGCGCAGCTACGGCACCGACCCGAACACCGAGTTACTCGACTACGACGCGCTGGCCGCGGCCGCCCGCGAGTTCAAGCCGCTGATCCTGGTCGGCGGGTACTCCGCCTATCCGCGCCGGATCAACTTCGCCAAGCTGCGCGAGATCGCCGACGAGGTGGGCGCCACCCTGATGGTCGACATGGCGCACTTCGCAGGCCTCGTCGCGGGCAAGGTGTTCACCGGCGACGAGGATCCCGTGCCGCACGCCCACGTCACCACGACCACCACGCACAAGTCGCTGCGCGGGCCGCGTGGCGGGCTGGTGCTCGCCACCGCGGAGTACTCCGACGCGGTCGACAAGGGCTGCCCAATGGTGTTGGGCGGACCGCTTTCTCACGTGATGGCGGCTAAGGCGGTCGCGTTGGCCGAGGCACGCCAGCCCGCGTTCCAGGCGTACGCGCAGCGGGTCGCCGACAACGCCAAGGCGCTCGCCGAGGGTTTTCTCAAGCGCGGCGCGCGACTGGTCACCGGCGGCACCGACAACCACATCGTGCTGCTCGACGTGTCGTCGTTCGGGCTGACCGGCCGCCAGGCCGAGTCGGCGCTGCTCGATTCAGGCGTCGTCACCAACCGCAACTCCATTCCGGCCGACCCCAACGGTGCCTGGTACACCAGCGGCATCCGGTTGGGCACGCCCGCGCTGACCACTCGTGGCTTCGGACCTGACGACTTCGACCGGGTCGCGGAACTGATGGTCGAGGTGCTGTCCAACACGCAACCGGAGGGCACGTCGAAGGCCAAGTACAAGTTGGCCGACGGCACCGCCGAACGGGTGCATTCGGCGGCGGCGGAGCTGTTGGCCGCCAACCCGCTGTATCCGGGGCTGACGCTCTAAAAGACGTAGCCCCCAATTCTGCGCGTGTGCGTGTCACACTCGCCGCCGTGACCGCGACAGCTGAGCTCTCCACGTCCGTCATGGCCGCGCCGCTGGGCGATGTCGATCCCGAGATCGCCCATTTGTTGGGCAAAGAACTGGGCCGCCAGCGCGACACGCTCGAGATGATCGCGTCGGAGAACTTCGCGCCGCGCGCGGTGCTGCAGTTGCAGGGCAGCGTGCTGACCAATAAGTACGCAGAAGGGCTGCCGGGCCGCCGGTATTACGGCGGCTGCGAGCACGTCGACGCGATCGAGAACGTCGCCCGTGACCGCGCCAAGGCGTTGTTCGGTGCCCAATTCGCTAATGTGCAACCACATTCCGGTGCGCAGGCCAACGCAGCGGTGCTGGCCGCGCTGATGGCGCCCGGTGAGCGGCTACTCGGCCTCGACCTGGCCAACGGTGGACACCTCACGCACGGCATGAAGCTGAACTTCTCCGGCAAGGTGTACGAAAGTGGTTGCTACGGCGTAGATCCCGCGTCGGGACTCATCGACATGGACGCAGTGCGGGCACACGCCAAGGAGTTTCGGCCGCGGGTCCTGATCGCAGGGTGGTCGGCGTATCCGCGCACGCTGGACTTCGCGGCGTTCCGGTCGGTCGCCGACGAGGTCGGCGCGCACCTGTGGGTGGACATGGCGCATTTCGCAGGCCTGGTCGCTGCGGGCCTGCACCCGTCACCGGTGCCGCACGCCGATCTGGTGTCGACGACGGTGCACAAGACGCTGGGCGGTGCACGCTCGGGATTGATCCTCGGCAAGCAGCGGTTCGCCAAGGCCGTCAACTCCGCGGTGTTTCCCGGCACCCAGGGCGGGCCCGCCATGCAGGTGGTCGCGGCCAAGGCCGTCACGTTCAAGATCGCGGGAACGCAGGAGTTCGCCGAGCGCCAGCGCCGCACCCTCGCGGGCGCCCGCGTCGTCGCCGACCGACTGATGGGCGCCGACGTCGCCCGTGCAGGCGTGCGAGTCGTCACCGGCGGCACCGACGTACACCTGGTACTGGTCGACCTGCGCGACTCGCCGCTGGACGGCAAGACCGCCGAGGACCTGCTGCACGACGTCGGCATCACGGTCAACCGCAACGCCGTGCCCAACGACCCGCGGCCGCCGATGGTCTCCTCGGGCCTGCGAATCGGCACGTCTGCGCTGGCCACCCGAGGGTTCGGCGACGTCGAGTTCAGCGAGGTGGCCGACGTGATTGCTGCGGCCCTGATGCAGACCGCCGACGTTGCGGCACTGGCCGCGCGGGTTCGCCGGCTGGCCGCCGAGTTTCCCCTCTACGAGGGCTTGGAGGACTGGGAACTGCACGGGCGGTGACACGCCAGGCCCGATTTCAGGAAATGTGTGAACCCGGGTTACAGTTACTTTCATGGCACAGAAACCTGTAGCTAATGCGTTGATACTCGAGCTCGAGCCGGTCGTCGCGCGCGAGCTGCGGCGCCACATCGACTCCGAGGACCTGTGGTACGCGCACGACTATGTGCCGTTCGACCAGGGCGAGAACTTCGCATTCCTCGGCGGCCGCGACTGGGATCCGTCGCAGGTCACGTTGCCCAAGACGATCACCGACGCCCTCGAAATCCTGCTGATCACCAAAGACAACCTCGCCGGGTACCACCGCGAGTTCGTGTTCAGCTTCATCCTGGAGAACAAGTGGGGCCGCTGGCTCGGCCGCTGGACCGCCGAGGAGCATCTGCACGCCATCGCGCTGCGAAACTACCTCGTCGTCACCCGCGAGATCGACCCTGCCGCCAACGAGGACGTGCGCGTCGAGCACGTGATGAAGGGCTACCGCGCCGACACCTACACCCAGATCGAGCGCCTGGTGTTCATGTCGTTCTTCGAGCGTGAGCACGCCGTGTTCTGCCGCAATCTCGAGGCCCAGATCACCGAGCCCGTATTGAAAGGCCTGATCGGCCGCATCGCCCGCGACGAGGAGCGCCACGAGGAGTTCTTCTCCAACCTGGTGACGCACTGCCTGGGCTACAGCCGCGAGGAGACCATCGACGCGATCGCGCGCCGCGCAGCGGAACTCGACGTGGTGGGCGGCGACATCGACGCGTACAAGGACAAGGTGGCCACGGTCGCCGAGGCCGGCATCTTCGGACCCGAGCAACTGCGCAACGTGATCGCCGACCGCATCACCGCGTGGGGCGTGGCCGACGAACCGTCGCTGAAGCAGTTCGTCTGACGGGGGCTTAGCTTTGTCACCGCGCCTGCGGCGACATTAGCTACGGCGCGTCTGCACGGCGCGAACCGCGAAGCGAGAGTAGCGTCGTTTCTCGATGGCTAGCGACATGCTCTGCTATCCGGGCGGTACCGATCGTTTCGATCACGAGAGGACCGGCCCCGGTCCTGGTACCGCAGCGTCCGCCGAAGTGTTCGTGCGGGGCCGCATGAATTCCCTCGCCTCGAGGAGCGCTACGTGACCAAAACTACCGTCCGGACCTATGTGCTCGACACCTCCGTGCTGCTGTCCGACCCGTGGGCTGCAACCAGGTTCGCCGAACACGAAGTGGTGGTCCCGTTGGTGGTGATCAGCGAACTGGAAGCCAAGCGGCATCACCACGAGCTCGGCTGGTTCGCCAGGCAGGCACTGCGGATGTTCGACGATCTGCGGCTCGAGCACGGACGGCTGGATCAGCCGATTCCCGTTGGGACGCAAGGCGGTACGCTGCATGTCGAGCTGAACCACAGTGATCCGACAGTGCTGCCCGCCGGCTTCCGCAACGAGAGCAACGACGCCCGGATCCTGACGGTTGCGGCCAACCTGGCCGCCGAGGGCAAGCGAGTCACGTTGGTCAGCAAGGACATTCCGCTGCGCGTGAAGGCAGGCGCCGTCGGACTCACTGCCGACGAGTATCACGCTCAGGACGTCATCACGTCGGGCTGGACCGGCATGGACGAGATCGAACTGACGCCCGCGGACATCGACAAGCTGTATGCCGACGGCGAAATCGACTCGGAGACCGCGCGTAATCTCCCGTGCCACACCGGAGTTCGGCTGCTGGGCGGCAGCTCGCATGCGTTGGGCCGGGTCAACGCCGAAAAGCGGATTCAGCTGGTGCGCGGTGACCGTGAGGTGTTCGGGTTGCGGGGTCGTTCCGCGGAGCAGCGGGTTGCGCTGGATCTGCTGCTCGACGAGTCCATCGGCATCGTGTCGCTCGGCGGCAAGGCGGGCACCGGTAAGTCCGCGCTGGCGCTGTGCGCAGGCCTGGAGGCGGTGCTGGAACGCCGCACCCACCGCAAGGTCGTCGTGTTCCGGCCGCTGTACGCGGTAGGCGGGCAGGACCTCGGCTACCTGCCCGGCAGCGAAAGCGAGAAGATGGGCCCGTGGGCGCAGGCCGTCTTCGACACGCTCGAAGGGTTGGCCAGCCCGGCGGTGCTCGAAGAGGTGCTCTCCCGGGGCATGCTGGAGGTGCTGCCGCTGACCCACATTCGCGGCCGGTCGCTGCACGACTCGTTCGTGATCGTCGACGAGGCCCAGTCGCTGGAACGCAATGTGCTGCTGACCGTGCTGTCCCGGTTGGGCGCCGGATCGCGGGTGGTGCTCACCCACGACGTCGCCCAGCGCGACAACCTGCGGGTCGGCAGGCACGACGGTGTGGCCGCGGTGATCGAGAAGCTCAAGGGCCATCCGTTGTTCGCCCACATCACGCTGCTGCGCAGCGAGCGTTCGCCGATCGCGGCGCTGGTCACCGAGATGCTCGAGGAGATCAGCCCTGGCGCCCTGCCCTGACGCGGTTTGTGGAGCCACAGCCGCGGTCGGCGCGGTTCAGGCTCCTCAAATCACCAATCGGTAGGCTGCTTGCGTGCCGAAGCGACCCGACAGCCAGGGCTGGCGCTATGCCAGAACCGTTCTCGGCGTGTCCGCGGCCGCCGCGGTGCTGATCATCGGCAGCCTCACCGGGCATATCCGCAAGGCGGGCGCGGAGGACGTGGACTGCTCGAAGGTGAAGTGTGTGGCGCTGACGTTCGACGACGGGCCGAGCCCGTACACCGACCGGCTACTGCAGATCCTCAAGGACAACGGTGCGAAGGCGACGTTCTTCCTGATCGGCAACAAGGTCGCGGCCAACCCCGCGGGCGCCAAGCGAATCGCCGAGGCTGGCATGGAGGTGGGCAACCACACCTGGGAGCACCCCAACATGACGACCATCCCGCCGGAGGACATCCCGAGTCAGATCTCCAAGGCCAACGACGCCATCCAGGCCGCGACGGGCCAGCGACCCAAGCTGATGCGTACCGCGGGTGGGCTGATCAACGACAAGGTGCTGGCGGCCGCCAAAGCCCAGGGCATGGCCGACATCAACTGGGACGTGATCCCGTTCGACTGGGCGAACGACTCCAACACCGGCGCGACGCGCTACATGCTGATGACGCAGATCAAGCCGAACTCGGTGGTGTTGTTCCACGACACCTACTCCAGCACAGTCGATCTGGTCTACCAGTTCATTCCTGTGTTGCGGCGCAACGGTTACCACATGGTGACCGTGAGCCAGATGGTCGGACCGCGGGAACCAGGCACCAGCTACGGCAGCAGAGAAAACGGCCCGCCGGTCAACGATCTGATGGACATCCCGCCCGCCGAGATCCCGACGCTGCCGCCGACGCCGTCGCCCGCGCCGATGCCGAATTTCCCGATCCGCGACATCGAGGGCGCCAATTCCGGCGGCGTGAACAACGGCGCCTGAGTACGGGACGAAGTGCGCACCGACACGACGTTAGTGCTCACCCTGCTGGTGCTGGCTTACGCGGTCGTCTCGGGGCTGTTCGTCGGCTGGTTCGGACCGCGCGGCATCGGCACCTTGGTGCTCGGCCTGCTCATGGTCGAGCGAGGCGAAATCGAGCGACTGGCGACCATCACGCAGGCGGTCGTCGTCACCGTCACCGTCAGCCTCGTCGTGCACAGTTTGACCGCACCGCTCGGCATCCGGATGTGGGCCGCTAGCGCGGTGGCGCGTGAATCGTGAACTGGCGCTCGATGAGCCGTGTCTCGATGGGGCCGCTACTGGGCTTGAGCCACGACGCCTCGGGCTCAGTGTTCTTCGGGTCGTAATCCCAACTCGTGCAGATATTGTCGATGCCGATCGGATAAACCGTCACCGCCTCCGCGGTCACGTGGATGCGCAAGAAGTTCTTGTATCCCGAGTACCGGAACGACGAAAAGGCCTCGGTGCTGTTCCAGCCGAACAGGGTGAACAACAGGAACAGGAACGTCGCGAAGATCAACGAGCCGACGACGCCACCTGCCACCGCCACCAGCAGCACGCTGAGCAGCAGACGCCTGCCCGTCGGGGGCCCAAGAAGCGCAACACATCCCATCGCGATCGCGGCTTGCGCAGCGACATGGCACACGGTCTGGGCGATTCCGGCAAGCCCTCTGAAGACCCGGGATTTCCACACACCGACGCGTTTCGGCACGATATAGAACGCGGACGTCGTTGCAGCGACCGCCAATACGATGACGACCGTCGCTGTGCTGAGGATCGCCGAGTCGACGCTTGCGATGAACAACAGCAGATACAACATCGCGGGAATGACCATGAACCACGGATTGCGCAGCCCCAGCGTGAAGATGCGCCAGTTGAGCCGGCGCGACTGCTCGTAGTCGGGGTAGCGGCACGCCAACAGGAAGGGTTCCTTCTCGTCGGTCGCGGGGTCCTCGTCACCCCGCGGCTTCGGCACTTCCACCCGCTCGTCGAGTTTCTCGGTGGTGGACAGGAACGCGCCACCGCCACCCGCGGTGATCTTCATCCGAGGATCGTCGTCGTTCTCCGCCTCGTAACGCGCGTAGTGGTGTTTGTCGCCTGACAACATGAGGATCGTGGTGACCCCATCGGGCACCGCAGTGCGTTCGACGAAAGCGAGGTTGCGGTACGCGTCCTTGGAGTCGCGCACCGCGGTCCAACTCGGCTTGGCTGTGCACAGAATCAGCGCGTCGCCAGGAGCCATCTTCTCCGCGGCCGCCTTGAAATAGGCGATCTGCGGCGCGTCCACATAGTTGTCGCTTTGAATGTCGATGCCCCACAACCAGAATGGGCCCGGCAGGTCGAGCGCGAAGTAGCTGCGGGTCTGTGCCATCTTACGGCCGCCGATCCAGCTGGGTTGCGCGAACACCCGCATGAAGCCGGTGAGGCCGTCGTACCAGTCGTGGTTGCCCGGGATCGCCAGGATGCGCGGATGTGGCTCGTCGGTCCACGGCAGTGCGGCGAGGTACGGTCCGCTGAACCTGTCTTCGTACTCCTTCGGCGTGGCGTACGGGTACACCTCGTCGCCGCCGAACACGATCAGTTGCGCACGGGGCAGGCAACGGAGCGGTCCTTCCAGGCCGATCGGCGTGATGTCCGGTTGCGAGACGCACCATGCCACCGAGTACGTCTGATCGAATCCGTCGGCGGTGTCGGCGACGAAGTCGATCCACACGTCGCCGGCGCCTGCCGTCAAGACGCCCGCGGCCAGACTGTTCTCCATCTCCCGCTTGTCGAGATAGTCGCCGAACGCGGCGGCCAGCACGACCTTCGCCGCGGCACGGGCCAATGTCGGCGGACTGAACCACCGCACCGCCGGGCGCCTGCGGAATCCGAGGGTCTCGTCGCCGGTGGGTCGCGGCCGCGGTTGGGGTATCGATCTCACTGTCGAATCCTGGTGCTCACCAGGTCAGAACATATCGGTTACGGCTGCGACAGCGCAGCACTACCGCTGTTTGCGGTCCCGGACCAAAAACCAGCCCGCGGCGGCGGCCCCACCCAACGCGACCATCCGGTCGGCGCGGTCGGCTCTCGGCAGGTCGAGTAACGCCACCAGGCCGAGCATCGCGAAGCCGGTACGCAACGCTGGCTGGCTGGTCGCCGTGCTCACCAGGGCGGTGTGGTCCTGGTTTGCCGCGGTTTTCGGGTCGACGAGCAACGCTCCTCCTTCGGTTACCTGACCTGCACGGCGGTGACGCTAATTCGCCCAAGCGGCTTGCGAAATAGGGTGTTTCCCTACTCCCGACGGCGGCGGCTGGGGGTGGCTAGGTCTTGCCCATGTGACGCCCGAGCTCGGCACGCGACTTGATGCCGAGCTTGCGGTAGATCCTGGCCAGATTCGCCTCGACGGTTTTCGGGCTGATGAACAGCGCGGTGGCCACGTCGCGGTTCTTCATACCGGACGCGGCCAATTCGGCGACACGTTGCTCTGACGGGGTGAGTTGCCCGCTCTGCCGCGGACCGACGTTGGCGCGTGCGAGTTCAGCGCGGGCACGGTCGGCCCACAGCGGCACGTGCAGCCGCTCGAAGATGTCCAGCGCCTGTTGCAGGCTTGCTGACGCGGCTTCCTTTCGGCGTTGTCTGCGCTGCAACTGGCCGAGCAGCAATAGTGTTCGGGCCCGCTCGATCGGCATCGACAACCGGTTGTGTTGCAGCATCGCACGTTCGGCCGCGGCGCTCGCCGCGTCGAGGTCGCCACGTGCAGCCAGTAGCATGCTTCTGCCGCGGGCGCCGACGGCGCGCACCCACGCGCGGTCGAGCCGCTCCCCGTTGCGCTCGAGGGCTTCAATCAGCGGTTCGGCCTCGTCGCCCCGGTTCACCTGGATCAGTGCCTCGATCGCGTCGGGCAAGAAGATCGCGGAGGGCAGTTCGGTCGACGTGGTCGCCGGATCGAACTTGGCGAGCAGTGACCGCAACGTCGCGACCGCCTCCTCGTAGCGGCCCAGCGACACCTCCAAGAAGCCGAGCGCCCCAATGACCCTGTCGGTCAACCGAATCGCTCCAGTGCGGCGGCCGATTTCCAGTGCTTCGGCGGCGGCTTGTCTGGCGTCTGCCTCACGCCCGGCGTATGTGGCCAGGTTGGCCTTCAGACTGTACGCAAGGAACAGCGGAGTGTCGCCGCCGAGTTGGCGGGCGCGCTCCATGGCGTCGTCGGCGACGAGGCCCGCCGCGACGAAGTCGCCCCGCCAGATGTCGCTGAGCACCACATGCTGGGCGATGAAGATCAGCTCGCCTTCTTCGCCTTTCTCGACGCAGTGCCGCCTGACGGCTTCTAACTTGCGGTGTGCCTCGTCGACGCGGCCCGTCCACTCCAGCAGCAGGGCCTGCTGAACCGACGGCCGAAACACCAACGGCGTGAAGACGTCCGGATCCTCGAGGTCGAGCGCGAATTGTAACTGGTCTTCGTCGAAGCCTGCGCCGCTGAGGAAATGAAGGGTCACCCGCATACCCATCGCCAACCCCAGCAGGTGCCGCTGTTTGAGTCGTTCGGCGTGGGCGACGGCCTCCTCTGCCGTCTCGACGCTGTCGTGCATCACACCGGATTGAAGCAGCGAATAGGCGAGCGTGATCAGGATCTGCACGCGCAATGGGCTGTCGGCCTTCACTTCGGCAAGTGCCCGCCGCAGCAGCGCCGCGGCTTCGAAGAAGCCGTCGCTGTACAACCTCACCACGGCCAGTCGGCTCAACGCCTCGGCGCGCAGTTCGCCCGGCGCCAGCACGTCGATGGTCTCTTCCAGCACGAGTCGGGCGCGCTCTTGGTCGCCTGCGTCGAAATGGTGTAGCGCAGAACGGAGTCGACGCTCGGCGGTGTCGCCGCCGAGGCCGATCGCCAGATCCATCAACTCGGCCGCGGCGGCGGGCGCCCCGCGCACCCGTGCGGATTCGGCAGCCGTATCGAGGGCTTCGAGCGTGACTTGGTCGCCTCTGGTGGCAGCCAACGCCAGATGGCGTGCCCGCAGTTCCGGCTCGTCGACGATCTCGGCGAGGCGGCGATGCATTGTTCGGCGTCGGGCAGGCGCGGCCTCGGTGTACACGCCCCTGGCCAACAGCGGATGGGCGAACTGGATCCGGTTGCCGTCGATCGTGATGATGCCCTTGCTCTCGGCGCTCTCGAGAAGTTCGATCAAGCGGTTGTCGTCCTTGATCGTCGCGCTGGACACCAGTTCGACCGTGGGCGAGGCCAGGCACGAGGCGGCGAGCAGCGCGTCGTGCACATCGGAGTCGAGTCCGTTCAGCCGGGTTTGCACCACATCGGCGAGCGTGCTCGGCAGGGAGGTGTCGACGCCGGGTGTGCGTTCCGCGATAGCCCGGGCCAATTCAATTGCGTAGAAAGGGTTTCCGCCGGACTCCGCATGGATTCGGCCCATGGTCGGGCGCGAAAACGATCGCCGCAGGCGCTTCGACACCGCGGTATGGAGATCATGAATTCCCATCGGGTGCAGCCGGACTCGGCTGACGGCGTCGGGTCGTGGCAGCTGCAGCCAAGCCGCGCTCGTAGCGTCGTCGGCGTCGGTGCGCACGCTGCCGAGAATGCCCACCGGCCCGCTGAGCCGCCGCGCCGCGAACGCCGCCACATGCATGCTCGAAGGGTCGATCCACTGCAGGTCGTCGATGGCCAACAGCAGCGGACCCTCGTCGCTCAGGCATCCGACGACCGACAGGAACGCTGCGGCGACGGCGCGCTGATCGGTGGCCGTGCTGTCGTCGGCGCGCATCAAGACCTGGTCGACGGCGAAGCGCTGAGGCTCCGGGAGATCGGCCCATGCCGCCGCGGGCACGCCGTCGAGCAGGTCTGCCAACGCCGTGTAGGCCAGCACCGACTCCGCGGCGGCGGCCCGCGCCGACAGCACTCGAAACCCGCTCTCGCGGGCCAGTTGGAGTGCCTCCAGCCACAGTGTGGTCTTGCCGATGCCGGCTTCCCCCTCGATCAGCAGGGCCGACGGCTCTGACCTTGCCGACGACAAGAACCGGCTGATCATCCGGCTTTCCGTCGGACGGCTCTGCACGCCAACGCCCCCTGGCACATTAGAAGGATTCCAGCTAACCGCGCATCGGTCCACGCTTTCGCTCAACTAGGTTGAAAGCCTCGGCCTGGCAACCTCCGCAAAGGTGTGTTCACCCGGTGTCGCGAATCGATTGCATGTGCCTGCCGAGTTCGGCCCGCGAGCGGATGCCGAGCTTGCGGTATACGCGGGCAAGGGTGGCCTCGACCGTCTTCGCGCTGATGAACAGTTCGGTCGCCACGTCGCGGTTCGTCATTCCTGTCGCGGCGAGTTCGGCGACCCGCTGCTCGGTTGGTGACAGCCCTTCCCGGGTGCCGGTCCGTGGCTTGGCGCCTGCGAGTTCGGCGCGGGCGCGGTCCGCCCACAGCGTGGTGCCCAGCTTCTCGAATGCGGCCAGTGCCTCGCGCAGCACGGCGTCGGCTTCCGACCGCTGGCGACGTAGCAGTTGGCCGAGCAGCAACTGCGTTCTGGCGCGCTCGAACGGCATGGGCAGCCGGTCATGTTCGGTCATCGCGGCGTGCGTGCTCTGCACTGCCGCGTCCAGATCACCGCGGGCGGCCAGAACCATGGCCCTGGCACGCGCACCGACGGCAAGCATCCACGGCCGGTCGAGCCTGCGGCCGTTGCGTTCGAGCGCGTCGACGAGCGGTTCGGCCTCGTCGACACGGCCCAACGCGGTCAGCGCCTGCACCATATCGGGCAAGAACGACGCGGCGTTTATCTCGGTGGAGACCGGCACATGTCGCGACAGCAGCGGCGCCAAGGCGTCGACCGCGGCACCGTAGTTGCCGAGCGACACCTCGAGCAGACCCAGGGCGGTCAGCGTCCAGTCCTCGTGCCACGCGGTGCCGCTGCGCTTGCACGCGTCGATCGCCTCGGCGACGGCAAGGCGGGCGTCGTCTTCGGCGCCTGCATAAACCGCCAACCATGCGCGCAGCACAAGACTCAACATGGTCGGGAACTCCGCACCGAGTTGCCGCGCCAACTCCGTCACGTCCGCGGCCAACCGGGTGGCCGCGGCGAAATCGCCGCGCCAGATCCTGTTCACCACGACGTAGAAGTCGACGAAGATGAGTTCGCCTTCCTCGCCCTTGTCGGTGCACCGCCGTTCGATCGTCCGCAGCAACTCATAGGAGGTATCGAGATCACCGGTGCACGCGAGGATCAGTGCATGTTCGACGCTGGGCCGAAGCATGATGGGGGCGAACGCGTCGTGGTCTTCTGATTCGAGCGCCCGGCGCAGGCTTGGTTCGTCGATGCCGCCGCCGACGAAGAACTGGATCGTCGCGCGGACGCCCAGCGCCTCGCTGAGAAGTCCAGAGACGCCGACCTTTTCGGCGAGGGCCACCGCTTCCTGCGCGCGACCCCACGCGGCCTCGGGTTCGCCGGTCATGAACAGCGCGTAGGCCAGCGTGGTCGCCATCCGGACCTGTGCGGGGCCGCCGGGCACGTCCTCCTCGAGTGCCTGCCGCAGTAATTCCGACGCCTCGAGGTAGCCGTCGTCGATGAACCGCACGACCGCCAGCGCATACAGCGCGTGGGCACGGACCGGGCCCGGTTCCATGCTGCTGATCGCTCGCTCCAGCAGGGCCCGGGCGCGTGCCGGATCCCCCGCGTCGAAACAGTGCCCCGCCAACTGAACTCGTCGCTGCGGGGTGTCGCCTCCGAGCCCGATCGCCAGCTCGAGCAGTTCGGCCGCTGCGGCCGGTGCGCCGCGGGCGTGAGCGGCGGCTGCGGCGTTGTCCAGTGCGTCCAGGGTCTCGGGATCACCCGTGGCCGATCCCAACGCGAGATGCCGTGCCCGCAGCTCCATTTCGTCGACGACGCCCGCGACGCGCCGGTGCATGTCTCGGCGTTTCTGCGGTGAGGCCGCCGCGTACACGCCGCTGGCCAGCAACGGATGGGCGAACCGGATCCGGTTACCCTCGATCGCGACGACGCCGTGCTGTTCGGAGGTCTCGAGCAGTTCGATCAGCCGGTCCGGGTCCACGGCGGTCGCCGCGCCCACCACCTCGACGGTGGGTGCGGCCATGCATGCGGCGGCCAGCAGCACCTCATGTGCCGCCGGGTCCAGCCCGCTGACCCTGGTGTGCACCAGATCGGCCAGCGTGCCGGGTAGCACCTCACCGGTGTTGTCGACGAAAGCGCGCGCCAATTCGACCGCGTAGAAGGGATTCCCGGCAGACATCTGGCTGATGCGCGTCATCACCGCGCGCGGCGCCGGGCGACCGAGCTCGTCGCGCACCACGGTTTCCAGCGCCCGACCGGACAGCGGATGCACGGTGATTCGCAGGACCGCATCTGGCCGCGGCAGCTGCAGCCATGACGTGGTTCCGCCGGTGCCCGGTTCGGTTCTGACGGTGGCCAGCAGGCCCACCGGATCGGACAGTCGGCGGGCCGCGTATCCGAGCACGTGCACGGTCGACGGGTCCAGCCATTGCAGGTCGTCGATCGCGAGCAGCAACGGGCCGTCGTGGGCGAGCAATTCCACCACCGACAGGAACGCGGCGGCCACCGCTCGGTGGTCGGTGACGACCACGTTGCCGTCGGTGGTGACGTCGGATGCCAGCACCCGGTCGATCGCGACCCGCTGAGGAGCGGGCAGATCGGCCCACATGTCGGGGTCGACGTCGGCCAGCAGGTCGCCGAGGGTGGCGTACGCGCGCACGGACTCGGCTTGCACCGCCCGCGCCGACAGCACACGGAAGCCGCGGTTGCGCGCACTGGCCATCGCGGCCCGCAGCAGCGTGGTCTTGCCTATCCCGGCCTCGCCGTCGACCAGCAGCGCCGACGGTGTGCTGGCGGCGGCATCAAGAAACTCGCCGAGAGCACGCTGCTCGGCGGGACGGTTCGCCATGCCCGCGGTCATCCTCGACGAATGTTAGCTGCCCGCGGGCGATTGGGCGCTGTTAGTCGTCGCCCGGCTTGACCTTGGCCATCTGCAGCACGTCGAGTCGACGATCCAGTTCCTCCAGCGACAGCTTGTCGCCGATCAAGCCCCGGTCGATCACCGTCTGGCGGATGGTCTTCTTCTCCTTGAGCGCCTGCTTGGCGACCGCGGCCGCCTCCTCGTAACCGATGGCCGAGTTCAGCGGGGTGACGATCGACGGTGAGGATTCGGCGAGTTCGCGCAACCGCTCCTCGTTGGCCACCAATCCGTCGATGCAGCGCTCGGCGAACAACCGGGATGCGTTGGTCAGGATCTTGAACGATTCGAGCAGGTTGCGGGCCATCATCGGGATGTACACGTTGAGTTCGAAGGCGCCGGACGCGCCACCGAACGCGATCGCCGCGTCGTTGCCGACCACCTGGGCGGCGACCTGCGTAACCGCCTCGGGAATCACCGGATTCACCTTGCCGGGCATGATCGAGCTACCTGGCTGCAGATCAGGCAGCTGGATCTCGCCGAGACCGGTCAGCGGGCCCGAGCCCATCCACCGGATGTCGTTGGCGATCTTGGTCAGCGATACGGCGATGGTGCGCAGCGCACCCGACGCCTCGACCAGGCCGTCACGAGCCGCCTGCGCCTCGAAATGGTTTGTGGCCACCCGTAATTCGGCAACGCCGGTCTGCTCGGTGAGCACCGCGACCACCCGCACGTCGAAGTCGTCGGGTGCGTTCAGGCCGGTGCCGACGGCCGTGCCGCCGATGGCGAGTTCGCCGAGTCTGGGCAGCGTCGCGCGCACTCTTTCGATGCCCGCTTCGACCTGGCGGGCATAGCCGGAGAATTCCTGGCCGAGCGTCACGGGCACCGCGTCCATCAGGTGCGTGCGGCCGGACTTCACCACCGTCCGCCACTGCCGCGCCTTGCCTGCCAGCGACTCGTGCAGCACCTCGAGAGCCGGAATCAACTGCCGCACAGCGGCTTCCGTCGCCGCAATGTGGGTGGCGGTGGGGAAGGTGTCGTTGGACGACTGTGACATGTTGACGTCGTCGTTGGGGTGCACCGTCACGCCGTTGCGGGCGGCGATGCCCGCGATCACCTCGTTGGTGTTCATGTTCGAGCTGGTGCCAGAACCGGTCTGGAACACGTCGATGGGGAACTGATCGTCATGCAGGCCGTCGGCGATCTCAGCGGCGGCGGCGATGATCGCGTCGGCCTTCTCGGGCGCCAGCAGCCCCAGGTCCTTGTTCACTTGCGCGCAAGCGCCTTTGAGTAGACCGAGCGCGCGGATCTGAGTGCGTTCCAGTCCGCGGCCGGAGATCGGGAAGTTCTCGACAGCTCGCTGGGTCTGCGCGCGCCACAGCGCGGCGACGGGCACCCGGACTTCGCCCATGGTGTCGTGCTCGATGCGGTACTCAGTCCCGGTCTGGCTGTCGTTGTCGACGCTCATTCGGTTCCTTTTCTTCAGCGGGGTCAGGGGAGCGGGTAGACGGCGTTCGAGTCGCCGGTGAAGTCGATGGCGGAGTATTCGTTGAGCTTCGACAACCGGTGGTAGGCCTCGATCATTCGCACGGTGCCCGATTTGGAGCGCATCACGATCGACTGGGTGGTGCAGCCGCCGCCGTAGTAGTGCACGCCCTTGAGCAGGTCACCGTCGGTGACGCCGGTGGCGCAGAAGAATACGTTGTCCCCGGACACCAGGTCCTCGGTGAACAGGACCTTGTCCAGGTCGTGGCCGCGGTCGAGTGCCTTCTGCCGTTCGTCGTCATCCTTGGGCGCCAACTGACCCTGGATCGCGCCGCCCATGCAGCGGATGGCCGCGGCGGCGATGATGCCCTCCGGCGTGCCGCCGATCCCGACGAGGATGTCGGTGCTCGTGTTGGGCCTGCACGCCGAGATCGCGCCCGCGACGTCGCCGTCGGAGATCAGCCGGCATCGGGCGCCTGCCTCCCGCACGTCGGCGATCAACCGCTCGTGCCGCGGCCGGTCCAGGATGCACACGGTCAGGTCGGACACCGACACGCTCTTGGCCTTGGCCACCCGGCGGATGTTCTCGCCGATCGGCGCGGTGATGTCGATGGCGTCGACGGCGTCAGGCCCGACGGCGATCTTGTTCATGTAGAACACCGCTGACGGGTCGTACATGGTGCCGCGTTCGGAAACCGCCAGCACCGAGATCGCGTTGTTGATGCCCTTGCTCATCAGCGTCGTGCCGTCGATGGGGTCGACGGCGAAGTCGCACTCGGGCCCGTCGCCGTTGCCGACCTCCTCGCCGTTGTAGAGCATCGGCGCGTTGTCCTTCTCGCCTTCGCCGATCACCACGACGCCGCGCATCGAGACGGAATTCACCAGCTCACGCATGGCATCGACGGCCGCGCCGTCGCCGCCTTCCTTGTCGCCGCGGCCTACCCAACGGCCGGCGGCCATGGCGCCCGCCTCGGTGACGCGGACCAATTCGAGGGCGAGGTTGCGATCGGGGGCTTCTCCGCGGGAGGGGCTCATGAGTGCAGATTCTCCCATTAACCGGTCGCCGATTGGCAGCTGGGATACTGGCGGTGATGAGTGGACAAGCAGTACCCCCGCCCGACGTCGCCGGCCAGGCGACTCCGGCTCCCAAACCCGAGAAGCCGCGGATCCTGCAGGACGGCCGGGACATGTTCTGGTCGATCGCGCCGCTGGTGATCGCCTGCATCGTGCTGGCGGGTGTGCTCGGCATGTGCTCGTTCGCCCCCAACGGGCCCGGCAAAGGGCCTGCCCCGGACTACGACGCCCCGGCCGCGTTGCAGGCCGATGCCGACACGCTGAAAATCCCGATCCGGCTGCCGCAACTGCCCGAGGACTGGCACGCCAACTCTGGCAGTCGCAAGGGCATCGAGGGAGGTCGCACAGACCCGGTCTCACGCCAGCAGACGCGCGCCGTCAGTTCCACTGTCGGCTACCTCGCGCCCAGCGGGATGTACGTCAGCCTGACGCAGAGCAACGCCGACGAGGACAAGTTGATCTCTTCGCTGGACGCCGACGTGTATCCGACCGGCAGCCAGGACGTCGACGGGGTGACCTGGGTGGTGTACGAGGGCACGGCCGCGGACGGAAAGCCTGCCGAGCCGGTGTGGACCACCCGTCTCACCGGCCCCGGCGGCCCGGCGCAGATCGCCATAACAGGTGCCGCGGGTACCGACGAGTACCGTACGCTGGCGGCGGCGACGCAGACCGCATCGCCGCTTGCCGTCAAATAGGGGACTCGATGACCGCGCCGCGAGGTGATCTGACCGCATGGACCGTCGCGCCGTTTTCCGCCGCCGGGTACACACACGACGTCTACCGCAAGGGTGAGGGCCCCGGTGTGGTGCTCATCCCCGAACTGCCGGGGATGACACCCGAAGTCATCGGTCTGGGCAATCACTTGGTGGACAACGGTTTCACCGTCGCATGCCCGTCACTGTTCGGCACTCCGGGTGCTGCGGCCGTCAGACCGGGCATGGTCCCGGTGATCATGCGCACCTGTGTTTCAAAGGAATTCGCGGGTTTCGCGCTCAATGCCGACCGCCCGGTGGCGCACTACCTGCGCGCGCTCGCGCGTGACCTCAACGAGAAGACGCCTGGCAAGGGCGTCGGCGTCATCGGGCAGTGCTTCACGGGCGGCTTCGCACTGGCTGCCGCGGTGGACGACAGTGTGTTGGCGCCGGTGATGAGCCAGCCGTCGGCGCCGATTTCCCTGACGCCCAAGATGAGACGTGACCCTGGTCTGTCCGAGGGTGAACTGAAGGTCATCGAAAAGCGTGCCGCCGACGAGGGCCTGTGCGCGTTGGGTCTGCGATTCAGTGAAGACCCGCTGTCGCCGGGTGAGCGATTCAAGACGCTGAAGGCTCGCCTTGGTGATGCGTTCGAGGTCATCGAGGTCGATTCCAAGAAGGGCAACCCACACGGGTTCGCCAAAATGGCCCACTCGGTGCTGACGCTGGAGGTGCGCGAGCGCGACGGGCACCCGGCTTATGAGGCCCGTAAGCGGGTGGTGCAGTTCCTCACCGAGAGGCTGGTTTAGCCTTCGCGGGCTTACCCTTGAGGCGGCTGAACCAGCCGGGAAGCCAGCCGGGAAGCCAGCCGGGAAGCCTACGCTTCCTTGGTTTTTCGTCGTCTTCGTCGGGCGTTGCCATGGGCACGCCCTTGTACACCGCTAGGTAGACGCTGATGGTGGTGACGATCACGATCATCAGCACCGGACCGATCACGATGCCCCATGCGCCGAACATCGCGATGCCGGAGAACACCGCCAGCAGCATCAGCGCAGAGTCCAATCGGGCGGCGCGCGGCACCAGGATCGGTCGTAGGAAGTTGTCGATGTTGGTCACCACAATGAGGTGGAACACGATCACGAAGATGCCGCCGAATACGTTGCCGAACAGGATCATTCCGATTCCGAACGGGATGGTGACGATGCCGCTGCCGAGCGGAATCACCGACAACGCCGACAACAACACCGCGAACAAGAAGAAGCCCTGGTGGAAACCGGCGATGTAGATGGATGCTGCACCTGCGACACCTTGGCAGACGGCGATGACGAACTGCCCCATCACGGTGCCCTTCACCATTGCGCCCATCTTCGACATGTAGAGGTCGGTGATGTCCTCGCCGAGCGGGTTCAGGCGCCGGATCAACAGCAGCACCTTGTCGCGATTGGTCAACAGCGACAGGAACACATAGAGAAACAGGATGGCCGCGGTCACGGCGCCGAACACGCTGCCAGCCGCGCCTTGCAACAGGCCGAGCAGCCATTCGCCGACCTTCTGGGCGGCGGTGGCCATCGAACCGTGCAGCGACTCCGTGGTGACCGTCACGTTGATGAACGGCACGCGGTGCAACAGGTCGTTGACGAAGCGCAGTGCCTGGTCGCCGATGGCCGACAGATCGGTTCTGCCGACCCAGTCCGCCACCTTCTCGACCATGTTGGTGATCTGAACGACGGCCAGCATCACGAACAGGCCCATCGGCACGACGACCGCGGCGATGGCGGCCAGCAGTGTCAACGTAGCCGAAAGCCCCGATCCGAACCGCTTGTTCAACCGGTCGTACAACGGCGTGAACAGGTAGGCCGCGACCGCCGCCACGACGATGAGAATGAAATAGCCGCGCAGGAAGTAGGCGCCGAAAGCAAGCGCGATCACGGTCGCGACGGCCAGTGCACGCTTCTGTGTCAGCGTGAACTCGGTGTCCATGCTGTGACGCTAGCTTAGCTGGGAACGTCCTGTGGCCTGGCTCGCGCGCTGCTTTTCGATGAAGCCGATCGACACCCGGTTCATCAGAGTCGGTGCGAGACGGGCGAACAACCATTGGGCATGTGCCAGTCGCGGTTTCACCAGAATGGCTTTGTTCTTCTCGATGGCGTGCAGGGTGTCGTTCGCCAACCGGTCGGGGGCGTAGGCGGTCTTCACGCCCTGGCCCTGAAGGAAATAGTCGCGACCGACGAACCCGCCGACCGCGCCTTTGTCCAGAATTGGGGTCTCCACGGCGGACGGGCACACCACGAGGACGCCGACCCCGCGGGAAGCCGCTTCCGAGCGCAACGCCAACGACAGTCCGACGACGGCGTGTTTGGTGGCGACGTAACTGGTGATCTGGCCCGCCGCGGTCAGGCCCGCCATGGACGCGGTGTTGACGATGTGGCCGTGGCCCTGCTGCACCATCAGCGGGTAGGCCGCGGCCACGCCGTGTACGACGCCGCGCAGGTTGACGTCGATGATCGCGTTCCACTGATCCAGCGTCAGCAGTTCGGTGTCGCCGCCCCACACGATGCCCGCGTTGTTGAACATCAGGTCCAGTCGGCCCGCGCGGTCGACGACCTCGTCCACGGTCCGTTGCACCGCCGCCGCGTCGGTGACGTCGAGTCGGGCCCCGGTGGCGTTGGCGCCGAGCGCCGCGGCGGTCCGGTCGGCGGCGTCGGCGTCGATGTCGGTGCAGACGACTGTCGCGCCCGCACCGACGAGGGCCCGGCACAGCGCAGCGCCGATACCGGAGCCCGCGCCGGTGACGATGGCGGTTTTGTCCTTGAAACGCTTGGCTTTTGGCTCTTCGCCCGAGAGGCTCATCGCGGCGGCTCCGCCAGTTTCATGACATGGCCGAGGATGTCCGGATAGCGTTTCAGGTGCGCGCCGCCGTTGAGGTCGAGCACCTCGCCGGTCAACCACGACGCGCCAGGCGAGCACAGGTACAGCACGGCGTTGGCGATGTCCTCGGGTGTGCCTGCGCGGCCGAGCGCGGTGTTCTCCAGGTATTCGTCGACGACGCCAGGCACCGCGGCGGCGGGTTCGGTCAGCGGCGTGTGGACGAAACCCGGTGCGACGGCGTTGACGCGGATCCCCTTGCGGCCCAGTTCCAGCGCGGCCACCTGGGTCAGCATCGACAACCCCGCCTTGGCCGCGCAGTAGGCGCTCATGCCCGCCGCGGGCTGACGAGCGTTGAGTGAGCTGATCGAGACCAGCACGCCGCCGGCACGTAGGGTGCGGCCCGCGTGCTTGGCGACGATGAACGCGCCGGTGAGACATACGTCGACGACATCGCGGAACTGGTCGACGGGCATGTCGGTGATCAGGCCGACGTTGGAGTAGCCCGCGCAGTTGACGACGACATCCACCGGGCCGGTCTGCTCGAAGAGCCGTTGCACGGATTCCTCATCGGTGACGTCGACGGTTGCCGCCCGCTGGCCGAGTTCGGCGGCGCGGGCCTGCGCCCCGTCGGCATTGCGATCGGCGATGGTCACCCCGTCGCCCTGGGCGGCCAGCGCCTGCGCCGTCGCCAAGCCGATCCCGGAGGCGCCGCCGACCACGACCGCGATCCGCTGATCCCCGTTGCTCACCGGAGTTTGCCCTTCGACAGTGAAGTAGAACGCGTTCTAATTTCACATTCGCGAGTCGAAAGTGCAATAGGGGCTATTCAGCCGTATGCAGCCACGGTGCGAGCCTGTCGGCGATCTGGCCGGCGAGGGGACCCAACTCCTCATCAGGCGGGAACCGAACGACAAGTTCGGAGGCGACCGAATTCGATGGATAAGTGTCGTCACCCATCAAGAGCTCAGTTGGCGCCGGAAGCATCTCCGTCACTATCAGGGACCTCTGGTGCTTGAGCAGAGCATCGATCTGCTCGAGCGCACTGAGGCTTTCCAGATCCACCCCGATGCGAGTTCGTTCTCCAGGGTCGCTGACGAAGACCCATCGCGGCAAGCCGACATGCTCACGAGTGCGGCAGAGTGCCCGAAGGCGCTCCCGCAGTGGTGCGCCAGGCTCCCAGAGAGTGGAGCCGCAAAGGTCCCAGCGTGCCGGGCTCAAGACAAGGTCTCCGTCAAGCACGACACGCGGCATTGTGTTTCGGCCCCAAAGCTCCCTCAGAAGTATGTCCGGGCGGCGGAACCGTTTTGGGAAGGCCAGTGGTGAAGCCATCAGAAGTGCATGCGCGACGTTGTCCCATGGCGGCGAAAACGTTCTGGTGGCGTGGTAGCACGGCCAGAGTTGACGCCCATTGAAGCAACATCGGTAGCCATCAGGCCGCCGCAAGAGTTCGATGTCGCGCAATGGGATGTACTCAAGAGGCGCCGCGTCGGACGGGAAGTAGGTTGCCGCTGCTGGATCGCCCGTCCACGCTGACGTGTAGGCAGGACGGCGGACCGCGTTGTCGGCTGCGTCGGAGAGCGGGGGGACCGTGATCTCAACGAATTGCACATCTGTGAGATCCTCGATTCGGCGAAGGAAATCTCGATACGCGGCTTCACCGGGCAACGCGCCGCCCAGCTCGCGCGAGCCATCTGCGAACCGCGAGTCGATTGTTCCGGCCGGCCATATCTCGACGAGAGCGGGGCCATGGCCGGCCACCGAGGTGTCGGGCACCCGAAGCAGGCAGTCAACAGGCCAAGTTCCGTTGCCCGTGTCGGATGCAAACGCACCGATCAGCTCACTCGGAATGTTGATGACATCGGCGTTGGGCGGTTGAGACGCAAGGAAATTGGCGAGTTCGGCTGCTTGTGGAGTGGCGGGTGGGGAAGGGGACAGGTCATCTTCGGTGGCCGGGTCCTGCTGGTTGACAGATCTGGCCAGCATCGCTTTCAACACGTCGACGACTGTCCAACGTTCTGCCGTGCCCCGGAATCCGTCGCGCCACGGCGTCGACACCGCGGCCAAAAACCGCAGTGCCGCTTGTGTCCGTTCGCGCAGGCCCACCACCATCTGCTTCGAAACGCCCGGTGAGCCATCGCGATACACGTCAACCCACCCCTTCGGCTGAGCGACCGGGTCGTCGGCCGGGGTCACCTTCCTGCCCATGTCGGCTCGACGAATCGACCTCAGCGGTGATGCGCACCCCTGCAGGATGCCGGTGCGAAGCAGCTGACCGACGTACTCGCCGAATGACCGCCGCTCTGCCTCGTCCGTGATGTCCAGGCGCGCGAAGAGCTCGGTCAGGGTCACTGGCCGTGTGGTGGCCCGCAACAACGTGGAGAGGAATTCCGTCTCGCGGAGGACTACGCATGACGGCTCATCAAACTGATCGAGAACAAGGGCGTAGCGATGTTCTTCCTCCGTCCACGACAAAGGATTCGTCCCGACGGCGAGACGCGAGAACTCGTCGACAGTCGACGCGTGCGTGAGCATTCGTCGAACCTCGCGGACACTTTCGGTCCAGCACACTCCTGCGCCGGTTCCGACTCGGGGCGGATCTGAGCTGTCGCGTGGACGAAGTACTGCAATGTGGCTGAACCAGCCCCGAGGCGTTGAGACAACCGCCGCTCGACCGACAAGGTCCCAACAACGAACGAATCGTCGCCAACTCCTTTTGTTCAGAGTGCACTCACGGGGCAGCTCGACGCAACCGAGAAGTGCGAAACCGCAGAGCGACTCAGACGCAATCCGGGCCGGGATCTTGAGGAGCCGATTGCGCTCGGACTCGATGTCGCGATCGAGTTCGTGGTTCATGCGAGTTGCCTCGGCGGTCAACTCGGCACACCTTTCCAGCTGTGCCGCCAAGACTGGCTCGCCCTGATTGCGCGCGAGGGACGCCGCGCCGTTCAGTATGCTGGCCTCGACGCTTCTGCCACCATGGAGCCGGCGGCGGATGGCCAGCATCTGTCTTCGCTCTTCGCCGCTGACGTCGTCGTTGGGCACCAGCCGTTCACCGACCGTCTCGGCCACTACTGGTCCGATCTGTCGTAACGACGATTCGACTGCCTCGAGATGTCCTGCGAGGGCGAAGATCTCGGGGCTACCTCCGTCGATCCACCAGGCCGCCGGAACCCCGCTGACGCGGGCGATCAGCCAATCTTCGCGGTCAACCATCGGCCCGCTCGCGCCGCGTAGCCAGGGCCTCCGCCACCAGTCCTTGCTGTATCGAGGAGAATCCGGCACGGTTCCAGTGGAAGATTGTGAAGTACGCGGCGCCCTGCCGAGGACCGATACGCGCACCGGCACATTCAAAATAGCCTGTTCTCCAACGGGCCCCCTGCTGCCGGGCGAGATCAGCGCACGCTCGCTGGAGCGCGTCGACGGTGCCAAGGCTTTGCGCTGATTCCGTCCACACCTCACGGACGAGCGCGGCTAGATCGCGGTACCCTTCGGTGCACTCCAGATCGAGAGCCAAGCGACGGCCGGTGTCTTCGAGTACCGCGTCCCATACGCCCAAATCCTCCCAACCGAGAATCGCCAAGCCGTCGAAGACGGAGCGGAGCAGCCGTAGCGATCGCGACCATGCATCTGTGTTCCCCGTTTCACCGTCCGACCTTCCCAGGAACGTGCTCCAGAACAAGCTGTCGATCGTGAACAAGGCATGGACATGGTCCATGGATTGAACGCCACCGAAGAGTTGGTACTCGGGCTCGTATACCGCGGGCTTGTGGGCACACACCAGCCCGCGCGATTGCCAAGCCGAGACCTCTTGCGTGAGGCGTTGTTCAAGGACCGCTCGTTCTGTGGCGGCCTGAAACCGCAGCCGCAGACCGGGCGGCTTTCGCATGAAGAAGAAGTTCTTGGCGACCCCTTCTTGCAGCAGCGCATTTGCAAGCTCGGAAATGGCGGACATCAATGGCTGCATGGCCGGCTGATTCACCTGAATCGAGCGCTGCACCCAGCGATGTGCATTGGCGGCCGCATCGAGCGCTTCGACGCCCCCTTGAACGAAGAGATCGGCTAGCTCTTCGACGGTATGGCCGAGCGGCAGGCATGCCGCATCCCTAGTCTCGAGGCGTTGTGCGACACAGCGAACGAAGTCCGCGACGGCGATGTCCTGTGATGTGCCCATGCCTGGTCAGCGAACGGCGATGTGGTGCAGCCACTGCCGTTCGGCGCCCGTGGCGGTCAAGGCGACGGCGGCCACGCCCCCGGCGCCGGTGAGTAACGACATGTCGTGCCGACCGTGCTCGCGAAGCTCTGCGGCGTGATCGATCAAATAGTCGAGCATATGGTCGCGCAGTGCCTCAGCCGACGACACGAGGGTGAACCGCGCATACGCGTCGGCGATTGCGAGCATCCCTGCCGCGCCGTGGCATACCGCCAGATTCTCGCCGGCGTCGCGGTCAAGGTGGAGGCTCTCGTCGAACACGGCGATGAAGCTGGTCATCGCGTTCTCCGCCAGTTCGCGTATGGCGTCGTCGGCGAGCGAGTCGGCGGCCTCCCATAGCGTCCACGAAACCCCCGGAGTGCCGTAGCACCAAGCTTGTCGCCGACGAGTTCCGAACGATTCCTGGTCGAGTCCACCCACCGGCGGCCACGTGATCAGGCCGATGTCGTCGGTGTAGGTCTGTGCGACCAGCCAGTCGCATATCCGGCGAAGGGCGGGACGTGCGTTCTCGTAACCGGATCCGCGAAGGGCATGCGCGAGTGCGCTTGCCACTCCGGCAATCCCATGACCAAGACCCGTGTTGACGCGGCCGATATTGAACGCGCTCCTTTGATCGATCTCGGGTCCGCCCCGGAAGGCTTCCAATTCCTCGGTCAGGGCCATGCTGATGAGGTGTTGTAAGGCGGGAGCGACCATGTCCGTAGGACCGCCGGGGTAGAGCCCGGCGCGTATGACGCCGGCCGGGCCGAAGAAGAGGTCGTAGTCCGGCCAGGAGACATCGTTGGTCCGCCAACGTTCGTGGGCGAGCCATTCGGGTGTCTGGGAACAGAGCGCCGAGTAGGCCGGGGCGACCGCATCCGTCAACGCCGTCACCGCCCGCAGTCCGGATAGGAGACCGCCAAGCCCCCCGAACGCGCCGACGCCCCTGAAAACAGCGGGCATGTCGTTGAGCCACCGCTTCAGCGCCCGCAGGCATAGATCTTCGGCGTCGGGGGCGACGCTGCACAAGGTGGCGGCAAGTATGGCCGGCCCGGCGTCTTGTCCGCTACCACTCCTCGGCTTGATGTCGTTGGCGTACTCGGTCAGTAGGTCGACTGCCAGAGCCAGCGTCCGATCTTGGCGCTCGGTCATGATTCCCACCACCGGGAGCCAAGACCCGTTGCCGAGTCTTGGCTCCTGGGACAGACGGCGCGACTAGCCCTCGGCCTTGGCGACGATGTTGGCGATCTCACGGCTGGTGAGCACTCGGTCCACGCCGGGCAACAGCACGTTCATCATGTCTGTCGCGCGACAGTTGGTGCATCCATTCGTGTCACAATTTGTGCAGCCGTTGGTGTCGTCCGCAGCGCGCGACGCGCCGAGGTTGCCCACCCCAAGAATCCTCACTTCCAGCGCTGCAAGGCGACGTTCCAGATCGATGTCAGCCATGATATTCCCCTCCCGTTCAGAATGGCTGTTGAGTACACAAGAAACGTTTCCTGTGTGACATACAGATTAAGCCGGGCGAGATGCTTTTGGCGAGTGAAATTTTGCATTCGATTACGGCGAATATCGGAATTGTTTCGCAGCAGTCATATATTTCATCACTGTCGTATACCTTGGGTCATTTCACGCGCTCTTCTATTCTGCAAACGATGGACGACATCACGCAGTACACAGCTCCACTCCGGTGGCAGGGCGGCGAGCCGCTGGTGGGTCCTCTGCTGGCGATGATCGGCGATGTCGAGGTGGTCGGGCTGGGAGAGCCGACGCATGGGGACAGCCAGTCTTTGCGCCTGAAACGTGCCATTGTGCGGGAGATGTCCGCCATGCCGGGCCGAATGCTCGTGGCGTGGGAGCGGGGGGTCGGACACATCGAGCTGGTGAACCGATTCCTCGGTGAGCGTGGGGGCCTGCCTCGCGAGGAGGTACGCCTCGTGTACCCGTGGGTCTATGAGGAGGTACAGGATCTTTTCGGTTGGCTCGGTGCGGTCGCATCTGAACGCGATGTGATGCTCCGAGGCGTCGACATGGACGGTCCACCCCCAGAACGCGTCCTCGACGAGTTGCGACGGCGTGCGGGTATGCCGCTGTCGACGGCGTTGGCGACGGTTCAAGAGCTCGCCGCAGAAAGCAAGGATCACCGTGTGAGCGCTGCTCGCTGGAGTGCGATGGCGAAGACGGTGTCCTCAGTCATCCTTCGGGAGCAGGCGATCAGCCCGGCCGATCAGCTGTTGGTTCGGACCATCCAGCAGTGGGGCGAGTACGAACGCCTGAAGGCCATCTCGGCGACAGATCCCGCGCCCTGGGAGTACCGGGATCGGTGCCTGGCTGAGAACCTCGCGGCGCAGCAGGCCATCACGAAGCCCAATCGCGTGGCGTTCTGGGCCCATAACGGTCATGTGTCGAAGTGGTCGGCCAGGGCGGGCGGCCATCTGGCTGGAGCCCACAACTACCGCGCGATCGGTGTGGCGTTCGGCGCAGGGAGCTTCCATGCATGGGAGCCGGGGGATCGCGCCATCCACACTCGCCGGCTACGGCCGGCGACGGCGCAGCTGCCGCCGCCCGACAGTATCGAGGCGCTGCTTCAACGGGCTGGCGTCGGAGACTGCTTCATCGACTTACGAGCGATGCGCAACGGCGAGAATCCTCTGCTTCAGCCGTTGGCGATACGCGAGGTGGGCCTTGCTGCTGATACTTCACAATTCACGACACCGAAGCCCATCACAGAAATATTCGACGTCCTGGTGTGGATCCGAGAAGTAACGCCCGCCGGAATCATCCGGGATCACGGCGCGACGTGGTAGGTCGGAAAAATGAAGCGTTCCCCTGATTCGGAAACACCTTCGTGTAATATGTGACGCCGCATGCCTGGGTCCATTCGTGGCGTCGCCCACGCTTGATTTCAGCTACTTTCCTAATCTTGCTTGTCGCGCTATTGACCACACTTTAAATTGTCGACGACAATAACCGGCAACGGCTCTGTTTCGGGATGAACGGCTGGCGGCGCATTTACTGAATATGCACGTGCCTGCACAAGCATCAGCCCAGCGGTAGGGCAGACTTGTGGGGTGAGCGATCTGCAGATGTCCGAGTCGATTTCCGTGGCCGTGCCGCCTGACGAGTTGTACGCGTTGGTGTCGGATGTGACAAGGATGGGCGAGTGGAGCCCGGTATGCCGGGCCTGCTGGTGGGACGACGGTGACGGCCCGCGCGTCGGCGCCTGGTTCACCGGCCGCAATGAACTGCCCGAGCGGACATGGGAGACGCGCTGCCAGGTGGTGGCGGCCGAACCCGGTCGCGAGTTCGCATGGGAGGTCAACAATGGCTGGACGCGTTGGGGTTACACCTTCGAGCCGGAAGGTGACGGCACTCGGCTGACCGAGTCGTGGGAGTTTCTGCCCGCCGGTATCGCCGGCTTCCGCGAGCGATACGGCGCCGATGCCGCCGCGCAGATCCAGAGCCGCACCGAAGCGGCCAGGACCGGTATCCCCGCGACGCTGGCGGCGATCAAGAAGGCCGCCGAGGTCTGAGTTCGCCGCGATCACGAGCGCTGGACACAGCGGAAGCCGATGTGGCTCATGCCGGTGTCGACCGGTTGCGGCCTGCGCGCAGCGGGGCGGTAGCGCAGACAGTAGTTGTCGGCGCACAGGAACGAGCCGCCCTTGACGACCCTGCGCGGGATCTGGAACTGCGGTTGGCGGGGATCGTAACTGTCTGCCGCACAACAGGAATCGGTTGACCTGGTGTCGGTGTACCAGTCGGTGGTCCACTCCCATACGTTGCCTGCCATATCGGCCAACCCGTAACCGTTGGGCGGGAAGCTGCCGACGGGTGTGGTGCGGCCGTAGCCGCGCTCAGGTCGCCACGGGAAGTCGCCGTGCCAGTAGTTCGCCAGCGGCCGGCCGGGCTGCTCCGGTTCGTCGCCCCAGGTATACGTCGCGCCTGCGAGGCCGCCGCGGGCCGCCGTCTCCCACTCCGCTTCGGTCGGCAGTGCGAGTCCCGCCCACGCTGCGTACGCCTCCGCGTCCTCGTAGGCGACGTGCACGACGGGATGATCGGCGCGCTTGTCAATGGAGGAATTCGGCCCGACCGGATGCCGCCACGACGCGCCGGGCGTCCACGTCCACCACAGGTTCAGGTGCCGCAGATCGACCGGGCCGCGGGTGCGGGTGAACACCATAGATCCCGGTTGCAGATTCTCGGCGGGCGCGCCGGGATAGTCGGCCGGGTCCAGCGGCCGCTCGGCGACGGTGACATATCCAGTGGCCGTGACGAATTCGGCGAACTCGGCGTTGGTCACCTGGTGGGTCTGGATGGAGAACCCTTCGGCGCTGACCTCGCGAACCGGCGCCTCCTCGGCATAGTGCGCGTCGGACCCCAGTGCGACGGTCTGCGCCGGTATCCGCACCAAATCGTCAGTCACTGAAGACCGTCGTCCAGTCGTCGCGCATGCTGACCACGGTCCAGTCGTCCTTCGTCGCCTGTTCCAGCGCCTTCTCCGCGCCCGCGGTGTAGTCGAATTCGCGACTGGCATCATCATGCAACACAAGCAGGCGCAGCCCGCGGGTGAACTCCAGCATCTCGACGTCGCCGTTCGAGTTGCCCGCGGCGAGTATCGGTCTGCGCCCGATCCGGCTCCACAGCCGCACCGGCTTCATCGGGCCGTCGTCGAGGAATTCGGGCTGCGCGGTCGTATAGAGATCACCGCCACGATAGTCCAGGCCGACCGAACTTCCGACGACTCGCTCTGGTGGGATTCCGTACAGCGCACTGGTGACCGGCCGCATGAAGTCACGGCCGCCGCCCGACACGATGTAGTTGGTGAACGCGTTGGCCTCGAGATAGCGAAGCAACTCGACCATCGGGCGATATCCGCATGACGTGTACGGCCGCTTCAAGGTCGGGTGGATGGCTTCTTCGAAGAACGCGCTGACGCGGCTGGCGTGTTCTTCCACCGTGATTTCGTGATGCGCGGTGAGAATCGCTGCGACAAGGGGTTTGACGTCTGAGTCGTCGCCCTGGTAGTGCTTCGTCACCGCATCGCCGAACCACTTCAGGTCACCCTCGAACGCCGCCTTGTACGGCTGTCTGTCCCGCAGCGGCGGGTCGGCCCTTGCCTGTTCGACGAACCGGCGGATCAAGAAGTCGAGCTGGATGTACATCGGCTTTTCACACCAGAGCGTGCCGTCGTTGTCGAACACGGAGACACGCTGGTGTGGATCAACGTAATCCGGCCCGCCGTGCGTTGTGATTCGACCAACGAAGTCGACGATCGCCGACTTCGTGGGCCCCTCGTTCCATGACTCGAGCATCTAATCCTTCGCGAGGAATTCGTGCAGTTTCTGCACGGCGTGATTGATGGTGAACGACGCCGGCTCCTGCCGCGGCGGAAACTCCTTGAACGTTTCCAGGAACTGCGTGACGATCGCGCCGCCATAAAACGCCATATAGATTCGATCGATCATCCAGTCGTAGTACGTATTCGACGTGATGTCGGCGCGCTCGAACGGATCGGTGCGCAGATTGAAGATCTTCGGCGCGCGCAGTGGGGTGAATGGCTCTTGCCAAATCTTGAGCGTGCCCTCACACCGCTGCTCCATGAACACGACTTTCCAATTGTCGAAGCGCAGACCGAGCACGTCCCCGTCATCGGAGAAGTAGATGAAGCCCCTACGTGGACTCTTGTCGTCCTCGCCGGTCAGGTACGGCAGGATGTTGTAGGCATCCAGATGAACCTTAAAGGTCTTGTCGCCGACCGGGTGCCCCTTCTTCAACTTCTCGATGATGTCCGGTTCTCCGGCCGCGGCCAGGAAGGTCGGGAACCAGTCGTGGTGTTGAATGATTTCGTTCGACACCACGCCGGCAGGGATCTTGCCCGGCCAGCGGATCATCTCCGGGATGCGGAAAGCGCCTTCCCAGTTGGTGTTCTTCTCGCTGCGGAACGGTGTAGTAGCGCCGTCCGGCCAGCTGTTGGCGTGCGGGCCATTATCGGTGCTGTAGATGACGATCGTGTCCTCGGCGATGCCAAGTTCATCGACGGCGTCGAGTAGTAGGCCGACGTGCTTGTCGTGGTCGATCATCGTGTCGTGGTACGGCGACTGCCAGCGGCCGGCTTGTCCGACGCTTTCCGGCTTCGTATGCGTCCGGAAGTGCATATGGGTGGTGTTCATCCACGCGAAAAACGGTGTGTCTGCTGCGACCTGGCGCCTGATGAAGTCGATGCAGGCGGCGGTGGTTTCGTCATCGATGGTCTCCATCCGCTTCTTGGTCAGCGGACCGGTGTCTTCGATGCGCTGTTTACCGACGCGGCCCCAGCGCTCATGTACTTCGTCGTCGTCCTCCTCGGTAGCCCAGGAGTGGATGACTCCGCGCGGTAGGAAGGCGTCGCGCATGAGGGGGGCCTCTTCAGCTGTGGGATAGTCCGGCTGTTCCGGCTCCTCTTCTGCGTTGAGGTGGTAGAGGTTGCCGAAGAACTCGTCGAAGCCGTGCACTGTCGGCAGGTATTTGTTGAGGTCACCCAAGTGGTTCTTGCCGAATTGGCCTGTGGCGTAACCCAACGGTTTGAGGCAGTCGGCGATGGTCGGATCTTCCGGCTGAAGGCCGGCGTCGGCGCCTGGCATTCCGACCTTGGACAGCCCGGTGCGGTAGACGCTTTGCCCGGTGATGAACGCAGACCGGCCCGCGGTGCAACTCTGTTCGCCATAGGAGTCGGTGAAAAGCATTCCCTCATTAGCGATTCGGTCGATATTCGGAGTGGAGTAGCCCATCATGCCGCGGCTGTAGCAGCTCAGATTCCAGACGCCGATGTCGTCGCCCCAGATCACCAGGATGTTCGGTTTACCGTTGGGCATAGCACAACCCCTTTCCAGAGTTGTAGGTGGCTGGTCACTAGTCCTTCGCCAGATATTCCTTGAGCTTCTCCACTGCCTGGTCGACGCTGAAGCTGGCCGGTGGATGGCGAGGTGGGAACTCCGTGAACGTCTCGAGGAACTTCGTCGCCATCGCGGTGGCATAGAAGACGAAGAAGTCGTGGCGAAGCAGCCACTCGTAGTACGTGTTTGACGTGATGTCGGCGTATTCGTACGGATCGGTGCGGAGGTTGAACAGCTTGGGCACCCGCAGCGGCGTGAACGGCTCGGCCCACACCCGCAGCGTGCCCTCGCACCGCTGTTCGGCGAAGACGATCTTCCAATTCTCGAACCGCATCGCCACAAGATCCGCGTCGTCGGAGAAGTAGAAGAAGCCGCGTCGCGGGCTGTGGTCGACCTCACCCGTCAGATACGGCAACAGATTGAAGCCGTCGATATGGACTTTGAACTCCTTCTCTTCGCCCTGCAGCCTGACTTTGTAGCCGTTCTTGAGCTTTTCGCTTACGTCTGCATCGCCGGCCGCGGCCAGCAGAGTGGGCAACCAGTCGTGATGCTGGACGATCTCATTGGAGACGGTGCCCGCTTTGATTTTTCCGGGCCAGCGGATCATTTCCGGCACCCGGAAGGCGCCTTCCCAGTTGGTGTTTTTCTCGCTGCGAAACGGGGTGGTGCCGGCATCGGGCCATGTGTTGCGGTGTGGGCCGTTGTCGGTCGAGTAGATGACGATGGTGTCATCGGCGATACCCAGCTCGTCGAGTACGTCGAGCACCGTGCCCACGTTGCGGTCGTGGTCGATCATCGTGTCGTGGTACGGCGACTGCCACAGGCCGGCTTGTCCGCGGCTCTCCGGTTTGGTGTGCGTGTAGACGTGCATGTGAGTGAAGTTGCACCACACGAAGAACGGGTTGCCAACCGCGTGCTGGCGCTTGATGTAGTCGACGGTGGCGTCGGCGACCTCGTCGTCGATGGTCTCCATGCGCTTGGTGTTCAGCGCTCCAGTGTCCTCGATGACCTGCCTGCCGACCGGCCCGAATTTCGGATCTTCGGGTTCGGTCGAGACCTCTTCGGTGGCGGTGCATTTGAGCACGCCGCGGGGTTTGGCCAGCTGATACAGCCGCGGGTAACGGTCCTCGTGCGGGTAGTCGAAGCTCTCCGGCTCTTCCTCGGCATTGAGGTGATAGAGGTTGCCGAAGAACTCATCGAAGCCGTGCACCGTCGGCAGGTATTTGTTCATGTCGCCGAAGTGGTTCTTGCCGAACTGACCGGTCGCGTAGCCCAGTGGCTTGAGCAGCTCAGCGATCGTGGGGTCTTCGGCGGCCCAACCGATGTCGGCGCCCGGTACACCCACCTTGCTCATACCGGTGCGGTACACGCTCTGCCCGCTGATGAACGCCGCCCGGCCCGCAGTGCAACTCTGCTCGCCGTAGGAGTCGGTGAAACGCATGCCCTCCGCGGCGATACGGTCGATGTTCGGCGTCCGGTAGCCCATCAGGCCGTCGCTGTAACAACTCAGATTGCTGATGCCGATGTCGTCGCCCCAGATGACCAGGATATTCGGCTTTCCGTTCGGCATGGCGGCTCCTTCACCAATTGACGTCCGAGTCGAAGCCTAGGGATTCGCGCGCGCTGCGACGGCGGATTCGGTCGACGACTCAGCGATTTATCAGTTCGCGGACCAACTTTGGATACCTGCCGCGGTCGGGCCGGAAGATGTCGTGCGGCGAGTCGGTGAACTCATGCAGCTCCGCCCACGGAAACAACTGCTGGTACCGGTGCCAGGCGGCGCCGTCGACCAATGGGAAATCCGGGCTGCGCACCACGAGCATCGGCACCCGCAACACCGACAGCGGCTCCCAGAACGACCGGTTCTGTGCGGCGTGGAAGGTTTTGACGGCGGCGTCGTAGTCGAGCCGGTCGGAGACCGGGGTGCCGCGCCACCGGCCGTCGAGCAGTCGGTGGATGTGCGCGTCGGGCAACACGATCTCTGCAGGCACGTAGTCGCCGATCGCCAGCGACCGCACGCGATCCGGGTTCGCCAGCGCCCATGCGATCGCATACGTGGTGCCGCGGGAGAAGGTCATCACGTGCACCGGCCCGTCGGTGACCGCGTCGACCACGGCGCCGACGTCGTCACGAAGCGCCGCGAGGTCGTAACCCGTTTCCGGCGCATCGCTTTTGCCGTGGCCGCGTAGCTCCACCACCACCGTGCGGCGGCCCAGCAGGGGCAGCACCTCGACGTAGTCGTCGGCGACGTCGGTCATACCGGGGACGAAGACGATCGGCGCGCCGTGGTCGGGGCCACCGGAGTCCAGGTAGTGAATGCGGGTGCCGTCGTTGGAGGTGAAGCGCGAGTGAGCCATCGCCGCACAACGATGCCCGCTCGATCCCGGCTCGTGTGCGGTTTCGATGCGAAGTGCCGGGATCGGGCGCACCCTGGTAGTTGGAAGGTGATGGCCATGTATGACAAGGATTTGAGCAACAAGTGGCGCGTCGAGATCGACTTCGACGAGGACGAGACCCACACGCATGCGACGGTGCACGCCCGGTGCGGTGACGAGGCGGTGACCGCCTTGGGAGACGCGTTCCGCAACCCGAAGGACAGCAGCCAGCCCATGATCGGTGAGGAGATCGCCGCGGCGCGCGGGCTGATTGCATTGGGCACCGAATTGCTCCAGCGTGCGTCGTCGCGGATCGAGCAGGCTACCCACCAACCCGTGCACCTGTACCGCTGACAGGTGGCACTGGCTGTCTGTCTGCTGTTCGACCGGCGTTCCGAGCGGGCGGTCCGGGCGTTGTGGGACCGGGTCGAGGAGCAGGGCGTCGGCAGCCTGCGCTCGCACACCCACGGCAGACATGTGCCGCACGTGTCGTATGCCGTGCTGCGTGAGTGGGACTTGTCCGCGGTGACGGCCGCGCTGGCCGGGCTGCGCGGTGAAGCCGTCGACCTCAGCTTCGACGGCGTCGGACTGTTCCGCCGTGGACGCACCTGGTTGCTGGCCGGGGTGAGCGCGGACTTCGTGGCCCGCCAGCAGCGGGTTGTCGAGGCGGTCACCGGCACCGGAGCGGAACTGCACAAGCACTACCGGCCGGGCGTGTGGCTGCCGCACTGCTCGTTGGCGCCGCGGGCAACGCTGGCTCAATTGCCCCCGGTCGTGGCGACGGTCATGGATGTGCTGCCGCTGCAGGCGCGGTTGGATCGCGCCGCGCTGGTGAACAGCGCGACGGGGGAGTTGCGCCCGTTGCCGAACCTGCCCTGATTTGGGCCGAACGTTCCTTACCGCTCGAAAAATCACCCGAATTTCGAGCGGTAAGGAACGTTCGCGCAACACCGGAGTCGCGGGTAGGCGATGATGAAATTGACGTGGGAGAAGACCGGGGGATGGTTCGGTGCGGGTCGTGCGGTAGCGACCTGCGTCCGATAGCGCGCTTCTGCGACGTGTGCGGGCGCCCGGTCACGCCGCAGGCAGCGACGGGTGAGCACAAGCAGGTGACGGTGTTGTTCGCCGACGTCGTCGGATCGATGAAGCTCGCCGCGACACTGGACGCCGAGCGACTCCAGGAGGTGATGAACGAACTGTTCAACCGCGCGGCCGCAGTGGTGCAGCGCTACCAGGGCACCGTCGACAAGTTCACCGGCGACGGGTTGATGGCCCTGTTCGGTGCGCCGGTTGCGTTGGAGGACCACGCGGTGCGCGCATGCATCGCCGCGCTCGAGATTCAATCGGTCACGAAGGAACTTGCCGCCGAGGTCCTGCGTCGCGACGGTGTCACGCTGGATATCCGGGTCGGATTGAATTCCGGCGACGTCGTTGTCGGCGAAATCGGCTCAGGGCCGGGGAGATACACCGCTGTCGGGCATCCCGTCGGTATGGCGCAACGCATGGAGGCCGCTGCACCGGTCGGCGGCGTGCTCTGCGCGCTGTCGACGGCGGATCTGGTGGCGGCCGCCGCCCAACTGGGACCGGTGCTGCAGGTTGCCGTGAAAGGTACGGACGAGCCCGTGCCCGTGCGGGCACTGCTCGCGATCGAATCCGACCGAATGGTGTTGGGCCGCAACGAAGGTCAGATACTCGGCCGCGATGCCGAGTTGTCTTGCCTCGAGTACACATTGGATGCCGGGCCGGGTTGCTTCGTCGCGGTGGTCGGCGGGCCGGGGGTTGGCAAGAGCCGACTGATCAACGAGTTCACCTCGATCGCGGCCGGTCGAGGCGCCGACGTCGTCGTCGCCCGGTGCGAGGCCCACACCGCCACAGTGGCCTTCAGCGCGTTGTCGCGGCTGTTGCGCGCGATGTTCGACGTGGACCGGCTGCCCGAGGCCGAGGCACGTGCGCACACCGTGGCCCAGTACGCGGGCATGCTGACGGAAGACTCCGCCGACGCCCGAATTCTGTTTGACGCGATGCGAATCGGCGCCGCCAAGGCGCCGCCTCTACAAGTCAGTGTCGACGGGCGTCGGCGCCGCCTCGCGGAGATGATGACGCAGGCCGTCCGTGAACGCCCCCGCCGCACCGTGTTCATCCTCGAGGACGCGCACTGGATCGACGAGCCCACTGACGGCGTGCTTGCCGAGTTCGCCACCAATCTCGCCGCAACAGAGTCGATTCTGGTCGCCACCTATCGGCCGGAGTTCCACGGGGCGCTCAGTGCGAACGCGGATCAGATCGTGCCGCTGCAGCCGCTTTCGGAGTCGTCATCGGTGCGCGTGATCGGCCAACTGCTCGGCGACCATCCGTCGGTCGTGGGCCTTGCCAAACGTATCGCTTCTGCTGCTGCGGGAAATCCGTTTTTCATCGAAGAGATCGTCCGCGACCTCGCAGGTCGCGGCGTGTTGTCGGGTAGCCGCGGCCGGTACCGCTTGTTGGACGATGTCGACGAGATCTCGGTGCCCGGCACCGTGCAGGCAGTCCTTGCCGCCCGCATCGATCGACTGCCCGGTGACGCGAAAGCCATGCTCAACGCGGCGGCCGTGATCGGCAGCCAGTTCGACCTCGAGTCGCTGCGTGTGCTGAAGGAGATCCAGTCCGATCAGCTGGCCGAGTTGGTGTCGGCGGAATTGATCGACCAAACCGAATTCACGCCCCGCCAACGCTTTTGTTTCAGGCATCCGCTGGTCCGCGCCGTGGCCTACGAGTCGCAGTTGACTTCGACCAGGGTGGACGCCCACGGCAGACTGGCCGCTGCGATCGAGGCCCGCGACCCGAGCACCGTCGAGGAGAACGCGGCGCTGATCGCCAGCCACCTCGAGGCGGCGGGCAGGTTGGCCGCGGCGTACCAGTGGCACATGCGCGCGGCGGACTGGCTCAGGTCCCGTGACCTTGCCGCCGCACGCACCCAGTGGGCGCGCGCTCGATACATCGCCGATCAACTGCCCGACGACCACGACGGCGTCATCGCCATGCGGATCGCGCCGCGCACGTTACTGGTGTCGACGACCTTCTTCGTCGGCGACGCCGACGACAGCGACGAGCGTTACCGTGAACTCCGCGACCTGGCAACGCGAAGCGGTGACATGACATCTTTGGCCATCGCCACCGCCGGTCGCATCTGGTCTTACTCCGTCAACGACTTTCGCGTGCCGGAAGCCGCCGCTCTCGCGTCGGAGATCGACGGGATCATCGACAGAATTCAGTGCGACGCGCAGACCAGGAGCATCATCCTGATTGCGGTGGCGTATGCCCGGTTCGCGACATGCGACTTCGACGGCGCGCTGCGGGTCATCGAGACGATACAGGCGTTGCCGCATGACCAGTTGATCGTGGAGAACTCGGTAGCCGATTCGCTGAAGGGCGTGATCGAGATCTGCATGGGCGACCACGAGCACGGCACACTGAGCCTCAGAAAAGGAACCGACGAGGCGCGTCTCCTGCCGCCGGTCAATTCTGCTGCGGCGCTGGCATATTGGGTAGCCCTGTTGGCGGCAGTCGGCACATACGCGACAGACGAGTTGGTCGATGAGATGCGCGAGGTCTGGCAGCGCGCCGAGTCGTTCGGTGACATCTTCGGGGTCATCGCGGCGCAGTGGGCATACGCCACGGCGCTGCTGCGCTCCGAAAACCAGTCCCGCGACGAGGCGATCGACGTGCTCGAGCGCGTCCGTGCGAGCATCGCCAAGCACAAGGTCTGGCGACTCGCGCTCACCACGGTCGTACCTGACCTTGCGCTCGATGCCGCCCGCAGGGGAAGGCGGGACGAGGCCATCGCGGAACTGCGCGAGTCCGTCGCGGTTCAGATGGCCGGTGGTTCGCGGGTTTTCGCGGGTTGTACGTGCGAGGCGCTGGTCGATCTGCTCGTCGACCGCGGGACCGCCGACGATCTTGTCGAAGCCAATCGCATTGTCGAGCAATGGCGACCCCGTCGGACCGGCCCGCCCGCGCTGAACCTGTGGTGGCTGAAATCGCGCGCCATCTTGGCCAGAGCCCATGGCGACTCCGAGCACCATGCAGAACTGGCCACGCGCTACCTCGAACTCTGTCGACTGGTCGACGCCAGGGGGCGATTGGCAGAGGCGCGCCGCATGGTAGACGAGATGACACCGGCCCGCGAAACGAGATGAGCGCATGGCAACGGTATTGGCGTACACCTCACCAGCACTCGGACACCTGTTGCCGATCAGTGCGCTGCTGTCGGAACTGTCGGACCGTGGGCACCGAATTCACCTGCGCACCCTGTCCAGCGGTGTCGCGCTGGCGGAACGCCTCGGTTTCGCCGCGGCGCCGATCGATCGGCGGATTGAGAACATTCAACACGACGACTTCACAGCGACCAACCCTCTTGCGGCGCTGAAGCTCTCGGTCGCGGTGTTCGACAAGCGGGCGGTGTACGAAGTCGCCGACCTCGCAGGCGCCATAGCTCAGAGCCGACCCGATGCCCTGCTCGTCGACGTGAACTGCTGGGGTGCGCTGTCGGCTGCTGAGGCCGCCGGCGTGCCATGGGCATGCTTCGCCCCGTATACGCCTCCGCTGCGAGCCCCCGGCGTGCCGCCGTTCGGATTCGGCTTGAAACCGTTGCCTGGTGTGCTGGGAGCAGTTCGAGACGGCGCTGTGCGGGCGACACTGCTACGTGCGATCGAGAAGGTGATGTTGCCGCCAATCAACGGAATCCGCGCCGACGTCAACGTGCCGCCGGTGGCGTCGGTCGACGAGTTTCTGCGGCGGGCGCCGCAGATGTTCATCGCGACCGGCAAGCCTTTCCAATATCAGCGAACCGAGTGGGGCGAGGCGGTGCACATGATCGGCCCCTGTGCGCTCGATCCCGAGCCCGATGGACAGCCGGCCTGGTTGGACTCGATCGATCGGCCGATTGTTCTCGTCACCACCTCGTCGGAGGCGCAAGCCGATGTCGACCTCATCACCACCGCGATCGCTGCCTTGGCCGGCGAACCGGTGCATATCGTCGCGACCGCGCCTGCCGGGCATGCGGAGGGCATACCGGAGTCGCCGAACGCCACCGTGTGCCGATTCGTGCCCCACGGTCTGGTGTTAGATCGTGCGGTGTGCGCGATCACGCACGGCGGGATGGGCGCCACCCAAAAGGCTTTGGCGCGCGGTGTTCCGGTGTGCGTTGTGCCGTACGGGCGCGACCAGTTCGAAGTCGCCCGCCGCGCCGAGGTGTCCGGATGCGGCACCCGGCTTCCCGCGAAGAGGCTTACGCCGAAGCGGCTGCAGGCGAAGGTGCGCGAAGCGATGACCATGACCGCAGGCGCCGAACGCGTCGCGGCCGGCTTCGAAGCCACCGGGGGAGTGGCGCGCGGGGCGGATCTGTTCGAACAGCGCACCCTCGAACTCAGTTCCAGCTGAAAACTCCTACGCGGGCACCGGTTCCGACGCGGCGCCCTTCATCTGGTGGAACAGGTCGACGTAGTACGGCAGGCATTCGGCCATCGCCTGGCCGGTGGTGAACAGCGGTCGGTAGCCGAGATCGCGTTGGGCCTTGGCGATCGAGAAGTAGTTGTCGAGGTAAAGCCGCTCCACCCCAAGGGGTTCCAGCAACGGCTTGGGCAGGCCGAGTCGGAAGTGAAACCACTGCCACACTGTCATCACGGCCTTGACCAGCCGTCCGGGCACCCAGATCTTCGGCCAGGGCTGACCGCATGCCTCGACCACCGGTTGGGAGAACTCGAACATGTTGATCGGTTCGCCGTCGTTGATGAAGTACGCCTGCCCGGGTGCGGTTCCGCCGGGCACCAGATGCTCGGCAGCCAGGATGAATCCGTGAATCAGGTTGTGTATGTAGGAATTGTCGAGCTTGACCTTCTTGTTGCCGACCAGCACCTTGACGTGGCCGGCGAGCACGTTCTCGAACACCTTGCGAAACATGGTCTGATCACCGCGCCCCCAGATGCCGCTGGGCCGGATGGAACAGGTCAGCAAACCCCCGATCCCGTTCTGCGCCAACACGAACTTCTCGGCGGCGACCTTGGTCTCGGTGTACAAATCGTTGAATCGTTCGGTGTAGGGCAGGGTTTCGTCGCCGCCCGCGATTCGCTGACCACCCATCACCACACTGTTGGATGCGGTGTAGACGAACCGCTGCGCGCCGGCGGCCTGAGCGGCGTGCACCAGGTTCTTGGTGCCGTCGACGTTGATCGCGAAGCTGCGCTTGCGGTACTCCTCGGTGACCGACGCGCCGCCCATCAGGTCGATGATCGCCGCGGTGTGGAAGATCGTGTCGACGCCGTCGACGGCCACCGCCACGGTCTGCGGATCGCAGATGTCGCCCTCGATCACCTCCAGCCGCGGATGCGCAGGCAGAGCGGATGCGGCCCGGTCGAAGGAGCGGACGTGATGCCCGCGGTCGAGCAGTGCGGTCACCAGGTTGGCGCCGACAAAGCCGGACCCCCCGGTGACCAGCACACGACCCAAGTCGGTCAGCGTTGCGTCAGACATGCCCGAGAGCATAAATGAAACGTGTTACAGTTTCGAGCCCCTGGCCGAAAACTCGTTCCAGGATCAAGCGTTCTCGTCGTCTTTGGCGGCCAGTGCGTCCTCGACACGCTTGCGCGCACCGGCTAAGTGTTCCTCGCAGCGTTTAGCCAGCTCTTCGCCACGTTCCCAAAGCTTCAGCGATGATTCCAAGTCGAGTCCGCCCTGCTCGAGTTGGTGGACGACGGCCATCAACTCGTCGCGGGCCTCCTCGTACCCCAATTGACTAATAGGCTTCATTCATTGCCTCTCGCTGGCCTCGCTGATGGCGATCACGGCGCCGTCGGTGACCCGCACCCGCAACCGGGTGCCCGCAGGCGCGTCGGCCGTCGTACGCAGGATCGTGCCCGCCGCCGTCTGCACGACGGCATAGCCGCGGTCCAGTGTGGCCGCGGGACCCAGTGTGGTCAGCCTGGCCGACAAGTGGCCCACCCGGTCGGATTCCGCGGCCACCAACCGGGTGATGTCACGACGGACGCAGACGCGCGCCCGCTGGATCTCGTCGGACCGCGCGGTGATCGCGGCAAGCGGTTGGGCCAGCGCCGGTCGACTGCGCAGCTGCGACACCGCATGCTCCTCCCGGTGCACCCAGTTGCGCAGCGCCCGCGCGCTGCGCCGGCGCAGATCGCCGATCAGCGCCCGCTCGGCGGCGGCGTCGGGCACCATCCGCTTCGCCGCGTCGGTCGGGGTGGCCGCGCGCACGTCGGCGACCAGATCACACAGCGGATTGTCGGGTTCGTGGCCGATCGCGCTCACCACCGGCGTCGTGCATTGCGCGATCTCCCGGCACAGCGTCTCGTCGGAGAACGGCAGCAGGTCCTCGACGCTGCCGCCGCCGCGCGCGATGACGATGACGTCGACGTCGGGATCGTTGTCCAGGTCGCGCAGCGCCTCGACCACCTGTGACACCGTGTTGGGGCCCTGCACCACGGCGTTGCGGACGGCGAATCGCACACCCGGCCACCTGTCGGTCGCGCAGGTGATCACGTCGCGCTCGGCGTGGCTGGCGCGTCCGGTGATCAGGCCGACGGTGCGCGGCAGAAACGGAAGCGGCCGCTTCAGCCGTGGATCGAAAAGCCCCTCGGCGTCGAGTAGCCGACGCAGTCGCTCGATCCGGGCCAGCAACTCACCGAGACCGACCGCCCTGATCTCGCTGATGCGCAGGCTGAAGGAGCCGTTGCGGGTGTAGAACTGCGGCTTGCCGCACATGATCACCTGGGTGCCCTCGGTCAGCGGCACCGGCGCGTTGGCCACCAGGTCGCGTGCGCAGCTGACGGTCAGCGACATGTCGGCGGCGGGATCGCGTAGCACCATCCACGCCGTCGTCTGGCGCAGCTTCAGCTCGGTCAGCTGGCCTTCGATCCACACCACGCCGAGCCGGTCGATGTACTTCGCGATCCGGGTGGCGACCGCGCGCACCGGCCATGGGTTATCGGGGGACTTGCCCGGCTCGGGTTGCGTCACTTCGCGGTCGCGCGGGTGATCCTGTTGGACAGCAGGGTCTGGAACGGCGCCCGCGACTTGGTGGCGTTCTCGTAGCTGAGCAGTGCCTCCAGATCGGCGACGCGCAGCGACGACAACCGGGCCCGCAACTGGGCCAGCGTCAGCGACTCGTAGTCCAGTTCGGTCACGATCTCGGGTGGGTCGACGTCTGCGGAGTTCGGCTCGGAGGCGGGCGTGGGCTCGGCGGTCTCCGGTTCGCCGCCGGTGAACAGGGCGAAGCGTCCCTCGGTCAGCCGTTCGCCGTCGGTGCCCGGCTTGGCGGGCTGGTCGTCGTCGAGGTCCTCGTCGAACGTTGCCCACTCGGGCTGTTCGTCCTTGGGCGGAAACAACGAGTCCAGCGCCTCGTCGCCCTTGTTGACCAGGTCGGCCACGTCCTGCTGCATCTTCATGACGAAGTGGGCAACCTGGCTCGCGATGGTCATCGGGTACATCAGGATGGTCTGCGGAAGCTTGCGGGTTTCCTCGATGGCGGTGACCGCCGCCCCCACCAGCAGACGGACCCCATACGGTGCAGTTGCCATGGCCTCCAGACTACGGGCGATCGTCTGGCTGGCCCCGCGAGGTGCGGGATCAGTACCCTGAGAAACATGCCGCCGACAATAAACATGGGGATTCCGGGTGCCTCCAGCTCGGCGACCGGCGGTGTCACCGGTAAACGGGTGCTGCTGGCCGAGCCACGTGGGTACTGCGCGGGAGTGGACCGGGCGGTCGAGACCGTGGAGCGCGCGCTGGAGAAGCACGGCGCACCGGTCTACGTACGCCACGAGATCGTGCACAACCGTCACGTGGTGGACACCCTGGCCAAGGCCGGTGCGGTGTTCGTCGACGAAACCGACGAGGTGCCCGAGGGCGCCATCGTGGTGTTCTCCGCTCACGGCGTCGCGCCGACCGTGCACGAGACGGCCGCCGCGCGTGAACTGAAGGTGATCGACGCGACCTGCCCGCTGGTCACCAAGGTGCACAACGAGGCCAAGAGGTTCGCCCGCGACGACTACGACATCCTGCTGATCGGCCACGAGGGTCACGAGGAGGTCATCGGCACCGCGGGTGAGGCGCCTGACCACGTGCAACTCGTGGACGGCCCCGACGCCGTCGACAACGTCACGGTGCGCGACGAGAACAAGGTGATCTGGCTGTCGCAGACCACGCTGTCGGTGGACGAGACGATGGAGACCGTGCGGCGGCTGCGGGAAAAGTTCCCGACGCTGCAGGATCCGCCCAGCGACGACATCTGCTACGCGACGCAGAACCGTCAGGTCGCGGTCAAGGCGATGGCCCCGGAGTGCCAGCTGGTGATCGTCGTCGGATCGCGCAACTCGTCGAACTCGGTGCGCCTCGTCGAGGTGGCGCTTGGCGCTGGCTCGGATGCTGCTCACCTGGTCGACTACGCCGACGACATCGACCCGGCCTGGCTCGAGGGAGTCACGACCATCGGCGTCACGTCGGGCGCATCGGTGCCCGAGGTGCTGGTGCGCGGCGTGCTCGAGCGGCTGGCCGAATACGGTTACGACATCGTGCAACCGGTGACCACTGCCAACGAGACGTTGGTGTTCGCGTTGCCGCGGGAGATCCGCCCGGCGCGCACGTAGCCAACCGGCGCCATCGACTTACGTAAGGCTGCGGCGGAAATCGGGTTGGTTTTCCGCGCTGACGTTACGCAACGCGGGGCTGGGTAGGGTCAGCTGAGTGTGCTTACCCCACAAGCTTTTTTCTTTTCTCGCGACGATCGCACTGCTGCTCGCCGCTTGCGGCGACGACGCGACCGACCGCCTCAACGCCACCGTGCGCACCTTCGCCGACGCGCTGAGCAAGGGTGATGCCGCGGCGGCGGCGGCGGTGACCAGCGACTCGGGCCAGGCATCCGACACGCTCGGCAAGCTGTTCGACAGTCTCGGTCGCAACGCGCACTTCGACGTGTCGTCTGTCGACCGCAAGGACAACGACGCGACGTTCAGCCTCGCCGCCACATGGAAATTCGGCAAGGACGGCCGCAACCAGTGGACCTACACCACCAGCGGCAGCGCGACTCAGAGCGGCGATCAGTGGAAGGTCCAGTGGAACCCGGCCACCGTCGCGCCCGGCCTCGGCACCGGGCCGCTGTCATACAGCACGCTGAGCCCCGACCCGGCCGCCAGGGTGCTGGACCGCACCGGCGCGGAACTGCTCACCCAGCAGGTCGTCACGTTGGTGAACGTGTCGCCCGGTACGGACGTCAATGCCGTTGCTGCGCTGCTGAATCCGATCGACTCGAGCATCACCGCGGAGTCGCTGCAGTCACAGCTCGACGGCGCCAACGGACAGCCGGTCACCGTCGTCACGTTGCGTGCAGAGGATGTGGCCCCGATCCAGGATGCGTTGTCGGCGTTGCCGAATGTGACGCTGGCACCGCAGACGCGGCTGCTCACCGCGGACAAGGCGTTGACGTCGCCGACACTGTCGGGACTGTCCGACCTGTGGCAGCACGCGACCGACGAGGCAGCCGGCTTCGCGATCAGCGCGCAGACCGCCACCGGCAGCCAGCAGGTCGGCGGGCAGCAGCCCAAGCCTGTCGCCGACATCCGCAGCACGCTCGACGTTCCGATGTCGCGTGCGGCCGAGGAGGCGCTCGCCCCGATCCCGACGCCCGCCGCGATGGTGGTGTTGCAACCGTCGACAGGTGACGTGCTGGCAATCGGTCAGAACCCGGCCGCCGACGCCCAGGGCCCGATCGCGCTGACCGGCCTGTACCCGCCGGGTTCGACGTTCAAGACGGTGACCGTCTCCGCCGCGCTGCAGGCGAGCCAGGTGACACCGGACAGCATCGTCGGATGCCCGGGCACGGAGAACATCGAAGGCCGGCAGATTCCCAACGACGACAACTTCGACCTCGGGCAGGTGCCGCTGCACACCGCGTTTGCCCGGTCCTGCAACACCACGATGGGCCGGCTGGCCGTGAATCTGCCGCCCGACGGCCTCACCAAGGCCGCCGCTCAACTCGGCCTCGGCATCGACTACACCGCACCGGGCATGACCACCGTCACCGGCAAGGTTCCCGTCGCCGACACGTCTGCGCTGCGCGTCGAGGAGGGCATCGGCCAGGGCCAGGTCACCGCGTCGCCGTTCGGTATGGCGTTGGTGGCCGCCACGCTTGCGCATGGTTCGGTGCCCGCGCCCACGATCGTGGCCGGGCAGCCCGGTAAGCCCGAACGCACACCCGAGCCGCTGCCCGCCAGCGTCGCCGATCAAGTGAAATCGATGATGCGCGAGACGATTACGGAGGGCACCGCCACGCAGCTGCAGGACATTCCCGGCATGCTCGGCAAGACCGGCACTGCCGAGTACATCGACAACACCCATGCGCACGGGTGGTTCGTCGGCATCGACGGCGACCTCGCGCTGGCGGTGTTCATCAGCGACGCCGGCAGTTCCAGCCCCGCCGTCGACGCGGCAGGACGATTCCTGCGCACGCTGCACGCTTAAGTTTCGTTTCAATTCAAACCTGGCTACCAGCCTGGTTTTTGCGGTTAATATCCCCTTGAGGTTCAGGGGGGAGGCCGACATTGGGGGCCCCGGGCGCAGTGGACGTACGACCCTCCGCCGCCTTGGCCCGCCGACTCGCCCGCACGACGCCCGGAGTCATCGGCATCATCGCGCTCGCTGTCGGGGCGATCTGTGTGATCGCAGGGCTGGTGTGTGGGGGCCAACTCGACGCCAGGATCAACGAACGCAACTCGGTCCTCACCAGGTCCGAACCCTTCGCCTACGCCGCGCAGAACCTCTACGCCGCGCTGTCAGCGGCCGACGCCGCGGCGGCGTCGGCATTTCTGTCGGGCGGAATCGAGACCGGCCCGATGCGCGCGCAGTACAAACAAGCCGTGGCGCGCGCTGCGTCGGCGCTCGCGGATGCGACCGCGGGCACCACCGATCTCGCGGCCCGCACTGCGATGGCGGAGATCTCGGACCAGCTGACCGCCTACACGGGACTCGTCGAAGCGGCGCGGGCGAACAACCGGCAGGGCCATGTGATCGGGTCCGCGTACTTGCGCGAGGCATCGGCATTGATGCAGACGTCGCTGCTGCCCGGCGCCGAGAAGATCTACACCGCCGACCTCGAAACGGTCGAGCGCGATCAACAGGCCATCGGTTCGCTGCCGATCGTCAGCCTCGTGCTGCTGGCGTTCGCCTTGGCGGCGATCGTCGTCGCCTCCGTCGTCATGTATCGCCGCACCAACCGGCAGTTCAACGTCGGACTCGTGGTGGCCGCCGTCATCGTTCTGGCGGTGATCGGCTGGGTGGTGGCGGCGACTCAATTGGCGGCGAACGAGATCGAGCACAGCCGCACCGAAGGCACCCAGCGCTTCGAGAAACTCGCGCAGGCCCGAATCCTTGCCCAACAGGCCCGCACCGATGAGACGTTGGAGCTGATCTCCCGCGGAGACATCTCCGCGGCAGAGAAGTCGTTCTCGAGCCACATGGACGAACTGACCAAGCTGCTCGACGTGGCTCCTGCGGAAACCAAGGACGCCGTCGACAAATGGCTCGCCAGCCACCGACGACAGGTCGAGTTCTACAACAGTGGCGACTACCTGGCCGCTGTAGGGCAGGCGATCGGCCCGGACCCCGTGGCGTCCGCCGCGCAGTTCACCGCGGTCGAATCGAGCCTGCGCGACGGCATCGAACGAACCCGCACGACGATGCGAGACCGGGTGGCCGCGGCGGGAACATGGTTGGCGTGGAGTCCCACCGGAACTCTCGTGCTGATGGTGGTCGCCGCCGCCGCATCCGCGGTCGGCTTGTGGCCCCGCCTCAAAGAGTTCCTGTGAAGACGCGAAAAGCGTTGGCGGCGTGCGCTATCGCGATGGTCACCGCGGGCTGCGGATCCGTCGAGGCGCCGAGTTCGGTGTCCGTCACGCCGGCCGATCCGTCGCCGTCGGGCGCGGCGGAGGTCACGGCCGCGCCCGCAGGCGGAAGCGCGGACTGCGATCGAGAAGCCAGCCTGCGGCCGGGGGCGCTACCCCCGCCTGGTGCGATGCCCGCGGGCTCGACGATGGCGGAGATCGCCCAGCGTGGACGGCTGATCGTCGGTGTCGATCAGAACACCGACCTGTTCGGTTTCCGGGATCCGGCCACCGGACAACTGCAGGGCTTCGACATCGACATTGCCCGCGAGATGGCGCGAGCCATCTTCGGCGATCCGGACCGGATCCAACTGCAAGTGGTCAACGCAAAGGATCGCGAATCCGTGTTGCAGTCCGGCGAGGTGGATCTGGTGGTCCGCACATATTCGATCACCTGCGCCCGCAAAGAGAAGGTCGACTTCTCCAACGTGTATTACGAAGCCGACCAGAAGATATTGTCCGCGAAAGGTTCTGGCATCGACTCCGCCGCGGCGCTGGCGGGTAAGCGGGTGTGCGCGGTGTCGGGCACGACGTCGCTGTCGCGGCTCTACGAGCTCGACCCGAGACCGGCGATCTTTTCAGTGGCCACCTGGACCGACTGTCTGTTGATGCTGCAACAGGGCCAGGTCGACGCGATCAGTACCGACGACGCCGTGCTGGAGGGATTGGCGAAACAAGACCCGACCGTCGACGTGCTGGGGGAGAGCATCGCCAAGGAGCCGTATGGCATCGGCGTCAACAAGCAGCGGCCCGACTTGGTGCGATTCGTCAACGGTGTGCTCGAGAAGATCGAGGCCGACGGCACCTGGCAGCGCCTCTACGACCGTTGGCTACTCCCGAAACTCGGGCCCTCGCCGGGCCCGCCAGAACCGCGCTACCAGGACTGAGAATGGGCGCACTGACCACCGATGAAATCGACCGCGAACTCGAGGCGCGGAGAGAGGAAGTCGCGGCGATGTCGGCGACGCTGGTCGAGTTGGAGAGCCACCCCGGCCTCGGGCACGTGCGGGTGTATCCGCCGACGGGACTAACGGCACAGCGATGGGTCTCAGTCGAGAGGGCACTGGCCCAATTGTGGGACGACCTCAATCGGATGACGTCGATCCTGGAATCGGGCCCCGCGGGGGGGGGGGCGCCGGTCGAAGCTCGCCGACAGTGACCGCATCGAACTGACACGGCTGCTGAGGGAGCCGACGCTGGAAGTGTCGCGCCAGCCGATTCCGTTGGCGCAGCGCCCC
>NZ_LZHZ01000026.1 GCF_001667505.1 Mycobacterium sp. ACS1612
CAGCCCTAAACCCATAACCCAGAGTGTCAAGGATCAGCCGAAACAGATCCGTCAACCGTCAACCGACTCTGAACAGGGGTGCTCCATTACCGCTGGTACGAGCGCGTCTGGGCCGGTACCGATCGGCGTCGACGCGGCCATCGCGGCACGAGGCGGCTAAGCGATGCCTTACGCTGACGTCGAATCGCAGCGACAGAAGGACACGTTGATGCCGTGGTTTCTCGCCCTCCAGAGCACTGCAAGCATGACCAATCAGCCGTCGGTCTACGAGCTTCAAGACGGGGTCGACGTCGACAAGATCTCCGAGGAACTCCTCAGCTCGGCCACCCTGGACCGGGCGGTCCGCATCCCCGCTGTGCTTCAGCAGAGCACCGGCGCGAAGCAGAGCGTCAACGTCTACATCCGGCCCGCCGCGTGGGGCATGTGGATGTTCTATCAACTGTCCGAAGAAGAGCGGCGTCAGGCGATGGCGCAGAACCCGTTGCTCAACGCGCTCTCACAGGCGGCCCAACAACAACGCGGTGGGTCATAGCTTCGAGGTCAGCATCTCGAGGCGACGATCGTGCAGCGCCTCCAGCGCGCTGTGGTGACTGACGCTCACCACCACCGTCTCGGGTAACTCCGCGCGCAGCAGTTCGTACAGCGCGACCGCCAGCCCCTCGTCCAGGGCGGACGTCGCTTCGTCGAGGAATACCGCCTCGGGCCGAGCCAACAGCACCCTGGCGAACGCCACGCGCTGCTGCTCCCCCGGCGAGAGCACCTTCGCCCAGTCCTGCTCGTCGTCGAGACATGCGCGCAAGTGCGGCAGGGAAACCTGGCCGAGCACTTCGCGCAGCCGGTCGTCGGCGACGTCGCCACCGCTGGCCGGGTACGACAGCGCCGTGCGCAGATCGCCGAGCGGCAGGTACGGCAGCTGCGAGACGAACATCGTGGCGTGCGCACCTGCGGGCCTGCGCCAAGCCCCGGTCGCGGCGGGCCACAACTCGGCGAGGCTGCGCAGCAGTGTGGTCTTGCCGCTGCCCGAAGGCCCCGTGATGACTAAAGACTCACCGCGCTCGAGGCGAAGATCGAGCGGGCCGATCAGGTTCTCACCCGCCGGGGTGCGGACCGCAACGCCGAGCAGTTCGACGGATCCGTCCGGACTGGGCTCACTCGGCAGCACCGGCAGCGCACGCGCCCGCTCGTTGGCCTCCGCCAGCCCGTCCAGCCGGATGACGGCCGCGTTGTAGCTGGCGAACTGGCTGTACGCGTTGCGGAAGAACGACATTCCCGACTCGATCTTGCCGAACGCACCGGCGGACTGCATCACGTCGCCCAGCTTGATCGTGCCCGCGAACAGCCGCGGCGCCTGTAGCACGAACGGCAGCGGCAGGATCGTCTCGGTCACGGTGTAGTTCCAGCCGATCAGCCCGAGAGTCTTTCGGACATAACGCCGATAGTTGGATATGACGGCGTCGAACCTCTTGTCGAGCAGGTCACGTTCGGCCTTCTCGCCGCGGTAGAAGCCGACGGCTTCAGCCGAATCCCGCAGCCGCATCAAGGCGTACCGAAACGCCGCGTTCGTCTGCTCATTGCGGAAACTCAACCGGATCAGCGGATGTCCGATCCGGAAAGCGACGAACGACGCGGTGAGCACGTAGGCAATCACGATCCAGAACAACGCTTTTGGAATCTCGATACCGAGAAACATCAACGAGCCCGACAGTCGCCAGAGGATCACGGTGAACGACGCCACCGAGGCCACCGAATTGATCGCCCCGAACAGCAGAATGCTCTGCGAGTAATACGACGGGACGTTGGGGCCGGTGCCCACCCCGGTGGTGAGGACGTCGATGTCCTGCTGGATGCGTTGACCCGGGTGGTCGACGGCAGATTCGATGAAGCGGGCACGGTAATAGGCGCGACCGGCCAACCAGTCCCCCATCATCCGGTCGGTCAACCACACCCGCCATCCGATGATGAACCGCTGCGTCAGGTACGTGTCGACCACGATGCGGCCGACATGGATCGCGGCCAGGATGCAGAAGATGACGATCGCGGTCCAGAACCCGTGGATTCCTGAGTTGCGTTGCGCGGCATTGTGCGCGCCCACACCCTGAAACGCCACCTGCAACGCCGAGTAGACGTCGTTGTTGTAGTAGCTGAGCAGGACGGCGATGCGCACCTCCACCATCACCGATCCCAGTAACACCGCAAGGGTGATCCAGACGGGCAGGCTCGCGGCGCCGGTGAAGTAACCGCCGGTGACGCGCCAGAACCGATTGGCCCACATGGTGTATCGAATCAGCAGCGCACCGATCACCACCACGCACAGCGCGCTGAGCGCCCACGCCTGCAGCACCCACAATGCGGACAGCACGACCTGGTCGCCCCAGTCGATCGACGACTTGAACCTTTCCAACCGACCACCCCTCCAACAGACCACGGAGAATTCGCGCAGTATCGACCCTCCATCTGAACAACGTTCAAACAAGCGCGACGCCGACAGCACGCCGCTGTTACGGTTCGGCTGAAGATTGTCTGCGAACCAGGAGACGCCAACCGTGCCGCCACTGCTTCGAGACCTGCTGCGTCCCTACCGATCCACCTTCGCAGTGATCATCGCGGCAACCTTCGTGTCGATGGCCATGACGCTGGCGGCGCCGTGGCCGCTCAAGGTGATTCTCGACAACGTCGTCGGGAGCCACCGCCCGCCGTCGTGGATCGTCTGGCTGTTTCCGATGGTCGGGGGCAGCACGAAGACCGACATCGCCGCCGCGGCCGGGATCGCCACGGTGGCAATCGCTGTCGTGAGCGGAGCCGCCTTCTACGTCGCCAGCTATTCGACCGAGAAGCTCGGGCAAAACATCGGCAACGACCTACGGGTTCGTATCTATCACCACTTACAGGAACTGTCGCTCGCGTATTACGACCACAACCGGATCGGCACCATTCTCAGCACACTTACAACAGATGTGCAGACGATCCAGAGCTTTGCGTCGACTTCCACCCTCAACCTGCTCACCGATGCGCTGACGTTGGTCGTGATGACCGTGGTGATGCTGGTGCTGCGTTGGGATTTCGCACTGATCGCCCTTGCCGTGGCCCCACTGCTGATCGTGTTCCTGATCCGCGTCAACAAAGCCATCAAGACGGCCGTCATCGAAGTGCGCACCCGCCAGTCCGACCTTCTCTCCACGCTGCAGGAGGGTCTGCAGTCGATCGAAGTGGTGCAGGCGTATTCGCGGGAGGACTACGAGGATCGCCAGGTTCAGAAATCCAGCAAGGACACCGTGACTGCCTGGCTCAGGACCCGACGGTTGTCGGCAATGCTTTCGCCCGTAGTGAGTTTGGTGATCGCGGTGTGCACAGGCCTGGTGCTCTGGCGCGGCGCGTTGCTGATCCTGGCGGGAACGATGAGCGCAGGCGCTTTGACCGTTTTCCTCGCTTATCTCGCGCGGTTCTTCCAACCCGTACGCGCGCTGTCGCAGATGACCAACACCCTGGCCCAGGTGTCGGTTGGCTTTCAGCGTGTCACGGCCGTCTGCGACGCCGACACTGTGATCCCGGAGCGCGCGGCCCCAATCGAACCGCCACCGTTCAAGGGCGAGATCACGTTCGAGAACGTCTCGTTCGGCTACGACGCCCAGACGCCGGTGTTGCGGGACATCTCGTTCACGATCGGCCCGGGGCAGATGGTGGGGATCGTCGGGCCCACCGGCAGCGGCAAGTCAACTCTGGTGAGCCTCATCCCGCGCTTCCGCGATCCATCAGGCGGTCGGATCACGATCGACGGAGTCGACATCACCGACTACACCCTGCACGGTCTACGCACCCAGATCGGTTTCGTGCTCCAGAACACGGTGCTGTTGCGCGGCACCATTGGCGACAACATAGCGTTCGGCAGGCCCGACGCCAGCGATGACGAAATCGTTTTGGCGGCCAAACTGGCGAACGCCGACGAGTTCATCATGCGCATGCCCGACGGTTACCACAGCCTGGTCGGCGACCGCGGTTCGACGCTGTCCGGTGGTCAGCGGCAACGGATCGGGATCGCTCGAGCACTGATCCGCAACAACCCCATCCTGATCCTGGACGAGCCAACTGCCGCACTCGATGCCGAATCCGAGCACTTCGTCATCGAGGCTCTGGAACGACTGATGCAAGGCCGCACGGTGGTCATCATCGCCCACCGCCTCAGCACACTGCACGACGCGCACAAGATCATCGTCGTCAGGGACGGCCTGGTGGCAGAGGACGGCACACAGGCCGAACTGTTGCAAAGGGGCGGTGTCTACGCCGAGTTGCACCGCCTGCAGTTCGACCAGTCACCTTAAATAGTGCCCGAGCAATATTGATGCCCAACGTTTTCCAAACTCTGGCTTAACGGTTGGTGGACCGAACCTGGACGGTACCGAGGTTCGCTGCGAAGAGAAGAGCCGTTGTTGTTCCCTTGCTAGCATCCCGCTAATCCACCGCTTGGGTTGGAGATCTCTTCAGCAAGAACACAGTTAAGGAGACCACTGGATGCTTACCTTGCGCGATCACGGCGTGCAGGACTATGCGGCGCTGCGCCACATGGACACCACCGACGTCGGCGACCTGAGCGATGATGACCGCGCCTGCCTCGCGGAGTTGGGCGAGTACCTCAGCAGTTCCGAGGCGTGGCAGCGTTTCGGTATCTGGTTGCTTCACAAGCATTTCGAGCCCCTACCTGGCGAAGTGTTCGTCGAGCACTCCATGCACTCACCGCGACGCACCGAAACCACTCCTGCCATGCGGGCGGACTTCGCCGCTACGGGACTGAGCACCACCGCATTTCGGTTCGACGATGCGCCCTCCGACGGCGTAGCCGTGGTCGGCATGGAGTTCGCGGAACCGGACGACTTCGGAGACGCCGAGCCACTGAGCGATGACGATGAAGCGATCCTGACCGGCATCTGCGAGCGACTGAAAGCACACGACAAGATCGAGCGGTTCGGTGTTCGGTTGATCCGCAACCCTCTCGGTCTCACGGAGAACGAACTGCTCCACGAGACGTGCGACAGCGCGACCCGGACGCTGCACTGCACCGTCGGCGAGCGGGACGTGATGCTGGCCAACCTAGACACCATCCAGACCGCGTGGAAGTGGCGGGTGGTGTCGGACGGCGTTCACGCGGTGGTGATGCAAGAATGCACCGCCGGATGCGTGCGCGTCGGCGAGGGCCACGACGTCGCCCACAGCGCGGCCGGTACGGATGACTTCGACAACCCCACCGAGGGCGGGCCGAACCAGCCGTTCTGATATTCGACAAAAGCAGCCCCTCCGCCGTTGCAATGGCGGGGGGCTGTTTTTGTCAGAGAATCGTTTTTTGACAGCAAGATAACGGCTAATTCTCAGCAATAGAGCGGCCATACCTGTTGTGCGGCAATGTAACTCGTGTCGTCAGATGAACGGAAGGCAAAATTCAGTTTGCGAGTTCGCGTCGGTTACCGGTCGAATTCCATACGTCGGTAAAATGACCAGGAAAAGCGCTCAATCATTACTAGTGAAAACGTCGACTCTCGGCTAGTTTCTGCGTGTCCAATTCTTTGCCTCTTCTTACCCACAGGGGTCGACGTGAAAGTTAGTAAGTCCACTGCGCTGATGGCCGGAGCCAGCACGATCTGCATCGCTGCTGCTTCGGGCACGGTCGAGCCGCAAGTTCAGCTCGCCGCGCATGAGGAAAGCCCGCCCGTTCGTGTGGTCACTTCGGACTACACGCTGGCCGCATCGGTGAATCCGCTGGCGCTGGCCGAACTTCCGTTCAAGTACTACTTCACCATCGCGTCGACGCTGGGCAATCTGGCGGCCTTCGTGCCCCCGGTCAACTCGGCCACCGGCGCGTTCTTCCAGGGCCAGTTCGAAAAGATCCCGCCGCTGCTGCAGCAGGCCGTCGCCGCCGAGGCCAAGGCGATCCAAGCCGTTATCGCGTTGCCAACCACGCTGGTGAACGGGCTCAGCGCCGTCACCACCACCAATGCGTTGGCCAAGGATGTGGCGTCGCCGGCCGCGGCCACGCCCACGGCTTCAGCCGGCGGCCTGGTGCCGATCGCCGAGTTGCCGTTCCAGCTCTACTTCACCGTCGCGTCGACGCTGGGGAATCTGGCCGCCTTCGTGGCTCCGGTCAACTCGGCCACCGGCGCGTTCTTCCAGGGCCAGTTCGAAAAGATTCCTGCGCTGCTGCAGACGGCGTTCACCAATGAACTCGCCGCCATCAACAAGGTGCTGGCACTGCCTGCGACGGTGGCTTCGATGGTTGGCAGCGCCCTCAGCGGCGTGACCGCGAGTGCACTGACGACCGGTCGGAGCAGCATCGAACTGCAGGCGCTGTCAGCGGCATTGAGCACGCCCACCAAGACCGAGAAGAGCACGACCGAGATGGCGGCGTCCAGCGTCACCGACAGTGACGCCACAAAGGTCAAGGGGTCCGCTACCACGACCCCGAAGACCACCTCCGGTAGCGAGACCAAGGGCGCGACGGCTGCAACGGGAACCGCAGCCACCGGCACCGAGACACACGAAACCGGCACGGGCACAACGGGGGCGGCCACGACCGGGACGACCGCCACGGAAACCAAGGACGCCTCCGACACCAAGGACGCGAAAGACGCCAAGGACTCCAAGGACTCCAAGGACTCCAAGGACTCGGGGGCAACCGGCACCAAGCATGCCGGCCACACCGACCACAAGAAGGGCACCGGCGAGGGCCACGCGAGCAGCACCAAGAAGGCGCAACACGGGGCCGGCAAGAAGTAGGCCCACCGAAGGTCGGCGTCGCGGATGCTCTGTCCGTGACGCCGACCTTTTCGATGGGACCGCGACTCGCTCGACGCGCGGCCGGCGCGGTAGGTTGCTACCGAGGACATCCAGGGGAGCCGGGAGTGAGCAACACCAAATCAAAGCGCGTGAACAGGGTCGCCGTCGGGATCGTAGCCGTCGGCGTTGCAACGACCGTAGCAACGGTTGCTGCCACACAACCGGCGTCTATCTCGACTCCGTTGGTCGACCTGACGGCCCTGATCGTCGTCGGCAGTTCGACCCACCCCGACGGCAGCGGCAACGAGAACTTCTTCAACGGGATGTTCAACGCCCCGCCCTACAACTCCGGCGACGACCTCGAGCACGTCAACTTCTTCACCGGCCCGTTCGGCATCAACGAGGCGCTGCAAGCCCATTCAGGCGAGGACAACGCGGTGCTCTCGTCGGGCTGGGGCGCGGCCAACGCCAGCCTGCTGCTGATGGCGCTGCAGGCCACGAAGGATCCCGTGCTCACCAAGACGGTGTTCATTCTCGACAACAATGTCGCCCGGCCCGACGGCGGCTTCGGGACCCGTTATCCGTGGTTCGCCCTCATCGGCGTCAACCCGATCCCGTCGCCCACCAACACCGACGCCCTCGGCGTGGTCGACGTCGGCTACCAGTATGACTACAACTCCAACGCGCCCGCCGACGTGCTCAACCCCGTCGCCGCAGTCAACTCCCTTGTCGCATACCTGTACCGCCGCCTCAACCAGAATGACCTCGATCTACCGGTCAATCCCGATGGATCACCCTCCGTCACATGCGGGAGCGCCAACACCTGCGGCGTTACGGACAAGGGTGCCGTCCTGGCCTGCCCGGACGCGCGGTGCGCCGATGTCCCGGAAGGCGACCGGGTCGCCGCGTACGTGACACAGCGCGGGAAGACGACGTACGTCACCTACACGACCAACGGACTGCCGCTGACGAATCTGATTCGCGACGTGGTGCCGTTCGGCGACGCGATCGCCGACCTGACGGAACCGGTGCTGACCGCGATCGTCAACTCCGCATATCCGCACGGCAACCCCATCCCTGCCGACCCGAGCAAGTACCAGCCCGCGACTCCGTTCTCGTCGCTGCCTCAACTGGTCTCGACCGCCGTCGACCACACGACCCCGGCGAGCCAGGCAACCTCGGTGTCCTCGGCAACCCGGGAGACCGAATCCACGTCGAAGATCGCCACCGAAGAGCCGACGGTCGAGAAGAAGCAGCCGAAGCGCCACGTCGTGCGCGACAGCAAGAAGGCCGTGCCCGCGGCCACCGCCGAGGACAACCCGCCGTCAAAGTCGGATTCCGATGTGGCCGTTGACAACCCGACCAAGACCAAGCCGGACGACAGTGGCGTGTCGACTCACAAAGAGGACGCGCCGAAGCCCGGCAAGGACGAAAAACCCGACAAGTCCTAGCGGGCAACCTCGGCTCAGCGGGGAAGTTTCGACGTGATCTTGCCTGCAACAGCGACGGCATCGCCGTCTGCGGACTGCTGTTGCGGCCTACACGCCTGTACGTCGAGGATCAAGTTCGCCACCAGCGTCAGTGAATGCTGGCAGGACCTGGTTTGATCGCCGCTGCCACGCACGAATGGCATCGCAAGTTGGGTATCGCTCTTCGCGAGGTCACCACTGACCCACTTCGGCAAAGCCTGTCCGTTGAGTTGGATGTTGAGTGTGTGATTGGTGCACTTCGACCATCGGTCAGCCGACTCGGTCAAGAACTTGTGCGCCGCGTCGGCGGTGCGGTAGGACACGATGGACTGCACCACGAGATAGTTCCAATGCTCGTTGTCCGGTGTGCGAACGAGCTGCTGGCGCACCGACTTCCAGTTGCTCGACTCGTAGATCGACGATTGATTGACCTGCCACACGCCCAGACAGTTCAGGTTCGGCAGCAGATTGCGGTTGTCGCTCATCTGCGACACGGGCGTGTGCGGAGTCATGCCGGTCGTGCCCATCACCGTGTTCAATTCCTCAGCGCTGAGCAGTGACTCCGTCAACACCGAATCTGGCACCGACTTCGTCGGCACGGCTGCGCCCGACACCGTGCCGCCGCCGCAGCCGGTCAACATGACACTGAGCGCGCAAAGCGCCCCAAAAACGTTGCGCATCACGTTGTTACGCGTGCGTTCCCGCCGCAGCGCACGCTTCCTGAACCTGCTCGGCCTGATTGTTCATCTCGGTTGCGGTGCTGTTCAGACTGTCCCCTGGGATCCGCAGTCCCATCTTGACGAGCAGCTTGCTTGCCCCCAACGACCAGATCCGCATCGGATTCGCGATCGACGGGTCCAGCCCAGGGGTGCCCGCCGCCTGCATCGCCACGGCCGCCGCCTGCCGAAGGGCGGTCCTGCCCGTCAAATTGCTGGTGTCGACGGCCGGATCCGAGTAGTTGGACCCCTCGATCGAGTCGGCGAAGTCCCCGTAGTAGTTCGACGAATCGTCAAGCACCTGAGCGAAGGCTCCGCACGCCGACACCGCGGGCTGGCTCGCATCGTCCGATGGGTCCACCGCGGTCACCACCACTGGCGGCGACGACTGATCCCCTGCGCCGTCGGCGTCGTCGGCCATCGCAATCGGCGCGACCGCCAACCCGATCCCGACGGCGACCACAGACACGGCAATGGTTCTCCCGCACACGTGTGGTGACTTCAAGTTTCCTCCGGTTGATTCGGTCTCGCGGGTCTGATTGTTTGCGCTGACCCGCTACGACGCGTTGTAGCGATCGGCCCAGCCACGTCGACGAGCCCCGTGCTGCCTCGAGGGCGATACGGAACGAAAACCACGGTCTGCGGGCCAGGTGTCCGGATGGTGAATTGACGGCGAATGGACACTATCCACTTGCCGTCCATCGGCTTTCGTGCGCCTGTGAGGGGCTTTTCAGCTGCATGTGATAGGCGAAGAAGCGCCGGCTGCGGACGCTTGTTAGACGGAAACGCGGCGCGAACTGTTCGGGGTCCGTTCACCGTTTGGAAACCCCACCATTAGAGGCTCCCTCGCGACACACCCGTTATGAATCCGTTGTGTCCAGACCACGAGAGGCGCTACCCCAAACATGTTGAATCGCTTTGCCATGTTGGCATCCGTCTGCGTTGCGATACCGGTCGCGACCGTCGCGCCCCTCGCGCACGCCGACCCGCCTCCGCCAGCCGATCCGGCGGTACCTGTGAACGCCACCAACCCACTGCCGCCAGAAGGCGCCGTCCCGTCAGGTCCTCCGGGAGTGCTCGACACCCCGGACGGTTGGCACCTCGAGGTGGTCGGCAGCAATGAGACCCAGCTGCCGGTCGCCCCGCTGACCACCGCGATCTCGTCGCGCGAATACCTGATCGCAGGTACCTTCACCGGCAAGATCAGCGGTGGCGGCAAGACCAAGCTGAACGGCGGATCGATGGAGGCAGGCGAGCAGATCGGCTGCGGCATCATTTCCGACGAAACGGAGGTCAACCCGGGCGCGAGCTTCACTCCGGGCATCTCGATCCCGTTCACAGGCAACGGAACAGGCGGTTTCGGTGTCAGCCTGCAGGCCAAGGTGTACCTCAAGCCCGGCACCGTGACGACCGTAGCCATCGACAAGAAGTCGTTCAAGGGCAATACGACCCGCATCACGATCACGGGTGTGCGGATCAAGACCGACCAGTGCGCCGGCCAGTCCTTCATCCGCTCGTACGCAACGCTGACGAGCTCGACCGACAACACCGACGACGTCATCACCTACCTCGGCGTCACCAAGGCCGTTTAATCCACGTCGATCTCGAAGGAAAGAAAACAATCGTGAATCGCTTTGTCGCACTGGCTTTCTGCTCGCTGATTCCGCTCGGTCTCGCGCCGATCGCGTCGGCTGACCCCGACGATGACGGCCCACCGCCGGACACCGGCGTTGTCGAATCCTCTCCCCCGACCGTGGTGACCTCCCCGGACGGTTGGGTGCTGACCGTCGTCGCCAAGGACGAGACCCAGTTGCCAGTGGCGCCGTTGACGACGGCGGTCTCCTCGCGCGAGTACCTGGTGGGCGGCACCTTCACCGGCACGGTCACCGGCAGCGGCAAGACCACGCTGAGCGGCGGCACGCTGGAGGCCGGCTACCAGATCGGTTGCGGCATCGAACTCGGCCAGGTCCGTCTCATCGGCCAGGCCGGTATCAGCACCTCGGGTTCGTCGATCACCGGCGGCTTGATCCCGACCGGTATCAGCTTCCCGCTGTCCGGCACCATCGAAATCCACCCGAAGCCGGGCACGGTGTCGACGGTCACCGTCGACAAGAAGACGTTCAAGGCCGCGCCGGTCCGCGTCACGCTGAAGGACACCCACGTCAAGGTCGACGGCTGCGTGGGTCAGTCCTTCATCCGGTCGTACGCCACGCTGACGAGTTCGACCACCGATACCGACGACGTGGCGGCCTACTACGGCGTCACCAAAGCGGTCTGACGTCAGGTATGCCTTTGAACCGAAAAGCGTTGGCTGTCGCGAACATTGCGGCCGCCGGGTTCATCACGGTTGGTGCTGCGGTCGCCTTCGCGGCGACCGCAGCCGCCGACCCACCGCCGGATCCCGCGCCCGCGCCGGGTGACCCCGCGCCGCCACCGCCGCCGGGTCAGACGGTGCCGATGATGGGTGGCGCTCCGCTGGGACCGGAGGGCCTCGGAGTGCTGACGCAGACGGGGCAGCAGGCCAATCCCGATGCCCTCGGTGCGCCCCCGGTCACGGGCATGGATGCAAGCACGGTGCTTGGCCAGAACCCGATTCCCGCCCCTCCCGGTGGTAGCCCGGGCGCTGTACCGAATCTCAACGTGTTCAACAACGCCTACGGCGTCCAGCAGTGTTTGAAGCCGTCGGCGCCGGGCAAGTGCGAGGAGTTCGGCGTCGATCCGGGCCAGGAGAATGCCGACGTCACCCGTCGGCAGTGGTTGGGCCGGTACATCGACATGTACCGCGCCGGGATGCTCAAGGGTGGACTGCTCGGCCAGGTACCGCAGGAGCAACTGGGTGAACCACTGCCGGGCACCGCGCCGCCGCCGGGCACCAACATTCCGCCAGGGTTGGTGCAGTTCCAGCCAGATCCGCCGCCCCCGCCGGACGCACCGCCGCCACCGGTGCCTCCACCGCCGGGCTGAGTTGTTCAGCGCCAACGGATTCGAACGTCGACGGGGCCATATCCGCGAGGGTGTGGCCCCGTTTACCGATTTCGGTCAAGCGGCTTGGGGGTTTTCCAGCACCATTGCCACGCCTTGGCCGGATCCGATGCAGACACCGATGGCACCGTAACGTAGCTGTCGCTCGCGTAGCTCGATGGCAAGGGTCAGCGCGTAACGTACACCGGTAGCGCCGAATGGATGCCCGATGGCCACGGCACCCCCGTTGGGAGTGAGTTTGTCGTCGGGAACTCGGAATCCGTCGAGTTGGTTGGGCAACTCCCGCAGTACTCCAAGGGCCTGCGCGCTGAAGGCCTCGTGGATTTCCCAAACATCGATCTGTTGGGGCGTCAAGCCCGCGCGTCGTAGCGCCAGCGGTAGCGCCCAGGCGGGGGCAATCCCCATCAGTAGTGGGTCATTGCCGTAGACCGCCGAGGACACCACCCGGGCCAGTGGGACGACGCCGAGGTCGGCGGCTCGTGCGGCCGATACCAGGATCAGTGCAGCGGCCCCGTCGGACAGCGGTGTGGAGTTCCCCGCCGTCATCTGGGTGGTTCCAGGCTGGGCAGGTAGGGCGGCCAACTGCTCGAGCGTGGTGTCGTCACGGATGAATTCGTCGTGACTTATGGTGCGCTGCGGGGTTTTTCGGGTCCCCGGTATGGTCACAGGCATGATTTCCTTGGCGAGTCTGCCCGAGTCGCGGGCGGCACGGGCGTGCTGTTGGGAGCGCAGCGCGAATGTATCGATCTCTTCCCTACTGAGTTGGTAGCGATCAGCGACGTTCTGGGCGGTTTCGATCATGCCGATGTATGCATTGCGGCCCAACAAGGCCGGATTGGGTGGGCCGCCTGCACCGGACCACATGGTGTCGAGCAGCAACTGGGGTCCCCTTGGGCTGAACGGGGCTTCGCCTTTCATGTACGCGAACCCGGAGCGCGACATAGACTCGGCGCCGCAAGCGATCCCGACACCGAGGTCGCCTGCTTTGATCGCATGCGCGATCATGGCCATGACGCTCAGTGAGGATCCGCAGAACCGATTGATGGTGGCCCCCGCCGCGCCGTCTGGGAACCCGGCGGCCAGCGCGGCCCAGCGGGCCAGGTCTCCCATGCCTTCGTGCGCGGGATTCACGCAACCGGCGATGATGTCTTCGATCTGGTCACGATCGACACCGACGCGTTCGCAGGCCCCGACCAAGGCCAGGCCCAACAGGTCGTCGAGGCGTAAATGCGACAGAGACCCGCCGTAGCGAGCGAACGGTGTGCGCACACCGCCGAGAAGGTAGGCGTCAGTCAACACTGGTTTCAGCGGTCAAGCAGATTCGGCGGCGTTCGAGACATCGGGGCAGCCATCGTTGATCCATTGTTCAATCGCCCGTATGGAGTCGTCCGGCACCGGGTCGAAACCGACTGGCATGCGCGGAAATTCCGCACCGGGTCCCGATCCGAACGGTGGCTCGCCTTTTAGAGACAAGATCAAATTCGAGTGCGCCCCGTCGCCGGACACCAGGATCGGATGCCCGAGCAGCTTCATAGTGACGAACTCATCCCGAGTGACACCGCGCCAGAAGGCGTGATGCGGTGGGCCTACCACAGTTTCTGGACCGTTGACGGCCGCATCGAGGATATCGACAACCTCACGAAAGGTATTGATGACCATTTGTTTCTCCTTATAGGTGTGGCTGATAACGCCTGGGTTTTTCAGAGATGATCACTGAGTTCGGCTAGGAGGGCGGTCTTCCCGCGTGTGCCAACGAGGCGGGCGACCGGGTCGCCTCCCTTGAAGACGATCATGGTAGGGATCGACACCACCTGGTATTGCCGAGTGGTCGTGGGATTAGCGTCGACGTCGAGCTTGGCGACGGTGAGGCGATCGCCGTTCTCGGCGGCGATTTCTTCGAGCACTGGCGCCACGGCACGGCAAGGGCCGCACCACTGCGCCCAGAAGTCCACCAGTACCGGCGTGGCGCTGTCGAGGACGTCGGCCGCAAATGAGGCATCGGTAACTGTGATCGGTGAGGATTGAGTCATGCTTTAGCGTTGTCCTTTCTGAGGGTGACATTGATTGGGGCAGAACGCGACTGAGCGAGCCAGCTCTGCACGTCGAGGGCGGCCCGGCAGCCGCTGGCGGCAGCGGTGACCCCTTGGCGGTACCGACAGTCGATCAGGTCGCCTGCGGCGAAAACACCATCGACATGGGTGTGGGTGCTCTGGTCTCTGGTGCGGACGTAGCCGCGGGCATCGAGGTCAATCAGTCCGTCCAGTGAAGTAGAGTTGGGAGTTTGACCGACGGCCACGAACACCGCATCCAGGTCGATGTCGCAGACCGTTTGGGCACCGCGCACACGCACCCCGGTGACGTGGTGTCGCCCCGTAATTTCGAGCACTTCGGTGCGTTGGAGGACAACTACATTGGGCTGAGCGCGCAACCGGGACACGATGCCTCTCGACGCGCGCAACTGAGGCCGATGGTGGATGACGATCACGCGGCGGGCCAGAGTCGACAGAAAAATGGCCTCTTCTGCGGCCGCATCGCCGCCTCCGACTACGGCGACTTCGCGGCCCGCGAACTGGTCACCGTCTCGCTTGGCGCTGACGCTGACTCCGCGGCCGCGCAACTCACGCTCCCCGGGCACACCGAGTGACCGATGCACTGAACCCATCGCGAGAATGAGCGCTCCGGCGTGGCACAGGTCATCCTCGACCGCGACCGACTTGACCTCTCCTTCGAGATCGAAACCGTCGACGTCGCCGGCGTGGAATTCGGCACCGAATCGGCGGGCTTGTGCGCGCATCGCGCGGGCGAGGTCAGGTCCACCTACAGGCGTGGCAAAGCCGGGGTAATTTTCCACCCGCCCTGCGGCCATCAAGGCACCACCGGGCTGATGCCCCTCGATGACCAGGGTGTCGAGTCCTGCCCGTGCGGAGTAGATCGCCGCGGCGCAGGCGGCGGTACCTGACCCGACGATGATCACGTCACGGACCCGGTACATCAACGCTTTTCGCTCGGACGACTCAGCGCATCGCCGCCTGAATGCATCGTCTAGTCCTCTTCGATCTGATCGCCTCGGCGTCCGAAGGCCCGGTCTCCATCAGGTTTGCGCCGAGTGGGGTGACTGGTCATCACCCTGCGCCCTCTTCACCCGGGTGATTACTGGTGGACGGGCTTCATGCCGCATCAGTTGGCGAGCTAGAGGAGGCCGAGTTCATGGCCCCGTTTGACCGCCACAGCGCGGTTCTCCACGCCGAGTTTGCGGTACAGGCCGCGCTGGTGGCTCTTGACCGTGTTTATCGAGACGTACAACCTCTGGCCGATCTCGCGGCGCGACAGCCGGGTAGCCAGCAGCCGAAGAACCTCGTGTTCTTTGGCGGTGAGCTCTTCGACGACAGCATCGCTCCGGTTTCGAGGACGCGCCGCAACGCACGCGCTGCGCGGAGAAGAAGTGAGCATCGTTCGCGCGATATCGGCGTCCGCACAACGCCGAAGCAGCGTGTCGGCCTCCATTCGGCTCGCCGTCACGGTCTGGTGATCGCCCAGGTCCTCGGCGATCGCGGCCCTGACTACCAGCGCCTTCGCGAGTTCCAGGAATCCGGCTCCCGCGCGAGCCAAGCTGACAGCCCGCTCAGCCGCGTCCGCGGCAGCAGCCTTCTGGCCGCGCCCGTCGAGGATCATGGCCGCCGCTAACGACACGATCGCATTGACGAAGTGCTCGCCACTGGCCAGATTCGTAGCGATGCCGGTTGCCCGACGAATTTGGTGCTCGGCCTCTGCGAGCTGACCAGATTCCGCCGCAATGAGGGACAGATAACCCAACGAATAGATGCCGCGCCGCCGATCCCCGAGCTTCTCCGCCAACTGCGCGGCATCGCGGAAGGCGGCTTGGGCCTCGCCGATGCTGCCGGAGAAGTACAGCGCGGAGCCATAGATGGAGCACGCCGCCGACCGTGCCTGCTGCGCATTCTTGAAATCGAGCGTTTTCGCGCGGCAAGCCGCCTCGAGCGCCCCGGTGACGTCGCCTGTCTTGAACGCGTGAACCTCATGCAGGACGACCAGCTGAGCACCGATGCCGGGATCGTCGGCGGTGTCGGCTGCGGATTCGTTTTCGACCACGTGAATCCAATAACGCGCGTCGTCGAACCGACCTACGTTCAACGCGATCCACGCACGCGCCACGCTCAGCCGCGGATCCTGTCGGATAGTCCGCTCGGGGAGGAGATCAAGCCAGCCCGAGACGGTGGACAGCCCGCCGTTGTTGAATTCGTTTATCCAGTCCGCAGCGATCAGATCGGCACTCCCGGCGACGTCGCCCGCCGCGACCAAGTGGCGCACCGCCTCATCGATCAAGCCCTCGCCCTCGAACCATGCCGCAGCGCGCCGATGCAAAATGTTGACCAAGTCGGGCTCGCTGCGACTCAATTCCGCGCGCAGCAACTCGCCGAACAGGTGGTGGTACCGGTACCAGCGACGCGACGCGTCCATCGGCACCACGAACAGGTTCTCGCGCTCCGCTCTTTCCAACACCGCCGCCGAACCACACGTTTGCAATACCGCGTCGCACAACGGACCGTTGAGCCGATCCAACACCGAAGTGCGTAGCAGAAAGCCGCGCAGGTGCGGCGGCTGGCCGTCGAGGACTTCGGTCATCAAATAATCGACGATATGACGGTTGTCACCGGCGAACGTCCTGAGAAACCCCGCGGCGTCAGCACGGCCGGCGACGGAAAGAGCAGCAAGATACAGGCCCGCAGCCCACCCTTCGGTGCGCCGGTGCAGAAGTTCGATATCCGCCTGAGCCACATCGAGTGCGAGGACGTCGCTCAGCAACCGACCGGCCTCCTCCGAACTGAAACGCAAATCATCGCTGCGCATTTCGGTCAAATCACCGCAAGCCCTCAACCGCGCCAACGGCAACATCGGATCCGACCGGGTTGCCACCACCACATGCATATTCGCAGGCATCCGGTCGATGACAAAAGCCAACTGCTCGTGAACCGCCCGATTCAGCACCAAGTGGTAGTCATCAAGAACCAGCACCATCGGCTCAGCGAAAGAATCCAAATCGTTCATCAGAGTAGGCAGTACCACCTGGATTGGGTCAGCACCCATCACCAACAACTCCACCGCGCGAACTCCGATGGCTGGACTGATCTTCTGCAGTGCAGCGACCACGTACATCCAAAACCACACTGGGTCGTTGTCAGAACGATCAAGCGACAACCACGAAAAACCTTGGCACTCAACATTACTGCACGCCCACTGCGCCAACAAAGTCGTCTTGCCCCAACCCACAGGTGCACTCAACAATGTCAACCTACGGGTCCGTCCCGCCGACAACGCCTCCAATAGACCCGGCCGCTCAAGCAGGTGGGCGCCAACAGCCGGAACATGCAGCTTGGTCCCGAGCAGAACTGCCTGCGCAGCTGCCTCTTCGGCAGCGTTGTCGCTATGCGCCACCGAACCGGACATGCCACACGGTGATCGCATCGCTTCGAGTGGCGCGGTCCGCAGAATCATTGCGGGTGATCTACGGCACTGACCACCTGAGCCGTCGCCGGACTCAGATTCTGCCGACAGCTCGACGATGTTGTGTTGACCCGCGCTAACACCGTGCCCCCTCACCGTGGTTCTCCTCTTCCTCCACCATGCGTTGACTGCTGACTTTGATCACAGCGCTGGGCTCGAACTTCGAGCGTCTCAAGAAGGAGTGAAATTCGCGTCTTCGCCCGCTCAATAGTGTCGGGACACCAACGCGTACCCGCTTACGCCGAACACGACCGGTATCATCGTCAATATTCCCAGCAATGTGCTCATGATCAATTCCTCTGTGTCCGTTGGTCTCCGGCGGCCGCCAAAACGGAGCGGTTGCGGCGATCAAGGGTTCACTGACCACGTTGACAGGCGCACACAGCCTTCACCATCGACCAACGGGCGATCTTTAGCAGTGGGTCGGCGTAGAACTACCTGGCTCCATGTATTGACCGGCTGGTCAATCGGATGGCGGGCGGATGAACTGCGCCAATTCGGCGCGAGACGCGATGCCAAGCTTGGCGAAGGCATTGTGCAGATGCGTTTTCACCGTGTGAGGCGATAACTTCAGTCGCTCCGCCACAGAGCGATTGGTTGCGCCTTCTGCGATCAACTCGACCACCGTGAGTTCCGAATCGGTGAGACTCTCCCAACCGGTTTTCGCTCGGGGTTGTGTGACGATGCGCCGTTCGGTGCCCAGCCTGCGCAGCGCACGGCCGACTCGGCGGGCATCGGCGGTTGCGCCGCACTCGATGTAGGTGTCGAACGCCGCATTGAGCTGGTCAAGCGCCTCAGCGTCGCGCTGCGAACGACTCAACTCCCGCCCCGCGTCCTCGGCAGCACTCGCATAGAGGAGTGGCCGCGAAGACGCGCGGAGCACTTCCGCGGCAGCCAGCAATGCTGGCGCGTCACGCTCGAGAATCCCGCGGGCATATCCGGCCACCCCTGCGAACAGCGGCACCGCGGGCTGCTCGCATTCCAGTACCTCGCTGGCCTGCAGGACGCGTGCGCGCAAACCGGCATCACCGGCGGCCGAGGCTACGCGCGCGGTCAGGATCAACCGGTCGAAGGCATAGGCCTGCATCGGTGTTCCGAGTAGGGCGATATCACCGCCAAGCCACCGCACGGCTTCATGAACGTCATCACGCTGCCATGCGGCCATCGCGAGCACATACGCAGCTCCTCGACGGATGGCAGGCGAGCCAGTGGAGTAGGCGTCCTCTGCGTCATTAATCATCTGCTGCAACACGTTTCGGTCATCCGTGCGTACCGCCACCGAGGCCAGAATCACGATGCGCAGCAGGTCAGGCTCGCTCGCGCCTGTCGGTTGAGGGCGCGGCAGAGGCTCAGCCGCGTCCCGAGCGGCCGACAACCGGCCGGCAGCGAGCTCAACAATCCCACCTATAACAGCCCACATGTTGAGAACCATCGCGTTGCCTTCCCGGCGGGCTCGTCCTATGCCGTCGGCGACCCGCCCTGCGGCGTCGTCCAACCGGCCGAACACCGTCAGCAGGATGGCGTAGTGCATCGCGGCATAGCCATGCGCCGAGGCTGCATCGTTGGTGTAGCTACCCGAACAAAGCTGTTCGAGGCGGCTTAGTGCCCGAAGCCTCTGCCCCGCACCAATATCGAGCAGCGCGAGGGTGATCTCGGCCATGATCGTGGCTTCGAGATCACCGGTGGCTGACGCGGCGGCTGCCGCCTCGTCGGCTGCCGTGCTCCACTGCCGACTCTTGTCCTGTAACGCAAGGTTGTAGGCCAGCCACGCCAGATGCCGCGCCCGGGTGACCTCGCTGATGCCGCCCAACTCGAGCGCCCGGCGATTCTCCTCCGCGCGCCGCTGAGTGCTGTGCCTGGTGTGCGCCGGGAGCCGGAGGCGGATCTCGGCCTCGATTTCGGGCGACGCCGCACGTGAGAGCGCCACGACCGCCAAGTCTTCGGCCTCGCCGTGGCGACCTGCCCGGTTGAGCCACTCCACCGTTTCCGCGACCACAGACCCATGCTCGGCGGCATCGGAGGGTGACAGTTCCAATGCGCGCTTGCTCAAGTCCGCGGCCGCGCTCGCATCGCCGCGGCCTACCGATTGCGCCGCTTGCCGTAGCGCCTCGATCGCCTCTCGGTCTCCCGTCTCGGCGCTGCGCGCGAGCTGGATGGCCACCTCGGCGGGCGCTGCGCCGAGACTCAGCATGACCGAGGCCGATTGGCGCTCCATCGCCCGCCGCAGCGACTGGGGAAGGGACTGGCGGGTGGCCTCGCGCAGCAGGTCGTGCCGAAACCTCAACTGCTCACCGTCTTCGACGAATAGATCCGCGCGCACCGCCTCCTCGAGTGCCGACAGCAACGAAACCGGCTGGCGGCTCAGCATTGCGGCCAGCAAGCCCGCCGAGAACCGGTCCGGCAGCACCGCGGCCACCCGCACCACCTCGGAAGCATCCTTGGAGAGCAGGTCGAGTCGCTGCTGCATACCGACGCTTAGCCGCCGCGGCAGCGCATCCCCAGTGGCCACTGCACGCCCGCCGCTGACGTTCAGTCGGTCCTCCTCGCCCAGACCCTCCACAAGCTCGGTGATCAGGAACGGATTTCCGTGCGCCTTGGCGGCCAGATTCAACAGCGACGCGTCTGCTTTCGCGCGGACAGCGTCGCTGACCATGTCGGCGACCGCATCCGGCGTCATGGCACCCAATTGCAGAAATGTGGCATCCGCGCGATGTAGCACCGACAAGGTCTCCTGCACCGCAGGCCCACCGGCGCCGGTGCGGGTAGTCAAGACCCATAGCACCGCCACATCCCGCGCCGCGGCGGTCAGCGAGCGCAGCGCCAACAGCGTGCCGGTATCTGCCCAGTGGATGTCCTCCAACACAATCACCAACGAGGTGTCCGCGGCCGCTGCACGGATTGCGTTGGCCAAATCATGCACCACCCAGTAGCGCAGATCCGCCGAGCCGCCCAACCTGCGCAACGCCTCGGCGTCTCCCACAGGAGGATCGGCGTTGAGCGTCGCCATGAACAGCGCGAAAAATGGCACCGTCTGCTGATACTCGAATGCCTCACCGAACAGCGCCCGAACACCGGTCTCGTCGGCAAGCGAGAAAACCTCGGTCAACAACCGGCTCTTCCCAATGCCCGGCGGCCCCTCGATCACCAATACGCCCCCGCGCCCCTGAGCCACCGCCGCAATCAGCGCACCGACCACCGCAAGCTCGTGCACCCGTCCACGAATCGGAGTGACCAGACGTTGGCCACCGATGTCGAAGAGACCGGTTGGAGGCCCCATCGGGTGTCCTGTCTACCGTTGATCGGACTGCCGTTCTAGTGCAGGCCATTCTAGGCCTGCACTAGTCACCTGCTGGATCTGCTGACGGTTAGTCAGCGCCGCGCATGAGCTGTCTCAATTGGGCGCGGGAAGTGACGCCGAGCTTGGCGAACGCATTGTGCAGGTGGGTTTTCACCGTATGGGCGGACAGGTGCAGTCGCTGTGCCACCTCTCGGTTGGTCGCCCCTTCGGCGATGAGATTGACGACCGTGAGTTCAGAATCGGTGAGGCTGTCCCAGCCTGTTTTCGCTCGCGGCTGTGTGACGATGCGCCGGTCCACGCCCAATTTACGCAGCCTCCGGCCCACCCGACGGGCATCGGCGACTGCCCCGCACTCGGTGTAGGTGTCGAACGCCGCATTGAGCTGGTCAAGCGCCTCAGCGTCGCGCTGCGCAAGACTCAACTCCCGCCCCGCGTCCTCGGCAGCACTCGCATAGAGGAGTGGCCGCGAAGACGCGCGGAGCACTTCCGCGGCAGCCAGCAATGCTGGCGCGTCACGCTCGAGAATCCCGCGGGCATATCCGGCCACCGTCGCCAACAGCGGCGCCGGTGGCTGCTCACGCTCCAGCACCTCGCTGGCTTGCAAGACGCGTGCGCGCAAACCGGCATCACCGGCGGCCGAGGCCACCCGGGCGCCCAAGATCAGCCGAACCAATGCATGGGGAAAAAGGGGGGTTCCCAATAGGTTGATGTCGCCAAGCCAGCGTGCTGCTTCATGAATGTCATTGCGGTACCACGCCGCTCGCGTCAGCACATACGCGGATGCTCGACGTTGGCCAGGTGAACCGATGGAGTGGGCATCGCGCGCGTCATTGGCCGTCTGCTGCAGCAAGTTTCGGTCATCGGTGTGCGCCGCGACCTCGGCGAGGGTCAGCATACGATGTACATCCTGTTCGGTCGCGCCGGTCGGCTGTGGGGGCGGCAGCGACTCAGCGGCTTCTCGAGCAGCCGACAGCCGGCCGGCGGCGAGGTGGACCCACCCGCTGTAGACGGTCCAGGTAGCGAGGGCCAACGAGTTGCGTTCCCGGCGGGCTTGCCCGATGCCTTCGGCAACCCTCGCGGTCGCGTCCTCCAATCGGCCGACGACAGCCAGCAGGTCTGCGTGGAACATTCCGGCATAGGCATGCGCCAACGCCGTCTCGTTGGTGTACGCGAGTTGGCGAAGCTGTTCGAGGCGGCCTATTGCGCGGATCGCGTATCCCTCACCGGAATCGAGCAAAGCGTGGGTGGCCCCGGCGACGATGGTGGCTTCGAGATCACCGGTGGCTGCCGCAGCGGCGGTGGCTTCGTCGGCTGCGGTGCGCCATTGCCCACTTCTGTCTTCCAACACCAGGTTGTAGGCCAGCCACGCTAGATGCCGCGCCCGAGTGACTTCGCTGATGCCGCTCAATTGCAGCGCTCGACGGCTCTGCGCTACCCGCCACTGGGTGGTGTGCTTGGTATGCGTCTGAAGGCGGAGGCGGATCTCGGCCTCGGCTTCAGGCAAGGCCGCCTGCCCGAGTGCCACGGCTCCAAGCTCTTGCGCTTCGCCATAGCGACTGGCCCGATTGAGCCACTCCACGGTTTCGGCGACGAGTGACCCGTAATCCCCATGGTCGGCGGGCATCAGTTGCAGTGCGCGCTTTGTCAGGTCCGCAGCTCCACCGGCATCACTGTGCCCCAACGATTGGGCGGCTTGGCGCAACGCATTCACCGCTTCTATATCTCCGGGCTCTGCGCTACGAGCCAGCTGGGTAGCCACCTCAGCGGGGGCCGCGCCCATCCCCAACATCACCGAGGCCGACTGGCGTTCCATCGCACGGCGCAGCGATTGCGGCAACGACTGCCGGGTAGCCTCACGCAACAGGTCATGCCGAAACCTCAAATGGTCACCGTCTTCGATGAGCAGACCCGCACGCACCGCCTCCTCCAGCGCCGACAGCAACGTCACCGGCTGACGGTCGAGCATCGCCGCCAACAGCCCGGCCGAGAACCGGTCCGGCAGCACCGCGGCCACCCGCACGACCTCTGACGCCTGAGCGGAAAGCAGATCCAGCCGCTGATGCATGGTGGCACCCAAACGCCGCGGCAACTGGTCTCCCGTGACCATCGCCCGGCCGTCAGACAGATTGAGCCGGCCCTCCTCGCCTAGCCCCCCGACGAGTTCGCTGACCAGAAACGGGTTTCCATGCGCCTTGGCGGCCATATTCAGCAGCGACGCATCGGCTTTCGCGCGCACGGCGTCGCTGACCATGTCTGCGACCGCATCCGGCGTCATGGCCTCCAATCGCAAGAATGTGGCATTCGCGCGTTGCAGCACCGACAACGTCTCCTGCACGGCAGGCCCACCGGCCCCGGTGCGGGCGGTCAACACCCACAACACCGGCGCGTCCGAGCGCACTCTGGCGAGCGACCGCAAAAACATCAGGGTTCCGTTATCTGCCCAGTGAATGTCCTCCAACACAATCACCAGAGGCGTTTGCACAGCCGCCGCACGAATCGCGTCCGCTAGGTCGTGCACCACCCAATAGCGCAGATCCTCAGAGCCGCCCAACTTGCGCAAAGCCTCTGCGTCACCGACAGGAGGATCGGCGTTGAGCGTCGCCATGAACAGTGCGAAAAACGGCACCGTCTGCTGGTACTCAAACGCCTCACCGAACAGCGCCCGAACACCGGCTTTCCCAGCAAGCGCCAACACCTCGGTCAACAACCGGCTCTTTCCGATGCCAGGCGGGCCGTCGATGACCAGTACACCACCGCGCCCCTGAGCCACCGCCGCAATCAGCGCACCGATCGCCTCGAGCTCATGCACCCGCCCACGAATCGGCGGAATGCGAACCTTTCCTGATGCCCTGGCGACGCTCACTCCGACCGCCGCCCACCAGTGTGTATCCAGCGGGCGGACGGCTTCCAAGTGGTGTTTTCCACGATTTAATTGCCACCGCTAAGGCTGGCAATCAGTCTAGGCGCGCTCCCATCCCCGCGTCCTGCTGTTGTTGCGCATGGCAAGAATCCAGTGGCACGCCAACCACAGGTCGCGGGTTTTTCCCTGCGAGCCCGCGCCAGGTGCGTCTGAACATCTGTGATCGATTCGGCCGCGTCGAGAGACTACTTCGACCAGCGCTGCAATTTCGACTGCGCAGCAGACGTTCTCATGTCAGGCTGTGAACGCCGCGCATGCTTGACAGCAGCGCGCGCCCTGTCGGTTGGCGAATCCCGGTGAATCGCACTGCTTTTGGCGTGTACCGCCCAGTGGGCAATGTGCAGATGCTGCGGTGGCAGCCTGCTGTCCGCTGCGTTCGGAAATGTCCGCTTTCTGTCTCACCGCCGCGCGGCAGCGGCTGGCCAGCTCGTACCGTCCCCTGGCGTAGGCGATCAGGGCGGCCAGGAGCGAGGATCCTGCACAGATGGCCGCGGCCACGCCGAAATGGGTCAGTTGACAATCGATCAACATCAGGGCCGCGTAGTCTCCGGCCAGCACAGCCACAACGAGGAGGACGACGCGTAGCCGGGTCATGGCGTCCGTCCGCTGGACCCGATCGGGCGCACAGTGAACACGCTGGGCAGGTATTGGGTGAGACGTCCGCAGGTGCTGCACACCGGGCGGGTCCCCGATTGTGACGCCGTCTCACGCTTGTCGCCCACGTAAGTGGCAATCGCCCCCTGCAAAGCTGTCAGGCAGGGTTGGCAGAGGATCTCGATGAGGTCGCCGGTTGGGCTCAACCCCGGCTGTTCGCATCCGTCGATGGCGTGTATCTCGGCGACGGCTACCGCCGGTGCGCCACATGTAGTTCCGGTCGACACCCGCTGGGCGCTGCAGACGGGCTTGAGCGTGTTGAGTTGATCATCGATCGTCGGGACGGTGTCCGTCGCGGAGTCCGCTTTTCGATGGATTGGACGCCAGCCAGTTGCGGCAGCTTCCCGCATTCGATGCAGTAGCCACGGTGTTCTCGCCGCGCCGGACACCGCAGGCGATCGTCGACATTGACGGTGCTTCATCTGGTTTCTCCACTTGCGATGATGGCGTTGCACGGGCGGTCGGCGCAGCCAGTGCTTACCGATCTGACCATCTGCTGAGCAGCCTCTACCGACGTGGGATGAATGGTCATCACCCCACGACCCGATTCACCCGGGTGACCGACCTGACCCGGTCACTAGGCTGAGGCCGTGTCCGATCCAGTTCTGGTCCAAGTCGACAACCACGTAGCCCTCGTCACCGTCAACGACCCCGAGCGCCGCAACGCCGTCACCGCGGAGATCTCGGCCGCCCTGCGTGCAGCGGTTGACGCCGCCGAGGCCAACCCCGATGTGCACGCGCTGATCGTCACGGGCGCGGGTAAGGCGTTCTGCGCCGGCGCGGACCTCACCGCGCTCGGCGCGGCCACCGAGGACGGCCTACGTACGATCTACGACGGTTTTCTCGCGGTGGCCAACTGCGCATTGCCGACCATCGCCGCGGTCAACGGTGCGGCGGTCGGCGCCGGATTGAACCTGGCCCTGGCCGCTGACGTCCGAATCGCTGGTCCCGCAGCACTTTTCGACCCACGCTTCCAGAAGCTTGGCATTCACCCCGGCGGGGGCGCCACCTGGATGCTGCAGCGCGCCGTCGGCCCGCAGGTAGCCCGCGCCTCCCTGCTGTTCGGGATGCGGTTCGACGCCGAAGCCGCGGTGCGCTACGGGCTTGCACTGCAGATCGCCGACGATCCTGTGGCGGCCGCGCGTGAACTCGCCGCCGGACCTGCCGCCGCGCCCCGCGACGTGGTCCTGGCCACCAAGGCGTCGATGCGCGCGACCGCCAATCCGGGCGTCGTCGACACCGATCAACATCGCATCGCGGTGGACACCGAACTGGGACCGCAAGCCACTTCGATCACCTCGCCCGAATTCGCCGAGAGGTTGGCCGCCGCGCAGCGAAAATGACCCCATCGTCAAAAGAGGCGCATACGCTGCAGTAGTCGGGGTCAGCAAAGGAGCGCGAGATGAAAAAGCTGGCAGCAGCGGTGTGCGCCGCCATGGGGATGGCCGTGGTGCCGGTGGTGATGGCGCCAGTCGCCGACGCGGACGTGTGCGCGGCCGGGGGCGGACGCCACTTCTCCGTCGGGGGTTGCACCAATATCGCGGGTGACGCGGCGGCGGTGGCCATCGCTTCGCAGCACGTCCCGTACGTGCCCGGCGAGATCCCGTGCTACACCGCAGAAGGCGTGCCGTACTACACACCTCCTGGCCAACCCTGCTAGAGGTCGAGCAGCGCGAGTTCGGGCGTCTCGATGAGGTCGCGCAGTTCGGTGAGGAAGGCGGCGACCTGGGCGCCGTCGGCGATACGGTGGTCGAACGCACATGTCAGTGACATCGTCGGCCGAGCCACCACGTCGCCGTCCACCACCACCGGGCGCGGCTTCAGCGATCCCATTCCCAGGATCGCGGCCTCCGGGTAGTTGATCACCGGCACGCCGTCGTCCAACCCCAGTGCGCCGAAATTCGACACGGTGAACGTCGAGCCTTGTAACTGCGACGGTTTCAGCGTGCCCGCCCGTGCGTCGCGGATGAGTTGTGCCACCACGGTCACGAACTCGCGCGTCGTCTTCGCATGCGCGTCGGTGATGACGGGCACCAGCAGCCCGCGCGGCGCGGCCACCCCGAACCCCAGATGCACCGCCGAATGCAGGTGGATCTGCGGGCCGTCGGTGGTCTCCAGCCATGTCGCGTTCAGGTGGGGGTGACGGCGCAGCGCGATGGTCAGCAGCCGCAGAATCAGCACGAACGGGGTGACCGGTGATTCGTCGTCCACCGCGTCGCGGAACCGGTCACGCATTTCGAGCAGGCTGGTGCAGTCCACCTGGACGCCGGCATGTGCATCGGGGATCTGCTTGCGGGACAGTGTCATCCGATGCGCCATCTCGGCCTGCACCCCGCGCACCGCGAGCATCTCCGGAGTCGGCGCCGACCGACCCGCCGCGGCCAGCACGTCCTCGCGCGTGATCACGCCGCCGGGGCCGGTGCCCGCAACAGCGGACAAGTCGACGTTCAGTTCGACGGCCAGCTTGCGCACCGGCGGCTTGGCCCGCGGCCGCTCACCGACCGATCTCCTTCTGCTGGAGTCCATCTCGTCGTCGGCGCCGTAGCCGACCAGGACCGGTTTGCGCGCAGTGCCGTTCGTCGACTCGGCCTCCGATGTCGCGATGCGCACCAGAACCGACCCGACGGTCAACGTGTCCCCTTCGGCGCCACCGAGTTCGGTGATCCGGCCCGCGAACGGGCTGGGAATCTCGACTTCGGCCTTGTTCGTCTCGACCGTGCACAACGTCTGGTTAAGTTCCACCTCGTCGCCCACCGCGACACTCCACCCGGTGATCGTCGCGTCTTCGAGGCCCTCGCCCAAATCAGGTACGAGAAACTCCTTGACCGCACTCATGCCTTGACTCCTCCTCGTCCCCTGCCCTGCGGGCGTGGGCCGACCGGTCCTCGCTCGTCGTCGCCTTCGGGACTCACGGCTGCCCCATCGCACGTTCGACGCAGTCCAGTAACCGGTCGGGGCCCGGCAGCCACAGCTTCTCCAGCCGCGCCGGCGGGTAAGGCGTGTCGAACCCGGTGGCACGCAACACCGGCGCCTCGAGGTCGTAGAACAACTCCTCCTGGATGCGGGCGGCCAACTCGGCGCCGAAGCCCAGCGTGCGGGGACCCTCATGCATCACCACCGCGCGACCGGTCTTACGCACCGAGGCGGCCACGGTGTCGAAGTCCAACGGGTTCAGCGTCCGCAGGTCGACCACCTCCAGGCTCCAGCCCTGTTGGTCGGCGATGTCGGCCGCGCTGAGCGCGGTGGCGACCAGCGACCCGTACGTCACCACGGTGACATCCGCACCGTCCCGTCGCACCGCGGCCTTACCGAACGGCACCGGAGGCGCGTCGGTGTCGACGGCCTCGCGGGTCCAGTAGCGCCGCTTCGGCTCCAGATAGATGACCGGATCCCGGCTGGCAATCGATTGCCGCAGTAGCCAATACGCGTCCGACGGCGTCGACGGCACCACGACCTTGAGGCCGGCGGTGTGGAGCCAGTAGCTCTCAGTGGACTCCGAGTGATGCTCCACCGCGCCGATGCCGCCGAACGACGGGATGCGGATGGTCACCGGCATATCGACATCACCGTGCGTGCGCATGCGGTACTTCGCCAGGTGGCTGACCATCTGGTCGAAGGCGGGCGCAGCGAAGCCGTCGAACTGGATTTCCGGAACCGGCACCAGGCCGCGGATCGCCAACCCGATGGCGATGCCGACGATGCCTGACTCGGCCAGCGGGGTGTCGAAACACCGCCGCTCCCCAAAGGTTTCGGTCAACCCCTCGGTGACTCGGAAGACGCCGCCCAACGTGGCGACGTCCTCGCCGAACACCAGCACCCGGTCGTCGGCCGCCATCGCATCGTGCAGGGCGCGGTTGATCGCCTGCGCCATGGTCAGCGTCGGCACGGTCGGCACGGACGTGAGCAGCGGTCCCCGCGGTTCCGGTACGTCGTCGCCGCGCATCGGGGGTCGTTCGATGATCTGTGTCACGTCAGGCCTCCTTCGCCAACTCGGCCAGCAGTTGCTGCCGCTGGCGTACCAGATCCGGGGTGATGTCGTGGTAGACCGTGTCGAACATCTCGCCGACGTCGAAGTCCTCAGCGCCGACGATGGATTCGCGTAGTTCGGTTCGCAGTCGCTTCGACTTGGCGTCGACGCGTGCCTCCAGTCGATCGGTCCACACGCCGACGGTCTGTAAGTAGGTGCGGTAGCGAGCGATCGGGTCCAGCGCCGCCCAGTGGTCGACCTCCTGCTGCGACCGGTATCGCGTCGGATCGTCGGAGGTGGTGTGCGGGCCCATCCGGTAGGTGACGGCTTCGATCAGCGTTGGCCCGCCGCCGTCGCGGGCACGCTGTGCCGCCTCGGCGACCACGGCGTAGCACGCCAACACGTCGTTGCCGTCGACGCGGACGCCGGGCATGCCATACCCGATCGCTCTGTGCGCGATCGACGGCCCAGCCATCTGATGGGCCACCGGCACCGAGATGGCCCACTGGTTGTTCTGGATGAAGAAGACACACGGCACACCGAACACGGCGGCGAAGTTCAGCGCCTCGTGCGCGTCGCCCTCGCTGGTGGCGCCGTCGCCGAGGAATGCGAGCGTGACCGAATCCTCGCCCAACCGCTGGGCGCCCATCGCCGCGCCAACCGCGTGCAGGCCGTGGGTGCCGATCGGGATGGCGATCGGGGCGACACACTTGTCGGTGAAGCCGAGTCCGCCGTGCCATTTGCCCCGCCACACGGCACCCATCTGAGCCGGCGTGATGCCGCGCAGCAGGAAGGCGCCGATCTCGCGGTACTGCGGAAACAGCCAGTCGGTCTTGCGCAGGCAGGCCGCTGCACCGATTTGCGCGGCTTCCTGACCGCGGCACGACGCGAACAACGCCAGTTCGCCCTGCCGTTGCAGGTTGACGAATTCGCTGTCGAGGTCGCGCGTGACAACCATCAGCTCGTAGAGCCAGCTCAGCGTTTCCGGTGGGAGATCGCGGCTGTAACGATCCTCGGCTGTCGGTGTCCCATCGGGGTCCACCAGCCGGATCGGGGAGAGATCGACGCTCTCCGCATCCGCAGACACTTCGGCCATACCGCCTCCTTCAGGTCCCAGTCGCGGCATGTTTCGCCGTTAGACCGTGCGGTGCTCAGCGCGGAGGCGTTCAGAGCAAAATCCCTGGTAAGGGGCTATCCCACTAGCTACCGGGGTGTGGAGCTAGCCGGACGATGCGCTCTGCTCGCCGCAGCACTGGGGCAACCTCCATTATGCCGTTGCCGTTGAGTGTGTGTTTTCTAACACGCTTATGCGGCGTCCCGTTGCAGGGACCTTGGCCTGCTCTGCAACTGCGCGGCATCAGTGCAGACGTGCCGCTGTCCGCGGCGCTGACCGTCGCACCGCGCGCGCCGCGCTGGCCGGACGGGCCACTGCGCGGGCGGCGAATCGGCTCACGGGAACTGAACGGTCGGGATGCTCCTGCTCCCGGAACCATTCCCCCAAGAGCACGACCTGAGTAGCGTGATTTAGATCACAGGTCTGGGGGGATCTGAACGGCTCTCGATGACGAGGGGGACGCCGAATATGACGACCACTGAGCACGCCGATCAACCCGCCGAATTGCCGACCACCAAGGCGAAACCAGCCTTGGTCTACCCGAAGATGTGGGTGCTGTTCGGCGTCCTCATCTGCTGTTTTACTGCGTGGGGGGTGGCGGCGGACCTCACCACTCCAATGGTGGCGGGCTTCAAGCGCATCTTCGATATGAGCACGTTCCAGGCCTCGCTGGTTCAGCTGGCGTACTTCGGGGCGTACTTCTTGCTAGCAATTCCGGCCGCGTTCATCAATCAGCGGTTCGGATACAAGGCAGGTCTTCTGACAGGCCTTCTGCTTGCCGCGATGGGCGCGTTTGCGTTCTATCCGGCGAGCAAGCTCATGACGTACGAAGCCTTCCTGGTCGCGTTGTTCGCCATAGCCGCGGGCTGCTCGATACTTGAGACTTCTGCCAACCCTTACGTCCTTTCGCTGGGGCCGGAAAAAACCGCGACACGGCGGCTCAACTTCGCGCAAGCCTTCAACCCTGTGGGCACAAACATCGGTGTCCTGCTGGCCGCCACCCTGATCCTGCCCAAGTTGGACGAGCCGGTGAATATGGCGAATCTGTCGCCTGCGGAGGTACGGACGATCCGCGCGGGTGAACTCGGCGCGGTGATGGGCCCCTATCTCGGTCTTGGATTTGTATTGATTGCCATAGCGTTTGTTTTTGCGTTCCAGAAGTCCCCGAAAATCGTCGAAGAATACCCGTCGGGCGACCTGGAAGGAAAATCACCATTGAAGATTCTGGTGTCGAATAAGCGCTATGTGTTCGGCGTAATAGCGCAATTCTTCAACGTCGCGGCCCAGGTCTGCACATGGACATACCTCATCCAGTACTCACAACAGGCGCTGGGTGGATCGCTGCAGTTGGGCGGATTCCTGCTACAGGTGAGCCTGATCGTGTTCCTTATCTCGCGATTCATCATGACCTGGGTGATCGGGCGGATTCGCGCGACGGCTGTTCTCTCAGTTCTCGGGGCGCTCGCGGTATTACTCTGCATTTTTGCGATGTTCTCTCCCAACGTGGCCGGCGTTGTGGCTCTCGTCGCAGTGTCCTTCTGCTTATCGCTCATGTTTCCGACGATCTACGGGGTGGCTCTCAAGGGACTGGGACCCGCGACAAAATTCGGCGCCGCGGGCCTGGTGATGGCAATCGTGGGTGGGGCGATCATGCCTTTGGTCCAGGGCCGACTGCTCGACGCGACGAGTCCCGCGATCTCGTTCGTGGTACCTGCTTTCTGCTTCGCAGTCGTGACTAGCTTTGCTCTCTTCGATCTGAAGGCGGAACCGAACCCGGTTGGAGAACGCGCATGAAACGCTACTGGATCCTTGCGCTGGCATTGGTCGTCGCGGCATGCGGCGGTGGCGGACAAGCGGCCAACTTCAAAGATGCAACTGACCGACTTGAGGTTGTCTCGTGGTGGGTGTCGCCGTCCGAGCATCCGGCTTTCGAGGTATTGCTGAACGCCTTCAGGTCAGCCAATCCGAAAGTGAATGTGATCGATGGTGCAATCGCCGGTGGTGGTGGGAGCAATGTGCAGGTCGCGCTCGCCGCACGCCTGCGGGCTGGTGATCCGCCCGATGTGTGGCAGACATTCCTGGGCAGTTCGCTTCGCGCTTGGGTCGACGCCGGCCGGATCGCAGACGTGTCCGCCGTGTACGAACGCACGGGCCTGGACCACACCATGCCAGCGACATTGCTCGACGCGGCCACTTATCGTGTCAAGGCCTGGGGCGTGCCCACCGGGTCACACCGCGGCAATAACCTTTGGTTCAACCTGCGCGTGCTGCATGACGCCGGCATCGCTGTTCCGGCCGCCGGCTACACCTCGGAGAATTTCGCCAGTGACCTGGCCAAAGTAGCGGCAGCCGGACGAACACCGTTGTGCTTGGGCGGTAAAGATCGCTTCACTGCCACAGAGCTTTTCGAGAACACTCTGCTCGGCGTCATCGGCCGCGATGGCTGGGCCAAGATTCGTGACGACTCATTCGACTGGACGGGTCCGCAGCTCAAAGACGCGCTGACCCGATTCGGCGACGTCGTGTCCCGCGCCGATCCAAGTGCCGGTGCCCTGACGTGGGATCAAGCGGCGAAGAAGTTGGCGTCCGGCGATTGCGCTTTCCTGTCGATGAACGATTCCGTTTATGGGGAGCTCGTTGCGAACGGCGCCGCCGAAGGCAAGGACTTCGGATACGTGCCCTATCCCGGGACTGCGGGCGCCTATCTGGCGATTGTGGATACCTTCGTCGTGTCGGCTCAGGCCAAAGACGGGCTAAATGCCATCAAGTTCCTCGAGACGATCGCTGATCCCAAGACGTCGCTCGCTTTCAACAAGGTGAAGGGCTCCGTGCCGATACGAAACGACGTCGATGTGTCCTCGCTACCCGCCTATCAGCGTCAGGCGTCCGAGGCGTTGTGGCACGACAAAATTCTGTTATCGATGACGCACGGCGAGCTTATGCCATCCGCCTTCCAGCAGGCGCTCTACGACGCGGTGGCGGCATTCGTGCAAAGTAAGAATTCGAAGTCGTTCATCGACACGCTGCAAAATTCCATCGCCGTCCCGATTCCGGGGGGGCGATGACGTCCCTTTACGGTCCGCCAGCGGAAGGAATGGCTCATGAGCCACCAGGTTAGTCAGGACAAACCGCTGTTCCTGGTTGTCACCATCAAGCCTCGGCTCGACCGGCTCAACGAAGCTGAGGCGCAGCTGCAGTCGATGCGGCAAAACACCCTCAAGGAGCCGGGCTGCGTGTTCATGCACCTCGTCCAGCCCCAGGACGATCGGGACACGTGGGTGATGCTCGAGATGTTCCGTTCGCGCGCCGCATGGGACGAGCACATGCGCCAGCCCTACAACACCGAGGGCAACAAGATTCTCGAAGGTCTCCTGCGCGAGCCGTCCGACCTCCGCCTGCTTGACGAGAAATAGGAAACCGCGAAGCGAACGACCGCGTTTCCGAAGCGACGATCTGGAGCCGGTGACGGGACTCGGACCCGTAGTCGGCTTGTTAAGGAGAGTCCAGCATGACCGAACTCAACGCCAGTACGCTCTCGCAGTTGCCTCCCAAGGTGACGGGGCCGCCCTACGATCGCAGCCGGCTCAAGCGCGGCATCGCGCATTTCGGCGTTGGCAATTTCCATCGCGCGCATCAAGCGTTCTACATCGACCGCTGTCTCGCCCTGCCTGGCCAGGAGGACTGGGGCATCGTCGGCATCGGCCTGGGCGGCGGCGAGCGGGGCCGGCAGAAGGCCGCGCAGTTCCTTGCCCAGGACTGCCTGTACTCGCTCACCATCGCGCCGCCAAAAAGCGAACCGGACGTGCGCGTGATCGGTGCGCTGGTCGACTACCTACTCGGGCCAGATCAGCCGGATGAAGTGCTCGCCCTGTTGACCAGCCCAGACTTGCGCATCGTTTCGCTGACCATCACCGAGGGCGGCTATCACGTCGATCCGCAGTCGGATGCTTTCGTCACCGAGCACCCGGACGTGGCCCACGACCTCGCCGGCAATGGCGCGCCACACACGGTCTTCGGCTTCGTCACCGAAGCCTTGGCGCGGCGACGCGCGGCCGGCATCAAGCCGTTCACGGTCGTGTCGTGCGACAACCTGCGACACAACGGCGAAGTGGCGCGGGCCGCCTTCGTCGGCTTTGCCAGCGCGCGTGACGCACAACTCGGCGCCTGGATCGATGCCAGCGTCGCCTTTCCCAACTCGCTGGTTGACCGCATCACGCCGTCGGTGTCTGCGGAAGACGCCACGCGTCTCAACGCGGCCAGCGGACTGCACGACCGAATCCCGCTAGTGGCCGAGGACTTCACCCAATGGGTAATCGAGGACCGCTTCACCGACGGTCGCCCCACGCTCGAAAAAGTGGGCGTGCAACTCAGCGATGAAGTGAAGCTGTGGGAGCAGGTGAAGGTGCGCGTGCTCAACGCCGGCCACCTCACCCTGGCTTACCCGGCCCTGCTGCTCGGCTACCACGAGGTGGCCGAGGCGATGCGCGACCCGCAGGTGCCGGTGCTGCTAGAACGCTTCCTCGACAAGATCGTGCTGCCGCTGCTCGAGGAGCCGCGGGACGTGAACCTCGTGGACTACAAGAACACCGTGCTCGAACGCTTCTCCAACGAGGCGATGCACGACCAGCTGACGCGCATCGCCTCGGACAGCGCGTCCAAGGTGCCCGTGTATTTCACCAGCACGCTCAGGGAGATGCTTGCGGCCGGCATCGACCACCGCATCCCCGCCTTTACCCTTGCCGCCTGGAGCCGCGTGCTACAGGGCCAGGACGACAGCGGCAATGCCTTCGAGACAACCGAGCCGCGCCTCGACGATGAAGCGCGTCGGCACCTGGTATCGGGCGATCCGTCCGAAGCGCTGCGGATCGAGCCGCTGCTAGCGAGCGGTGTCGTGGAGCACGCGGACTTCGTCGCCAGCTTCGAGGGCTATCGCACGGCTCTGGCCGAGCACGGCGCAAGAGCGACGCTGCAGGAGATTCTGGACTCCACGGCAAGCTGACAGCGCCAATTGAAGCGTCGAAACAGAAGGAGACGTCAAATGGCCGATCCGAAGGTGCTCGGCATCGTGCTCGCAGGTGGTGAGGGCAAGCGCCTCTTACCATTGACCCTTGACCGGGCTAAGCCAGCCGTTCCGTTCGGCGGGCTGTATCGGTTGATCGATTTCGCGTTGTCGAACCTGGTCAACGCCGGGGTGCTGCGGATCGCGGTGCTCACGCAGTACAAGAGCCACAGCCTGGACCGCCACATCACCACGACCTGGCGGATGAGCAGCCTGCTCGCCAACTACGTGACACCGGTGCCCGCCCAGCAGCGCCTTGGCCCGCAGTGGTACACCGGCTCCGCCGATGCGATCTACCAGTCACTGAACCTGATCAACGACGAGAAGCCGGATCTGGTCATCGTGTTCGGCGCCGACCACGTCTACCGCATGGACCCGAGGCAGATGATTGCGCAGCACCTCGACAGTGGCGCGGGCGCCACGGTGGCCGGCATTCCGGTGCCACGGAAGGAGGCCAGCGCCTTCGGGGTGATCAAGACCGCCTCCGACGGGCTCGGGGTCGAGGCGTTCCTGGAGAAACCGCCCGACCCGCCGGGGCTGCCAGGTCGGCCCGACGAGACGTTCGCATCGATGGGGAACTACCTGTTCTCGGCCGACGCGCTGGTCGAGGCGCTGCGCAAGGACGCCGCCGACGAGTCCAGCAAGCACGACATGGGCGGCAACATCATGCCGATGATGGTGGACCGGGGCATGGCACAGGTTTACGACTTTCAGCGCAACGAGGTACCCGGTGCGGACCCCGCCGACGCCGGCTACTGGCGGGACGTTGGAACGTTGGACTCCTACTACGACGCGCACATGGACCTGTGCGCTGTCGTGCCGTTATTCAACCTGTACAACAGCGAGTGGCCGATTCTCACCCACATCCCGCCGCACCCACCGGCGAAGTTCGTGCACGAGGACGGCGAGCGGGTCGGCCATGCGGTCAACAGCGTGGTCGCCAACGGCGTCATCGTCTCTGGGGCGCTGGTCCGCGAGTCAGTACTGTCTCCCGGCGCGCGGATAGAGGACTACGCCATCGTGGAACGCTCAGTGATCATGGACAACACCGTTGTCGCTGCCAACGCCGTGGTACGGAACGCAATCATCGACAAGGACGTGGTGGTACCCGAGGGGGCGCAGGTGGGGGTGGACAAAGATCACGATCGGGCGCGCGGATTCGTCGTCTCAGACGGCGGTGTGACTGTCGTCGGCAAGGGCCAGGAGGTGACCAAGTGAGCCTCTCGGCGCACGCCATCGCCGAGAGACTGTCAATGATCCAGTTTCGTTGGCGCTCAACGCCATCACTGCCGAGGAAGACCTGAACGTCGGTCTGATAAACGCGCCGACGTTTCCTCCGAAAGCAGTACTAGGCGGTGTGCCGATTCACGCCGACCGACGTCGCCCAAACCGCCAAACTCCGCGGGACGACCCGCATGTACAGGATGGCTGCTAGCCACGATCGTGCGGCGCCGACGCGACGATCCGCTCCGCCCGGCGAAGCACCGGAGCGTCGACCATCAGGCCGTCGAACTGGAACACACCGCGTTCGCTGGCAGCGGCGGTGAGCACCGCCTGCGCCCACTCGACCTGCTCCGGGGTCGGCGCATAGCCGGCGCGGATGACCGCCACTTGCGACGGATGGATGGCGACCTTGGCGTCGAAGCCGACCGCCACCGCGTCGTCGACCTCCTTGCCGAGGCCGTCGAAGTCCTTGATGTCCAGATACACCGAATCCAGCGCCATCCGTCCGTATGCCTTCGCGGCGAGCAGGGTCTGCGACCGCACATGCCGCGCAACCTCGCGGTAGCTGCCGTCCGGGTAGCGGTTGGCGGTGCCGCCCAGCACCGCGAACAGGTCCTCGGCGCCCCACATCAGCGCCATCGAGTTGTCCATCCGCGCCAGTTCGTTGACCGCCAGCGCACCCAACGGCGTCTCGATCAACACCACCACGTCCAGCGGCGCCAGATCCCGAACCTGCTGCGGCTCTTCGGTCTTCGCCAACATCACGGTGGTGTAGGCCGTACCGGACAGCGCCTCGAGGTCGAGTTGATGGTCGGCGGTCCCGCTCGGATTGACGCGCACGACGGTGCGGTTCGGATCGAGAGGCGTTTCGATCAGTGCTTTGCGGGCCGCCCCGCGGTCCTTGGCCGCAACGCCGTCCTCGAGGTCGAGGATCACCACATCGGCTGCCGCTGCGGCCTTTTCGAACCGTTCGGGTCGGTCGGCCGGGCAGAACAACCACGCCGGTCCCGTCTGGCTGAGTGCCACTAACTCTCTCCCTCGGGTCGCATGCGCACCATGGTCTTGCGCGACGCGGTCGCGACGATGTCGCCGTGCTGGTTGCGGCCGGTGTGGGCGAACGTCACGATCCCCTCGCCGGGTCGGCTCTTGGATTCCCGCTTGTCGGTCACCTCGGTTTCGGCGTACAGCGTGTCACCGTGGAACAGCGGCTTGGGGAACGCCACCTCACCGAAGCCGAGGTTGCCGACGATGGTGCCCTGCGTCAGTTGAGCCACCGAAAGCCCGACCAGCGTCGAGAGCGTGAACATCGAATTCACCAGGCGTTGGTTGAACGGCGGCAACGCATCCGAGAACGCGGCGTCCAGGTGCAGCGCCTGGGTGTTCATCGTCAGCGTGGTGAACAGCACGTTGTCGGCCTCGGTGATGGTGCGGCCCGGGCGGTGCTGGTACAGCACCCCCGTCTCGAACTCCTCGAACCACAGCCCGCGTTGGACGACTACCCGCTTACCGCTCACTTCTGTTGGATCGTTCGCTCCGCTCACAGCCCAGCCTCGCGCGCGATCAGCATCAGCTGCACTTCCGTTGTGCCCTCACCGATTTCGAGGATCTTGCTGTCGCGGTAGTGCCGCGCGACGGCGTATTCGTTCATGAATCCGTACCCGCCGAACACCTGGGTGGCGTCGCGAGCGTTGTCCATCGCGGCCTCGCTGGCCACCATCTTGGCGATGGCCGCCGCCTTCTTGAACGGCTTGCCCGCCAACATCAGTGCGGCGGCGTCGTAGTACGCGGTGCGGGCGGCGTGTGCGCGCGCCTCCATGCGTGCGATCTTGAACGCCACCGCCTGGAAGGTGCCGATGCGCGCGCCGAACGCCTCACGTTCCTTGGCGTACTTCACGCACTCGTCGACGCAGCCCTGGGCGGCGCCGACCGACAGCGCCGCGATGGCGATCCGGCCCTCGTCGAGGATGCGAAGGAAGTTGGCGTAGCCGCGGCCGCGCTCGCCGAGCAGGTTCTCCGCGGGCACCCGGACGTCGTCGAACGACAGCGGGTGGGTGTCCGAGGCATTCCAGCCGACCTTGTTGTACGCGGGTTCAGCGGTGAATCCCTCGGTGGGCAGCGGCACCAGGATCGACGAGATCTCTTTCTTTCCACCGCTTTCGCCGGTCACCGCGGTCACGGTGACCAATTTGGTGATGTCGGTGCCGGAGTTGGTGATGAACTGCTTGGAGCCGTTGATGATCCAGTGCCCGTCGTCGAGCTTGGCGGTGGTTCTGGTGGCACCCGCGTCGGTGCCGCCACCGGCCTCGGTCAGGCCGAACGCGCCGAGCGCCTTGCCACTTGCCAACAGCGGCAACCATTCCTGCTTCTGTTGTTCGTTTCCGAAGCGGTACACCGGCATCGCGCCAAGCGACACGCCGGCCTCGAGCGTGATCGCCACGCTCTGGTCGACCTTGCCGAGTTCCTCGAGCGCCAGGCAGAGCGCGAAGTAGTCGCCGCCCATGCCGCCGTACTCCTCGGGGAACGGCAGGCCGAACAAGCCCATATCGGCCATCCCCGACACCACCTCATACGGGAACGAATGTTCCTCGTCGTGTTTGGCGGCGACGGGCGCGACGACGGTCTGCGCGAAGTCGCGGACCGTCTTGGCGAGTTGTTCGTAATGGTCCGGCAGCATTCCGGTGGCCAAAAAGTCGCTCATGATTCGTCTTCCTCACTTGTGATGATCCTGGCCACCGGCTGGCGCACCTTGACCTGGTCGCCGACGGCGACGAGAAGCTCGACCGTGCCGTCGACCGGCGCGGTCAGCGCGTGCTCCATCTTCATGGCTTCGACGGTGACGACGACGGTGCCGGTGGCGACGCTGTCGCCGTCCCCGACGCCGACTGCCACTACCGCGCCGGGCATCGGACTGGTCAGCTCGGCGTCACCGCTGTGTTCGTCGTCGGGCCGCACCGGCGCTTCCCGCACTTCCTCGACCCAGGCGGTGCGACCGCCGCCAGACAGCCAGATCTGGCCATCGGTGGCGGCCACCAGGTATTCGGTGCGCAGGCCGTCCAGCGTGACGCTCAGCCGCTCACCGTCGAGAGATGCTGCCAGTGAACGTGTTTCGCCGTTTTCGACGCGCGCTGTGGCGGCATGCGGGGTGCCGGTGAGATGGACATGGTCGGTGCGGTCACCCGCACGCAGCCGGAACGTCGTGGGTGCCCGCTGCCCCATCCGCCACCCCGACGGCACCGCCCACAGGTCACCCGCGGGTGCGGGCCAACACCGCAGCCACTTGAATGCTGCCGCGGCGATCAATTCGTCGTCACCGCATTGCGCCGCCACAAAGTCCGGCGTTCTGCGGTCCAGAAGTCCGGTGTCCAACCGGCCTGCGGCGACATCGTCGTCGGCGAGCAGGAAGCGCAGGAAGTCGATGTTGGTGGTGATCCCGAGCACCGCGGTGTCGGCCAGCGCACGGTCGAGCAGGCGTAGTGCGGCGGGCCGGTCGTCGGCGTAGGCGATGACCTTGGCCAGCATCGGGTCGTAGTCACTGCCCACGACGGTGCCGACAGCGAGGCCGGAATCGACGCGCACACCGGGCCCATCGGGTTCGGCGAGGCCCAGCACGTCACCACCGGTGGGCAGGAACCCGCGCGCAGGATCCTCCGCATAAACCCGGGCCTCGACGGCGTGACCGCGCATCACGATGTCGTCCTGACTAATCGGCAGCTTCTCCCCCGCTGCGATGCGAACCTGGAGTTCGACCAGGTCGACACCGGTGACCATCTCGGTGACGGGGTGTTCCACCTGAAGGCGGGTGTTCATCTCCATGAAGAAGAACTCGTCGGGCCGGTCGGCGGACACGATGAATTCGACAGTGCCTGCGCCGGTGTAGTCGACGCTGCGGGCGGTGTCACAGGCCGCCGCGCCGATGCGTGCCCGCGTCGCCGGGTCGAGCAGAGGCGACGGCGCCTCCTCGATCACCTTCTGGTGACGCCGCTGCAGGCTGCATTCGCGCTCGCCGAAATGCACGACGTTGCCGTATCCGTCGGCGAGCACCTGTACCTCGATATGCCTGGGGTTCAACACGAATCGCTCGAGGAACAGCGTGTCGTCGCCGAACGCCGACGCCGCCTCGCGACGGGCGCTGGCCAGCGCCGCGGCCAGTTCCGACGGGTCGTGCACCACCCGCATGCCTTTACCGCCGCCGCCCGCCGACGGCTTGACCAACACCGGGAAGCCGACCCCGTCGCCCCCTGCGATCAGGTCGGCATCGGTCAGGCCGGGCCGGGACACCCCCGGCACCACCGGAACACCGAACGCCGATACGGCCGCCTTCGCCGCGATCTTGTCGCCCATGGTCTCGATGGCGGCGGCCGGCGGCCCGATGAAGACGATCCCGGCGGCTTGCAGCGCCGCCGCGAATTGTGCGTTCTCCGAGAGGAATCCGTAGCCAGGATGCACGGCTTGGGCGCCGGTGCGCTGCGCCGCCTCCACCACCGCGTCGATGTCCAGATAACTCTGCCGCGCAGGCGCGGGCCCGATGCCGACGGCGACATCGGCCTCGGCAACGTGGCGGGCGTTGGCGTCGGCGTCGCTGAACACCGCGACCGAACGTATCCCCATCGCGCGCAGCGTGCGGATCACCCGCACCGCGATCTCCCCGCGGTTGGCTACCAGAACGGTGTTGAAGTGCATCGTCACATCCTGAACACGCCGTAGGAAACCGCTTCCAGCGGTGCTTGCGCGACGATCGAAAGAGCCAGCCCCAGTACGGTTCTGGTGTCCGCCGGGTCGATCACGCCATCGTCCCACAGCCTGGCCGTCGAGTAATACGGGTTGCCCTGGTCCTCGTACTGCTGGCGGATCGGCGCCTTGAACTTCTCTTCTTCTTCCGGCGTCATCTCGCCGCGCACCGTCGCGAGCACCGAGGCGGCCTGCTCACCGCCCATCACCGAGATCCGCGCATTGGGCCACATCCACAGGAACCGCGGCGAGTAGGCGCGGCCACACATCGAGTAGTTGCCTGCGCCGTACGATCCGCCGATCACCACGGTCAGTTTGGGCACCCTGGCGCAGGCAACCGCGGTCACCATCTTGGCGCCGTGCTTGGCGATGCCGCCTGCCTCATAGTCACGGCCCACCATGAACCCCGAGATGTTCTGCAGGAACAGCAGCGGCGTGTTCCGCTTGTCGCACAGTTCGATGAAATGCGCGCCCTTGAGCGCGGATTCACTGAACAACACACCGTTGTTGGCGACAATGCCGACCGGGTGACCGTGGATGCGGGCGAAGCCGGTGACCAGCGTGCTGCCGTAGTCGGCCTTGAATTCCGCGAACTCACCGCCGTCCACGATCCGGGTGATCACCTCGTGCACGTCGTAGGGGACCCGAGGGTCGACGGGCACGACGTCGTAAAGCTCGGTCTGATCCGCGACGGCGTCGACGGTAGGCAACACGTCCCACGGCACCGGTGTCCGGGGACCGAGCGTCGCGACGATGCGGCGGACGATCCGCAACGCATCACGGTCGTCGTGCGCCAAATGGTCTGTGACACCGGAGGTTTTCGAGTGCAGGTCACCGCCGCCGAGTTCCTCGGCCGTCACCACTTCTCCGGTTGCAGCCTTCACCAAGGGCGGGCCGCCGAGGAAGATGGTGCCCTGGTTGCGCACGATCACCGCCTCGTCGCTCATCGCGGGCACATATGCACCGCCCGCAGTGCACGACCCCAACACCGCGGCTATCTGCGGGACTCCTTCGGCCGACAGGTTCGCCTGGTTGTAGAAGATGCGGCCGAAGTGTTCGCGGTCTGGGAACACCTCGTCCTGGCGGGGCAGGAACGCACCGCCGGAGTCGACGAGGTAGATGCAGGGCAGCCTGTTCTGGCCGGCGATCTCCTGCGCGCGCAGGTGCTTCTTGACGGTGATCGGGTAGTAGGTGCCACCCTTGACCGTCGCGTCGTTGGCCACGATCATGCACTCCCGGCCGGAGACCCGGCCGATGCCCGCGATCATTCCGGCGCCTGGACATTCGTCGTCGTACATCCCGTCGGCCGCCAGCGGGGCCAGTTCGAGGAACGCGCTACCGGGATCGAGCAGACCGTCGACGCGGTCGCGCGGCAGCAGCTTTCCGCGGCTGACATGACGTTCGCGCGCGCGTTCCGGGCCGCCGAGCGCCGCCGCGGCCAACTTCGCACGCAACTGTTCGACCAGCGCGAGATGCTCGTCGCGGTGACTGCCCTGCGGTGCCCTCATAAGAACCGTTCGTTTGAGTTAATGACGACTAACTTTGTGGTATGTTAGTCACGATTAACCGAGTTGTCCACTAGCGAGCCGGAGGCGCAAATGGCCACGTCGACGCGTTCCCCGACGCGACGCAGCCGGGCCAAATCCGACCGCCGCAGCCAGCTCATCGCCGCGGCAGAACGCCTGGTCGCCGAACGGGGCTATCTGGCGGTGCGGCTGGAGGACATCGGGGCGGCCGCCGGTGTCAGCGGCCCCGCGATATACCGGCACTTCCCCAACAAGGAAGCGCTTCTCGCGGAGCTTCTGGTCGGCATCAGTGCCCGCCTGCTGGCCGGGGCCACCAGCGTCGTCGACCAGGCCGACAGTGCCGCAGATGCGTTGGACGGGCTCATCGACTTTCATCTGGACTTCGCACTGGGAGAATCGGATCTGATCCGCATCCAGGACCGCGACCTTCAGCACTTACCGCCGACGGCCAAGCGTCAAGTGCGGAAAGCGCAGCGGCAATACGTCGAGATCTGGGTGGGTGTGCTGCGGCAGTTGAACGACTCGCTGAGCGAGGAGGACGCCCGCCTAATGGCACACGCGGCGTTCGGGTTGTTGAATTCGACGCCACACAGCGTCAAGCCCCATACCGCAAAAACGGCCGAGGCCAGTTCGCGATCCGTCCTGCGGGCGATGACGGTCGCTGCACTGGCCTCGGCCGGTCGTTGACAGCGCTAGTACCAAACTCTCCTGCCGCCGACCGGGCGACCGACGGAGCCGAGGATCCAGAAGACGGCACCGACGACGAGCAGTACGACGCCGATGTAGGTGAGGATCGATATGCCAAAGATCAGCCCGAGAATGAGCAGGATGGCTCCCAGGACAATCATGGTTACTCCATTTCTAGTGAATTGTTAACCGCCAGTTGACTACTGGCTGGGCTCAGGAATGTTGCAGTTGGTCACCTTGGGGTTGACTCCCGCGTAATTCAGCGGACCCGCGACCACCGTCAGAGCGATGGACCCCGCTGTCGCACAATTGTTTTCGGAGTTCTTGAAGTAGTCGCGCTGATAGGCCGCGACCACCCCGATCAGCAACCAGACGAGCACAATGACGCCGAGAATTCCGCCGCCTCGCATGTCTGCCTCCATCCGTTGTCGCGCCAGCGACTGACGCGCAGCGACCGTTTACCCGGCGGCTAATTTGTCCAAACCTCAGGTCAGCTACGGATTGATCACGAAATCGAGGCGCCCGCGAACGCCGCGGTGAGCCAGTCACTCATGGCGGTCACCAGCACAGCGCGGTTCTCCCGGCGGACGATCTCATGACCGTCGTCGTCGAACGTCAACAGTTCGACCGTGCGGCCCAGTTCACGCAATGCGTCGTACATTTGCTGCGATTCGGTGGGTGGCACGTTGGTGTCGTTGAGACCGTGCACCAGCAGCAGCGGCGCAGTCAGTGCGTGCGCGCGCAGCAGGGGCGACAAATCGTCAAGCAGTTCACGGTCGCTGATCGGATGGCCGTATTTCGGATGGGCGGCGGCGGCGATCCACGGTTCTGTCGTGCGGTACCAGGTGTTCAGATCGCTCATCCCGCAGATGCTGATGCCCGCGGCGAACAGCTGCGGATGAAAGGTGAGCGCGGCCTGGGTCAGGTATCCGCCGTAAGACCATCCGCAGCACGCAATGCGGTCTCGCGGCGCGAACCCGTGGTCGACGAGATAACACACGGCGTCGGCGACATCGTCGATGGCGGCAAACCGCCGTTCCCGGTCGTCGGCGTGCATGAACGAACGGCCGAATCCACCCGACCCCCGGACATTCGGAAGGAACACCGCGATCCCCGCTTCCAGCAGCGGCGGGAAGAACTCGTTGTAGCCCGGCCTGCCCTGCCCCTCAGGGCCGCCGTGTAGGAAGATCATCGCGCCGATGGATTCGACGCCGTCGGGCGGGCGGAACAGCCATCCGGTGAACTCGAGTCCGTCGCGCGCGGTGATCCTCTCCAGCGTGGGGTCCGCGGTGACGGGCCCGCTGCTCGGTTCCCTGTCGACCAGTTCCCACTCGCGGGTACGCGGATTGACCAACTCGACCACCGGCGGCAGCGACGGACCTTCGACCGTCATCGCCAGCATCGAGCCGCCGGCGCTGATGCTCAACTCGCTGGCCACCATGCCGGGCAACGGGATTGGCTCGTGCAGCGTGTTATCGGCGAGCTCGAGAATCTGTAATTCGCTGGCGCCGTAGATGTTCCACAGCATCGCCACCGTCGACAGGTCGTCACTGACGGTGAATTCGTCGAGTTCGAAACCCGGTCGTTCGGCGACCACCTGATAGGACACCCCGTCCGGCGTCGCCGTGACCTCGAGCAGCCTGGCGTGTTCGGCGCCGTTCTCGCTGCGGATCAGCGCGCGCACATAGCCTTCGGTGCTGTTGACCCCGTACGCTTTCGCGGGCTGGTAGAGCCGTGTCAGTTCGCCCTCCAGCCCCGCCCGCAGCCGCCGCGGGCTGTGGTCGTCGAGGATGATGCCCGCATCGGTGGTGGAGCCGGGATCGTATGGCAACAAAGCTATTTCGGTCAGCCCGCGCAGCAGGATCAGGTCGCGGTAGCCGCGCGGACCGACCCGCACCAGTGATGCCCCCGCCCACGCGTCGACCAGCCTGCCGCCAGAGCGGCGGTCGAGCACCACGGTGGTGCCGTCGGACGGATCGATGAGACACGAGCTGCCGACGCCGTCCTCACCGGTGAGGATCGCGGCGACCTTGGTGCCGTCCCATGCGATCAGCTCCGCGGTGCCTTCCTGGGCACCTGCAGGCCAGTTGTCGATGCGCCGCGCCGCGCGATCGTCGGGATCAGTTGTGACGATCCAGATCTGGCTGCGGGTCGCGCCGTCGGGCGCCACCTCACATGCCAGCCAATGGCCGTCGGCGGAATGAAGGACGCGGGTGACGGCGCCCTCGACGGGCAGTTCGACGTCGCGCGACGAGCTGGCCCGCCAGCCGCGAAGGAAGCGCTGGACCGCGCGGGGGAAGCCGCCGTCATCGACCAGATGGGCGAACGCGGTCGCATCGGGCGACATCGATGCCCCATAGAGGCGACGGACCTGCGCTCCCATTGTTTCGATTCTGCACGGTGGCGGACTGCGCGACGGCGGCACATCGCGAAGTCCGAGGTGAGCGCCGGTGCTTGATCGACTGAGCGGCTGCACAGGTACCCTGCAGCCATGAGGTGGGAATGACCGATTCACCACGCCGTGACGGGCCGGAGCCCTTTCCTAACAGCTATCCCGGATACAGCGATCCGGCGTATGCCAGCCAGGCGCCCTACGGCCCCACCTACCAGGCGCCGGTAAACCCGGCGCCGACTGAGCGGCTGCCCGGGTACCCGCCCTACGGCTACGACCCCTACGCCACCGGCCAATATGGCGGGCAGTATCCGCCAGGCGCACCGCCGCCGCCGGAGCCGGAGGGACCGAAGTCGCCGCGATGGCTGTGGATCGTCGCGGGCGTCGCGATCGTCACGGTGATCGGACTGGTGATCGCCCTGGTGATCGTCAACAGCTCCAAGCAGGACACCGTGGTGGCGCCGCTGCCCTCGATCCAAGAGCCGACCACCACCCGGCCGACCCCCACCACGCAACCGCGGCCGACCATCCCCGTCTTCCCGCTGCCGACGGTGCCGAGCACCCCGTCGCCCACCAGTCCGTCCACTCCCGGCGCCACCTCGACGGTCGTCTACAACGTGTCGGGCGACGGACGCGCCATCAACATCACCTACGTGGACACGGGTGGTGTGTTGCAGACCGAGTTCAACGTGATGCTGCCGTGGAGCAAGGAGGTCGAACTGGCAGACCCTGCCGAGGACTCCGCGAGCGTCAGCATCATCAACGTCGGGCGGGAAGTGAGTTGCTCGATCACCGTCGACGGGGTTCAGGTCCAGCAGCGCACCGGCGCAGGGCTGACCATCTGCACCGCGGTGGGTTAGACGACGGCGTGTCTGCGCGGCACCTGTACGACGACCATCGCGGCGAAACCGATTGCCAGCACCAGCATCAGGCCCGCGATGCCGGCGCGGTCGGCTCCGAAGAGGGCGACGAACGTCGAGAACATGAACGGCGCCAGCGGCGCGACGGCGCGGCCGGTCATCGTGTACAGCCCGAACGCGACGCCCTCTTTGCCGTCGCTGGTCATGCGCAGCAGCAGGGTGCGCGCCGACGCCTGAGTCGGCCCGATGAACAGGCACAGCAGCAGCCCGCACACCCAGAAGGCGGCGGCGCCCGACGATGCCAGTAGCGCGGTCCCGACGGCGATCGTGGACGCCAGCGAGGTCAGGATGACGGTCTTGGATCCGACACGGTCGTCGAACAGTCCACCTACCACCGCCCCTGTGGCGGCCACCACGTTGGCGAGGATGCCGAACAGCAGCACGTCGGCTTCTGAGATGCCATAGACGTTGACGCCCAGCACCGCGCCGAAGGTGAAGACGCCGGCCAGACCGTCCCGAAACACCGCGCTGGCGAGCAGGTAGTAGACGAAGTTGCGGTCGCGCCGCCACTCGCCGACCAGGTCGGCCCACAGCTTGCGGTAGGCGCCGAGCACCCCCACCGCGGACTGCGACGCCCGCACCAGATCGACCGACGGCGGGGCCGCGATGAGCACCGGCAGCGCGAACACCGCCATCCATGCGGCCGTGAGCAGCATGGCGGCGGGCACGTTCTGACTGCCCTGTGACATGAAGCCCGCATAGACGATGGCCAGCAGAGTCATGCTGCCGAGATAGCCAGCTGCCCAACCGAATCCGGACACCCGCCCCGACGTTTCGGATGTGGTGAGCTGGCGCAGCATGGCGTTGTACGGCACGGTGGCGAGGTCATTGCAGGCCGCGGTGAAGCCGAGCAGCAGTAGCCCGGCCAACAGGTAGTCGACGTCGTCGCGGATCAAACTCATCGACGCCGTCAGCGCCACCACCATGGCGGTGAGCAGTCCCAGGGTCTGACGCCGCCGGTGCGGTCCGTCCACCCACACCCCGATGAGGGGCGCCAGGAGGGCGACGACGACGCCGGAGGCGAACAAGGCCCAGCCGAGCAAGCTCGCCGGGCTGGTGTCGCCGGGCAGGTCGTCGCCGACGTTGCGGGTGAGGTATACGGAGAAGACGAAGGTCACGACGATCGCGCCGACGCCTGTGGAGCCGCAGTCCCACAACGCCCACGCGAGCACTCGCAACCGGCTCATGCACGTCAAGATATAGTCCGGCCCATGCCAGTACCCGGTCCTAGCGCCGATGCCCGTGCCGTCGTCACCGGCGCCTCGCAGAACATCGGCGAGGCGCTGGCCCTCGAACTCGCCGCCCGCGGCCATCACCTGATCATCACCGCGCGTCGGGAGGACGTCCTGCGCGCGTTGGCAGACCGGATCACCCAGCAGTTCGGCGTGACCGTCGAGGTGCGGCCGGTGGACCTGGCCGATCCGGAGCAGCGGACCAAGCTCTGCGACGAGCTGGCCGGCCGCGAGATCTCGATCCTGTGCGCCAACGCGGGTACGGCTACGTTCGGGCCGGTGGCGTCGCTGGACGCGGCGGGCGAAAAGGCCCAGGTGCAGTTGAATGTGCTTGGCGTGCACGACCTTACGCTGGCGGTGTTGCCCGGCATGGTGAAGCGCGGAGCGGGCGGGATCCTGATTTCCGGTTCCGCAGCAGGCAATTCGCCGATCCCGAACAACGCGACGTACGCGGCCACCAAGGCCTTCGCGAACACCTTCAGCGAGTCGCTACGCGGCGAACTCAAGAAAGCCGGCGTGCACGTCACGCTGCTGGCGCCCGGCCCGGTGCGCGAGACGCTGCCCGCCGAGACCGAGCAGTCGCTGGTGGAGAAGCTGATCCCGGACTTCTTGTGGATCTCGACGGAGTACACCGCCAAGCTGTCGCTGGATGGCTTGGAGCGCAACAGAATGCGCGTCGTGCCGGGTGTGACGTCGAAGGCGATGTCGGTGGCGTCGGGCTACACCCCGCGCGCCATCGTGACGCCGATCGTCGGCGCGGTCTACAAGAAACTCGGCGGCGGCTAGCGCCGGCGGCGGCCGGTGCCGAAGATGCTGCGGGTGATCTCGCGGCCTGCGACCGTGGCGGCCGACCGCAGGAAGCTCTTGAACGCCGAGCTCTGCAGCACCTCAGCCACCATGCTGCCCTCGACCGCGTCGCGGCTCTTCGCCTCGCCTTCGGCGCTGGCAGCTGGCGGCGGCTCGACCGGCGGCGGCGCGGGCGCATCGGCAGGTGGCGGCGCCACCTTTTTCTGCAAGATCTCGTAGGCCGACTGGGGGTCGATCGTTTGGCCGTACTTCGCCTGCAGCGGACTGGCTTTCGCGGCGGCGGCGATCGCGTCGGTGCCGATCGCGCCCATCAGCGACCGTGGCGAGCGCATCCTGGTCCACGCCACCGGCGTCGGCGCACCCTTCTCGGAGAGCACCGTCACGATCGCCTCGCCGATGCCCAGCGACGTCAGCGCCTTTTCGAGGTCGTAGACGTCGGTCTTGGGGTACGTGCGCACCGTCTTGGTCAACGCCTTCTGATCGTCGGGCGTGAACGCGCGCAGCGCGTGCTGGATGCGCGCGCCCAGTTGGCTCAGCACGTCGTTCGGCACGTCGGTGGGCAGTTGGGTGCAGAAGAACACGCCGACGCCCTTTGACCGGATCAGCTTGACCGTCTGCTCGACCTGCTCGAGGAAGGCCTTGGACGCGTCGCTGAACAGCAGGTGTGCCTCGTCGAAGATGAAGACCAGCTTCGGCTTGTCGACGTCGCCGACCTCGGGCAGGGCGGTGAACAGATCGGCCAGCACCCACATCAGGAACGTCGAGAACATCACCGGGCGCGCCGCCTGATCGCCGAGTTCGAGCAGCGTGATGACGCCGCGGCCCTGCGCATCGGTGCGCATCAGGTCGCTGGGCTCGAGTTCCGGCTCGCCGAAGAACGTGTCGGCGCCCTCTGCCTCGAGGTTGATCAGCGCCCGCAGGATTACCCCGGCGGTCGACGCGGACACCGCGCCGATGGCCTTGAGCTCGCCCTTGCCCTCGTCGCTGGTGAGGAACTGGATGACGGCGCGCAGGTCCTTCAGGTCGAGCAGCGCCAGCCCCTTCTGGTCGGCCCAGTGGAAGATCAGCCCGAGAGTGGACTCCTGAGTTGGATTGAGCCCCAGCACCTTTGACAGCAGGATCGGCCCGAAGCTGGTCATCGCCGCGCGTACCGGCACGCCGACACCCGATGTGCCGAGGGACAGGAACTCCACTGGGAACGCCGTCGGCGCCCACGAATCGCCGGTGTCCTTGTTACGCTGCTCGATCTTGTCGCCCGGCTGACCCGGCTGCGACAAGCCGGACAGGTCGCCCTTGATATCGGCCATCACCACCGGCACGCCCGCCGCCGACAGCTGTTCGGCGATCACCTGCAGCGATTTCGTCTTGCCGGTGCCGGTAGCGCCCGCGACCAGGCCGTGGCGGTTGACGGTGGCCAGCGGAATCCGCACCTGCGCGGCGGCATCGCAAACCCCGTCCACGACGACGGCACCGAGCTCGAGCGCTGCCCCTTCTGTGGCGTAACCTGCGGCGATCTGCTCTGCGGGGGTGGCTGCCGACTCCGTCGTCATGGCTCGAACCCTACTAAGCTTCGGCGCGCTCGGGCGCGTGTGGGCGGCTGGTTGTCGCCGGACGGCTTACTGTTGCCCCTGTGCGCGACGAATTGGTGTGGATCGACTGCGAGATGACCGGCCTTGATCTCAAGACCGACTTCCTCATCGAGATCGCGGTGCTGGTGACCGATGCGGAGCTGAACATCCTCGGCGACGGCATCGACGTGGTGATTCACGCCGACGACGCGGCGCTGTCGTCGATGATCCCGGTGGTGACCGATATGCACACGCGCTCGGGACTGATCGAGGAGGTGCGCGCGTCCACGGTCGACGTGGCAGCCGCCGAGGAACTGGTCCTGGACTACATCCGTAGCCACGTCAAGCAGGCCAAGACCGCTCCCCTGGCCGGGAACTCGATCGCCACCGACCGCGGGTTCATCGCCCGCGACATGCCCAAGCTCGACGACTTCCTGCACTACCGGATGATCGACGTCAGCTCGATCAAGGAGCTGTGCAGGCGGTGGTATCCGCGCATCTACTTCGGCCAACCCGAGAAAGGGCTGGCACACCGCGCATTGGCGGACATCCACGAGTCGATCCGTGAACTGCAGTACTACCGCCGCACCGCCTTCGTGCCGCCGCCTGGACCGTCGACCAGCGAGATCGCGGAGGTCGCCGCCGAACTGGGGCCCCCCAACGGCGCGGCGGAGGATATGGATTCGGCCGCAGAGCGCCCCAGCGGCTAATATCAACGGCGCCGCGCGGTTTGCGGCGATGGTGGCTGTAGTTCAGTTGGTAGAGCACCAGGTTGTGATCCTGGCTGTCGCGGGTTCGAGTCCCGTCAGCCACCCCGGTCGGCCGGAGGGCGTATCCCGCCCTCCGGCCTTTTGCGTCGGATCGTTACTTACCGAAGCTGAAGAGCCCCTTGAGCGCGCCGCTCAGCGTCGAGGACGTCGCGGTTGCCGCCTTCTGAACCGTCTGCGAGCCGGCCACCGCAGCCTGCTGGTACGTCTGCGACCCTGCGACAACGCCCTGCTGGTACGTCTGTGAGCCGGCCACGACCGCTTTTTGCACGGTCTCCGAGAGTTGGGCGCCGGCATCGCTGACCGGATCGTCGGCCGACGCAATGGCGGCTGGCGCGCCCAGCAACAGTCCAACGGCGATAAGACCGACTCCCGCTGTCTTCGCCATGCGTCGACTCGACTGCTTCGCATTCTTGCTCATTGCAAACCCTCCCTATCCCCGCTACACCGACTGAGCGGGCCCGAGTCTTAGGATAGGAGACGCTCAGCAAAATAAAACCTAGTTGCCTACACTAGTTTTTTGATGCGTCTACCATTTGCCGGCGACAATTAGTAATTGTCGGACGGGCAAATTAATCCTTCGCTTCGGGTGCCCGTGCCTACACGCCGCCACAGCCCGACGCTATGGCTCAGAAAAGCCCATGAACCGGGCGAAGAGACTTCGGCCGTCGGACGTCAGATGGTGGCGTTGCCGGCCTTCCACTGTTCCCAGGGGATGTTCCAGTCGCCCAACCCGTCGGTTCCCGGCAGCACCGAGCCCACCGTGTTCACGATTTCGACGACGTCTCCGCGTTTGGCGTTCTGATAGAACCACTGCGCATTGCTCGTCGAGACGTTGATGCAACCGTGGCTGACATTGCTGTAGCCCTGGCTGCCCACCGACCACGGGGCGGCGTGCACGAATATGCCGCTGTAAGAGATCTGGGTGGCGTAGTCCACCTCGGTTCGGTAGCCGTTGGGCGAGTTGACCGGCACGCCATAGGTGGACGAGTCCATCACCATGTGGCTGAACTTGTCGCCGACGATGTAGGTGCCGTTGTTGGTCGGCGTGCTGTTCTTGCCCATCGACACCGGCATGGTCTTGATCACTTCACCGTTGCGCGTCACGGTCAGCGTCTTGGAGTTGTCGTCGACGGTCGTGATGACCTCGTCGCCGATGGTGAAGCGGGTGGTGACGTTCTCCTGGCCAAACAGACCGTCGCCGAGGTCGACGCCGTAAGTGTTCACCGCGACGTCGACGGCGGTGCCGGGCTTCCAGTAGCTGGCTGGGCGCCAACGCACTTCGTTGTTGTTGAGCCAGTAGAACGCGCCCTCCACCGGAGGGTTGGTCTTGACCTTGATCGCCTTCTCGGCCGCCGCCCGATTGGAGATGTTCTCGTCGAACCGGACCGCGACAGGCTGGCCGACGCCGACCACCTCGCCGTCGTTGGGCAGCACGTAGGGCATCGTCAGGTTCTCCGGCGAATGCGTCTCGAAGGTCATCTGCTGACTGGTGGCCCCGCCCAAACCCAGCGACTGCGCGCGCACCGTGTAGCGCTCGTTGTAGTCCAGCGGGTCGACCGTCGACCACACCAGTCCGTCGCGGCTCAACTGGCCTGCGACCGGGGTGCCGTCGCTTTCGTTGACCATCGACACCGCGCCCAGCACGCCGTCTTCGGCGCTGACCGTGACGGGTGATTCGACGCTCACGCCGACGGCGCCGTCCTTCACCGACGCCGAGAGCTTGGGCACCAGCAGATCGCCGTAGGGCGTGCCCTTGTCCGCGATGACCTGAGGCTGCGCAGGGGCGGTGGGCTTACTGCCGCATGCGTCCAGAGTGAGCACCATGGCGGGGATCAAGGCTGCGGCCACCAGCCGAGCACCCCACCGCCGCGGACGGGCCGCCCTTCCGACCTGCCACATACTTTGCTCCACTTCCCACCCATGACCCATACACTGAGGATTCTTGGCAATAGTCTAAGGGCAAATTTTGCCGGGGGCGCAACGCCGGCGTCGCTCCCAGCGGCGGCCCGCGGGCTTGATTTCTCCCTTGCCGCAAGGCCTGTTATTGTCGCACACGCAGCGCCGTTAGCTCAGTTGGTAGAGCAGCTGACTCTTAATCAGCGGGTCCGGGGTTCGAAACCCTGACGGCGCACCACCTTATCTGTATGACGTCGGTTGATGCTTGACGTTTCGGCTCCGGTTGATGGCTGACAGTGTTTCGGCTGATGCTTTACACCT